>CAWEJU010000013.1:0-63220 GCA_963809465.1 uncultured Actinomycetes bacterium | reverse complement strand
TGCCACCCGTCGCCGTTCGACTGCAATTCGAGTTCGTCGTCGACAGGGATCAGCTTGGTGCCCCAGGGCATCTCGATCGTCTCGATGTATGGCAGCAGGCGGCGGAGTGTCGAGCGGCTGATGCCGAGCGCCTGGGCGGCCTGGCTGCGGGTATAGGCGAGCCGTTCGACGTGGTTCGCTTCGCGCACGACGACCCGCGGAGCGCGGCCAGCGGCGACGACTCGAACGGCCCTTCGGCTCGTGGATCGGCTGGAGATGGCGGCGCGCTTTGTCGTTGCGTCGTTGCTGGCGGCGGCGCGACATGCCGTACAAGCGTACACAAATGATGGGACGGTTTTGCACCTTGGTGCATCTGTGTCACGCCTGCTATTCCTGTACGGAGCAGAGCGTCTCAGTGCGCTGACGAGCCGCCAGAGCTCGATCGCGGGAGCTCGGCGGAGACCTGCTCCAGCTCGATCAGCCGCTGCAGGACGGCGAGCGGCTGGTGGTCCTGTTCGCGGTCGAGCGCGGCCAGCATCCGCGCGTGGTCGTCGAGCGAGGCGACCGCCGGCCGCAGCCCCTGCCCTAGCGGCGGCCGCTCGGCGCGCCGCCGCAGGTCGTCGTATCCGTGTGTGCCGGCTGGCTCGGGCACGATCTTCAGTTCACCCGCGTCGGTCTCGAGCTCGAGCACTGCCGCGGCCTACCAGGTCGCGCGCCACGACGGCGGCTTACCATCAGGCCGGCGCGCGTTCAGGTCCTCCAGGGCGAGTCCGAGACGGCGCAGGTTCTCCTCCCGCGTCGACGGCACGATGTCCAACCCGTTCGTGACCTCGCCCGATCCGTGGAGCACGCGACCGAGGCCGCCGATGACGACGTAGGTCACCCGCTGCCGCTCGAGCGCCTGCAGCAGCGCGTACGGGTCGAACTCGCCAGCCATCAGCGCCGACGCGCCTCCAGCATCGCCTGCAGCCGCTCCTGCGGCGTCCGCTCCAACGCCTTCTCCAGCCGCGCCTCCAGCTGCGCGTCGCGGCCGCGGTACGGCACCAGCGACAGGTCGAGATCGAAGCCGCAGGCCTGCAACAGCTCGCGCAGCGTCTCGAGGCTCGGCGTACACGACGTCGCGTTCCCAGCGCGCGATCTGCGCCCGATCCTTGCCGCTTCGCTGCGACAACTCCCCTTGCGAGAGCCCCGCCCGGGTCCGCGCCTGCCGGATCAGCGTCCCGCTCGTCATGCACGTATTGTACTCGCCTGGTGCGTTACGCGCATGAGTGACATATCTGTTACATATCTCGCATGGCGCGGAAAGGCGACGCGCAGCAGCTCCGAGCTCGAGATGGAAGGCACGTCGGAGTCCCACCGGCGCCGCGGGCGCCGGAGCGAGGTAGGCCCGCGCCTTCGCCGATCGTCATCCGCCGTCGGAACTGCTCAGGACGCCGGGCGCCTTGCTGACGCGCACGCACCTTCGCCAGCTCGGTCTCGAGCGCCGCGCCGTCGACGCGGTGTTCCGGGCCCTGCCTGTCGTCGCGCTTCCGGGCTACTCGCGCCCGATGGTCCGCGCCGAGGATACCTCGAGCTCCTCGAGCGCACACGTTCCGCGACGACCGGGTCCGCGCCCGTACGGTCGAACGGTGCCAGTGCTGGATCGTCGCGCGGCCGACGCCCGGCGGCGCAAGCGGTACCTCGTCCGTTTCCGGCTCGGCGGCCGGGAGAGCATGCCACGCTACGCCGGCAGCTTCCGACCACGCGGGAAGCTCTCGAGCGGCGGCGCTGGGTGGCGGCGAGCTCGCCGCGATGCGTGTTCCGGATCTGTCGGCGCTGGAGGGCGAGCCCGACCACGCGCCGACGCTCGCTGAAGCTGCGCGCCGCGTATCGCGCCTCGCGGATCGACATCGCCGAGGCGACGCGCGTGAACATCGGTACGGCGCTGAATCTGATCCTCGGCGTGCTCGAAGCAGAACGGCGAGTCGAGGTTCACGGCGCAGGAGATCGCCGACGCGGTCGTCGCAGCTCCACGCCAGCGGGTACAAGCGCGAGACGATCCGCAAGGCCGTAACCCACCTCGCCTGCGTCTTCGACTTCGCCGGCGTCGAGCCGCAACCCGGTGCGGGACAAGCTTCGGGTGCGGCTGCCGCGCGGCGAGGTTCGCGAGCCTGAGCCGCCGAGCGCAGACAGCTCGACGTGTTCACCGGCTGCTGCCGTCGAAGCACCGGCTCGCACTGCTCTGGCTCGACTGGTCGGGTGCGCGCGTTTCGAGCATCGACACGACGTCCTGGTCGGCGACTACGACGAGCCACGCCGTCGCGTCCGTCTCCGTGCGGCCGCATCAAAGACCGGGCGAGCGCTCTGGGTCGATCTCCCGGACGTCCTTGCCGAAGCGATCGAGCGCACGATGCCGCCGCGCGAAGATCGCGATCCCGAAGCGCGCCTGTTCGCGTCGAGCGGCGCTGACGCGATCAGGACGAGCATCGCCAAGGCATGCCGCGCGGCCGGTGTGCCTACTGTGGTCGCCGCATGACCTCCGCCACCGCCGAATCAGCCTCCTCCACCGGCAGGGGCGGACTTGGGCGGAGATCGGCGCGCTCGTGGGACAGCGGTCCCTCAAGGTGACGAGCGACACCTATACGCACGTTCTCGTCGACGGCCGCGAACTCGACTACGCGGCGCTGCTCGAGCAGCGCTGACCACAAGCTGACGACCGGCTCCGGGATGCGACTAATGTCGAGTGGCTCGAAGCGCTCGAAGCCGAGCACGCCTGCGTCCAGCTCGCCAGTCGGTAGCGTCGGCGAATGAATTAGCGGCTGCGCCACTCTCGCGTTATTTTACGTCTGGCCCCTTCTCTAAAATAAGGTTCGTCCGGTTGGTTCGCTATTGAGGCTCAGCTAACCAAGGAGAACGATGGCCCCCGCTAGTACACGAGCTGGCCGCTACGTGAAACAGCGCACCGGCTATTCGGCGTTCATCCCCGCGCCGCTTCCCCCCGACCCCCGCTCGCGCTCGAGGGTCTGCAGACGTCTCCTCTCGCGCGCAGACCAGGCTGTCGGTCGGCTCGACGGCGTCATCCAGACGGTTCCCGAACCCCGACTTCTTCGTCTACATGTACGTCCGCCGCGAGGCGGTGCTCAGCTCGCAGATCGAGGGCACGCAGAGCACCCTCGAGGATCTGCTCGCCGTCGAGCTGGAGCCCGCGTCCCGCTTGGCGCCGCTACCCCAGGACGTCGACGAGGTCGTCAACTACGTGCGGCCATGAACTACGGCCTGCATCGGCTGAGCGACCTGCCGCTTTCGCTGCGGCTGATCCGGGAGATCCACCGCGAGCTGCTGTCCGGCGGTCGCGGGCTCACCGCCTCCCCGGCGAGTTCCGCACGATCGCAGAACTGGATCGGCCCGGCGGACGCGACGCTTGCAGAAGGCGACCTTCGTGCCGCCGCCAGTCGCACGAGATGACGGAGGCGCTCCACAACTTCGAGCGCTTCCTCCACGACGAGCGAGCTGCCCGCTGCTCGATCCGACGCCGGCCTCGCCCACGCCCAGTTCGAGACGATCCACCCGTTCCTCGACGGCAACGGCCGCGTCGGCCGACTGCTGATCACGTTCCTGCTGGTGCACCGGCGGAGTGCTCCACCGGCCGCTGCTCTACCTCAGCCTCTACCTCAAGCGGCAACCGGACCGAGTACTACGACCGCCTCATGGCGATCCGGAACGCGGGCGACTGGGAGGGCTGGCTGCGCTTCTTCCTCACCGGCGTGGCGAGACCGCCGAGGAGGCGAGCCGCAACTGCACGCGCGATCCTCGACCTCCGCGAAGAGCACCGGCACCGCGTCCAGGAGCAGACGGCCGGGGTCAACGGCCTCCGACTGCTCGACCTCCTCTTCGAGAGACCGCTTGTGCACGTCAACCTCGTCAAGGACAGCCTCGGAATCTCCTTCGTCACCGCCAACAGACTCGTCGAGCAACTCGAGAGCCTCGGCGTGCTCGACGAGATCACGGGCAGAAAGCGCGACCGGATCTTCAGCTACACGCCCTATGTGGCGCTCTTCCAGGACGAAGCGCCGGGCGCGCAGGAAGGCGACATTCAGGAGACGGAGGCCGATCCCGGCTAGAGGGAGCTACCCGGCGCCCTAGAAAGCCGCCGGCAGCTGGATTCGCACTCATGCGTGCCCGTTCATGCCCGTCGCGTGCGTGCACCGGTGCGTGCACGGCCACCCAAGAAGTGCCTATTTGCAGGCAGCTTCGAATCCCGTTGGGGGCACCTCACACCTCAGCGCCGCGGCTACGCTCCTTTCATGCCCAAGATCGAGAAGTCGGAGCAGGAGTGGCGCGAGCAGCTGACGCCCGAGCAGTACCAGGTGCTGCGCCAGAAGGGAACGGAGGCGCCGTTCAGCGGCGAGTACGACCACGTCTTCGAGCCGGGCACCTACCGTTGCGCCGGCTGCGGCGTGGAGCTGTTCGAGTCCGACGCGAAGTACGACTCCGGCTGCGGCTGGCCGGCGTTCTCGGCGCCGGCGGGTGAAGAGGCGGTCGAGGAGGAGGTCGACGCGAGCCACGGGATGGTGCGGACTGAGGTTCTGTGCGCGAGCTGCGGCGGTCACCTCGGCCACGTCTTCCCCGACGGCCCGCACCCCACCGGGCTCCGCTACTGCATCAACTCCGCCGCGCTGAAGCTCGACGAGGCGTAGCGGTACATTTGGCGCACCCGGGCGGTTAGCTCAGCTGGGAGAGCGCCTGCCTTACAAGCAGGAGGTCGCGTGTTCGAGCCACGCACCGCCCATGAGAAACCCGCCGCAAAGGACGGGTTTCTCTCAAGGCCGGCGGCGGCATTCGGCTAACTGATCGTGAAGACGCCCCTACAGCCGAATTGGGCGTGGTGGTCGAACGTGTCCTTGTACGGATATCGGCCTTTCCGGAGGAACGCGACCCGCAGCGTTGCCGACTGGCCGGTGGTGAGCAGCCGCGTGGTGCGGCCCCTGATGGTGAAGTCGTGGGGCTCCGAGGCGGGGTTTGTGATCTTGAAGATCACGACCCCTCACTTCGCGGTCTTCGCGCTGAGGACGTACCTGGAGTTGTGGGTCGAGACCTGGGATCGTCGTCGTCACCAGCGCGGCCTTGTGAGTTGCCTGTGCCGACGCCGGCCGGAGCGCGGGAGTGCGGAGGGCTACGACCGCAGCCACGCACACCGAAAGGATCAGCATGAGCGCCTTACCTTTCAACGTGTTCTCCTTCCCGCTGGGATGGACATCGCCGGGGAGGATCGACCCAGTCGGTAAAGGCAGGAACGCAGGGAGGCTAAGCATCGACCCGCGAGCAGCCTCCAATCCCGCTCGGGAAGCGGTAAAACGTCTTCCGGCCGCAGCCCCGACGAAGCTCGTACAAGCAGGAGGTTGCGTGTTCGAGCCACACACCACCCATCGGACAGTGCGAGACTGAACCCGTGGAAGCGGCGCAGGTGAGCCTCCTCCGCTGGCTGCGGCGGCAGCTGCGGCAGCCGATCCCGATGCGCGAGCACCTTGAGGCCGCGGTCGAGAACGACGACGTGAACGAGGCTCGACGCCTCCTTGCCGGGTTCGAGTTCAGCGACGACCAGCGGCGGAACGTGGAGCAGCTGCTCGACGCCTGGGAGCGCCAGCGCTAGTAGAACCCCTCGCGGCGCTGATACCGCTCGGCGCGCGCCTCCTCGTACTCCTCGACGTCGAGCTCCGGGTTCGCGACTGCGCGCAGGATCTCGCCGGAGGCGGGCAACTCCGAGCGGTCGACGTGCCGCTCGGGGTTCCAGAGCTCCGAGCGGAGCAGCGCCTTCGGGCACTGCGTGTACGCCTCCTCGACCTGGACAAGGATCCCGAGCTGCGGCGCCTTCCCCTCGACCGCGCTCTCGGCGAGCAGGTCGGGTTCGTCGACGATCCGGGCGCGGCCGTTGACGCGGAAGGTGTCGTTGACGCCGGGGATGAGGAAGAGGAGCGCGATCCGGTCGTCCGCGAGGAGATTCGTGAGCGAGTCGGCGAGCTTGTTCCCGGGCCGGTCGGGCAGGAGAAGCGTCCGCTCGTCGAGGATGCGGACGAAGCCGGCGGGGTCGCCGCGCGGCGAGACGTCGAGACCGCCGTCCGGGCGCCCGGTCGCGACGACGACGAACGGCGAGCGCTCGACGAACTGCCGCGTGAGCGGGTTGAGCCGATCGGCGATCTTCTTCCGGACGAGCTCCGTGGGCTCGCCGAGCACGGCGCGCAGCCGGGCCTCGTTCACGACGCGAACCGCGGCGGCCGCTTCTCGCGTACGGCGGCGACGCCCTCGCGCACGTCCGGACCGGTCATGTCGAGGAACTCGAGCTCCAGGGAGGCGTCGAAGATCGGCCCGGCCCGGAGCAGCCACTCGTTGAGCGCCAGCTTGGTGTGCGAGATCGCGGCCTGCGAGCCGGATGCGAGCCGCCGCGCGATCTCCAGCGCGCGCTCCTCGAGCTCCCCCTCCGGCACGCAGAGCGAGACGAGCCCGATGCGCTCCGCCTCGGCGCCGTCGACCTCCTCGCACAGCAGCAGGTGGTACTTCGCCTTGGCCATGCCGCACAGGAGCGGCCAGACGATCGCCGCATGGTCACCGGCCGCGACGCCGAGCTTCGTGTGGCCGTCGACGATGCGCGCCCTCGGGCTCGCGAGAGAGACGTCCGCGAGGAGGCCGACCACGAGCCCGGCGCCGACGGCGGGGCCGGTGATCGCGGAGACGATCGGCTTCGGGCAGGCGAGCATGTTGTAGACGAGGTCGCGTGCCTCGTGGAAGACGCGCAGCCGCGTGTCGGCGTCGTCCGCGATCGCGAGCACGAGGTCGAGGTCACCGCCGGAGCTGAAGGCGCCGTCGGCGCCGCGGACGAGCACCGCCCGCGTGTCCTCGTCCTGGCCGATCGCCTGCCAGACGCGCGCGAGCTCGCCGTGCTGGGCCTCGCTCACGGCGTTGAGCCGTCCCGGGGCGCGCAGCGTCAGCCGCAGGATCCCGTCCTCGGGCCGGTCGAGGTCGAGCGACGGGAACTCCGTCTCGTATGGGAAGTCCGCCACGACCAGATCCTACGGCGCGGCGCTACGCTCGCCCGACGTGGGCCGGTAGCTCAGTTGGTAGAGCAGGGGACTTTTAATCCCAAGGTCGCAGGTTCGATCCCTGCCCGGCCCACTGAACATGGCGGCGCGCTAAGCCATGCGTGGGGCCTCCGTCAGGAGCTCGTCATGGGTCGAGCCCTGGACGGTGTGCTGCCACAGCCGGCGCCACTGCTCCATCGCCTCGGTATCCGAGTAGAAGGCTTCGTTATCCCGCTCGAACGTGGCGAGATCGGGATAGTCGAGCTCCCAGACGACCTCGTTGGCCGTGCCGAAGGCGGGTGCCCACAGAGTCGGCTCGACCAGCCCGCGCTTGCGTCGGGCCGCGATCAGCTCCCCGGCAACGGCCATGTAGTCGCGGAACTGTCCGTAGAGAACCTGCTGGCGCATTCGTTGCCGATACAAATCCAGCCTCCTTGTTGCGAGTGGACGCTACTTGCCTCTGCTGATCGACGCCGACGTGAATCGTTACGATCGCCACGTGCCGTACCTCCTTCGCCTCCTGATCGCCTGGGCGGTCGACGCCGCAGCCCTCGCGGTTGCAGCGTGGATCTTCGCCGGGATCACGGTCGGCGGGTCGGCGGGGACGCTCGTCCTCGCGGCGCTCGTCTACGGGCTGCTCGCGACGTTCGTCAAGCCGGTGCTGAAGCTCCTTACCTTCCCGCTCGCGCTGCTCACGCTCGGAGTCGCCTGGTTCTTCGTGGCGATGTTCATCCTCTGGCTGACCGACGCGATCATCGGCGGCTTGCGAATCGACGGCTTCTGGACGCTCGTCGGCGGAACGGTCGTCGTGTGGGCCGTCGGGGCGGTGGCCGACTGGCTGCTCTTCCGCCGGGAGAGCGGGCTGAAGCGTTTTACGAGTTTGGGACGCGCCTGAACGGAAACCAGCGCCGGAGCATGCGGTCGGCTCCGGTGGTGTGCGTGCGGGACGCTGCGCCACAGGGGTCGGCCGCGGCCTAGGCTCTCACGATGCGGCTCTTCCTCGTCGCGCGGCACGGACAGTCGCTCTTCAACGTCGACAAGGTCGTGAACGGCGACCCGACGCTCGACCGGGGCCTCTCGGAACAGGGGATCGAGGAGGCGGAACGCCTCGCGGGACAGCTCGCCGCCTTCCCGCTCGACCTCGTGGTCGTCTCGCCCTTTCCGCGTGCGCTGCAGACGGCGAACATCGCGCTCGCGGACCGGGATGTTCCCCACCTCGTCGACGATCAGCTCGGGGACGTCCGCGTCGGGGAGCTCGAAGGCGAGTCGCTCGACGCGTATCGGACGGCGCCGGCGCACACGAACCGGAAGGAGCGGTTCCCCGGCGGCGAGAGCCTCGACGAGGCCGCGCTTCGCTACGCCGGTGCGTTCGAGCGGCTGCTCGCGCGCGACGAGGCGACGACGTTCGTCGTCTGCCACGAGATCCCCGTCCGCTACCTCGCGAACGCCGCCGCCGGCAGCGCCGAGCTGAACGGGCCGCTGCGCTTCGTCGCGAACGCTGCTCCGTACCTCTTCGACGAGGCGTCGCTGCGTCGCGGCGTCGAGCGCATGCAGGAGCTCGCCGGGTAGCGTCGGGGCCATGGCTGCCGCCGACACCCTGGCGCTGCTCGACTGGAAGCGGCGCGTCTTCGCCCTCTACGAGGCGGTCCGCGCGTCGAGCCCCGAGGACGGCTGGGAGCTGTGGCGGGAGACGCGAGACGAGCTGTTCCGCGCGCACCCGCAGTCGCCCCACCCCGGCTACACCGGCCTCACCTACTTTCCCTACGACCCGGTGGCACGCGTCCTCGCCGACCTCGAGGACGTCGAGGCGCCGCCCCAGCCGGTTGCGACGAGCGGGGTGGAGCCCATGCTCTTCCGGCCCTTTGCGCGCGCGCGCTTCGAGCTCGCCGGTGAGCCGCTCTCGCTCGAGGTCTACTGGCTCGAAGGCTACGGCGGCGGGATCTTCCTACCGTTCCGCGACACGACGGGCGGCACCGAGACGTACGGTGGCGGCCGCTACGTGCTCGACACGGTGAAGGGTGCGGATCTCGGGGAAGAGGATGGGCGGCTCGTGCTCGACTTCAACTTCGCCTACAACCCGTCCTGCTCGTACGACCCGGGCTGGGTCTGCCCGCTCGCGCCGCCGGCGAACCGACTGCAGGTCGCGGTGGAAGCCGGGGAGCGGCACACGTGAGCGTAGGCTTGCCGGAGCTCACCAAAGAGCGGAGGTGCCGGCTTTGCCGGCGCCGGAGCGGGAATTGAGCGTGAGCGATCTCGAGGGACTCCGGAAGGAGATCTCGGAGCTCGACCGCCGCGTCCTCGAGCTGTTGAACCGGCGGCTCGAGCTCGTCGCTTCCGTCCGCGACTACAAGGACGCGGCCGGCGAGCGCTGGATCGACCCCGAACGGGAGGCGGAGCTGCTGCAGACGCTCGTCGCGTCGAACCCCGGTCCCCTCTCCGAGCGCGGAGTCACGTCGATCTTCTCGGCCGTCCTCGACGTGCTCAAGCAGGAGGTCGCGGCCGAGCGCCGCGCGCCGGCTGCGCCCGGCAGCCCGCCCGAGCGCGGCCGCGCGGTCGAACGTCTCGCCGTCGTCGGCACCGGCCTCGTGGGGACGTCCGTCGCCCTCGCCGCCGGCCGCACCGGCACCCGCTGTCGCGGATTCGACTCGGATCGAGGCGTGCTCGACGACGCCGCGACGCGCGGCGCCGTGGCGCCGGCGGCATCGCTCGCCGAGGCGGTCGCGGACGCGGAGCTCGTCGTGGTCGCGGTGCCGGTCGGCGCCGCTCCCGCCGTCGTTCGAGAGGTGCTCGACGCCACCGCCGACGCCGTCGTCACGGACGTCGCCTCGACGAAGCGCCCGCTCGCTTCGATCGCCGATCGACGCTTCGTCCCGGGCCATCCGGTCGCGGGCGGCGCCTCCGGCGGTCCGGCCCGCGCCGCCGCGGATCTCTTCGACGCGGCGACCTGGTTCCTGACGCCGACCGATGCCTCCTCGCCGGCGAGCGTCGAGCTCGTGGAGCGGTTCGTCGCGTCGCTCGGCGCGCGCGCAGTCCGCACTGACGCACCGGCGCACGACCGCCTGCTCGCGCTGACCAGCCACCTCCCCCACGCGCTGGCGAACCTGCTGATGCTGCGCGTCGCCGAGGCGGCGGAGGGTGACGATGCGCCACTCGTCTTCGCAGGCGCGTCGCTTCGCGAGATGACGCGGCTCGCCGGCGCGAACGCGGCTGTCTGGAGCGACATCTTCCTCGGAAACGCCGACGAGATCGCGACGGCCCTTTCGGGCTTCCGCGCCTCGCTCGACGAGCTCGAACAGGCGATCCGGACGAGCGACCGCGGGTCGCTCGAAGCTTCGATCGCCACGGCCGCGGCAGCGCGCGAGCGGCTGGAGTCGTTCGCCTACGGCACCGAGCCGGCGCAGCTGAACCGGATCCGCGTTCGCGTCCCCGACCAGCCGGGTGTGCTCGCGCGGATCACGCAGATCCTCGGCGCGGCCCAGATCAACCTCGAGGACTTCGAGCTCCGCCACGTCTCGCCGGAGTACGGCGGCGTGCTCGTCATCCTCGTCGCAGGCGCCGACAACGCCGGGAGAGCCCGCGAGCTCCTGCGCCGCGAGGGCTACGCGGCGGCGTAGCTAGGACGCGACGTCCAGCAGGTCCACGGCCTCTTCGGCTTCCACGATGCAGCGATCGAACTCGGCGAACGCGTGCGCCCACGTCTGAGGGTTGCGGAGGTCGACGCCGAGCGGCGCGAGCAGGTCCTGCGGCGAGCGCGAGGCACCGCTCGCAAGGAAATCGAGGTAGGCCGGCACGAACCGCTCGGGATCCTCGCGATAGCGCGCTAGGAGCGAGAACGCGATGAGGTGCGCGAACGCGTAGGCGTACGTGTAGAAGCGGACGTGGATGAAGTGCGGGATGTACGACCAGCCGAGCCGGTAGCCCTCGGGCAGCTCGAGCGAGTCGGCGTAGTAGCGCTCGTTCTCCTCCATCCACATCACCGCGAGCCGGTCGCGCGTCAGCGCCTTCCCCTCGCCGCGCACGGCGTACGCCCGTTGCTCGAACCGCGCCATCATCGTCTGGCGGAAGATCGACGCCATCGCGCTCTCGGCGCGATCTGCGAGGAGCATGACTCGCGTCGCCGTGTCCTCCTCCTGTTCGATCAGCCGCTCGACCGCGAGGAGCTGCGCGAACGTCGACGGCACCTCGGCTAGCGCGAGGCCGGTGTGGTACGAGCGATACGTCTGCCGCTCGAGCGAGAGCGTCCCGTGCACCGCATGGCCGAACTCGTGGGCGAGCGTCACGACGTCGCGGAGCTGGTCGGTGTAGTTGAGGAGGACGTATGGAAGGACGGTCTTCGAGACCGAGTTGCAGTACGCGCCGCCAACCTTGCCCGGGCGCGGCTCCGCGTCGACGTGCCCGCGGTCGAGGCAGGTGCGGAAGATCTCGCTCAGGCGCGGCTCGAAGTCGCGCAACGAATCCTCGACCATTGCGACCCCCTCGCGCCACTCGACGCGGCGGTCGCTGCCGATCGGGGCGTACTGGTCGGCGAGCAGCAGGCGGTCGAGCCCGAGCACCCCGGCCTTGCGGACGAACCAGCGCCGGCCGAGCGGGTGATGCTCTTCGATCGCGGCCATCATCGCCTCGACCACCACGCCGTCGAGCTCGTTGCGCTGGTTCGTCGGCCACATCACGTCGGGAATCCCCCGCAGCCGGTCGAGGGAGAGCCGGTCGCCGACGAGCGCGTCGTAACAGGCCGCCTGCACGTCCGCGACACCCTCCAACGCCTCGTAGAGCACGTCGAGTGCCGCGAGCCGCAGCTCGCGGTCGGGATGGTGGACGTAGGAGAGCAAGCGGTCGATCGTGTGCGGCTCCGGCCCCTCGCCCCCGTCGAACTCGACGGTCAGCGTCGCGAGCTCACGGCCGTGCAGCGCCTCCCAGGCCGAGATCGCCGGACGGCGGGCGCTGAGCGCCTGCTCCTCGCCCTCGGGCAGGACATAGGGCTTCTCCTCCCGCGCCACTCGCAGCCGATGCACGTACGGCTCGAGCTCCACGTCTGCGAGCAGCGCATCCGCCTCGGTGTCCTCGAGCGCCAGCCACTCGAGCTCGACGAAGAGCAGAAGGCTCTCGAGGTCCGAGGCCCGGTCGCGGGCGAGCGTCGCCAGGTCGTTGCTCTCGGGATCCGTCGCCTCGGTGTGCTCGCGGGCCGTCGCATAGAAGTGGACGCGCGAGATGTCCTGCGCGAGCGCGTCGAGCTCGTCGAGCAGCTCGCGCAGCGCCTGCGCTCCGGCCCGCCCGATCGCGCCGCGCCGCCGCTCCGCGAAGTCGCGGGCGCGCGCCAGCAGATCGTCCCACTCCCGGCGCGCCTGGTCGGCGTCCGGCTCGAGATCGCTCAGATCCCAGCGGACTCCGGTGGCGCTGAGTGACGAGCTGACAGCCACGGCCGAAGAGCGTATAGCGCCCATCACCGCGCTGCCATACTTGGGAAGCGTGTCTCGCCGGTTGCACTGGATCGTCCTGGGGATCGCGCTCCTCGTCGGCGTCGGCGCCGGCGCCGCGATCTCGATCGTCCACTCCTCGAGTGCGCCCGCGAGCCCCGTGCTGACGACACCGTCGGTCGCGGTCTCCAACCCGCGACTCGACCCCGGCACCGCCCTCCGCGGCGCCGCTCCCGGCTTCACGTTGACCGACCAGTTCGGCAAGCGCGTCTCACTGAGCTCGTTCCGCGGCAAGGTCGTCGTGCTCTCGTTCAACGATCCGGAGTGCACGACGATCTGCCCGCTCACGACGACCGCACTGCTGCACGCGAAGCAACTGCTCGGGCCGGCCGCGGCCTCCCGCGTCCAGCTGCTCGGGATCGGCGCCAACCCCGAGGCCACCGAGGTCAAGTGGGTGCGGGCGTACTCGCGAGCACACGGGATGCTGCACAAGTGGGACTTCCTGACCGGCTCGCTGCCCGAGCTGAAGCGCGTCTGGCGCGCCTACGGCATCGAGGCGGCAGTGGTGAACGACGCCATCGACCACACACCGGCGACGTACGTCATCGACGCGCGCGGCCGCTTCTCTCGCCTCTACATAACGCCGATGGCGTACTCGAGCGTCAACCAGCTCGCGTACGAGATCGCGCAGAGTCTCTCCGCGCTGCTGCCCGGTCGCCCACAGCTGCACGCCACGCAGTCTCTGGCCCCGATCAGTCTGTTAGGCCCGCGCAAGGCCGTCACCCTTCCGCGTCCCGGCGGAGGCACCGTTCGGCTCGGTCCGGGCTCGGGGCCGCACCTCGTCCTCTTCTTCGACACGTGGGAGACCGAGACGTCGAATCTCACCGCCGCTCTGGAAGGGCTCAACCACTACCAGGCCGCTGCCAGACGCGCGGGGCTTCCGCCCCTCGTCGCGGTCGACGAGGGAGGGGTCGAGCGCGCCCCGGGAGCGCTGCCGAGCTTCCTGCGGAGCCTGCCGCGCCCGCTCTCGTATCCGATCGGCGTCGAGAACAGCGGTCGCGTCGCTGACGGGTACCGCGTGCAGGACTCGCCCTGGCTCGAGCTCGTGTCCGGCTCGGGACGGTTCCTCTTCTACGAGGACATCGCCGTGAAGGGCTGGCCGACCACGCCCCAGCTGCTCGCGAAGGTACGCGCCGCGCTTGCCCGGGCGAAGAGCTGAGCCTGCGGCGGCGGCCAAAGAGAGCTGTAAGGACTTTTCGCCGAACCTGCGCCAACCTGCCGGAAGCTGCTTCGTCGCCCCCTATCGGGTGATACGCGATTTCCCGGGCTGTGCTCAACTGAGCCCCCACGCCGAAAGCGAGCGGCCGCATGTTACGACGGCCGCGCCCATCGACGGGAGCCTTCGATTCTCATGCGGCCGATCCGCCTTCTCATACTGCTGCTCGCCATCGCGCTCGCCCTCGTGCTCGCGCTCATGCGTCCGCTGCAGGGAAGGGCGATCCGCACGACGAGGCGAACCGGCACTCACCACGTGACGCTCGACCCTCCACCGGTGACGGTGAACTGGCGACAGCTGATGTCGCACAGTCCGGTCGAGGAAAGCCGGGCCTTCGGTCGTCGCGTCGTCGCCTACGCCCGCCACTTCCTCGGCGTCCCCTACAGCTGGGGCGGTAGCTCGCCGAGCACGGGGTTCGACTGCTCCGGGCTCGTCCGCTTCGTCTACGGCCACTTCGGCATCGCGCTCCCGCACTCGAGCTTCGGCGACGTCTGGCGCGGCCGGCAAGTGCCGCGCCGGTGGCTCCGTCCGGGCGACCTCGTCTTCTTCGCCGGTGCCAGCCACGTCGGCATCTACGTGGGCGGCGACCGTTTCATCGAGGCGCCGCACTCCGGATCCGTCGTCCGCATCACGACGATGGACAGCGACTGGTACGGCTCCAGCTACTACGGGGCCCGCCGCTTCGCGCGCGGCTAGCGGCCCGGGACGGCCCTAGCGCATCTTTTCGGCCATGGCGTTGAGCAGCTTCCAGGCGATCGCCGAGTTGCTCTCGACGAGCGGCCGGAAGTCCCACGGCGTCATGCCGTAGCAGACCATGTCCGTCTTGGCCGTCAGCGTGGCGGTGCGCGGTGACTCGTTGATGAGCGCGATCTCGCCGAAGTAGTCGCCAGGGCCAACCGTCCAGGGCTTGGTCTCTCCGGCGACGCTCACCTCGGCCTCGCCCTCCTCGACCACGAAGAAGCCCACACCGCTGGACCCTTCCTTCGTCATGGTGTCTCCCGCCTTGTAGCGACGCTCGCGCATGCTGCTCGCGATCACCTCGAGCTCCTTCTGGTCGAGGCCCGCGAAGAGGGGAACCTTCCTCAGCGTGTCGGCGGAGGCTGTGGGCACGGGCGAGTTATACAACGCTGCGCTTCTTCGTGCGAGGACCGGGCGATTGCAGCGAGGATAGGCGGATGCGCGTCCACGTCGTAGGCTGCTCGCCCGCCTGGCCCAACCCGGGCGGCGCCCAGTCGGGCTATCTCGTCCAGGAGGACGGGCGGCGGCTCCTCCTCGACTGCGGGCCCGGCGTGCTTCCCCGCCTTCGCAAGCTCGAGCCGTGGCCGCGCCTCGACGCGATCGTGATCACCCACTTCCACCTCGATCACTGGGGCGACCTCGTGCCGTGGGCATTCGGCGGCCTCTTCGGGGCGGGCCGCGAGCAGGAGCCGCCCGAGCTGTGGCTTCCCCACGGCGGCCGCGAGACGCTCCACGGCCTCGATCCCGTTCTCTATGCGAATGCGATCCTCGAGCTCTTCGACGTGCACGAGTACGTGGAGGGAGAGCCGTTCACCGCCGCCGGTTTCCAGCTCGTCCCGTACCGCATGCTCCACTATGCGCTCGAGAGCTACGGGCTGCGCGTCTCCGACGGAGATCGGACACTCGCGTACAGCGCCGACTCGGCGCCTTGCCCCGGCCTGATCCACCTCGCGCGCCAGGCCGACCTCTTCCTCTGCGAGGCGACGCTCGCCCAGCCCGAGCAGGGAATCCGCGGTCACCTCACGTGGGACGAGGCACAGGAGGCGCACGAGACGTCCGGTGCGCGACGGCTCGTGATCATCCACCGCCCGGACGAGCTCCCCCTCCCGGACGGCGTCGAGCGCGCCTACGACGGGTTGGAGCTCGAGGTCTAGCTCGCGAAGCTGACGCTTCGCTCGCTGGGACTAAGGAACTGCGCGCGCCGGAAAGCGCGGTTTCCGGCCCGCTCCGTGCTGTCTTGCCTTTCGATGCTCTCGACGAGACGGCTACCCGGTGCGCTCGCGCGCGGCGGAGGCCGGCGCGAGCGCAGTTCGGCCTCCGCCTAAGCCGCCGCTCCGCGGCCGTCTTAGCCTCCGGCCCTTCGCCTAGTTCTGCTTCAAGCTGTTGCTTGGTAACCGGAAGGCACGCTCCGCCAGGAGTTGGTGGCCCTCGATGGAGGGGTGGTCGCCGTCGTCGGTCAGCCCGTCTTGCATGCGGCGCGGTTCGGCGGGATCCGCCAGCGTGTCGTGGAACGGCAGGAGCGTTGCGCCTGCCTCACCGGCGAGCTCTCGGATCAGCGCGTTGAGTCGCCCGATGTCCGCCGCCGCGCGCTCGTCTCCGTTGTTCCACGGGAGCACATCCGCGACGGCGAGCTCGAGCCCGGCGGCACGGCCGCGGGCGAGCATCGCCTCGACGTTCCCGGCGGCTTCCTCGACCGGCTTTCGCTGCACGACGTCGTTGATGCCGCCCTGCACGACGAGGACGTCGGCGCCGGACAGGACGAGGTCGAGCCGCCGCGCGATCTCGTCGGTGCGCTCGCCGTAGACCGCCGTCGTCCGGAACTCGAGCCGCGGGTCGGCGCGCGACGCCCACCACTGCCAGTGGCTCCGCTCGTCGGGAGCGGCGATCCGCGCACGAACCGCCGGGTCCGGATCCCACAGCGGCGAGCCGGCCGAGATCGAGTCGCCTGCGACCGCGACGACGGTCAGCTGCGGGGCTCGAGCTCGACGACGAGATCGCAGTCGAGGGCGTCGGCGATGCGGAGCAGGGTGTCGATGCGCGGGGGCCGTCCGCCGCGCTCGAGCCGGGCGATCGCGGACTGCGTGGTGCCGCAGAGCTCTGCGAGCTCGCGCTGCGAGAGGCCCATGGCCCCGCGCCTCTCAGCGACTCGGTCCGCGATCTTGGCGAAGAACCAGCCGCGGTCGCCCGCGACGATGCGCTCGTGCAGCCGCTCGACCGGACCCTTGCCCTCCGCACGCGCCTTCGCCGCCATGGGCAGAGGATAGCGACTCTGCTATGCCCGGACCGGAAGCGGCACCGGCCGCACCGTGTCGCCGACGCGCACCCGGCCGGGCTGGACGACGGCGGCGTGCACGCCGAACGGCAGCGGCTCCGTGCGGCCCTCGCGGCGATACGCGGCCAGCGTCCCCAGCGTGTCGAGGTCGGTCGCGCCCGTATCCGGGTTCTTCGTCGTGACGGCGCACCGGCCCACGTCGCCGACCGGAGCCATGACAGCGTCGCCGATCGCCACGCGGCGGCCGATCCACTCGTCCTCCTCGTGCGGCTCGACCCCGTCGATCTCGAACAGCATCCGGAACCGGCGGCCGTCGACGGGGTCTGCGACTCCGGCTTCCTCGCGCAACCGCTCGAGCGAGCCACGCGAGACGACGGAGACCGCGCCGCCACCGACGCCGCGATCGACCGCGCCGCTCTCCGACCAGAGGAGCGTCAGCGGCTCGCCGGCATAGTCCGACAGCGCTTCCTGCCACGGTCCCGGCACGGCCCGGGAGGGATGCGGTTGCCCGTACAGCATCGCGTCCACCGGCTCGCCCGGCTCGACGATCCCCTCGAGACGGCGGCCGTCCGGAAAGGCGAGCCCGAGCCGTCGCGTCGCCTCGTCCCACTCGGCATGCACGCGCAGGAGTTGTGGTCGGCGCTTGTCGTTGACGAGCCTGCCGTCCGCGTCGACGAGCCAGAAGCGGCGGTCGCCGGCGACGCCCGCGTGCCCGAGCTCCACCTCGTCCGGGTTCTCGACGTGCAGCGACTTCACCGGAGCGATCGAGATCCGTGCGACCCGGCCCTCCATCCCGCCAACCTAGCTACTGAGGCGGCTCGCGAACCTCGACCACCTCGCCGCCGCGGCGCACGCCGCTGCCGTCGAGCTCGAAGATCCAGAAGTTCTTGCCGGTGACGTGGACGGCGACGTTGTAGACGGGGATGTCGCCGATGCAGCCCTCGAACGAACCCGCGTGCGCGTGCCCGTGCAGGACGAGGTCGGCGCCGTATTCCGCGATCGGCGTCGCGAGCCGCTCGCTCCCGAGGTACGTCTGGATGCCGATCGGCTCACCCTCGAGCGTGTCCACGACCGGCGCGTAGTGGAGGAGGACGATCCGGATGTCGCAGTGGACGATCTCCTGCAGCCCGCGTGCGATCGCGTCCGCCTCGGCGCTTGTCTCGGCGTAGACGCGGCGGAGCAGCGGCTCTCCGAAGTCCGGCAGCGCCGAACCTGGAAAGCCGCCGACGAAGCCCTTCGTGCCGACGATCCCGAGCTCCAGCCCCTCCACCTCGCAACTCGCACATTCCCGGTCGAGCAGTCGCACGCCGGCGCCGCCCAGCACCTCCTTGAGCTCGTCCGTGCGCCCCGCGTGATGGTCGTGGTTGCCGAGGACGGCGAAGATCGGCACATCGACGAGGCGGCACGCCGCGGCAAGCACCTCCGCCTGTTCCGGCTCCCCGCTCGTCGTCAGGTCGCCCGCGAGAAGGACGATGTCGGCCTCCCCCTCGAGCTCCGCGAACCCGCGCTCGACCCGCTCGCGACTCGCGCCGGAGGCGTGCACATCGGCGGCTGCCGCTATGCGGACCATGGGGCCAGATGTTGCGCGATCGGACAAACCGGAAACGACCTCAGGATGCCCGAACCGACGTTCGAGGAGCTACTCGACGCGATGAAAGCGGGCGCCGGAGCGCTCCAGCAGCACGAAATCCCTTTCGTCCTGGGCGGCGGGCTCGCTGCCTGGGCGCGCGGCGGCCCGAAGAGCGAGCACGACGTCGACTTCATGGTCAAGCCGGAAGACGCGGACGCGGCGCTCGATGCAATGGAGCGGGCGGGCCTCCGAACCGAGCGTCCGCCCGAGGGCTGGCTGTACAAGGCGTGGCACGACAACGGCGCCCTCGTCGACCTCATCTTCGCGCCGTCCGGCGGGCCGATCACCGACGAGACGATCGAGCGGGCGCCCGTGCTCGAGGTCGCCTCGGTGCGCATCCACGTCTTCTCGCTCGAGGACGTGATGGCGACGAAGCTCCTGGCCCTCACCGAGCAGGAGCCCGACTTCGCGCAGTTGCTGAGCTACGCGCGGGCGCTGCGCGAGCAGATCGACTGGGACGAGGTCCGCGCCCGCAGCGAGGCCTCGCCGTTCGCTCGTGCCTTCTTCACGCTCGTGGAGGGCTTGGGGATCGTCGACGCCGAGTAGCGCTCGCGGACCACTACCGTTGACGCTCCACGCCGCTGGCGGGATGCTCATGCGGTGATCTCATGAGCGCCGCTGTTGCCGCGGAAGGGCCAAGCGAGGACGTCGCCGAGCCGCGCGGGTTGCCTGCGCTCGCGGTTCGGCCGTTGCTCGTCGTGCTGGTCGCGAAGTGCGGTCTCACCTTCGCGTTCGCCGGCCGGTACGGCTGGCAGCGCGACGAGCTCTATTACGCGGTCGCCGGTCGGCATCTGCAGGGCGGATACGTCGAGTTCCCTCCGGTCACCGCGCTCCTCTCGGCGGCGGCGCGCGTGCTGTTCGGCTGGTCCCTCGTCGGCTTCCGCGCCTTCCCGATCCTCGCCGGCGCGGCGACGATCCTGCTCGCCGCGCTCGTCGCGCGGGAGCTCGGCGGCGGTCGCCGGGCGCAGGCGCTCGCAGCCGCAACCGTCGCCTTCTCACCCATCCTGCTGGCGACGAACGGGCTCTTTCAGCCGGTCTCGTTCGACCAGACGGCGACGATGCTCGTCCTCTGGCTGGCGTTGCGGCTCGCCCTCGGTCGCGGCTCTTGGCTTGCGCTCGGGGTCGCAGTCGGGATGGGCCTCGAGACGAAGTACACGCTCGCCGTCGTGCTCGTCCTGCTCGTCGCCGGCTTCGCCCTGTGGCGAAGGGACGTGCTCGCGTCCCGCGGCCTCGTCCTCGCCGTCGCCATAGCCGGGGTGCTGATGGCGCCGAATCTCCTCTGGGAGGCGGGTCACGGCTGGATCAGCGTGCACTGGTTCCTCCATCCCCCCGGGAGCGCCACGGACGAGTCGCGGCCGCAGTACCTCGTCGACTTCCTGCTGCAGACGAATCCGTTCGCCGTCCCGGTCGCCGTCGCCGGCGTCGTCACCCTCCTGCGCGACCACAGGTTGCGACCGATCGGAGCCGCGGTCGCCGCCGTCCCGATCGTCTACTTCGTCCTCGGAGGCAAGTCGTACTACGCGATGCCGGTCGTGTTCTTCGCGCTCGCGGCGGGTGCGGTGCCGGCCGCGCGCTGGCTGACGCGCAGCCGGTTCGTTGCGTTCACCGTCGCCTATGCGGCGGTCTTCGTCGTTGCGCTGCCGCAGGTGGTTCCCGTCTACCCGCTGCAGGCCGCGATCCGGCACGGAGTCGTCAAGGCGCGCAGCGACTACCAGGACGAGCTCGGCTGGCCGGCGCTCGCCGCGCAGGTGGGACGGCTGGCCGGAGGTGCGGACGTCGTCGTCGCGAGCAACTACGGCGAGGCGGGAGCACTCGACCTATTCGGGCACGGCCTGCCGCCGGTTGCCTCCACCGACGTGACCTTCCGCTACTGGCGCCCGTCGGTTGCAGGCCGCCACGCGCTCCTCGTCGGATTCACGGGCAGCCAGGCCTCCGGCTTCTGCCGCGGCTACACGCGCCTCGGCTCGATCCGGATGCCGACCGCGAACCAGGAGCGCGGCCTGCCGATCGCCACCTGCATGCTGAGCTCCAGCATGGCGGCCGAGTGGCCGGCGATCCACCGCGCGACCGGCGCCTGAGCAAGCGCTAGAAGAAGAAGCTCGACCACGCTGACCACCAGTCGTCGCCGCGGACGACGAGCGACGACGCGCCGGTCACCTCGACGCCCCTGCGGTTCGCGTACTCCTGCAGCCGGTCGGGAGTGGTGAAGTCGATCGCGATCTCGCACGGACGGCCGGGGTCGTAGGGCGCGACCGCGGAAAGGTCGGCGAGCGCCTTCCTCGCACCCTCCTCGATCAGCTCGCGCGCGCGCTGCGGCGTCTTCATCCGCGCGCTGAAGCGGCCGAGCCCCTCTTTCACCTCGACGGTCGTGAGCCCGTCGCCGATCAGCTCGCGGGCCTCCCGGCAAACCGCGCGATCGCCGGTGACGAGGAGGACCGGCACGCCCCAGTGGCCGCAGAGCGCCGCGTTGATGCCGGTCTCGCCCACGGGCGTTCCGTTGAAGCGGAGGCTCTGCCACGCCTGTCCCGAGACCGTGTGCGAGAGGACGCCGTCCGCCGTGCCGGCCATCGCATGCATGCCGACGAAGAGCGCGGCGTCGCAGCCGGCTTCGAGGAAGGCGGTGTACTCCGTCCACTCCTGCTGCACGACGTAGTCGCAGTCGGGGTCGAGGAGGTCGGGGACGAGCGAGTTGAAGCTGTACTCGCCGCCCGCGCCGTGGTCGTCCATCACCACGATCTCCGTCGCTCCGGCGGCCTTCGCCCCGCGCACGGCCGCGTTGATCTCCTCGGTGTAGAGGACGCGCCCCTCCTCGTAGAGCTTCTCGCCGCCGGAGGTCTGCTGCCACTTGACGATCCCGGCAACCCCCTCCATGTCACTGATCACGTGGACGCGCACGTGAGGACGATAACGTCACGCCGTGCTGCGCGAGGTTGCCGAATATCCGAATTCGTTCGGGCCGCTGGGGCCCGGTGACGAGCGGATCGACACCGACCGCTACACGCTCTGCATGGGCGCCGGGGCGTCGTGGAACACGGTGCAGCGGCAGCGCTTCGCTCTCGCCGAGCTCGACGACGTGCTCGAGGAGATCCGGACGACGCTCCGCCAGCAGGGACGCACGAAGACCCAGTGGGAGGTCGGCAGCTCCGCTCCGGTAGGGCTCGTCGACGCGCTGCTCGAGCGCGGCCTCGCGCACGACAGAGACCCGTACGCCGTCGCACTCGTCCTCACGCACGAGCCGCCGGCGGGGCCCCCGAGCGCCGTCGCAGGCCGCGTGGAGACGTTCGAGGACTTCGTCGCCGCGTGTGAGGTGCAGTGGGAGGCGTTCGAGGCGTCGCCGGAAGAGATCGAGGAGGCGCGCGCGGTGCTCGAGACCCGCTGGTGCGACTCGCCGATCCTCCGGCACGCAGTGTGGCTGGACGGCGAGGTCGTCTGTACGGGAACCGCGGCGCCGACCCCGCACGGCCTCCTCCTCTTCGGGGGCGCGACGCTGCCCCGCGCCCGCGGTCGCGGCGCTTACCGCGCGCTCGTCCGCGCCCGCTGGGACGACGCGGTCTCGCGCGCCACGCCGGCACTGATCACGCAAGGTGGCTCGATGTCCCGCCCGATCCTCGAGCGGCTGGGATTCGAGCCTGTCGGCCACGTGCACATGCTGGTGGACGACTTCGGCCGATAACGTCACGCCGTGGAGACGGGACTGGCGGGGAAGGGAGTCCTTGTGACCGGAGGCGGGGGCGGGATCGGCTCGGCGTGCGTGCGCGCCTTCGCGGCCGAAGGGGCGCGGGTGGCGATCCACTACCGCACGAGCCGCGACCACGCGGAGGAGCTCGCGCGCGAGACGGGCGGCGTCGCACTGAAGGCCGACCTCACGGTGGAGGAAGAGGTGGCCACGCTGTTCGAGGCGACGGAACGGGAGCTCGGCGGCGTCGACGTCTGCGCGGCGGTGGCGGGCTTCTGGCCGCGGGAGGACGAGCCGGTCTGGCGCCTGCCGCTCGAGCGTTGGGAGGCGACGCTGCGCGCGAACCTCACGGCGACCTTCCTCACGGCGCGCGCGTTCCTCGGCCTTGTCGAGCGCCATGGCCGCGGCAACCTCGTCCTCGTCGGCTCGACCGCCGGACGCTTCGGCGAGGCCGGCCACGCCGACTACGCGGCGGCGAAGGCGGCGATCCAGGTCGGGCTGCTCCTCAGCCTCAAGAACGAGATCGTCCGGATCGCGCCGCGGGGCCGGGTGAACGCCGTCGCGCCCGGCTGGACGTACTCCCCGATGACGCGCGGCGAGCTCGACGACGGCTTCGTGGCCGATCTCAGCCGGACGATGGCGCTGCGGAAGGTCGCGCAGGCGGAGGACGTCGCCCGCACGGTCGTCGTCCTCGCGTCCGACGAGCTCTCGGGCCACGTCACCGGTGAGCTCGTGACCGTGGCGGGCGGGATGGAAGGCCGCACCGTGCACGACGCATGAGCCGCTTCCTCGAGAGGCTCGGCGAGGAGACGCCCATCGTCGCGGACGGCGGCATGGGCGCCTTGCTCTCGAGCGCTGTGTCCGGCCTGCGCTGTCCCGAGGAGGCGAACCTTCGCGCGCCCGAGAGCGTGCTGGAGGTGCATCTCGGCTTCATCCGCGCCGGCGCCGAGCTGATCGAGACGAACAGCTTCGGCGCGAACCGGGCCAAGCTCGCGCGGCAGTTTCTCGCCGAGGAGGCCGAGCAGATCAACGCCGCCGCCGTGCGGATCGCGCGCGAGGCGCGAGAGGTCGCCGGCCGGGACGTATTCATCGCGGGCTCGATCGGCCCGCTCGGCGACCTCGAGCTGGGCGGCCTCGACCCGGCAGAGCTGTTCGCCGAGCAGGCGCACGTGCTCGAGGGCCGTGGAGTCGACCTGTTCATGGTCGAGACGTTCTTCGACCTCGACGAGCTCGAGACGGCGATCGGGGCGATCCGCTCGGTCTCGGCGCTGCCGCTCGTCGCGCTCCTGACCTTCGACGCCGGCGGCGAGACGCTCGCGGGCGTGAAGGCGGAGGACGCGGCAGCGCGGCTGAGCCCGCTCGGCCTCGCAGCCTATGGCGCCAACCACGGCGCCGGGCCGGCGGCGGCCCTCGCGGCGCTCGCACGCATGGGAGGCGACGACGGCGCCGTGCTCGCGGCGCTGCCGAACGTCGGCCTCGCGAGCATGACCGGCCAGCGCATCGTCTTCCCCCACGCGACGCCGGCCTACTTCGCCGAGTTCGCGGCGCAGGCCCGTGCGCTCGGCGCGCGGCTGATCGGAGGCTGCTGCGGCACGACGCCCGCCCAGGTCGCGGCGATCAGGGAGGCCGTCGACGCCGATCGCCGTCCCGCGGGCTCCTTCCTCGTGCACGAGCGCGAGCAGGCGGCGCCGTTCGAGCCGGCGACGGGAGAGACGCAGCTGGCGCGGGTGCTGCGCGAAGGCGAGTTCGCGGTTTCCGTCCAGGTCGATCCGCCGCTCGGGGCCAATCCCGAGGCGCTGATCGGGACGGCGCGCGCCGTCCGCGACTCCGGCCGGGCGCAGTTCCTCGACGTGAACGACAACCCGAGGGCGCGAGCGCGGATGAGCGGGATCATGGCCTCCGTCGCGATCGAGCGCTTCACGGGCGTCGAGACCATCCCGCACCTGACGCCGCGCGACACGACGATCACCGGGCTCGAGTCGCTCCTCCTGGGGGCACATGCGGAAGGCGTCCGCAACATCCTCTCGGTCACCGGCGACCCGCCCGAGGCCGGCGACTACCCCGGCACGCACGCCGTTTACGACGTCGACTCGATCGGCCTCGTCGAGCTGATCGCGAAGCTGAATGTCGGCGAGGACTGGCACGGCCGCGCGATCGACGCGCCGACCACCTTCTTCCCCGGGGTGGCGGTGAACCCGACCGCCGACGACCTCGGCCTCGAGACCGAGCGCTTCCACCGCAAGGTCGCGGCGGGCGCGCGCTTCGCGATGACGCAGATCCTGTTCGATCTCGAGGCGCTCGAGGACTTTCGGCAGCGGCTCGGCGGGTGGCCGGTGCCGGTGCTCGTCGGCGTCTGGCCGATCCGGACGACGGAGACGCTCGTCCGCGTCCACAACGAGGTGCCCGGGATCGTCGTGCCCGAGCACGTACAGGAGCGGTACCGCGCCGCCGGGCCCGCCGCGCGCGACGTCGGGCTGGCGCTTGGCCGCGAGCTCATCGAGCGATCGCGCGAGGCCGCGGGCGGCGTCTACGTCGTCGCCCCGTTCCGCCGGCCGCTCGACGTCGTCGAGCTTCTTCCCGAGCCGGTCTAGAGCTCAGGGAGCGCAGGCACCGGTGGGGACGGGCTGCGTCCCGGCGCGGGCGAGGTCGCTGCGGACGATCGACGTGGGGACGCCGTAGCCGCTCGCCGAGCCGAGGCGCGCAGCGAAGATCGTCGACTCGACCCTGCCGGCGGCGTCGACGGCGGGACCGCCGGAGTCGCCGTGCTCGACCTGTCCAGCCACGGCTGTGATCGTCCTCGCAACCGGGCCGTGGCCCAGCGCATCCTGCGTCAGCACAGCCGCCGTCGGGCCGATCCGCCCGGGTGTCGCGGTGAGCCCGGCGTCGAGCGGGTACCCGAGGATCGCGACCGCTGCGCCCGGGCGTGGATCGGCAAGCGGCAGCGGCGTCTCGTCGGCTCCCAGGACGCGGAGTACGGCGATGTCGTTGTGGACGTCGAGCAGCACGACGTCGGCCAGCAGAAAGGACAGCTCTCCCGGAATGCGCACCTCGGTGTCGCTCTCGCCCGCGACGACATGCGCGGCCGTCACGACGATGTCCCCTGCCGGCGAACCAGCCGCTTCCCTCGACGCCGATCCCGCACGCGGTGCCGAGCACCTTGACGACGCGACTGGTCGCACCTCGGATCGACGGGTCGCGGACGATGCCCGCGCTCGGCGGCAGCGACGGCGCCTTCGGGCCGACGATCGACGGGAACGGGTCGATGCGCGCGAGCAGGTTGAGGAGCGTGCGCGGCGGCAGTGCGGAGTCGAGCTGCTTCACGATCGCCGAGCGCTCGACCTCCTGCCGCAGCCGCGTCTCGGTCGGGGTGAGGAGGGCCACCGACGCGCCGACCCAGACGATCGCCAGGCCGAGCGCGCTGCCGAGGAGGAGGCCGCCGGCAGAGTCGAGCAGCCGCAAGGGCGTCAGCCGCAGCCCGCCGCGGACGAAGGAGCCGGCGTAGAGCGCTCCGAACTGGAGGAGCATCGCTCCCAGCACGGCGCCGACGAGCCCCGCGACCGGCGTCCACGGCGAGCTGGACCCGCCTCGCAAGACGTGCGGGGCGACGCGGGAGCCGACGTACGCACCGACCACAAGCCCGACGAGAGAGAACGCGCTGACGACAAGGCCGCGCCGCAAGCCCGCGAGCGCCGAGAGGAGCACGACCGCGATCGCGATCCAGTCGGCGAGGTTGAGCCCCACCGGCGCAGCGTAGAGACAGGACCGGTCCGAAGCCGCCCCGCCACTCCGGCCCGGCTACACTGGGCCGTCCGCGGGGGCGTAGTTCAGCTGGTTAGAACGCCGGCCTGTCACGCCGGAGGTCGCGGGTTCGAGTCCCGTCGCTCCCGTTCGATAACCATGCGGCGTCCGAGTCTTCAGCGCCGCTGTCCCCCTTCCTCATGGGGCACGGATGGGGCAGGAGCGTTGAGTAGCCGTCTGGTCCGCGACGGGAGCCGCCTATGGCGCCATGCCCGCTCCACCAGCACGTTGGGGCAGCGCAAGAGAACCGAGGAGGGACCAGAGATTCGCCGAGCCGGTGGCGGTTTCGTCCACCTCCGAGCAATGCATTCGGCTTCCGCCTAGCTCACCGCCCGAAAGCTTCGGTCTAGTCCCGCTCCGTGCTCGGCGCGAGGGGCATGCTGCCGCGCACCGCCGCGACCGTCAACCGTCCGTTTTCGCTATTTGCGCACTTCTTGTCCCGGCGTCTCCGCCGAGGCCCGCTATTTGCGGAAACTTCGTCGGTGCGAGTCTGCTCGGCGGCGACCCAAAGAACTCCGGGATGCCGCTTACGCACCATGCGGAGATAGCCCGCTCACGATCGGCGAGCGGACCCTGATGCGCGAGACTCCCTGCGCGCCTCGCCGATGACCAGTAGCCGCCCCCAAGCCCACCGCGCGCCGAAACCAGACCCGATCGACCGCGCCTCGCGCGCCGAGCGCGTGATCGAGCGTGTCCGCGCGATCCCGGAGGGCTACGTCCGCACCTACGGCGACATCGACGCACGCGCTCCCCGCCTGGTCGGGCGCATACTCGCGACCAACCACGACCTTCCCTGGCACCGAGTCGTCCGCGCCGACGGGACGATTCCCCAGGGACAACCGCAACGAGAGCTGCTGCGCGCGGAAGGTGTCCCGCTGCGCGGCGACCGAGTCGACCTCGATCAGGCGCGGCTCCCCGTGGATCTCTAGCCGTGGCGCCCGAGCAAGGAGGACGCATGCCCACCAACCTCCCCGACGTGATCTTGCGCTACTTCGAACGGGATGCCGATCGCGACATCGAATCGATCGTCGGCCTCTTCGCCGAGGACGCCATCGTCATCGACGAGCGCGAAGAACGCCGCGGTACCGCCGAGATCCGAGCCTGGCAGACAGGCTCAGCCTCGAAATACAACTACACGACCGAAGTCACGGACGCCGAAGCACTCGGCCCCGACCGCTACCTCGTCACCGGCCGCCTGACCGGCAACTTCCCCGGCGGCAGCGCCGACCTCAAATGGGACTTCACCATCGCCGGCCCACAAATCACACGGCTCACCATCGCCCCATAGCCGCACTGCCGAAACGGCCCTGCTCGCCACGCCCTAGAAGTGGTTCGTGTACGAGAGCAATTGCCACCCCTCCGGGGTGCCAAGCAGCTGGTAGCTCGTCCAGGTGTCGCGGACGACCTTCTCGTTCGTGTCGAGAGCATTCCAGTGCACACTGGCGAAGACCGAGTGCTCGCCGAGCTGGCGAGTGTCGGTCTCAAGCCGGCTCCATGTCTCAACACCCGACGCACGCCGATACGCGTCGATGGCCGCAGCGAAGTGATCCCACAAGGCGCCGCTGTCAGGCATGTGGATCGCCTCTCCTCTTCGGACAGCAAGGAACGGCACGTGGCAGAGGCTGGTCACGCCTCTCACATCGCCTGCCGTGTAGCGCTGGATGTACTCGTCCAAGAACGCGTCGACCGTGGCAGACACGAAAGGCACTGTGGCAGCCGTAGCCGCGCCGGTCAATGTCGAGATAAGGCGACCAGGCCGGCTCGGCCTGTCATGCCGGAGGTCGCGGGTTCGAGTCCCGTCGCTCCCGTCTTCTTCTGCAACACCCGGCTGCGTGAGTGGTCGGAGAAAACCCTGCAAACAGGCGCCGCGATGAGTCCCGCCGTGGGTTCCGGTCTGTATCAACGACCGATCAACACACTCGAGGGGCATCCAATGACCGCTACGTACACCTTCGACGTCTTTTCCAGCCTGGACGGCTTCGGCTCCGCCAGCGGCGGCGACTGGGGCGGCTACTGGGGCAAGCAGGGCGCTGAGCTGCTCGACCACCGCCTTGCCCTGTACAGCGAGGAGCAAAGGATGGTCTTCGGGGCCAACACCTATCGGCTATTCGCAGCGATGCTGGCCTCGAGCACCGAGGAGTCCGAGGTGAGGGACCCGTGGGTCACCCGGATGGTGAACCTGCCGGCGACCATCGTGTCGACAACCCTGGAAGGACCCGTTGACTGGCCGGACGGAACAGTGGTGTCCGGCGACGCGGTCGATGTCGTCGCCCGGCTCAAGGAGGAGTCCGGGGTGCCGCTGCGCTCGCACGGAAGCCTGTCGATGAACCGCGCGCTGATGGCCGCCGGCCTGGTGGACCGCGTCCAGGTGACCCTCTTCCCGGTGATCACCGGCCAGAACGGGTCGGATGCAATCTTCCAGGGTGCGGCCGATTTCGACCTCGAGCTGATCGAGAGTCGAACGCTCGATAGCAACATCCAAGAGCTCACCTACCGGCCCACCCTGCACGCTTGAGTCCTGCGTTCACGAAGCTAGAGGCCGGCTAGCGAGGATCTCGGTTGCAAAGATGGGTCGCCTCGTTCGAATTGCGTCCTAGACTCGCCGCATGGATGAGCGGCGCGGCGAGAGGGTGGTCACCGTCCTTTTCGCCGCGGCAATCGCCTGCCTGGGCCTTCCCGAGAACGCCGCAACCCAGTGAGGTGGCGGCAATCGAGCGCGGTGGTGAACATCGAGGCGCTCAAGACCGCTGCGCGCGCCGCGATCGTCATGCCGGCCGTCTTCGCGTTCGCGGATCAGGTGATCGGGAATCCGCAGACGTCGCTCTTCGCCGCCTTCGGGTCTTTCGGGATGCTCGTGTTGGTCGAGTTCGGCGGCCCGAGACGAACGCGGCTCGTCGCGTACCTCGCACTCGCCGCCGCCGGCGCCACCTTCATCGTGCTCGCGACGCTCTGCTCTCGCGACGCATGGCTCGCCGCGCTCGCGGTCGGAGCGGTCGGCTTCGTCACGCTCTTCAGTGGCGTGTTCAACGGCTACATCGCAGCGGCATCCACCGCAGCGATCCTCCTCTTCGTCCTACCTGCGAACATTCCGGCGGCGAACTCGGCCATCCCGGACCGCCTCCTCGGATTTGCGCTCGCGGCGAGTGTGGCGACCGCAGCCTCGCTTTTCCTCTGGCCGCCTCGGCGGCGGGCCGACATGCGGCGGGCGGCGGCGGGCGCGATCGGCTCGGTCGTCGAGCTGGTCGAGGCAGAACCTGCGCAGGCGGGCACACGCGCGGCTGCCGCGCGAACAGCCGTCGACGGCCTCCGGCGAAGCTTCCTCGGCTCACAGCACCGTCCGGCGGGACCGACGGGGGCGACCGCGGCGCTGGCCGCGCTGCCCGACGAGCTCGACTGGCTGCTGTCGTTTCTCGAACCCCCGCTCGAGATCGCCTGCCAGGAGGACGACGAGGCGCTGGCCGCGGCGGCAGCCGTTCTCCGCGCGAGCATCGACCGGCTGGAGGGCGGCAGCGCACAAGCCGACTTCGACCGGCTCGACCGCGCACGCGAGGGCGTGACCCGCGCCTTCATCGGTCGGTTGCCCGAGCTGCCGCCGAGCGCTGATGCGGCCGTCCTACCCGAGGGGTTGGAGACGCCCTTTCGCGTCCGCGCCGCAACGTACTCGACACGGCAGGTCGGGCTGTACGCCATGCGAGCGACGGCCGGAAACCTCCCCGCCGGCGAGGAAGCCGATGTCGCCGCTCCACCGGCGCATGGCTCGGTCCACGCAGTCGAGCAGCTTGCGCGGGAGCACGCGAACATCCGCTCGGTCTGGCTGCAGAACAGCATCCGCGGCGCAGTCGCCTTAGGCGTCTCCGCCTTCATCGCGCAAAGCCTGAGCCTGCAGCACGGCTTCTGGGTCGTGCTCGGCACGCTCTCCGTGCTGCGCTCGAACGCGCTCTCCACCGGATGGTCGATCGTGAGCGCCAGCCTCGGCACCGCGGCGGGGATCGTGGTCGGCGCGCTTCTCGTCATCGCGATCGGGACCCATCACGCGGCGCTCTGGGCGGTGCTGCCGCTCGCGATCCTGCTCGCCGCCTACGCGCCGCGGGCGATCTCGTTCGCCGCCGGCCAGGCGGGATTCACGATCACACTGGTCGTGCTCTTCAACATCATCCAGCCGGTCGGCTGGCAGGTCGGCGTCGTCCGGGTCGAAGACGTCGCAATCGGATTCGCCGTCAGCCTCGGCGTCGGCCTCTTGTTTTGGCCCCGGGGCGCTGCCGCCCTCCTGCGCAGCGACCTCGCGAGCGCGTTCGCACGGGGCGCGGATTATGTCGCGGCGGCGATGCGCGACCTCGCGCTGCGCGGCGATACCGGCGAGACCGCCGGTGCCGCACGCGCCGCGGCCGCCACCGCCCACCGTCTCGACGACGTGTTCCGTCAATACCTCGCCGAGCGCTCGGCGACTCGGGTCAACGTCGAGGACGTCGCGGCGCTCGTCGGCGGCGCCGCGCGCGTTCGCCGGGCAGCGCAGTCCCTCGTCGCGTTGGAGAGCATGGTGGACGGATCCGCACGGCTCGACCGCTGCGGGGCCTACGTCGAGGACGAGCTGAACACGCTCCACGCGTGGTACGTCGCCTTCGGCGACGCGCTCGTCAATCAGCTCGCCGCGCCTCCTCCCCACCTTCGCGATCGCGACGGCCGCCGGCAGCTGTTCGAATGCGCACGGGCCGCTGCCTCCAGCGGCGATGAGGCTTCGAGACAAGCGGCACTGGTCCTCGTCATGGCGGTTCAGCACCTCGAGAACCTGCGCCGCCTCGAAGCGCATCTCGGAGAGCGCGCCAACGCCGCACGGGCGAGCGCTCTCCCTCGCCGGAGACCCCTCCTTCGTCCTGCCGCCGGCGCTAGCAGTGACGCCGCGGCCTAGTGGCTACCGTGCCGCTATGGAGTACGTGAACCTCGGCCGGACGGGCCTGCGCGTCTCGCGGATCTGCCTCGGGATGATGAGCTACGGCGCCAGTGAAGAGCGGCCGTGGGCACTCGACGAAGAGGCGGCCGAGCCGATCGTGCGGCGCGCGGTCGAAAGCGGCATCGTCTTCTTCGACACCGCCGACGTCTACAACGAGGGCCAGAGCGAGGTGGTCACCGGCCGGCTCTTGAGGCAGCTCTTCGCGACGCGCGAGGAGTACGTCGTCGCGACGAAGGTGCACGGCAGGACGATGCCCGGCGTGAACGGCGCGGGCCTCTCGCGCAAGCACGTGCTCGCCTCGATCGACGCGTCGCTGCGGCGGCTCGAGCCTCGAGTACGTCGACCTCTACCAGATCCACCGCTGGGATCCGCAGACCCCGACCGAGGAGACGATGGACGCGCTGCACGACGTGGTCCGGGCCGGCAAGGCGCGGTACATCGGCGCGAGCAGTATGTTCGCCTGGCAGTTCGCCAAGGCCCAGGCCGTCGCGCCCACCCGCTTCGTTTCGATGCAGAACCACTACAACCTCGTCTACCGCGAGGAGGAGCGGGAGATGATCCCGCAGTGCATCGACCAGGGAGTCGCCGTGCTGCCCTGGAGCCCGCTCGCGCGCGGCCTGCTCGCCGGCACCCGCACGCGCGAGGGCGAGCGGCTGACGACGCGCGCCCGCACCGATCCCTTCGGAGACAGCCTCTACACGCCGGAGGTCGACTTCGCCGTCGTCGACCGCGTTGCCGAGGTGGCCGCCGCACGCGGCGTGCCGGCGGCTCAGGTCGCGCTCGCCTGGCTCCTGCACAAGCCCGGCGTGACTGCGCCGATCGTCGGCGCGACGAAGCTCGAGCACCTCGACGACGCCGTCGCCGCCGAGCAGCTCTCGCTCGACGCAGACGAGATCGCGCGGCTCGAGGAGCCGTACGCTCCGCACGCGATCGCTGGCCATTCGTAGCCGAGTCGGAATACTTGAGTGCGCAACGTTCGTTCTGATCTGTGATGGATCTCGGACTCGTCACCTTCGCCGACCTGCATCCCGGCGTCAGCGCCGAGGAGCGGATGCGCAACCTCCTCGAGGAAGCGAAGCTCGCCGACGAGCTCGGCCTGAAGCTCTTCGCCGTCGGAGAGCACCACCGTCCCGACTATCTGGTCTCCTCACCGGCGACCGTACTGGCCGCGATCGCCGCCGTGACGACCCAGATCCGGCTCTCGAGCGCGGTGACCGTCCTTTCCTCCGACGACCCCGTCCGGGTCTTCCAGCAATTCGCCCACGTCGACCTGATCTCGGGCGGGCGGGCGGAGATCATGGCGGGACGCGGCTCCTTCATCGAGTCGTTCCCTCTATTCGGCTACGACCTGGACGACTACGACGAACTGTTCGCGGAGAAACTCGAGCTGCTGCTCGCGATTCGTGACAGCGAGCGCGTCACCTGGCAGGGCAAGCATCGAGCGCCACTCGACGGTGTCGGCGTCTGGCCGCGACCGGTACAGGATCCTCTCCCCATCTGGATCGCCGTCGGCGGCAGTCCCGAGTCGGTCGTACGCGCGGCAACTCTCGGTCTGCCGCTGACCCTCGCGATCATCGGGGGCCAGACGGCGCGGTTCAGGCCCTTCGTCGATCTCTACCGGCACACCTGGGACGAGACCGGGCAAACCGGCGAGCCGCGCGTAGCGATCAACACCCACGCCTTCGTCGCACCCTCGCGGCGAGAGGCGGACGCAGCCTTTGCCTCCCCGTACCTCGCCGTGATGAACCGGATCGGCCGCGAACGCGGCTGGCCACCCTCCGGTCGAGCCGACTACGACGCGCTCGCCTCCCCGGCCGGACCGCTCGCGCTCGGCTCGCCCGAGGAGGTGGCCGCCAAGATCGTCGCCGTCCACGAGATGTTCCGGCCCGAGCGCTACCTCGGACACATCAGCATCGGCGCCGTCTCCCACCACGACGTCATGCGGGCGATCGAGCTCTTCGGAACCCAGGTTGCGCCGATCGTCGAACGCGAGACGGCGCCGAGCGCCATCACTTCCGCCAAAGCCTGACCCGCGGCCGCCAGCGCCTAAACTCCTCCGCAATGCCCGGTTATGCAGCCGACATCAAGCCGCTCTTCCGGGAACGCGACCGCGGCGCGATGCTCAGCCAGTTCGACCTCTGGTCGTACGAGGACGTCGTGCAGAACAAGGACGCAATCCTCGATCGGCTCAACGACGGAGACATGCCCTGCGATGGCCCCTGGCCGGCTGCGCAGGTCGAGCTCTTTCGGAGCTGGGTCACAGCCGGAACCCCCGCGTAACCCGCCGAGCTGATTCAGCGCTGCAGCGGTCATCGCCGCGTGCAGGCAAGCCGGTCTCATCCCGCAGAGCTGCAGCGAAGGGGTTCGACGCAGACGGACCTAGCCGCAGGCCTTGTGTGCGTCGTGCCGAAGCGCGTCGATCTCCTTGCGTTTGCCCTGGATCGCTTGCGAACGGTCGAGCAACGGCAGCACGTCAGTGCATTGGCCAAGCGCGAAGCGGGTGAAGGCGAGGTTGTAATCGGCGTACGCCTCGTCGAGTGTTTGGGTGCCGGCTAGTCGCTGCACTGCCTGCTCGAGGAGTGGTAGCGCCCCCTGGTAGTCGCCGGCGCGCATCTTCGCGTAGCCCTCGGCGTTGAGCTCGCCACCCGAGGAGCCGGCCACCGGGTGCTTGGTCGGCGGCGGCGTGACGGACGCAGTTGTCGGCGGCGCCGGCGGGCTCGCCGCCGTGACCGTCTGCTCGATCGTCGTACCCGGCTGGGTGACCGTACGCAGGATCGTCACCGGCTTCTGTCTCGACGCAGCTTTGCTCGGCGGGCTGCTCCGTGTGGCAGCGACCGCACCCGCGATCCCGCCGGCGACCAGCAAAAGGAGTAGCGGGAGCAGCCAACGCCGGGGGCGAGGCGCACTGTCGACCGTCGACGCCGGTGCGTAGGAGGCAGTGGCCGGCCCCGCAACCTGCGTAACGCGGTCGGGATCGACCGGGCCGGAAGGATCCACTCCGTCGTACCCGCGTCCTCGTGCAGCGCCGCCCGCAACTCGGCGACGAACTCCGCGGCCGAGGGGTACCTGGCGGCCGGCGCCTTCGCGAGTGCGCGGTCGAACACCGTGTCGAGGGCCGGAGGTAGATCCGGCCGCAGGCTGTGGATCGAGGGAATTGCGGCGGTGGCGTGCTGCGCAGCCTCGGCTGTCACGGAGTCGGACTCGAAGGGACGCCGGCCGGCGAGCAGCTCGAACGCCACCACCGCGAGGCTGTAGCGGTCGCTCGCCGCAGTCGCGCGTTCTCCCTGAGCCTGCTCTGGCGAGAGATAGCCCGCGGTTCCGAGGATCGTGCCGGTCTCGGTGAAGCTGGCGAGACCAACTGCGCTTGCGACCCCGAAGTCGCCGACATGCACGTGGTCGCGGCTGTCGAGCAGAAGGTTTCCCGGCTTGATGTCGCGATGCACCACTCCGGCAGCGTGGGCATCGTCCAGCGCGCCGGCTGACTGCTCCAGCCAGGCCAGCACCTGAGCCGGCGGGCAGCCGCCCTGCCCCTGCACGCGCGCATCGAGCGAGCCGCCCTCGAGATACTCCATGACGATCATCGGCCGGCCGCGGTACTCGGCGACGTCGAAGATCGTGACGATGTTCGGATTTCCGGACAGCCGTGCGGCGGCCAGCGCCTCCCGGCGAAATCGGGCGCGCACAGCCTCGTCGTCGGCGTAGCGATCGAAGAGCACCTTCACCGCGACGTCGCGTCCGAGGGAGGTGTCGGTCGCGCGGAAAACCCGGCCCATACCGCCCGTGGCGATCAACCTCGCTTCCGCATACCTTTCCGGCAGCACGTCCGTCGTCGCAGCCATACGGGCGGCGTCCCCGACCGACCCGAAAAGCAAGCACGGGCTCCGTTTAGCCGTCATGCGCCAGGCGCCAGGCGCCAGGCGAAGAACGTACGGCGATGCAGCCGAAGGCGGCGACATAGTCGACCTCGCGCAAGGCGACGCACTCCTCGTGATCGACGTCCCCGACGACTTCGAGCACGAGGACGCCGAATCGCTTCTCTCGTCCCTCCCGTCGAGGTTGCCTAGCGGCCCGGAGATGCCGCCTCCGCCGGAGAGCGCGTTCAGAAGCAAGTAGACGACCAGCCCGACGAGGCCGAGCCCACCGCCGCCGACCGTAAGCCCCCCGCCGGGGAGGCCCCGCGCCCCGCCGCGGCGGTCCTCGACCTGCGAGGGATCGAGCCTGACGTTTCTGCGGTAACGCACCCGTCCTTCTTTCTTCGTCGGGCGACGTCTGAAACCGGCAGCCTGACCCTGCGCGGCAATCGCAAGCGGACGACTCACGCGAAGCGCTGCGGACCGTGAGAAGATCAAGCTGACGTCGCCGTTCCTCAACGGTCCCGAAGGAGGACAGATGGCAACGGTCCCGCGCGAAGCACACCTACCGGCGCTCGGCGAGCACCACCGCGCTGAGGCCGGCCGCGAGCTGCAGGCAACGCTCGTCGAGCTCGTCGACCTGTCGCTGATCGGAAAGCAGCTGCACTGGAACATCATCGGCCGCCCCTTCAAGCCGCTCCACGAGCACCTCGACGAGCTCGTCGACTCCTGGCGTGACCTCTCGGACACGGTCGCCGAACGTGCGGTCGCGCTCGGCGTCACCCCGGACGGCCGAGCCGGCACGGTCGCCGCCGGATCGGGCATCGAGCCTGTCGACGTCGGTCTCCTCGACACCGATACCGCCCTGCGCGAGCTCGTAACGCGCCTCGCGGACGTCAGCGAGCGGATCAGATCGCGGATGGATCGCCTCGGCGAGATCGACCTCGCATCACAGGACGTCCTCGTGGAGGTCGTTCGCGAGCTGGAGAAGCAGCTCTGGATGCTCCGCGCCTCGCTGCCGAGCGGAGCTGCGTGATGTCGTTCGTCTCGCGCGGGTTCCGCGGCCGGCGGCGAGAGGACGTCGACTCGGCCCGCGTCCCGCCCGGGCAGTACGTCACTCCGGACTTCCCCGTCCTGTCGGCCGGACCGACGCCCCATACCCCTCTCGACCGCTGGGACTTCCAGATCGTGGGAGAGGTCGACGAGCCGCACCGGTGGAGCTGGGACGAGTTCCGCGCGCTGCCCAGCGAGGAGGTCACCCGCGACATCCACTGCGTGACCAAGTGGTCGAAGCTCGACACCCCTTGGCGCGGCGTTTCCGTCGACACCCTGCTGGAGGGGATCGAAACGGCCGCCGAGCACGTCATCGAGTTCGCCGACGGCGGCTACACCACGAACCTCCCCCTCGCGGACGCGACAGGCGGGAAGGCGTGGGTCGTGTACGAGTACGACGGCGAGCCGCTCGCACCCGAGCATGGCGGCCCGGCCCGCATGCTCGTCCCTCATCTCTACTTCTGGAAGAGCGCGAAGTGGGTGCGCGGGCTGAAGCTGTCGGCGGAAGACGAACCGGGCTTCTGGGAGACGAACGGCTACCACAACTACGGCGATCCGTGGCAGGAGCAGCGCTACTGGGGCGACTGACCTGGCTGCAGGCGGAGGTCGTCGACGTCGTCCCCGAGACGTCTCGAGTCAAGACGATCGCCTTCGACGTCGCCACGTGGCCCGGCCATCGCGCGGGCCAGCACGTCGACGTCCGTCTGACGGCCGAGGACGGCTACCAGGCCGAGCGCAGCTACTCGATCGCCTCCGCGCCGGACGGGACGCGCATCGAGCTCACGGTCGAGCGTCTCGACGACGGCGAGGTCTCTCCGTACCTCACGGACGAGCTGCGCCGCGGCGACAGGATCGAGCTGCGCGGGCCGGTGGGCGGCTACTTCGTCTGGGAACCTGCACAGGACGAGCCGGTGCTGCTCGTCGGCGGCGGATCGGGCGTCGTCCCGTTGATGGCAATGATCCGCGAGCGGGCAGCCTCCGGCAGCCGGGCGGAGATGCGGCTGCTCTTCTCCTCCCGCAGCTGGGAGGACGTCATCTACCGCGACGAGCTCGAGCGCTTTGCGGGCGACGGCCTCACCGTCGTCCATACGCTGACGCGCTCCCAGCCGGAGGGCTGGAGCGGCTATGCCCGCCGGGTGGACAGGGCGATGTTGGACGAGGTCGGCCCACCGCGAGATGCGCGGCCGACCGTCTACGTCTGCGGACCGACCCCGCTCGTCGAGGCCGTCGCCACGGCGCTGGTGGAGCTCGGCCACGAGCCGGGGCGGATCCGGACCGAGCGCTTCGGGCCGACGGGAGGTTGAGATGGACGCGCTGATGCTCGACGGAAACGCGGTCGCGGGGCTCTTGCAAGAGGTGTTTGCAGTCGAGATGACGACGGCGCTGGAAACCTGCGCCGGCTGCGGCGCGAGCGAGCCGATCGGCGCGGTCCACGTCTACCGCGGCGCCGGCATCGTCCTCCGCTGCCCGCACTGCGGAAATGTCCTCGCAACCCTCGTGAGCAGCGATTCCGACACCCGAATCGCGTTGCGCGGCTTCCGAACCCTCCGGGTCGCGAGATCGGCCTGACGGCCGCCGCGGTGCCTACCCGAGAGCTGCGCGGATGCGGTCGAGCGCCTGGTTCTCCTGCGGCGAGACGCCCTTCGCCGCCTCCGCCACCGACTGGGCGACCTCCAGGACGAGCTGCCGGTAGGCAGGGAGATCCTCGGGCGACTTCGCCTCGAGCGCGGCGAGCGCCTTCCCGAGCGTCGCGACGGTGCTCTGCTCGATCTCCTCCGGAGAGGCCGTCATCCCAAAGGGGCGGTCGTGCCCGGTCGCCAGATCGCGGATGAGCACGCTCTCGCTGTGCTCGTGTGCGTCACGCAGATGGTGGGCGAGCGCGTTCGCCTCCTTGAACGAGTCGAAGAACCCGCGGTCGACGAGCGCCACGAACATCCCCGCGCCCGTGATCCCCTCCTGCATCGCCTTCCACTCGTCTTCCGTGAAGTCCGCTCTCGTGGCCATGCCGGGAGTATGCATGTCAGGTCGGGGCTACTCGACGCAACGACTCGATCGACGGGACGAAGTAGTAGGCGCCGGTGAGCGGCCGGGTGTAGCGGGTCAGCGCGTCGCGAGTCCCGTCGGTCAGGCCGACCATCGTCTCGAGCATCGCCGCGAGTGGTCGCCGGCTCGCGCTGAAGCCGACGAACATCGTCCCGTGGTCCGTCACCGTCCCGTAGGGCATGTTGCGGCGGAAGATCTTCCCGAAGCGGTCCTGATCCGTGCTGGCGACGTGCGAGTCGGCGGGCTTGTCCTCGAGCTCGACGCTGTCGAGCTTCCGGCGCCCGATCACCAGCTCCTGATCGCTGTCGGAGAGCGCCTCCCAGGCGGGCGAGTCGTGAACCCACTTCTGCAGGAGCAGCACCGTGCCGCCGGCACCGGCCGAGCCCTCGCCGATCACCGTGAGCTCGGGCGCCTCGATGAGCGTCGGGTTCTCGGTCCCGTCGATGAAGCCGGTCAGGTCGAGATCGTGTCGGTAGGGCCAGCTCGACGTCTCCTCCGCTACCCCGGCGATCCCGGCGAGCGCACGGATCGCCATCCGCGAGACGTCGAAGATCACGTCGTAGGCGCTCCCGGAAAGCCAGAGGACTGCGTCGTGCTGCGTCGCCGGCATCGCGAACCCGTCCGCCCCGACCACCGGAGCGTTGAAACCGTCCACGTCGGCCGGCGCATCCTCCGGCGCGACGTCGCGCCACAGCTCGGGCCTGAAGCCGGCGACGAGATTGACGCCGCCCATCGTCGTTCTCGGCTCCCGCAGCGCGGCGACGGCGGGAACGAGGTCCGACGGCACGGCCCCGTTCAGCGCGTCGAGCTCCAGGTAGGCGTGGGACGCGGTGCCCAACGCGAAGATGCCGGCCTGCGGATTGGCCACCGCGCGACGTCAGGCGGGCGGCGCGTGCTGGAGCTCGCGTACGCGGAACGCGAACACGAAGTCCCTCACGCCCCTGATCAGAGCAAACGCCGACACCCAGGCGATGAGCAGAACCGCGCTCCGCCCGTAGTAGCCGGCCGCCCAGAAGGCGAGCACGACTTCGATGATCCCGCCGACGAGCTGCAGCCACCAGACGGAGATCTCGCGCCGGGCCGAGATCGACTGGATGATGTCGAACGTCCCGGCGAAGAGCAGGAAGAAGCTGAACACCGCCGCGAGAGCGACGAACGTGTCGCCAGGGTGGATGAATGCGACCACGCCGGCCGCGATGAACGCGACGGCCAGCAGCCCGTTCAGCAGCCTCCACCAGCCTGGCACGAGGAATGTCATCCCGATCTCCACGACGCCGGCCGCGATAGCGACGAACCCGAACAGCAGTGAGATCGCATGCACGGACGTGTAATCGAAGCGCAGCACGATCAGGCCGAGGAGCGTCCAGCCCAGTCCCGTGATCAGCATCAGCCACCACGGTGGCAGCGCATCCCCCAACAGTCGCCCCGTGTCTCGCTCGAGCCTCGCTGTTGCGGTTGCCATGACACGAACCTCCCCGGTCGCCGGTCCCCCGCCCTCCGCAAGATCTCACGCTCGGGTCGCCACTGCAAGTGAGGCCGACGGCGACGCGACCGTCGTCAACGACCTCGTCTTCACCACCACCTTCGACGGCCGGCTGATCGCGTTCGACCGCAAGACCGGCAAGATCGTCTAGAACCGGAAGCTGCCGGCCTTCACCAATGCGCCCGTCGCGGTCGTCGGCGACACGCTCGTCACCGCCGCGAGCTTCCCCGGGGCGGCGGCGGGATGCCGTCCTTCGGCGGGCGCCTCAGCGCGGCACAGATCGACGCGATTGCGGCCCACGTCGCGAGCTCCGCAGGCAAGAAGTAGCCCGGGCGCTCAGCCGCCACCAGGCTGGTTCAGGCTCCGCGCCATATCGTGAACCTCCTTGGTCAGCGCCAGGATCTGCCGTGAGAGATCGAGCAGCTCTACGTTCTGCTTGTCCTCCTCCTTGACCGTCCTCCACTGCTCGTCGGCGATCACCTGCCGCTTGGCGTCCGCACGGTTCTGGCTGATGAGGACGAAGGTCGAGAGGAAGATCGCCTCGAGCGAGACGATCATCGTCAGCAGCCCGTAGGGGTACTTCTCGACGCCGAAGCCGATCCAGCAGGCGAACCAGATGACGTGGACGTAGACAAACAGCATCGAGCCGCTGAAGGCTGTGATCGCGTCCGCGATCCGGTTCTGCGTCGCGTTCGCCCGCTTGCGCTCGTGCTCGAGCACGGCCGGGTTGACGGGGTCCGACAGCCTGGGCACCGGCCGCAAGAACCTGTGGAGCCGCTGCCCGAAGGTCGCGGGCTCGCTCACGGCTGCTTGGCGGCCCAATCGCGCTCGGCTTCGGCTTCCATTCGCTCGAGCCGCTCGTAGTAGTCCGGGAACTCCTTCATGTGCGCGAGCGCGATCTTTCCGGTGAGCACCGGATCGTCATGAGTCACATCCGTTTGCGCGTCGTGGCTGCCATGCTCGAACTCGACGTCCATGCCGGCGCGGAACTGCTCGAGATCGAAGCGGCTCCAGTCGACACCAATTGCGTCACCGACGCGCCGCGCCTCTTCGTTCGTGGTCCTGCGCTGCTCAGGCATCAGCCTCGCGAGCATACGCCGCGGGCGGATCCACCTCAACGCGCTGCGAACTGCTCCCAACGCAGCCGGGATCGCGGCGCCCCGAGTCTGCGGAAGCCGGCAACGAGCGAGGCCGTCATCGGCGGCGGTCCACACAGTGACGCCGATGCCGTCTGCGATCCAGATCTGCTCGCCGCCTCCGGTTCGATAGTCGAAACCGCCGAAGGGCCCGGCGAGCGTCGCCGGCGTGCCCGGCGCCAGGCTGTCGCGCAGCCGGGTCGTGAAGTCGCCCGCATCCGGCCCACAGGCCACCCGTCCTCCGTCGGGGTCGTCGTCCATCATCTTCCCGGATGGGAGCGCAGGAACCAAGCGCGGGGCGCCCGGACGTCATGGCCACGGCGGCTCGGGCCGCCGTCGGCGTGGTCGCCGTCGTCGCGATCGCGTTCGGCCTCTGGAAGGTGCGGGACATCATCGTGCTCCTCCTGCTGGCGCTCACCTTCGCGGCGGCGATGCGGCCCGGCGTGGAGTGGCTCCGCCGGCGGAGGGTGCCCGAGCCGCTGGCGATCTTCTGCTTCTTCGTGCTCACGCTCGGCATATTCGTGTTGTTCTTCTGGCTTGCCGTGCCGCCGGCCCTGCACGAGCTCAGGCAGGGGCTGTCGCAGCAGGCGGTCGGCGCCTCGACCGTCAAGCACTCCACGGGGTTCCGCCACGACGTGCTCATGTGGGTCGACCAGCACCTCCGCCACCTGCCGTCGGGGAGCTCGATCTTCCACCCGATCGCCACCTACGGGCACAAGGCGACGAACGTGATCGTCGCCGTCTTCTTCACGCTCGCCGCAACCTGGTACTGGGTCTCGGAACGGGACGCCATGATCGACCTGTTCGTCCGGCTCGCGCCGGAGGCCAAGCGCGAGAACGCGCGGCTCACCTATCTCGAGATCGACCGGCGGCTCGGCTCGTACACGAGGCTCAAGTTCCTGATGGTCGCCGTCATCGGCGCGGTGCTGGCCACCGGCTTCTACCTCGTCGGCCTCCACTACTGGCTGCTCCTGGGCGGCGCGGTCAGCCTGTTCGAGATCATCCCGGTGATCGGGCCGGTGATCGGCGCGCTCCTCGTGATCGCCGTCGGCGTGCCCCAGTCGCTCCATGTCACGGCGCTCGCGCTCGTCGTGCTCGTGGCCGTCCGCGAGTTCCAGAGCTACGTGATCAATCCTCACGTCATGGGCCGCTCGGTCGGCCTCTCACCGCTCGTCACGCTCGTCACCGTCTCGGTCGTCGGCCTCCTCTTCGGCGCCTTCGCAGTCATCCTCGCGATCCCGGCCGCCTCGGCCGCGGCGACGCTGATCGACGTGCTCGTGCTCGGTCACGACCCGCCGGCGACGCCGCCGTCACGGGGGCTTCGGACGCCGCGAGCCGGCCCGGCGAGCTGAGCGCCGCGCGGGGCGTATGGTTGGCCCGCGTGAAACATGTCGTGATCCTCGGCGCCGGCTTCGGCGGCCTGGAGCTGGCCAGCCGGCTCTCCGACTCGCTCGCCGACGAGGTTCGGGTCACGCTGATCGACCAGAACGACGCGTTCACATTCGGCTTCTCGAAGCTCGACATTCTCTTCGGTCGCGCGGATGCCACGGCGGTCCGGGTCCCCTACCGCGAGATCGCGAAGCCGGGGGTCGACTTCCGTCAGGAGCGCATCACTGCGATTGACCCTGCGGCCCGGCACGTCACGACCGATCAGGGCTCGTACGACGCCGACATCCTCGTCGTCGCGCTCGGCGCCGAGTACGACATGGCCGCAACGCCAGGCCTCGCGGAGGGCGGGCTCGAGTACTACTCGATCGCGGGAGCCGAGCGGATGCGCGACGCCCTGCCCGGGTTCACGGGCGGGACGATCCTGATCGGCATCCTCGGCCAGCCGTTCAAGTGCCCGCCGGCGCCGTTCGAGGGCGCCTTCCTCCTGCACGACCAGCTCGTCGAGCGGGGGATCAGGGACGGGACGGAGATCCGGATCATCGCGCCGATGGCCGCACCCGTACCCATCACGCCCGAGGTGTCCCGGCAATTCCTCGACGCGCTCCGGGAGCGCGGGATCGAGTACCTGGCCAAGAACCGGGTGGTCGAGCTCGACCCCTCGAGCAAGGAGGCCGTGCTCGAGAGCGGCGAGCGGCTGCCCTACGACCTGTTCGTCGGGATCCCCGTCCATCGCGTGCCTGCCGTCGTGAAGGAATCGGGGCTCGCTCCCGACGGATGGGTCGCCGTGGACCGCGACAACCTCATGACGGCGTTCGAGGACGTGTACGCGGTGGGTGACGTCGTGGGCATCCCGATGGCGAAGGCGGGCGTCTTCGCCGAGAACGCCGCCGGCGTCGTCGCCGACGACATCCAGGCGCGGCTCCGCGGCGAGACACTCGAGCGGCGCTACGAGGGCGAGGGGAACTGTTACATCGAGTTCGGCGGCGGACGAGTCGCGAAGGTCGAGGCCAACTTCCTCGGCGGCCCCTCCCCGATAGCGCAGCTCGTCGGCCCTTCCGAGGCTCTCGCGGCAGACAAGAAGTCGTTCGCGCCGATTCGACGGGCGCGCTGGTTCGGCGGCTAGCGGGGGCCGGCGACCGGCTCGACTCTTGGGGCGGCCTCGAAGCGCTCGCGGCAGCGGTCGGAGCAGAAGTAGTACGTCTGCCCCGCGTAGCTGGCGTGCGCCCCGGCATTCGCGACCTCCACTTGCATCCCGCAGACGGGGTCGATCGCGTAGCCGGTGCCGCCACCGAGCCGCCGCTGGTTGTGCGCCAGCCACCACAGGCCGGCAAGGACGATCAGGAAGACGATGTTGAGCCAGGTCGTGTAGTTCCACGCGAAAGCCGTCGGCGCGACGACCGCAGGCCGCGTCGTCGGCACGATGCCCGCCGCCCGGAAGAGGTACTCGACCGCGAGCCCGGCGGCGCTCATCACCGCCCAGAACATCCCGAGCAGCTTCAGCGTCAGCCGGCCGCCGTAGTAGCGCCGGTAGATCAGCAGCAGCGGCAGCGTGATCAGGTCGGCGAAGATGAAACTGACGACGCCGCCGAAGCTGATGCCGCCGTGCCAGAGCGCGGCGGCGAGCGGCACGTTGCCGACCGAGCAGACGAAGCTGACGATCGCGATCAACGGGCCGACGACGACGTTCTCGAGCGACGTCCAGAAGCCGTGCCCACTGACGAAGATGCGGTGCCAGAAGCTGACCGGTACGAGCACGGCGAGGAAGCCGGCGACCAGATAGCCGGCCGCGATCTCCTTCCGCAGCATCTTCGCGTCGGCGAAGGCATAGGTCGCGGCGTCGGCCCAGCCCGCCCGCGACGTGAGCCGCTCGCGCCAGCCGGCGCGCGTCGGCGCGGAGGCGCGCACGTCGCCGCCCCTTTCGAGCCGCAGGCGCGCCGCCCTGATCTCGCTTCGGTGCAGCGCGAGCCGGGCGACGAGCGTGAGCAGGACGATCATGATCACGCCGCCGACGAGCTCGGCGAGCGCGAACTGCCAGCCGATCAGCACCCAGAGGACGATCCCGAGCTCGATCACGAGGTTCGTCGAGGCGAACATGAAGACGAGCGAGCTGACGAAATCGGCACCGCGCTGGAAGAGCGTCTTCGCCATCGCGGCCGCCGCGTACGAGCACGAGGACGACGCGGCGCCCAGAACGGTCGCGCGGGCGATCTCGCGCGGGCCGCCGCGGCCGAGGAATCGCTGCATCTCGGAGCGCGTGACGAACGCCTGCACTGCGCCCGAGAGCGCGAAGCCGAGCACGAGCGCCCAGAGGGTCACCCAGAACATGAAGAACGCCTCGCGGAGCGAGTGACCGACGTCGACGAGAACGTGCACCTAGAGCGACGGTAGCTCGGCGGCCTCCGCGCGTGTCTCCCGCCGGCCGCCGCGGAGGAACAGCCCGCCGACGAGGAGGAGGAGCAGCTCGATCGCCGTCAGTGCCACGCGGTTGAGCGCGACCGCGCCGAGCGCCTGCCCCGGCGTCGCCACGGCGAGCATCAAGCCGTACATCGAGGCCTCGCGCGGCCCGAGGCCCGAAGGTGCGAAGACGAAGAGGACCGCCACGATCGCGCCGACGGCTGCCGTCCCGCCGAGGTAGACGATCGATGCCACCTCGGGGTGAGCGCCGACCGAGCGCAGCAGCAGCCAGAGCGCAAAGCCGCCGAGCACCCAGGTCCCGGAGTAGAAGACGAGGAGCGTGGTGAGCGTCCGCGCGCGCATGTCCGGCAGCTCTTTCGTGTAGCCGAGCCGTCGCAGCACCTTGCCGGCGAGCGGCCGGAAGACGCGCGGCTGGACGAGGACGGCGAGCACCGCCCCGAAGGCGAGGAGCGGCCAGAGCGGCGCGTGCACGTCGTCGACGAAGGGGAGCCCGACCACGAAGACGATCACCCCCGCGACGGCGGAGAGACCGGCCTCGAGCAGCATCGACGAGGTGACGAGTGCCGCGTCGGTCACGCCTGCGCGGCGAGCGGCGACGACCCTGGCCGCGGGAGCCCAGATCCCACCCGGGATGTACTTCGCGAGCATCGAGAGCATCTCCGCGCGAAGCGCAGTCGGGTACGAGAGCTCAATCCCCCACTCCGCGAGGATCCGCATCCAGCCCAGGACGAAGACGAGGTAATACGCGGCCAGCGCGGCGCAGCCGAGCGCGAAGTAGACGAGGTTCGCGTTGTCGAGGTCGTGTGCGGCGGAGTGCACGGGGCCGCGAAGCGCCCAGCCGAGGCTGCCGAGGAACACGCCGAGCAAGACGACCTGTGCGGCGCCGAGCGCCCGGCGGTGCCGGGATGCGAAGACGGCGAGGTCGGAGAGGCGACTCATACGACCACTCTTAGCACGGCGGCACCCCTGATCTCGCCCCGGCGCAGGCTTGCCAGCGCCTCGTTCGCCTGTTCGAGCGGGAAGGCCTCGACCTCCGTCCGCACCGGCACGCGCGGCGCGAGGGCGAGAAACTCCTCTCCGTCGCGGCGCGTCAGGTTGGCGACGGAGCGCACCGCGCGTTCTTCCCAGAGGAGCTCGTACGGGAAGCTCGGGATGTCGCTCATGTGGATACCGGCGCAGACGACGACGCCGCCTCGGGCCAATGCGCGCAGCGCAGCCGGCACGAGCGCGCCCACCGGCGCGAAGATGATCGCCGCGTCGAGCTCCTCGGGCCCGGGCTCGTCGGAAGGGCCGGCCCACTCGCAACCGAGCTCGAGCGCGAACGCCGCCGCCGCGTCGTCGCCCGGCCGGACGAAGCCGAACACCCGCCGCCCCTCGTGCCGGGCGACCTGGACGACGATGTGCGCGGAGGAGCCGAATCCGTAGAGGCCGATCCGCTCGGCGTCGCCCGCGAGGCGCAGCGAGCGGTAGCCGATCAGCCCGGCGCAGAGGAGCGGCGCGGCCTGCAGGTCGTCGTACTCGTCGGGGAGCGGCAGGCAGTAGCGCTCGTCGGCGACGACCCATTCCGCGTAGCCGCCGTCGAGGTCGTAGCCGGTGAAGAGGGCCGACTCGCAAAGGTTCTCGCGGCCGGAAAGGCAGTAGCGGCACGTGCCGTCCGTCCAGCCGAGCCAGGGGACGCCGAGCCGGCGCCCGTCCTCCGTCCGGCCCACGATCTGGTGCCCGGGAACGAGTGGGAGCTTCGGGTCGGGCAGCTCGCCGTCGACGACGTGGAGGTCGGTGCGGCAGACGCCGCAGGCCGACACCTGCAGCAGGACCTGGCCCGGCTCCGGCTCCGGCACCGGAACCTCCTCGAGCCGCAGCGGCTCGCCCGTCGCATGGAGGACCATCGCGCGCATCACTAGATTCTCTCCCGTGGAGAGGACCCTGCCGTACGGGTGGTACACGGATCCGGAGATCCTGCGGCGGGAGCAGGAGCGGATCTTCGGTGCGGCATGGCAGTACGTCGGTCACACGGGCCAGCTTGCGGAGCCCGGCTACTTCGCCGCCGAGGTCGGCCGGACGCCCGTCGTCGTCACGCGCGACCGCGAGGGGGTGCTGCGCGGCTTCGTCAACGTCTGCCGCCACCGCGGCTTCCCGGTCGCCGAGGGCGAGCAGCGTCGCGAGACGCTCCAGTGTCCCTACCACGCCTGGACGTACGGGCTCGACGGCCGCCTCCGCGCTGCGCCGCGCAGCGAGGAGGAGCCGGACTTCCCGCAGGAGGAACTCTGCCTCCTTCCGGTCGCGGTCGACACCTGGGGCCCGTTTCTCTTCGCCAACGCCGGGCCGGATCCAGAGCCGCTGGCGCAGGCGCTCGGCTCGCTGCCGGCGCAGGTCGCGGAGCTCGGGCTCGACGTCGACTCGCTCGTCCACCACTCGCGCTGGGAGACCGAGCTCGAGGCGAACTGGAAGATCGTCTGCGAGAACTTCCTCGAGTGCTACCACTGCCAGGTCGCGCATCCTGCCTTCAGCGAGGTCATCGACGTCTCGCCGGAGGCCTACGTGCTCTCGAGCGACGGGCGCCTCTCGACCCAGCACGGGCCGCTGCGGACGGCGACTCCCGCCGACGAGCTGCCGCGCGCGCAGTTCCATTTCCTCTGGCCGAGCCTCGGGATCAACATCTTCCCGGGCCGTCCGAACATCTCGATCGGGCCGATCGTGCCGCGGACGCCCGACCGGACGTACCGCTTCCTCGACTACTTCTTCGGCCCGGACGTCGAGCCCGCCTGGATCGACGACCTTCTCGCCTTCGACGACCAGGTCGGACGGGAGGACAGGGCGCTCGTCGAAGGCGTGCAGCGCGGCGTCGGCTCCGGCGCGCTGGAGCACGGGTTCGTCATGAGCCGCAGCGAGCAGCTGATCGGCCACTTCCAGGCGCTCACCGCCGCGGCGCTCGCGGACTAGAGCACTTTCGAGAGGAACGACTTCGTGCGCTCCTCGCGCGGGCTCACCAGTACCTGCTGCGGATCGCCGGTCTCGACGACGACGCCGTCGTCCATGAAGACCGCCACGTCACCGACCTCCCGCGCGAAGCCGATCTCGTGGGTGACGACGACCATCGTCATGCCGATCTCCGCGAGCGTCCGCATGACGTCTAGCACCTCGCCCACGAGCTCCGGGTCGAGCGCCGAGGTCGGCTCGTCGAAGAGCATGAGCTTCGGATTCATCGCCAGCGCGCGCGCGATCGCGACCCGCTGCTGCTGGCCGCCCGAGAGCTTCGACGGATACTCGTCGCACTTGTCCGAGAGCCCGACCCGCTTGAGCAGCTCGTTCGCCGAGCGCACGGCCAGATCCTTCGGCACGCGCTTGACGCGGATCGGCGCCTCGACGACGTTCTCGAGCGCCGTCAGGTGGCCGAAGAGGTTGAAGCGCTGGAAGACCATGCCGATCTCGGTCCGCTTCCTCGCCACCTCGCGGTCGGGCAGCTCGTGCAGCTTGTCGCCCACCTGCCGGTAGCCGACGAGCTCTCCGTCCACCCAGAGCCGGCCGGCGTTGATCTTCTCCAGGTGGTTGATGCAGCGGATGAACGTCGTCTTCCCGGAGCCCGACGGCCCGAGGATGCACATCACCTGGCCGGGCTGGACCTCGAGCGAGATGCCCTTGAGCACCTCGAGCCGCCCGAAGCGCTTGTGCACGCTCTCGGCCTTGACCATCGCCGTCATCGCCGGAAGAACGGTCGGAGGTCGGTGATGTTCAGCAACCACATCTGCATGGCGCTCGCCGGCTGGCCTCGACTGCTGCGCGCGTAATGCCGCTCGACGTAGTACTGGCCGATCGAGAGGACGGTGGTGCAGACGAGGTACCAGATGCTGACGGTGATCAGAAGTGGGATCGTCTGGTACGTACGCGCATAGATGATCTGGGCCGAGTAGAGCAGTTCGGTCACGGCGATCGCGCTCACGAGCGATGAGGTCTTGAGCATCGAGATCGTCTCGTTGCCCGTCGGCGGGACGATCACCCGCATCGCCTGGGGCAGCACGATCCGGCGCATCGTGAGCAGCCGCGTCATGCCGAGCGCGTGTGCGGCCTCGGCCTGCCCCTCGTCGACGGAGATGATTCCCGCGCGAACGATCTCGGCCATGTAGGCGCCCTCGTTCAGGCCCAGCGCCAGCACACCGGCCACGAACGGCGTGATCAGGGTCGTCAGATTCAGGTGGGCGAGCTGCGGCCCGCCCAGCGGGAGACCGATCCCGATCGTTGGATAGATCGCGGCGATGAAGTTCCAGAAGAGGATCTGCACGAACACCGGCGTGCCGCGAAAGAACCAGATGTAGAGCCAGCTCGTCCCGGCGACGAGCGGGTTCGGGGAGAGACGCATCACGGCGAGCAGGATCCCGAGGAGGATGCCGATCGCCATCGAGATGGCGGTCAGCTCGAGCGTGACCTCGAGCCCGTGGAGGATCTGGCTCGAAGTCAGGTAGTGGCGTACGACCGACCACTCGAAGCGATTGTTCGTGGCCATCGAGCCGATGACCGCGACGGCGAGGAACAGGACCACCGCGCCGCCGACCCAGCGCCCCGGGTGGCGGGCCGGGATCGCCCGGATCTCGTCGGGCGGGACCGCCGGAGCGGCCCCGCCCTGAGCTATGTCAGCTGACTGCGCCGTTGATCTTCGGGTTCGAGAGCGCGCCGCCCTGCACGCCCCACTTGACGAGGATCGTGTGGTACGCCCCGTTCTTGATCAGGTACTTGACCGCGGCGAGGATCGGCTTGGTCATGCCGTTGCCCTTCGGCAGAGCGATTCCGTAGGGTGCGGTGCCGTACGACTTGCCGGTGAGCTTGAACTGCCCGTTCGACTGCTTGACGATGTACGCCGCAACGGGCGAGTCGGCCATCCCGACCTGGGCGCGACCACTCGCGATGGCGAGGTTCGCCTCGTTCTGGTCGTGGAATGCAGAGACCTTCACCCCCGGTTTGCCGGCCTTCTTGCACTTCTGGCCCTGCGCGGTCGCGTCGGCCTGTTCGGTGGTCCCGTTCTCGACCGCGACGCTCTTGCCGCAGAGCGAGGCGAGGCCCGTGAGCTTTGGACCGCCCGCCGCCTTTACGTAGAACGAGGTTCCGGCCGAGAAGTACGTGACGAAATCGACCACCTTCTGGCGTGCCTTCGTATCGGTGAAGGACGACATCCCGACGTCGTACTTGCCGGACTGGATGCCCGGGATGATGGCGTCGAAGGTCGCGTTGACGACCTTGAAATGGAGGCCGAGAACCGTCCCGAGGGCCTTCGCGAGGTCGGCGTCGACGCCGACGACGGTCTTCCCGTCCTTCGCGATGAGCTCCATGGGCGCGTAGGTCGCGTCGGAGGCGACCGTGAGCGTCCCCTTGTGGCTGATCTTCGCGGGCACGAGCTTGGCGATCTTCGGGACTTTCTTGAGCGTGAGGGTTGTCGCCCCCGACGCACCGGCGAAGCCGGCCACGACGAGCGCGAGCGCTGCGGCGGCGAGAAGCAGCCCAGCGATGCGGCGAGACATTCCGTTACCTCCTCTTCACGACCGTTGACGTGCTGCCCCCTACGGCAGAGTCATCGTATGAGCTTCGACGCCGAACACGAAATGCAAGTTGGCGGCGCGATCCCCCTCTGCGCAGCGCGGTAGAGTCGTCCTTCTCGCCGGTTCCGACACAGAGGAGGGCATCCGTGAAGCGTCTACTCCCGCTGCTAGCGGTCGCGGCGCTCGTCAGCGTGCTGGCCGCCTGCGGCGGCGGCAGCAAGTCTCCGACGACTACGTCGTCAAAGGCGGCCGTGCCGACCAAGACCCCGGGCAAGCTCGTCGTCGGGTTCGATGTCCCGGCGGCCGCGTTCTGGAACGGCCAGTTGTCCGGTAGCACGCTCAAGAATCCGTCGGGCTTCGAGTACGGACTGGCCCTCGACGTCGCGAAGCAGCTCGGCATCAGCGCGAGCAACGTGACGTTCCAGCGCGCACCGTTCGCGACCATCCTCCTTGCGGGGAGCAAGCCGTACGACTTCGCGATGGAGGAGACGACGATCACGCCCCAGCGGGCGAAGGTGATCGGCTTCTCGTCGCCGTACTTCGATGCGAACCAGGGTGTCCTGATCGCAAAGGGCGTGAAGAAGCCGACGTCGATCGCCGACCTCAAGAGCCTGCAGACCTGCGCACAGGCGGCGACGACGGGCCTCGACTGGATCCAGCACAAGCTGCGGCCGGCGAAGAAGCCGCTCGTGTACTCGGCGTCGTCGAGCGCCGCGTTCGACGCCGTGCAGTCCGGCGCATGCCAGGCCCTGATCCTCGACGTACCGATCATCGAGGCGCAGAACCAGAAGCAGCCGGGAGCGTACGGTGGCGTCGTCGGGCAGATCGACACGCACGAGGGCTACGGCGCGGTGTTCGCGAAGGACAGCCCGCTGATCCCGGACGTCAGCAAGGCGATCAAGACGCTGCAGCAGAACGGGACCATCAGCGCCCTGACGAAGCGCTGGTTCGGCTACGACCCTGCCAAGGTCCCGGTCCTGAGCTAGGTGCGAACGTGACCTAGGCCACGGCGGAGGAGGTCGGGTGGGACAGTTCCTACACGAGTTTTTCAGCCCGCTCGACTTCCTCCGGGCTGTGCCGCAGGTCTGGAACGGGTTCCAGCTCAACATCGAGCTCATGCTCGTGGCCGAGGCGCTGGTGCTCGTGCTCGCCCTGCTGCTCGCGATCGTGCGCGGCCTTCCGGGACGGGCCGCGGTTCCGGTCCGTGCGGCCGCGATCTTCTACACGGACGTCTTCCGCGGCACGCCGCTCATCCTCGTCATCTTTCTCGTGCAGGGATTCGCCACGCTCAACTACGTCGGGCTGTCCAGCCAGACGCTCTTCCGCAACGGCGTGATCGCCCTCACGCTCGTCTACACGGCCTACGTCACCGAGGTGTACCGGGCCGGGATCGAATCGGTCCACCCGAGCCAGCGCATGGCCGCACGCTCGCTCGGCCTCAGCTACATGCAAGCTCTGCGCTACGTCGTTCTGCCGCAGGCGATCCGCAGGGTGGTCCCGCCGCTCCTGAACGACTTCATCGGCCTCCAGAAGGACACCGCGCTCGTGACGATCATCGGCGTGACGGAGGCCGTCGCGCAGGCCAACTTCTACTCGAGCGACTGGGTCAACTTCGCAAGCCTCGTGGTGGCTTCGGTGTTCTTCATCTTCCTCACGATCCCCCTCGCGCGCTTCACCGACCACATCATCAGGCAGCGGGAAATGCGCGAGCGGGCGCAGGCCGTATGAGCGCGAACGGGCAGTTCGTCTCCCTGCAAGGCGTGCGGAAGCGCTTCGGCGACCTCGAGGTCCTGCACGGGATCGACCTCGACGTCGCCGAGCACAACGTCGTCTGCCTGATCGGGGCGTCGGGGTCGGGGAAGTCGACGCTGCTCCGCTGCATCAACCTGCTCGAGCAGATCGACGCGGGGGCGATCGTCGTCGACGGCCAGACGATCACGGGCACCAAGATCGACGTGAACAAGCTGCGTCAGAAGATCGGGATCGTCTTCCAGGCCTACAACCTATTCCCGCACATGACCGTGCTCCAGAACGTGACGCTGGCTCCGCGCAAGGCACTCGGGATCTCGCGCGCGCAGGCGGAGGCGCACGCGCGGGCGCTGCTGCGTCAGATCGGCCTCGTGGACAAGGCCGACGAGTTCCCCGACCGCCTCTCGGGCGGGCAGCAGCAGCGCGTCGCGATCGTGCGCGCGCTCGCGACGGGGCCGAAGCTGATGCTGCTCGACGAGATCACGTCCGCGCTCGACCCGCAGCTGATCGGCGAGGTGCTCGAGCTCGTTCGCGAGCTCGCCGAGTCGGGAATGACGATGATCCTCGCCACCCACGAGATGAGCTTCGCGCGCGAGGTGGCGCACAAGGTGTGCTTCCTCGACGCCGGGGTCATCCGCGAGGAGGGATCCCCCGAGGAGATCCTTTCGTCCCCGCGGGAAGAGCGGACGCGTGAGTTCCTCGCGCGCGTACTGGAGGGGGGACGGCTGTGAGCCGGCTCAGCGCGAGGTCGAAAGCTCCGCTTGCAGTCGCAGGGATCCTGGCCGTGCCACTCTTCTTCGTCGGGCTGATGGCGTTCTCGCTCAGGCTCGACAAGCCTTCGACCCACCTCACGAAGCACGGGACGCACGTCCTCGGCGACCCGACGAAGGGCACGGTGGGAACGATCTACCTGCTGGCGCTCGCCGTCTCGGCCGCCGTCCTCCTCGTCGGTGTCCTGGCCATGCTGTTGCGGTCGCGGCTCGCGGTCATCGTTCCCGCCGTCACGGGCATCGTCGCGTCCGTCCTGTTTCTGCTCCCGCTCGCCACCTGGGCTGCGCAGCACACGGAGCGTTATCCGCTGGGAGTCGACAACCTCCCGCCGAAGAGCCCCGCGGACATCTTCCTGCGCGGCGAGTGGGAGCAGAACGCCCGGACGACCGCCCATCAGATCGGGCTCGCGACGATCGGGATCGCGATCGCCGCGATCGCGATCAGCGTGCTGCTCGAGGTCCGGCGCCGCCGCGGGATCGAGGGGCCGCCCGTACCGCCGCCTCCCGAGACGGTGACCGGGCAGCCCGACATCGTCGGTGACCTCTAGAGCGGCAGCGTGAGACAGGTCGGGCCGCCGTCGCCCTTGCGGGAGATCTCGTCGCCTTCGTAGACGAGCACCTCGATGCCGGCCTCTTCCAGGCGCCGCCGCGTGACGTCGTTGCCGGCGAGCGCGACGGCTCGTCGACCGCCGTCGACCCCAAGAACGTTGGGGCCCATCGTCTCGAACTCCTCCTCGGGCACCTCGACGAGCCGAATGCCGCGCTTCCCGAGGAGCTCCACGAGCCGCGCGGGCAGGAGCGGCAGGAACGCGATCGCGAGCCGCGGCGAGATCGGGTTGAGCAGCGAGCGGAGGTGCAGCACCTCGGCGTGGCCGCGCACGTGCGGAAGGTCGAAGGCGAGCACCTCTGCCTCCGGCAGCAGCGTGCGCAGCGTCTCGATCCCGGCGTCGTTCGTGCGGTAGGAACGGCCGACGAGAAGCGTCGTCTCGCCGAGCCAGACAGTGTCGCCTCCGTCCGTCGTCGACGGCGCCTCGAGCCGGCCGAGAATCGGAACGCCGGCGGCTTCGAGGGCGGGCCGCAATGCCTCGGGCTCGCCGAGTCGCCCTTCCTTTCCGGGCCGAAGCAGAATCGCGCCGCGCTGCGCGATCAGCGCCGGGTCGTACACGTAGAGCGAATCGAGGTTTCCGGGCTCCCCGCGCACCTCGACCAGCTCGGCTCCCGCCCCTGCCAGGAGCGCGCGAAACTGCTCGTGCTCGTGCTCGAGCTGGCCGAAGTCGGGCGCTGCCCGCCAGCCGAGCCGCTGCCACGAGCCGACGTCCTCCGGCGCAGGCGGACGCACCAGGATTCTCACCGGGCGAGCATAATCCGTAAAGTAATCGTTAGCCCGGTTAGCGACTTTTGCTAACCTGGTTACCGAATGGCGCAGGCGACGAAGCAAGAGCTCGAGGCGATGGCGATTGCGGACAACCTGCGCCCCGCGCTGCTCGGCGTCGCGCGCGAGCTCCGGCGCGAGCGAATCGCCGGCGTCTCGCCGCACCAGGTCTCGCTCCTGATCTCGATCAAGCACTCGCCCGGCGTCACAGTGGGCGAGCTCGCCGCGGACGAGCGGGTGTCCACCGCCGCCATGTCGAAGCGTGTCTCGCGGCTCGAGCGCGACGGTCTCGTCGCCCGCACGCAGAGCGAGACCGACCGTCGCTGTGTCGGCCTGACGCTGACCGAGGAGGGCCACCGTGTTCTGCGTCGGGTCCGCTCCCGTCGCACGGCGTGGCTCGCCAGCCGTCTCGGCGCCCTGTCGCCGGCCGAGCTCGGCGCAGTCGGCGCCGCGATCGAGCCGCTCGCACGGCTTCTCGAGGCCGGGGGGGCACGCGTATGACGAAGACTGCGCGGCGCACGTTCCACAGTCTTCGGTACTACAACTACCGCCTCTTCTTCGGCGGCCAGATCGTCTCCCAGACGGGCTCGTGGATGCAGCGGATCGCGCTCGGCTGGTACGTCCTCCAGCTCACGCACTCGCCGTTCGACGTCGGCGTGATGGCGTTCGCGCAGTTCCTGCCGTACATGGCGTTCGGTCTGTTCGCCGGTGTCCTCACCGACCGGCTCGATGCGCGGCGCACGGTGATCGCGACGCAGGTCGCCCAGCTCTTCTTCGCCTCTGCGCTCGCCTGGATCGCGCTCGGTGGCTTCGCGCAGCCGTGGATGCTCTACCTGATCGCGTTCCTGAACGGGACGGTGCTCGTCCTCGACGTACCGTCGCGCCAGCAGCTCACGTACCGCATGGTCGGACGGGAGGATCTCCCCAACGCGATCGCGCTCAACTCGACGCTGTTCAACGCCTCCCGGATCTTCGGGCCGGCCGTCGCGGGAGTAGTGCTCGTCGCCGGCGCGGGCATCTGTTTCCTCGTCAACTCGGTCAGCTTCCTCGCCGTACTGATCGGGCTGCTGGCGATGCGCGTCTCGGAGTTCTTCCCGCTCGAGGAGTTCGAGCGGCCGCGCATCCTCGCGGGCACGCGCGAAGGGCTCGCCTGGGTGTGGCGGCAGCCGCGGATGATCGTCCTTCTCACGCTCACCTTCGTGCTCAGCACCTTCTGCTTCAACTTCAACGTCACGCTGCCGGTGCTGGCGAAGGTCACGCTGCACGGGCACAGCTACACGTACGGGCTCCTGTCGGCCGTCTTCGGCGCCGGCGCGCTGCTCGGCGCGCTAGCCGCAGCTTCGCTCGGCCGTGCCTCGGTCAGGGTGCTGCTCGTGGGCGGAGTGCTCTTCACGGGCGGCGAGCTCCTGCTCGCCCCGGTGCACTCGGCGTATCTGGCCGGCGCCCTGCTGTTCCTGATCGGCGCGGGCTTCACGGCCTGGTCCGCGAACTCGAACGCGAGCCTGCAGCTCGCCGCGCCCGACCACCTGCGCGGCCGCGTGATCGGCCTCTACTTCTACGCCTTCAACGGCACGGGCGCGCTGGCGGGCATCATGACCGGCTGGCTCTGCGACGTGGGCGGCACGGAGCTCGCCTTCGTCTTCTCCGGGATCATCGGCCTGGTTGCCACATTCGCCGCCGCCCTGGCCCTCGGGTGGACGCCGCGGCTCACCACCCGTCGTCGCGCCGCCGAGCCACAGCACGCCTAGAGAGCTGCCGCCCTTGTGGTGGAGGGTTCGAAGCGTGTGAACCCCAACCAGTCGAAGGGCCGGAGGCTAAGACACCCGCTGTAGCGGGGACTTAGCCGCAGGCCGAACTGCGCTCGCGCCGGCCTCCGCCGCGCGCGAGCGCACCAGGCAGCCATCCCATCAAGAGCATCGAAAAACCAAAACAGCACGAAGCGCGCCCGAGATCACACTCTCGGGCGCGCGGAGTTCCTTCTCCCAGCGAGCGGATGCGCAGCAGCCGCGAGCTAACTGACGACCCAGGTCTCGCCGGAGTGGAGGAGCTCGGCGAGGTCGCCCTTGCCGCGCTTCTCCTCGGCGACGCGGAGCTGCTCGGCCATCAGGTCGTCGTAGACCGGCCGCTCGACGTTGCGGAAGATGCCGACCGGCGTGCCGCCGTGCGTCGCCTGGGTCACGCGTGACAGCGCGAACGCGAGCGACGGCTCCGTGTGCGTCGCGTCGTGCACGAGCACGCCGTCCTCTCCGGCGGCGCACGCCTCGATCGTTCCGTCGGGCCGCTGCCGCAGCGCCTTCTCGCCGTCCTTGCCCCACGTGATCGGCTCGCCCTGCCTGAGGGCGATCCGGTTCACGCCTTCCTTGTCGTCGCGGACGTAGTCGAACGCGTCGTCGTTGAAGATCGGGCAGTTCTGGAAGATCTCGACGAATGCGCTGCCGCGATGCTCGGCCGCCGCGCGCAGCACGTCGGTCATCCCCTTTTTGTCCGTGTCGATCGCGCGCGCGACGAACGTCGCCTCGGCGCCGACCGCGAGCGAGATCGGGTTGAAGGGCCAGTCGAGCGAGCCCATAGGCGTCGACTTCGTCACCTTCCCCAGCTCGCTCGTCGGCGAGTACTGCCCCTTGGTCAGCCCGTAGATCCGGTTGTTGAAGAGGAGGATCTTGAAGTTGACGTTGCGCCGAAGGCTGTGGATCAGGTGGTTGCCGCCGATCGATAGCGCGTCGCCGTCGCCCGTCACGACCCAGACGGAGAGGTCGGGCCGCGACGTCGCGAGGCCGGTCGCGATCGCCGGCGCGCGGCCGTGGATCGAGTGCATCCCGTACGTGTTCATGTAGTACGGGAAGCGGGCCGCGCACCCGATCCCGCTGATGAAGACGGTGTTCTCGCGCGCGATCCCGAGCTCCGGCATGAACGACTGCATGGCGGCGAGGATCGCGTAGTCGCCACAGCCCGGGCACCAGCGCACCTCCTGGTCGGTGCGGAAGTCCTTCGCGGTCAGCTTCACGTCTTCGTGTCCGTTGCCGGCGCTCATACGGAATCCACCAGGGCCTCGGCCGCATCCGCGACCTCCGCCGCGCGCAGCGGGAAGCCGCGGACGCGGTTGTAGCCGATCGCGTCGACGAGGAACTGCGCCCGCACGAGCTGAAGGAGCTGGCCGAGGTTCATCTCCGGGATCAGCACCTTCTCGTAGCGGCGCAGCACGTCGCCGGTGTTGCGCGGGAACGGGTTGACGTGGCGCAGGTGCGCATGCGCGACTTGCTTGCCGTTCGCGCGTACGCGGCGCGCTGCCGCAGCCACCGGGCCGTACGTGCCGCCCCAGCTGAGCACGAGCACCTTCGCCTGGTCGTCGGGGTCGTCGACCTCGAGCTCGGGGATGTCGCCGGCGATTCCCGCCACCTTCTGCGCGCGCAGCCGCGTCATCAGGTCGTGGTTCTCGGGGTCGTAGGAGATGTTGCCGGTCCGGTCGGCCTTCTCGAGGCCGCCGATCCGATGCTCGAGGCCCGGCGTCCCCGGGAGCGCCCACGGCCGCGCGAGCGTCTTCTCGTCCCGCAGGTACGGGAGGAACTCGTCGCCCGCGTTCGGCTCGGTCGCGAAGGTCGGCGTCAGGTCGGGCAGCGTGTCGAGGTCGGGCAGGAGCCACGGCTCGGAGCCGTTCGCGAGATACGCGTCGGAGAGGAGGTAGACAGGCGTGCGGTACTTCAGCGCGATGCGCACGGCCTCGATCGCCGCGTGGAAGCAGTCGGAGGGCGAGCGCGCCGCCACGACCGGCACCGGCGACTCGCTGTTGCGTCCGTACAGCACCATCAGGAGGTCGCCCTGCTCCGGCTTCGTCGGCATCCCCGTGGACGGGCCGGCGCGCTGGATGTCGCAGATCACGAGCGGCAGCTCGAGCGTGATCGCGAGCCCGACCGTCTCGGCCTTGAGCACGACTCCGGGCCCGGCCGAGGTCGTGACGCCGAGCGCTCCGCCGAAAGCGGCTCCGACGGCGGCGCCGGCCGCCGCGATCTCGTCCTCCGCCTGGAAGGTGCGAACGCCGAAATGCTTGTAGCCCGCGAGCTCCTCGAGGATCGAGCTCGCCGGCGTGATCGGGTAGGCGCCGAGGAAGAGCGGCAGCCCCGAGAGGCGCGAGGCGGCGACGAGCCCGAGCGACAGCGCCTGGTTGCCGGTGATGTTGCGGTACGTGCCCGGCGGGAGCTTGGCCGGCTTCACCTCGTACGTGACGGCGAAGGACTCCGTCGTCTCGCCGAACGCGTAGCCGGCACGGAGCGCCTTGACGTTGGCCGCGGCGATCTCCGGCCGCTTCGCGCCGAACTTCGCCTCGAGGAACTCGATCGTCGGCTTGATCGAGCGCCCGTAAAGCCACGACATCAGGCCGAGCGCGAACATGTTCTTCGAGCGCTCGGCCTCGCGCGGCGTCACGCCCTCCACCTCCTTCAGCGCGCCGACCGTCAGCGATGTCAGCGGGACCGCGTGCACCTGGTACTCGTCGAGCGAGCCGTCCTCGAGGGGGCTCTGTGCATAGCCGGCCTTCTGCAGGTTCCGCTCGGTGAACGCGTCGGCGTCGACGATCAGCGTCCCGCCCCTCGGGAGGTCGGCGATGTTCGTCTTCAGCGCCGCCGGGTTCATCGCGACGAGGACGTTCGGCGCGTCGCCCGGCGTGAGGATGTCGTGATCGGCGAAGTGGAGCTGGAAGCCGGAGACGCCCGGCAGCGAGCCGGCGGGCGCGCGGATCTCGGCGGGGAAGTCGGGCAACGTCGAGATGTCGTTACCGAGCAGCGCAGCCTCGGACGTGAACTGCGAGCCGGTGAGCTGCATGCCGTCGCCCGAATCGCCCGCGAAGCGCACGATCACCTGGGAGAGCTGCTCGACCGGCTTGCTGCTCATGTCTCCCAGCAGGTATAGCGCACACCTCGGCTCCTTCGTACCTGCGTAGACTCGGCACATGATCGACCCGCGTGTGGACATCGGCCACGTGCACCTGAAGGTCGCCGATCTCGACCGCGCGCTCGATTTCTACTCCGGCGTCCTCGGCTTCGAGCTCCAGCAGCGTCACGGTGACGACGCAGCATTCATCTCGGCCGGCGGGTACCACCATCACATCGGCCTGAACACCTGGGAGTCGAAGGGAGGCTCGCCTCCGCCTCCGGGCACGACCGGCCTTTTCCATGTCGCGATCCGCTACCCGGACCGGCGCACGCTCGCGGACGCGGTCCGGCGGCTCGTCGACGCCGACATCGCGCTCGACGGGGCGAGCGACCACGGCGTCAGCGAAGCGATCTACCTGCGCGACCCGGACTCGAACGGCCTCGAGCTCTACCGCGACCGGCCCGAGGAAGAGTGGCCCCGCGCCGAAGACGGCGGGATCGCGATGATCACGAGGCCGCTGGACGTGCGCGGCCTCCTCGCCGAGCTCGACTAGCCCTGCGTGTGCTTGAGGGTGTCCTCGCGCTGCTGCGCCTGCGCGAGCGTGAGCTTGCCCGAGCAGACCTCGGCGTTGAGCTCGTTCTCGATCTGGTCGACGTCGGCCGCGCGCGGATAGGGCTCGGGCCAGAGATTGCGCGGATCGGTCGAGTTGCCTCCGAGCTCGAGGCTGATCAGATGATCCTCCTGGTAGTCGGAGAGCGAGCCCGTCTCGTGGTACAGCCGCATCTGCTTCCGCTTGAGGTCGTTCGTGTACTCGACAGCCGGGCGGACGGTGTCCGTCCAGCCTCGGCGGCAGATGGTGGAGCGGATGTTCGCCTGCGTAACGTCGGGGTTGAGGACCCCGGGCGTGCGAACCGGGTCGGCCAGGATCGCGTGCGACGCGCGGCCGTGCCCGTGCGCGAACACGAGGACGACAGCGACGACCAGAAGCAATCCGAGCAGCAGGTCGACCGGAGTGAGGCGTCTCTTCACCCGGCCGAAGGTAGGGCGCGCATTCTGACGCCGCAAGACGCTCGTGGAGCCGTGTCCAGACGAGGCAGTAGGCTCGGGACGTGGCCGAATTCGCCGTCCGCCCGAGCGGTCCGTACTCCCTCGCGCTGTCCGCTCGCCTCGCCGGCGACTCGACGCGAAGGGTGCGGGACGGCCTCGTCACCGCCCGCTGTTGCGGCGCTGTTGCCCGTGCGTGGCAGTCGCCCGACGGGACGGTGACGATTCGCTCCGAGTCGGAGGAGGCGGCGGAGAAGCTCCGCTGGATGCTCGCGCTCGACGACGACCACTCCGGGTTCCTCGAGAGCGTCGCCGACGATCCGCTGCTCGGTCGGGCGTCCCTGCACCTGCGCGGGCTGCGCCCCGTGCGGACGGCGACGGTCGCCCAGGCGCTCCTGCGGGCGGTCTGCGGGCAGCTCGTCGACTGGAAGACGGCACGAACTCTCGAGCGCCGCGTGATCCGTACGCTCGCGCCCTCCGACGACGACGGCCTCTGCGAGGCGCCGGCCACCGCCGCGCTCGCGGCCGCGGCGCCGTTCGAGCTGCGCCGGCTCGGACTACACGAGCGGCGGGGCGCGGCCGTCGTCCGGCTCTGCCGGGGCCTCGAGCTCGAGCGGCTGCACGCGCTGCCGACGGACGCCGTCGTCCGCCGCCTGGAGCGCGAGCGCGGGCTCGGCCCGTGGTCGGCGGGCGTCGTCTGTCTCGAGGGGCTCGGTCGCTTCGAGCACGGGCTCGTCGGCGACCTCGGGCTCGTCAAGCTGCTGCGTGCACTGCGCGGCCGGCCGGTGGAGGGATGGGAGACGGCGGAGCTGCTCGAGCCGTACGGCGAGTGGGCCGGCCTCGCCAGCGTCTACCTTCTCGCCGGCTTCGGCCGCGGCCTCATCCCGCTGTCCGCCGCCCGCGCCGCCTAGGCTTCCGGAATGAACAGACGAATCGCGATCCTCGGTGGCGGCCGCATCGGCGAGGCTCTTCTCTCCGGCCTCCTCAGCTCCGGCTGGCGGGACACGTCCGAGATCGTCGTGACCTCCCGCGAGGAGGAGCGCCTCGCCGAGCTGCGCGAGCGCTACGGCGTCGAGGCGACCGCCGACAACGTGGCGGCCGCGGGCGGCGCCGGCGTCGTCGTCGTCGCGGTCAAGCCGCAGGACATCGACGGCCTCCTCGGCGAGATCGGCGCGCAGCTGACGACCGAGCAGACCGTCGTCTCGGTCGCGGCCGCCATCCCGACGGCGCATATCGAGGCGCGGATCGCCGAGGCTGTCCCGGTGGTTCGCGCGATGCCGAACGCGCCGGCGACGGTGCACGAGGGCATGGCCGGCATCTGCGCGGGCGCGCACGCGGGCGACGAGCAGCTCGCGCTCGCCGAGGAGCTGCTCTTGCATCTCGGCCGCGTCGTGCGCGTGCCGGAGAGATCGATGGACGCCATCACCGCAGTCTCCGGCTCCGGCCCTGCCTACTTCGCCCTGCTCGCGGAGGCGATGATCGAGGCCGGCATCCTGCTCGGGCTCTCGCGCGAGGTCTCGACGACGCTCGTCGTGCAGACGATGTTCGGAACGGCGAAGCAGCTCCGCGACCAGAAGATGCATCCCGTCGAGCTGCGGGAGTCGGTGACCTCGCCCGGCGGCACGACGATCGCTGCGATCCGCGAGCTCGAGCAGGCAGGCGTGCGCGCGGCGTTCCTCAACGCGATCCAGGCTGCGATGGACCGCGCGCGCGAGCTCGCCGAAGGCGGATGAGCTCCGTCGAGATCACCGTCGTGGCGGACGCCGCGGAGGCTGCCCGTCTCGTCGCCGAGCGGCTCGCGGAACAGGCGCGCGCCGGCGGCCACGTCGTCCTCACCGGCGGGTCGACGCCGGGCCGTGCGTATGAGCTTGCCGCCGACCTCGAGCCCGACTGGAGCCGCGTCGAGCTCTGGTGGGGAGACGAGCGCTGCGTGCCGCCCGACGACGAGCGCTCCAACTACGGGATGGCGAAGAAGTCGCTGCTCGACCGGCTCGAGCGGGAGCCCGCGGCCGTCCACCGGATGCAGGGCGAGCTCGGCCGCGACGCGGGAGCGGGCGAGTACAGGCTCGAGCTCGAGGGCGTCGGCACGTTCGACCTCGTCCTTCTCGGCCTGGGCCCGGACGGACACGTCGCGTCGCTCTTCCCCGGCTTCCCGACGCTCGACGTGACCAGCCGCGACGTCGTCGGCTCCGAGGCCGGGCTCGAGCCGTTCGTCGACCGGATAACCCTGACCCTGCCGCGGCTCTGCGCGACGCGCGAGCTGCTCTTCCTCGTCACGGGCGAGGACAAGGCCGACGCAGTGGCGCGGGCACTCGCCGGCAAGCCTTCGCACGAGACGCCCGGAAGCCTCGCGCGTGCGGCCGAAGGCGAGACGACGGCCGTCCTAGACCGGGCGGCGGCCGCGAAGCTCTAGCGCGTCGAGTGCGAGCGCGGTATCCGGCACCGGGAGGTCCTCGAGGAAGTCGTCGCGGGTCTCGAAGGAGCGCCGGACCGAGGCGACGGCCGCTCGATAGGCGTCTGCGTCGCGCACCGCCAGCGCGCGCAGGGCGTCCGCCACGTCGCTGGGGAAGCCCTCGCCGAGCGTGGCGGCAACGACCGCGGCCTCCTCGTCCCGGCCCAGCACGAGGAGTGCAAGCGCACCGGCGTAGCGGCCGATCGGCGACCCGGCCTCCGCAGCGCCCGCGTCGAGCGCCCAGCGCGCGGCCTCCTCGGCATCTTCCCCGGCGATGAGCAGCGCCTTCAGCGCGCCGATCGGCCGGCCCCACGCGTCCGTCGCCGCGCCGGCGTCCCAGCTCTCGCGATACCGCACAGCGGCACGGCGCAGCCACTCCGCCGCTCCCTCGCGATCGCCGGCCATGAGCAGCGAGAGCCCGGCCGCCCAGGCCGCGTTCGCGAGCTGCACGAGCTGCCGCTCGTCCGGCTCCCGCGTCTCCCCCGCCGCGTACCGCGCCGCCGCGCGCTCGTACCGCTCGCGCCAGTCCACGCGCTGCAGGTTACGCTCGCGGCCACATGGCTCAAGACGACTGGCGGATCCGGATCGACGTCGCCGAGGCGGAACACGCGACCGGCCTGCTCGACCGGCTCTCGGGCGATCTCGGCTCCGAGGCGCGCGAGCTCGCACGCGACCTCGAGTCGCGCCGGCTCGCGGTCTCCCGCGACGGCGGCACGGTCTTCGTCTACGCGGCGACTCGCGCGCAGGCGGAGCTGGCTCACGCGGTCGTCGAGGCCGAGCTCCGGGAGCAGGGCTTCGCCGCTCGCGCCAGCGGAATCGAGCACTGGCTCGACGAGGAGGATCGCTGGGACGACGAGCCGCCGGGCGAGACGTGGGAGGAGGAAGAGCTCGAGCGCGGCTTCGCCCCGTGGGAGGTGCGGGTCGAGTGCCCGTCGAGGGAAGAGGCGAACGCGCTCGCCGAACGGCTCGAGGCCGAGGGCTACAAGCCCGAGCGCCGCTTCCAGTACCTCATCGTCGGCACCGCGACCCGCGAGGACGCGGATGCCCTGGCGACCCGCCTCCACGGCCAGGTCGAGGCCGGGGGCGAGCTCGTCTGGGAGACGAGCCCCGCCAATCCCTTTGCGATTTTCGGCGGCATGGGCCTTTAGCCCACATTGACGAATCCGGCCGGGCGGGTATTCTTTCTATTGCGCCGCTCGCCCAGGGGACTTGAGCCGAGCGCCGCGCATCTCTTCGATGGACGGCAGCACCTCAGCGTGCTGTGCATATGCAAGAAGCGATCCAGCCGA
>CAWEJU010000012.1:0-85968 GCA_963809465.1 uncultured Actinomycetes bacterium | reverse complement strand
ACGTGCAATGGGACGTGAAGGGCGACACGACGTTCGGCCCGTACGACGGCCGCACGCCGTTCGCCGAGGCGGAACGGCTCGCCGACGCGTGCACGCGCGGGGGGATGCCGGCGAAGGCGGTCGAGGACGCGCGTGGGCCGCAGTGGCGCAAGGTCATCTTCAACGCGTCGACGAACCCGATCGGCGCGCTGACCGGCCTGACGCACGGGCGCGTCTGCGAGCGGCCCGACCTGCGCGCGCTCGTCACCGGCCTCGTCGACGAGGGGAAGGCGGTCGCGGCGGCGCAGGGAATCGAGCTCGACGCCGACCCGGAGGAGCTGATCGACCATGCGGCGCGCAAGGACGTCGCCTACGACCACAAGGCGTCGATGCTCCAGGACGTTGAGGCGCGGCGCCGGACGGAGGTCGACTACCTCAACGGCGGCATCGTCCGCTTCGGGCGCGAGGGCGGCGTCGCGACGCCGCTCAACGCGGCGATCCAGGCGCTCGTGAAAGGAGTGGAGGCTTCGTGGACGCAGAGCTGACCCGCCGCCATCGGAACATGCGCGACGCTCTCGAGCGGGACGGGCTGGACGCGGCGCTCGTCTGCGGCTCGGAGTACACCGGCTTCGAGGGCGCCGTCACCTATCTATCCGGCTTCCAGATCGTCCATCGCTACGGCTACGTCCTGCTACCCCGCGAGGGCGAGCCCGCGGTCGTCTTTCCCGCCGAGGCGCGCTATGTGGGCGAGCACGGCGACTCGCAGATCACGGAGCAGGTCTTCGCCGACCGCCCCGGGGAGTGGCTCGCCGAGCGGCTGCGCGGACAGCGCGTCGGCGTCTACGGGCTCGACTACGTGATGACCGTGCGCGACTACTCGGCCCTCGCAAACGCGGCCGAGCTCGTCCCGTGGGACATGGAGTTCGACCTCGCACGGGCGGTCAAGTCCGAGCAGGAGCTCGCTTCCGTGCGCGACAGCGTCGAGATCAACGTCGCCGGCTTCCACGCCTTCCGCGAGGCGTGGGCGCCCGGCCGCAACGCGGCGGAAGTGATGGCCCCGGCGGAACGGCTGTTCGTCGAGCGTGGCTGCGGCCGGCTGACGATGAACATGGTCCTCGTCGGAGCCGAGTTCGGGATCGCGCGCGACGACACGGTCTTCGGCGACTTCACGATCCCCTCACTCGAGATCGCCGGTCCGGGGGGCCACTGGGTCGAGGTCTCGCGCGCGCTCGGCACGCCGAGCGACGAGGTGAAGCGGATGCTCGAGGCCTACGAGGAGTACTACGAGGTCGCGCAGACGGCGCTGCAGGCCGGTGCGACGGCGCACGACGTCCACCGCGCGGTCTCCGCCGGCTTCACAGAGCGGGGCTACCACCTCGGTCACGTGACCGGCCACTCGATCGGGATGACCATGATCGAGCACCCCCGCATCGGCGAGGGCATCGAGACCGAGCTCGCGGCGAACATGATCTTCTCGATGCATCCGCACGCGATCGCCGCCGACGGTCAGGAGTGCCTGTACATGCAGGACACGTGGCTCGTGACCGACGAAGGCGGCGTCCCGCTCGCGGGCCTTCCCATGCAGATCTTCGAGTAGATTCGGCGAGTGGAAGCGCCGCACGGCCACGAGGAGGAGTTCGCGCCGATCCTGCAGGGCGAGGGCGCGAGCGACTACGAGCGTTACCTCCGCACCGACGAGCTCCTCGCGCTCCAGAAAGGGCCGGACGAGTGGGTGCATCGCGACGAGCTCCTCTTCCAGACGGTCCACCAGTCGTCCGAGATCTGGCTCAAGCACGCGTGGATGGAGGTGGAGGAGGCGACGCGGCTGATCGAGGCTCGCGACGTCGCGGGCGCGCTGCGCCTGCTGCGGCGGGCGTGCGAGGCGGTCAAGTACGTCGTGGGCTTCCTCGACCACCTCGAGCAGATGTCGCCGTGGGAGTACCAGGAGGTGCGCCGCGTGCTCGGCCACGGCTCGGGCTTCGACTCGCCCGGCTTCCGCGGCATCCGCCAGGTCTCGCCGGGCGTCTACGCGGCGTTCGACGCGCTGCGCCGCGAGCGCGGCCTCTCGCTGCTCGAGGTCTACGTGCAGGGGCGCGAGCACGAGGACCTGTACCAGCTCGCCGAGGCGCTGATCGAGTGGGACGAACGCGTTGGCATCTGGCGCTTCCGCCACTTCAAGGTCGTCGCGCGGATCATCGGCGAGGACGTCGTCGGAACGCAGGGCACGCCGGTCGAGCTGCTGGCCGGTCTGATCAAGCACAAGATGTTCCCCGAGCTCTGGACGGTGCGCACCGACCTGACCGAGCTCGCCAAAGAGTCGGACTAGCGAACGGTGATCTCGCTCGAGGAGATCCGCCGGGCGCGCGAGCGGCTCGGTGACGACGTCCTCCGCACGCCGCTCCTCCCATTCGGAGACGGGAGGATCCTGCTCAAGCTCGAATGCCTGCAGCCGGTGGGCTCTTTCAAGCTGCGCGGCGCCCTGTCGGCGGTACGCGCGGCCTCGTCGGCCGAGCTCGCGGCAGGCGTCGTCACGGCGAGCGCCGGGAACATGGGGCAGGGCGTGGCCTGGGCAGCGCGCGAGGCCGGCGTCCCGGTGCGGGTCATCGTCCCGGAGGGCGCCCCTCGCGCCAAGCTGGACCGGATCGAGGCGCTCGGCGCCGAGATCGTCCCTGTCACGCACGAGGAATGGTGGCAGGCCATGGTCGACCGAGGGCGGAGCGGGATCGACGGGCTGTTCGTCCACCCGGTCGCCGACGAGGCGGTGATGGCCGGCAACGGCACGATCGGGCTCGAGCTCTCCGAGGACGCGCCGGAGTTCGACAGCGTGGTCATTCCGTGGGGCGGCGGTGGACTGACGACGGGAATCGCGAGCGCGGTGAAGGCGCTGCGGCCGAAGGTGCTCGTCGTCACGGCCGAGCCGGAGACGGCGGCGCCCCTCGCCGCCGCTTTCGCGGCCGGCGAGCCGCGCGAGATCGAGTTCCGTCCGTCCTGGGTCGACGGTGCCGGCGGACGTGCGCTGCTGCCCGGGATGTGGGAGCAGGCCCGCGGGCTCGTCGACGAGGCGTCGACGGCATCGCTGTCAGAGGTGGAGGAAGCGGTGCGCCTGCTCGCGTCGCGCGCCCACGTCGTCGCGGAGGGCGCCGGCGCGCTCGCGCTCGCGGTTGCCCTGCGGCGCCAGGACCGCTGCGTCTGCATCGTCAGCGGCGGCAACATCGACCCGGACGTATACGCCGGGATCATCAGTCCGGCAGCAAGGGCATAGAAAAGCCCGGGTCGCGGCCGAGCAAAACGGCGCGCGTGATCGCCGTGCTGCCGAAGCGATCGCGGATCCCGTCGACAGCGGCGTCGAGCGCTTCCTCCGGCCCGAGCAGGAGTTGACGCGTCCGGTCGTCCTCGAGCATCGCCACGGAGCAGCCGACCAGCGTGATCCCACGCCGCTCGATCACCGGCGTCGCGGTTGCCAGGAGCGCCCGTGCGGTGACGAGGATCACGTGCGTGCTCGCGGTCGCGAACGGGAGCGTGTGGGAGCGCGTCGCGCGCTCGAAGTCGCCGAAGCGGAGGCGGAGCACGACCGTACGCCCGACCCGCCGTGCCGCCCGCAGGCGCCGCGCGATGCGGTCGACGATGCCGACGAGCGTCGCGTCGATCGTCTGCGGCGAGTGGCGACCGCGTCCGAGTGCACGCTGCGAGCCGATCGACCCCCTCCGCCGGCCGGGCTCGACGCGCCTGAAGTCGCGGTTGTGCGCGAGCGCACTCAGGTGGCGCCCGGCCGCCCGGCCGAGCATCGCGACGAGCGTCGTCTCCGAGAGCGCAGCGAGCTCGCCGACCGTCTTTACGTTCCACGCCCGAAGACGCCGCGCCGTCGCCGGGCCGACGCCCCACACGCACTCGACCGGCAGCGGATGCAGGAACGCAAGCTCGCGTTCGGGGGGCACGGCGATCAGGCCGTCCGGCTTCGCGACGCCGCTGGCCACCTTCGCGAGGAACTTCGTCCGCGCCACACCGACGGTGATCGGCAACCCCACGCGCTCGCGGACGGCGGCACGCAGCCGCACAGCGATCTCGACAGGCGTGCCTGCGATTCGCTCCATCCCCCGCACGTCCAGAAAGGCCTCGTCGATCGACAGGCCTTCGACGACGGGCGAGGTGTCCTCGAAGACCGCGAACATCGCGCGGCTCGCCTCGACGTACGCCGAGAATCGCGGCGGCACGACGCGCGCCTCGGGGCAGAGGCGAAGCGCCTGTCGGCCGCCCATCGCGGTGCGAATCCCGTACGCCTTCGCCTCGTAGCTCGCCGCCAGCACGACACCGCCGCCGACGATGACCGGGCGGCCGCGGAGCCGCGGGTCGTCCCGCTGCTCGACCGACGCGAAGAACGCGTCCGCGTCCGCGTGCAGCACGAACATATGTTCGTACGATACTAGAGCTGCGCGAGCGCCGCGTTGAACCGGTCGATCTCGACGGCGGTGTTGTAGTGGATGAGACCCACGCGGATCGCGCTGTCCGGGTACGCGAGCTTCTCGCGCAGCCCGAGCGAGAACCAGTTGTCGTGCGCCCACACGCCGAAGCCCTCGTCCGCGAGCCGCTTCGCCGCGTCCGTGGCGTCCACGCCCTCGAGATTGAGGAGGAACGTGGCGACCCGGCCCTCCATCGTCTGCAGCCCGTACACGGTCGCCCGATCCGGCAGCCCGTCGAGGAAGCGACGGCCGAGCTCGTGCTCGTAGGCGGCGATGGCCTCCATCCCGCCGATGGACTCGAGATACTCGATCGTCGCGGAGAAGCCGGCGAGAAGCTCGTAGGGCGCCGTCCCGACCTCGAAGCGGCGGCCGACCGGCTCCGACGCGGCGGGACGCGCTTTGTACGGACGCCAGGACTCGAGCAGCTCGTGGCGGCCATACGCGAGGCCGACGTGCGGGCCGCAGAACTTGTACGCCGACGTGATGAAGACGTCGCAACCGAGCGCCTCGACGTCGACCGGTTCGTGCGCCGCGTACTGCACGGCGTCGACCCAGCACAGCGCGCCCACCTCGTGCGCGAGCTCCGACACCCGTGCGACATCGACGATCGACCCGACCGCGTTCGACGAGCCGACGCAGGCGATCACGCGCACGCGCTCGTCGAGCCGGTTCGCGAGGTCGTCGTAGTCGAGGCGAAGATCCTCCGTGACATCCACCCACTCGACCTCGAAGCCGCGGTCGGCGGCGAGCTCGACCCACGGCGCGACGCCGCCGTCGTGGTCGAGGCGCGAGACCAGGATCCGGTCGCCTTCGCGCCAGTCGCGCGCAGCCGTGCGCGAGAGAGCGAAGTCGAGCCACGTCATGTTGGTCCCGAAGATGACGTCGTCGGACGAGCAGCCGAGGAAGCGGGCGCCGTCCTCGCGCGCCGTCGCGAGGATGCGTTCGACGCGCTTGCTGGTCTCGTAGTTCGCGCCGATGTTCGCGCTCGCCTCGCGCAGCGTCCGCGCGATCGCGTCTCCGACCTCGTCCGGCACCTGCGAGCCGCCGGGCGCGTCGAGGAACACGAAGCCGCCGTCGCGAAGCGAGGAGAAACGGGCGCGAACGGCATCGACGTCCAATAGGGTCGCCGCCATGCAACGAGCCTACCGAGGGGCTGGAAGCGTCGGCGGGGAACCCGCCGACGCCCGGCCAGCAGACCGGCCGCCAGAGGCGGCCCCGCGCCTGATCCTCGGTTGTGGCAACTTCGGGGGCATCGGCTCGGCGCCGGCCTTCTTCGGCCAGGGCGAGACGAAGGAGCAGGCGCTCGAGCTCATGGACGCGGCGTGGGAGGCCGGGATCACCTGGTTCGACACCGCCGACGCGTACGGCGGCGGCCGCAGCGAGACGTACATCGGCGAGTGGGTCCGCTCGCGCCGTCCCGACGGCCTCCGTCTGACGACGAAGACCTTCAACCCGATGGACGAGGGGGAGGATCACGGCCTCGCGCCCGCACGCGTGCGGCGCCAGATCGACACGAGCCTCCGGCGGCTCGGGGTGGAGTGGGTCGACCTCTATCTCGCGCACGACTGGGATCCGGGCGTGTCCGGCGCCGAGCTCGCCGGGGTCTTCGAGGAGCTCGTCGCCGCGGGCAAGATCGGCGCCTACGGGTTGAGCAACGTCGACGGCTCGCAGCTGCGCGAAGCACTCGACGCCGGCGCCTTTGCGGCGGTCCAGAACTCGTATTCCCTCCTCGATCGCGAGGCCGAGAGCGACGTGCTGCCGCTGTGCGGGGCCGAGGGCCCCTGGTTCCAGGCCTTCAGCCCACTCGCCGGCGGCTGGCTGACCGGGAAATACCGCCGCGCCGCGCCGGCGCCGGAGGGATCGCGGATGACGATGCGATCGGAGCCGTACGAGCACCTCCGGGACGAGCGGGTCTACGACGCGCTCGAGGAGCTCGAGCGGCGGGGGGACCCGGCCACGCTCGCACTCGCGTGGCTGCTCGCCGACGAGCGCGTTTCCGTCGTCGTGGGGCCGCGCGGTCCCGCGCACCTGCGCCCGGCGCTCGCCGCCCTCGAGCGGCCGCTGTCGCCGGCGGAGCGCGACGAGCTGAGCGAGCTCTTCCCGGCCTAGGCAGCGGCCGCGCGAGCCTGGTCCACGGCCGCGCGGATCTGCTCGCTGCCGTCCAGGAAGACGGGCGTCTCGCAGTGGGGGACGATCACCTGCTCGAGCGGCAGCTCGGCGATGCGCTCGAGGGAGAGGAGCAGCGGCTCCGCCTCGGCGTCGTCGACGAACACGTGCATGACGCCGTTCCGGCCGGTCAGGACGTCGCCGCTGACGAGAGTGGCGTGCTCACGGATGTAGAAGAGGACCTGCTGGGCCTCGCCCGCGAGCTCGATCGCCTCCACGCCGGCGGGTAGCTCCCGCGTCGTCGAAGGATTCGGCTGCTTCCGCCAGGCGGCCCGCGGCGGAACCCACACGGAAGCGCCGTAGCGCTCGACGAAGTCGGAGGTCCCGCGACAGTGCGCCGGCTGCGTGAGAAGCACCCGCACCGGCTTGCCACCCGGGTCGAAGGAGTCGTCCGGCGGCAGGAACGGATCGATGAGCACGACCGCGTCGTCGGTCTCGTACCGAACGACCGGGACGACCTCCGGCCAGTCCTCGCCGGCCTCCCAGTCGGGGTGCGGGGAGAGCCACCAGGAGAGAGCCCCCACGCCTACCTGCGCCGGTCGATGCCCACCTCTGCACCTTACGCCGGATGCCCCGTTTGGGCTTTGCGGGTCGCGGAACCACAGGCCCGTCATCCGACTCGAAAGGAGAGAGCCACATGGGTTTTCATTCGCTCAAGGACGTTCTCGAGGAGCAGCTCGAGGATCTGCACAGCGCCGAGGAGCAGCTCGTCCAGGCCCTTCCGAAGATGGCACAGGCCGCGCACCACGACGAGCTGCGGGAAGCTTTCACCCACCATCTCGACGAGACTCGCGGGCATTTGAAGCGTGTCGAGGAGGCGCTCGGCGAGCTCGGGGTCTCGAAGCCGACCGAGGAGTGCAAGGCCATGAAGGGGCTCATCGCCGAGGGCGAGGAGCTGATGCAGGAGGACGGCGACCCGACGGCCATGGACGCCGCGCTGATCGCCGCCGCGCAGCGGGTCGAGCACTACGAGATCGCCGCCTACGGCACGGCGCGGCAGCTCGCCGGCGACTGCGGCTTCGACGGCATCCGCGACCTGATGGATCAGACGCTCGACGAGGAGTCCAACGCGGACAAGCTCCTGACGAAGATCGCCACCGGCGGCATGTTCAAGGCGGGAGTGAACCAGGAGGCGACGAGCTAGCTTCGTGCGGGCTCTCACCTGGCACGGCAAGCGCGATGTCCGGGTCGAGAACGTTCCCGACCCGGACATCCGCGAGCCGAACGCGACGTCCTGCACCGGGTGCCCACCGGCCGTGGGGAGATAGCGACGCCTCAGTAGCATCGGGCCATGGCGCCACCGCCGATCGTCTGGACGCCGAGCCCGGAGCGGATCGCATCCGCGACGATCACGCGCTACCGCGAGTGGCTCGACGAGACCCGCGGTCTCGGGCTGGACGGCTACCACGACCTCTGGCAGTGGTCGGTCGACGAGCTCGAGGCGTTCTGGGCCTCGATCTGGGAGTTCTTCGAGATCGAGGCGAGTGAGCCGTACAAGCGCGTCCTCGGCCGGCGCGAGATGCCCGGCGCGGAGTGGTTTCCGGGCGCCCGCCTCTCGTACGCCGAGCACGTGTTTCGCGGCCGGGACGACGGCGAGGTCGCCATTCGCCATGCGTCGGAGCTGCGCCCGCTGGGCGAATGGACGTGGGGCGAGTTGCGGGCGCGCGCCGGCGCCGTCGCGGGAGCGCTGCGCGAGGCAGGCGTCGTGGCCGGGGACCGTGTCGCCGCCTACCTCCCCAACATTCCCGAGACGGTGGCCGCCTTTCTCGGCTGCGCGAGCATCGGCGCGACCTGGTCGAGCTGCGCGCCGGAGTTCGGCGTCCGCAGCGTCGTCGACCGGTTCGCCCAGATCGAGCCGAAGGTCCTCCTCGCGGTCGACGGCTACCGCTACGGCGGCAGGGACTTCGACCGGAGCGAGGCGATCGCGGCTCTGCAGCGGGAGCTGCCGACGCTCGAGCGGACGTTCACCCTCCCGTACCTGGCCGGCGGCGAGTGGGAGCTGGCGCCCGCGGAGCTCGAATTCGCGCAGCTCGCATTCGACCACCCGCTGTGGGTGCTCTACAGCTCGGGCACGACCGGCCTGCCGAAGCCGATCGTGCACGGCCAGGGCGGCATTCTCCTCGAGCACCTGAAGAAGATGCGCCTGCACCTCGACGCGCGGGCCGGGGACCGGGTCTTCTGGTTCACCACGACCGGCTGGATGATGTGGAACTTCCTCGTCGGCGTACTCCTTTCCGACGCGTCGATCGTGCTCTTCGACGGGAATCCGGCCCATCCCGACCTCGGGACGCTCTGGGACCTCGCCGACGCGGCGGGCGTCACGTGCTTCGGCACGAGCGCGGGCTACCTCACCGCCTGCCAGAAGACGGGGGTGGATCCGCAGGCGGGCCGCGATCTCTCCCGCCTCGACAGCGTGGGCTCGACGGGCTCGCCGCTCCCTCCCGAGGGCTTCGACTGGGTTCGGGAGTGCCTCGGCGAGGACGTCTGGCTCTTCTCCACCTCGGGCGGCACCGACGTTTGCACCGCCTTCGTCGGCGGGGTTCCGACGCTGCCGGTCTACCGCGGCGAGCTGCAGGCGCGCGCGCTCGGCGCGAAGGTGGAGGCCTGGAGCGAGGATGGGCGTCCGCTGGTGGGCGAGGTTGGCGAGCTCGTGATCACGGAGCCGATGCCGTCGATGCCTCTTTATCTGTGGGGCGACGAGGACGGCTCTCGCTACCGCGAGAGCTACTTCTCCACCTTCCCCGGGGTCTGGCGGCACGGCGACTGGATCGAGATCACCGATCGCGGCAGCGCGATCATCACGGGACGCTCCGACGCGACGATCAACCGGGGCGGAGTGCGCATGGGGACGAGCGAGCTGTATCGCAGCATCCTCGCGCTCGACGACGTGGTCGACGCGCTCGTCGTCGACGTCCCGCAGGGTGAGGGCAGCCGGATGACGCTGTTCGTGGTTCTTCGCGAGGGCGTCGTCCTCGACGAGCGGCTCGAGTCGGAGATCCGCCGCCGGATTCGCGAGGACTGCTCGCCGCGCCACGTCCCCGACGAGGTGCTCGGGGCGCCCGAGATCCCGCGCACGCTCTCGGGGAAGATCCTCGAGGTGCCGGTGAAGCGCCTCCTGATGGGTGCACCCGCGGTCGAGGTGGCGAGCCGCGACTCGCTTGCGAACCCCGATGCGCTCGGCTACTTCGAAGAGCTCGCGGCGCAGCGTCTCGGCTCTTGAGCACATCGTGCGACGTGCGCGGAGGCGGCGTGCGCTAACTTCGCTGCCCGTTCCACGTCCAATGTGTCGTATGGGTGGCAGCACCCTCTGCTATGAGGTACCTTCCTCGCCGTCGTGACCGTACGGGTTGACACTCCGACGACGATCGATGTCCCGGTTGTTCCGCCCGCCGAGACGGAGGCCGTCAAGGCCCGTGGCTACTGGGAGCTTATCTGGATCCGCTTCCGCCGCGACAAGCTGGCGCTCGGCAGCTTCGCCTTCATCATCTTCCTTTTCGCCGCGGCCTTCGGAGGCGCCCCCATTGCCGCTCACTTCCTCGGGCACGGGCCGAACGACCAGTTCGGCTACGGCGTCAGCTATCCGGGGCCGGTGCCTGTCGGGCCCTGGGCGCACATCCCCGCGTTGCCGTACTACGCGGGGCCGAATCCCCCGGCTTCCCTGGTCCACCAGTACGGGCACACGCTGCTCATCTTCGGCGGGGCCGACAATCTCGGCCGCGACATGTTCCTGCGCCTCCTCTACGGCGCGCAGGTGTCGCTCGAGGTCGGCGTCTTCGCCACCATCGGCTCCGTGGTCATCGGCGTCCTGATGGGCCTCATCGGCGGCTATTTCCGCGGCTGGATCGACACCGTCGTCTCGCAGATGATCAATGTCGTGATGGTGTTCCCGGCTCTGCTCTTCATCATCGCGCTGCGGATCGTCGCCGGGAACCAGCTCAACTCCATCACGCTCGGCTTCCTTCCCAACGGTGTCTTCACGCTCACCCTGATCTTCACCGCGTTCGGCTGGTTCTATCCGGCGAGGATCATGCGCGGCGTGACGTTCTCGTTGCGGGAGAAGGAGTTCGTCGAGGCCGCGCGCATGACCGGGGCGAGCGACTGGCGGATCATGCGGTCGCACCTGCTGCCGCACCTGGTGGCGCCGATCATCGTCTACTCGACCATCCTCGTTGCGACGAACATCCTCGGCGAGGCCGGCCTCTCGTTCCTCGGCCTGGGCATCAACCCCCCGACCGCGAGCTGGGGCAACCTGCTCGCGGAGGCGCCGACCTTCTACCAGACCGATATCTGGATTCTTCTCTTCCCGGGCTTCGCCATCCTCTTCACGACGATCGCGTTCAACCTGCTGGGCGACGGCCTGCGCGACGCGTTCGATCCGCGCGGCACGATCTAGAGACCAGAAGTAGCCGCAGCCGTGGCAACCCGTCTCTAACTCTTTCGACACGGAATCGTCTCACTAATCGCTGGTGTCTCTCACTCACCTCAACCGGGCCGCTCGTGAGGGCGAGCGGACTCGCGATGGAAGGAGTCATATGCGCAGGAAGCACGTGCTCTCCCTGCTCATGCTGAGCATGGGAGTTGCGTTGCTCGTCGCTGCGACGACCGTCGGGGTTGGTTCTTCTGCGACGCAGAAGGTCAGCTCCTCGAAGGCGCTACGCGGCGGCACGCTCAAAGTCGCCCAGTCGGCGGGTGCGTTTGACACGCTCGACCCGGGCCTGGCGTACGTCACGAACGACTGGGAGGTTCTCTACTCGACCCAGTTGCTGCTCGTGAACTTCCCCAACAAGGCCGGCAAGGCCGGGACGCAGCTGTTCCCCGAGGCCGCGACCGCATTCCCCACGATCTCGAAGAACGGCAAGACCGTCACGTTCCACCTTCGCAAGGGCCTCAAGTTCAACGATGGCTCCCCCGTCACCGCGGCGTCGTACCAGCGCGCCTGGGAGCGCATCCTGAGCCCGAAGATGTACGCGCAGTACGGCACCTTCGACCAGCTGAACAAGATGGTCGTCGGCGCCCAGAAGTTCACCGACGGCAAGGCCGCTCACATCTCGGGCATCAAGGCGAACGGGCTCACGCTCACCTTCCATCTGGTGAAGAAGAACCCGGTGTTCACCTCGATTCTCGGCATGCAGTGGTTCGGCGCGGTGAAGCCCAACATGAAGTACACCAAGAACCCGGGCGGGATCACGAAGTACCCGTCGGCGGGTCCGTACTACATCGCGAGCAACAGCCTTGGCCGGACCACCGTGCTCAAGCGGAACAAGTTCTACCACGGTCCCCGCCTGGCCAACCCGAACCAGATCGTGATCCAGAGCTTCCCGAACTCGAACGGTGAGGCGGCGTTGCTCCAGATCGAGAAGAACCAGCTCGACACCGACCTGGCGGGTGTCCCGTCGGCCGACGTCAAGACTGTCTCGGCGAAGTACGGCGGTCCCAACAAGAGTCAGTTCCACGTCGGTGGAGACTTCTGCATCATCTGGGAGGCCTTCAACAACGCCAAGGCGCCGACCGACAACGTCAACGTGCGCAAGGCGCTCAACTACGCCATCGGGCGGAAGCCGATCATCGCACAGCTCGGTCCGTACTCCGGATCGTCGTCCGATCAGATCCTGCTTCCGGGTCTCGCCGGCTACAAGAAGCTCAATGCGTACGGCGCGTATCCGGACTTCGCCAAGGCCAAGCAGGTCGGTGGCAGCGCGCTGAACAGCTCGGCGCCGATCAACATCTACTACAACGCGGCGAGTCAGAGCCGCACGACCGAGGCCGAGTTCGAGCAGGCGCAGATCCAGCACATCGGGCTCAAGGCGCACCTCGAGCCGTCGGATCCGACCGACTACTACGGCCCGATCGAGACGAAGGGGACGGACTACAACATCGCCCACTCGGGCTGGTGTGCCGACTACTTCGACCCGTTCGACTTCATCAACGTGAACTTCGACGGTCGCTCGATCGCGCAGACCGGCAACGTCGACTACTTCTACTTCAACAACTCGGCGTTCAACAAGCAGATGGATAAGGCGGCATCGCTCTCCGGCTCGGCTCGGGCCAAGGCGTACGCCAATCTGGACGCGACGCTGATGACGAAGTACGCACCGGCGTTCCCGCTCTACATCCCGAACACGCGGTACCTGACCTCTGCGCGGGTCAAGAACGTGATCTACAACAGCTACTTCGGCTACCCGATCCTCAACGCAATGTCGGTGGGCTAGCGACTAGCCCCAGGCCGAATCGCATCAAGCTGGAGGGGCGCCATCGGCGCCCCTCCAGGATCTCTTCTAGAATCGCTGACAAGTGCTTTATTTCCTCATTCGTCGCTTCATCTGGGCCGTCTTCCTCTTCTTCTGCGCGACGGTCATCAGCTACATCATCTTCTTCGTCATCCCCAGCGATCCCGCGTCGATCGCGTGCGGCACGCACTGCACGCCCCAGCTCATCCAACACGTGCGGGAGAGCCTCCATCTAAACCTGCCGATCTACCAGCAGTACTGGCTCTTCGTCTGGAACCTGATCCGCCACGGCTCGCTGGGCTACTCGTTCGTCAACGGCGCCTCTGTGCGCTGGATCATCGCCCAGGACGCGCCCGTCACGGCCTCGCTCGTGTTCGGCGGCGTGGTGTTCTGGCTCGCGATCTCGATCCCGATCGGAATTATGTCGGCCTTGCGGCCGCGCTCGATCCTCGACCGGTTCGGGATGATCTTCGTCCTGGTCGGGATCTCCGCGCCGGCCGTCTGGATCGGCCTGATCCTCGCCTACACGATCGGCTTCAAGCTCGGCTGGACCCCGATCGCCGGCTACTGCAACCTTGTGCCGGGGAGCGGTGGTGTGGCCGCCGGCTGCTCTGGGCCCGCCGAATGGGCATACCACCTGATCCTGCCGTGGCTGACGTTCATGTTCCTTTTCGCCGCGCTCTACGTACGTCTGATCCGGGCGACCGTGATGGAGACGATGTCGGAGGACTACGTCCGGACGGCCCGGGCGAAGGGAGCCTCCGGCTCGCGCGTGCTGTTACAGCACGTGTTGCGCAACAGCATGCTGCCGGTCGTCACGATCCTCGGTATGGACATTGGCCTCGCGCTCGGCGGCGCCGTCTTCACCGAGACCGTGTTCCAGTTGCGCGGTCTCGGGTCGGAGCTGATCCAGTCCGCGGGTAAGGACGACCTCCCGGTCGTCGTCGGAGTGGTCGTCTTCGCGTGCATCGCGGTGATCATCTTCAACTTCATCGTCGACGTCGCGTACGCCTACCTCGATCCGAGAATTCGCCTCACCGACTGACATGGCGCTGCTCGAAGTCAGCGATCTGCACACGCGCTTCCGCACGGACGACGGAGTCGTCAAGGCCGTCTCCGGGGTGAGCTTCGAGCTCGACAGCGGAAAGACGCTGGGCGTGGTCGGTGAGTCGGGCTCCGGCAAGAGCGTCACGTTCCTGAGCGTGATGGGGCTCCACGATATGCGCCACGCCGAGTTGAGCGGCTCCGTCCGCTTCGACGGCCAGGAGATGCTCGGCCTCGGCGCGTCACGACTCCGGGAGATCCGCGGCCGGCGAATCGGGATGATCTTCCAGGACCCGATGACGTCGCTGAACCCGGTCAAGACGATCGGCTGGCAGCTCGAGGAGGCCGTGCTGCTTCACAACGACGTCACGCGCAACGAGGCGCGCCGGCGGGCGATCGAGATCCTCGGGGAGGTCGAGATCCCGCGCGCGGACACCCGAGTCGACGACTACCCGCACCAGTTCTCCGGCGGTATGCGACAGCGCGTGATGATCGCCATGGCGCTGATCAACAAGCCGGAGGTGCTGATCGCCGACGAGCCGACGACGGCCCTCGACGTGACGACGCAGGCGCAGATCCTGCGGCTGATGACGAAGCTGCAGGACGAGTTGCACATGGCGATCGTCATGATCACCCATGACCTCGGGGTGGTCGCCGAGCTCGCCGACGACGTGCTCGTGATGTACGGCGGGCGGGTCGTCGAGCACGCGGAGGTTCACGATCTCTTCGCGAAGCCCGAGATGCCCTATACGTGGGGCCTGCTCGGCTCGCTGCCCCGGCTCAACGCAACCTCGGACCGACTGGAGCAGATCCCGGGCCAGCCGCCCTCGCTGCTCCGTCCGCCGCCTGGTTGCTCCTTCAACCCGCGTTGCCCGTACGTGTTCGACCGCTGCCGGGCGGAGTTGCCGGAGCTGAGAGCCGGGATCGTCGGCGTGAACCACCGCTTCCGCTGTCATCTCGCGGATGAGGAGCGAGCGCGCATCTGGGACGCGAAGAAGGCTGCGCTCGACGCGGCGGAGGGGAGCGCTGCATGAGCGAGCTGCTCGCCGTCGAGAACCTGCAGAAGTACTTCCCGGTGACCCGCGGCCTGATCTTCCAGAAGGAGGTCGGGCAGGTCAAGGCGGTCGACGGCGTGAACTTCACGCTCGAACAGGGCGAGACGCTGGGGGTGGTCGGCGAGTCGGGCTGCGGCAAGTCGACCATGGCACGCTGCCTCGCGCGCCTGCTCGAGCCGACCGGCGGCAAGATCGTCTTCGAGGGCCGCGACATCACTCACCTGAACCGCAGCGACATGCGCCCCATCCGCCGGGACATGATGATGGTCTTCCAGGACCCGTATGCGTCGCTCAATGCCCGGAAGCGCGTCGGCGCGATCGTCGGCGAGCCACTCGAGGTGCACGGCATCGGCACGGACACCGACCGGAAGCGGCGGGTGCAGGAGCTGCTCGAGATCGTGGGCCTGAATCCGGAGCACTACAACCGGTTCCCGCACGAGTTCTCGGGCGGCCAGCGGCAGCGGATCGGGATCGCTCGTGCGCTCGTGATCAACCCGAAGCTCGTCATCTGCGACGAGCCGGTCTCGGCGCTCGACGTCTCGGTGCAGGCGCAGATCCTCAACCTGCTCAAGGACCTCCAGCAGGACTTCGACCTCACCTACATCTTCATCGCGCACGACCTCAACGTCGTCCGTCACGTCTCCGACCGCGTCATGGTGATGTACCTCGGCAAGCCGGTCGAGACGGGCTCGAAGCAGGAGCTCTACGCGGCGCCGAAGCACCCGTACACCGGCGCGCTGCTGTCGGCCGTGCCGATCGCCGACCCGGCTCGCGGCCGCGCGCGAAGGCAGATCGTGCTCGCCGGCGATGTGCCGAGCCCGCTCAATCCGCCGGCGGCGTGTCGCTTCCACCCTCGCTGCCCACGCTTCGTCGACGGGAAGTGCAACGTCGACGAGCCGCTGCTCACGCCGGCTGCCGGTGCTACCGATCACGAGTACGCCTGCCACTTCCCGCTCGAGCGCTGGCCGATGGACGAGGACGAGTTCGATCGTGCGCCGTCCCGCTCTGCGGCGGCCACAGCCGAGTAGTTGCTCGGCGGCGCGCTCCGGCGCATAGCGATCCTCATCACAGTCGTGGTCGGCCTCACAGCCGCCGTTTCGCTCGTCCTTGGCGCGCTTGCGGGCGCCAATCTCCTGCGCGCGGTCGCCGTCGGCTTCTACTGCGTCGGCGCTGCAGTCCTGGTCGGCAGCTTCGTCATCGGCATCCGCGGGCCGCTGCGTCCCGAGTGGGGAGAGGGACGAGACGGTCAGTTGCCGCCCACCAGGGGCGGCATCATCCCACGCTCGGTTCGGCGCGCAACACCGGACGAGAAATCCGAGACGAAGCGGAATTCGCTCGGGCTCTTCGTGTTCGGCATCGCGCTCGCGCTCATCGGCGCCGGCTTCGACCCGACGCGGCGCGTCTTCTGACGAATCCGGCCGGCCCGAGCAGCGCTATAAGACGGGTATGGGCGGACAGGGGCTTCGTTGACTCGCTACCTGATCCGGCGCGCCTTCTGGGCCGTCTGGCTCTTCTTCGTGGTCACGCTCATCATCTACGTGATGTTCTTCCTCATCCCGGCTGACCCGGCCCGGATAACCGGCGTCGGCCTGGGCGCGTCGCCGACGCTGCTGGCACACATTCGGAGCCAGCTGCACCTCGATGTCCCTGCCTATCAGCAGTACTGGATCTTCGTCTGGAACATCATCCGGCACCAGTCGCTCGGCTACTCGTTCCAGAACGGTGAGTCGGTGCGCTGGATCATCGGGCAGGATGCGCGGGTCACAGCGTCGCTCGTCTTCGGCGGCATGGTCTTCTGGCTCCTCATCTCGATTCCGATCGGGATCCTCTCGGCGCTTCGGCCGCGCTCGCTGTTCGACCGATTCTCCATGCTGTTCGTGCTGATCGGGATCTCGGCGCCGCCCTTTTGGCTCGGCATGATCCTCGCCTACGTCTTCGGCTTCAGGCTGGGCTGGACGCCGATCGGCGACTACTGCAACTTTTTCCCGCACTCGGCGGGCGCGGAGTGCAGCGGACCTGTCCACTGGGCATACCACTTGCTCCTGCCCTGGGCGACCTTCACGTTCCTGTTCGCTGCGCTCTATGTCCGGCTGATCCGGGCGAGCATGCTGGAGGTGGCCGGCGAGGACTACGTTCGTACCGCACGGGCCAAAGGCGCCTCCGGTCGCCGCGTCGTGGTCCACCACATCCTGCGCAACAGCCTGCTGCCGATCGTGACCATGCTCGGAATGGACATTGCGCTCGCGCTCGGCGGGGCGCTCTTCATCGAGCGGGTGTTCAACCTCCACGGCCTCGGCGGCGAGCTGATCACCTCGGCCACCAGGGACGACGTTCCGGTCGTCGTCGGGGTCGTCGTCTTCATCAGCCTCGCCGTGATCGTCATCAACTTCATCGTCGACGTGGCGTATGCGTGGCTCGACCCTCGGATCCGAATCGGCTGACGCGTTTTGGGGAAACGTCTAACTCCGACCGCTCGTCGGCGTCCAAGTTGATGTGAGGACGAATTGCGAACGCGCGCGCGAGCGCCTCTCGCTGCAGCTCGACGATGAGCTGTCGCCGCACGAAACGCTGTCGCTCGAACGGCACCTTCTCGGCTGCCCCGCTTGCGCGGCCTTCGCCTCGCGGGCACGTGCTTGCACGGACGTGCTTCGCTCGGCTCCCCTCGAGTTCGTTCCGCAGTTCTCGCTTCCTCGCCGGCCGGCCGTCACCACGCGTTTCGCGACGCGGGCCGCGGCGGTCGCCGCGACGGCTGCGGCGGCAGCGCTCGTCGCCGTGTCGACGGTGTCGCTTCAGAGCGGCCCCGACAGGTCCTCGGCGGGATTCGGGCTCTGGCCTACCGGTCTCGCCGTCCATCCTCGCAGTGACCAGAACCTCGGCGTCCAGCATGTCGCGTTCGAGCGGCCGAGTCATGACGGCCCTCGGCGCGGACAGCTCTCGGCCTGACCCGAGAGAGCGCCGACGGACACTCACGCCGACCGCGTGGTCGCCGTTCGTTCTTTCTCGCTAGCGGGCTACGCGCTTACTTGTTCGTCGGGACCGGGGGAGCCCAATCGGCTTCCCAGTAGTTGACGAGCCAGCGGCCGTTGGGCTTGCCACCAGCCCGTACGAGCCCGAGGAAGAACGGGAGGTGAGGGCGGACGTCCGAGCCTGGCTTCGCCACGAGGTCGACGACCAGCATCATCTGCGTCTTGTACGACCAGAGCACCGTGAACCCTGCGGTCTTGGTGTTGTCGGCCGGGTAGCCGATCACCGGGATGTTGCCGGTCTCCCACTGCTTCTTGGTCAGTCCGCCCTTGATCTCGTTGTTGACGAGGGGGTAGGCGGCGTCGAGGTTCTTCCGCAGCACGGCCGTCTCCATGAACTTCCTGCCGACCTTGTAGGCGGCCGGGTCCGGCGGTGCCTTGATCTGCTTCGGCGCGGCCGCCGCGGGCTTGCTCGAGATCGGTGAGTGGTACCCGCTCGAGCCGCGCAGGACGAAGACCGAGATGAAGACGATCAGGCCGACGACGAAGACGCCGCCGCTGATCCAGATCAGTCGGCGCTGGGCACGCGGCGACGACAGAATGCCGCCCGTACCGGGAGAAGTCGTCGACTCCATACCCACTGAGACGCAAAGTACCAGAGAGAAGTTAGTCCGGCCGCCCGGCCACGGCACCGCTCTCAGCGGGCTCCGGCGACCTCTGGGTGGGCGGCCGCGGAAGCGGAGGAAGCTCCCGGCTCACCGACCGGGCATGGAGCCTGCGGCCGCGACGCGATCTCGCCACCGAGGCGACACCCAGCCCCAGTGGAAAGAGGAGCGCCAGCACGATCACGCCGCCTCCGGCGAGCAGCCACGTCTTGCCGAGCCTGGCGCGCTTGGACTGCGGCGGCGCGCCCTGGCCGCTGCTTTGAGCGGCACCGGCCGCAAAGTCGTCCGGGCCGATCTCGTGCCTGCCGCTCTTGGTCGGGGGGGCGAGGATCGCGATCGTGTACAGCCCGTTCACGAGCCAGCGGCCCCCGCGCTTGATCATCGATCCCGAGAAGACGTCTGACGATCTCCGGTCGCCCTTCTTTGGGTGGAGGGCGAGATTGAAGTCGACATAGCCGGGACCGGCGTCGATGGTCGTCCAGTTGTGGAACCTCTTCCCCCGCGTCGGGTAGTACCGGATCGGGCTGGTCCCATGCCGCCACTCGCGCAGCGTCGTCCCTCCCTTGAGGCCGGGGCCGGAGAGGCGCCAGGCCGTTTCGGGGTCGGAGCGGTTGAGCGCGGCCGGAATGAACCGATCGAGCGTCTTGTTGATCGCACGCCGGTCGGCCGGAGACACGTACTTGCTCTGAGTGACCAGCTGAGCAGGTGGAGCGTTCTTCGCCGGCGCTGAGTTCGGGGGCGTCCGGTTCGGCAAGAGCACGCCGAGCGCGGTCACGGCGCCGACGACGACGAGCACGATTCCGAGGCGGGTGAGGCGCCGCCGAGCTCGAGGCGACGACGGAATGACGCCCATGCGACGAGAGTACCAGCCGGAAAGAACCGCGCTGCTGGGGGCTAGAGCGCCGCGTGCTGCGGCGTTTCGCCCTCGCTCGCCGCGGCCAGGGTCGCGCGTTCGGGATCTTCGTCCAGCGAGATAGCGTGTGCGCGCTCGGCCTCCTTGAGGGCCCGCGCAAGTAGCTCGTGCTCGACACAGTAGGTGCTCAGCGTGAACGTCGAGCAACCCGGAAACGCGCAGCCGTGCAGCATGGGCATTAACAGGACTTTAACGCTTTGCGGCCTGCAACGCTACGTTGGAGACGATGGCGGGTACAGCCCGGAGCGTGTTGAGGATCGTCCCCGTCGCGGCTCTCGTCCCGCTCGTCGCGGCGGCCTGCGGCGGCTCTGCTCGACCGCACCGATCGGCCGTCCGTGGGGTGCCGCGCGTCCTGGCGCGGGAGTGGGCCGCAAGAGCGACGGCGGTGGCGGACGCCGCCGCCGCCGGGAACAGCTGCCGCGCGACGCGGCTTGCGCACTCGCTCCGCGACGAGGTGATCGCAGGCCAGTCCAAGCTGCCGCAGCGCCTCGAGTCGCCGCTCGTCGCCGGCGTGAATGCGCTGGCCGATCGCCTTGTTTGCAAGGTTCCGGCGCAGACGATGACCGTCGCCCCCGCGCATCCTCCGAAGCCGGCGAAGCCGGCACACAAGCCGAAGAAGCCGCACGGTCCCGGCCCGCACGGGCATGGCGCACACGGGAAGAAGCCGTGAGCCCCGTGTCGCGCATCGTCGGGCGCTACGACGTCCTCCGGCCGCTGGGCCACGGGGCGATGGCGACCGTCGACCTCGCCCACGATGTCGAGCTCGATCGTCCCGTGGCCCTGAAGCGGCTCGCCGAGAACCTCGCGCGGGACGAGGACCTGCGGCGCCGCTTCATCCGTGAGGCGCGCCTGGCGGCCCGGCTCGCGCATCCGAACGTCGTGCGCGTCTTCGACGTCGGTGAAGACGGCGGCCGGCCCTTCATCGCGATGGAATACGTCGACGGGGAGACGCTCGCCGACGTCGTCGCGCGACGGGGGCCGCTGCCCCCGGCGGAGGCGGCGGCGCTCGCCATGCAGATGTGCGCCGGGCTAGCGGCTGCGCACGCCGCTGGTCTCGTCCACCGTGACGTGAAGCCGCAGAATCTCCTCCTCGGCACGGACGGTGTGCTCAAGCTCGGCGACTTCGGCATCGCTCCCGGCCACGACGGGACACAGCTCACCCTCGCCGGCACGGTGCTCGGCACGGCCGGCTACCTCGCGCCCGAGCAGGCCCGCGGCGAGCAGGTCAGCGCCGCCGCGGACATCTACGCCGTCGGCGCCGTGCTCTACGAGCTGCTCGCGGGGGTGCCTGCGCGGAGCGCCGACCCGCTCGCCGATCTCGGCGCCATGGACGGCTTCCACGCTCCCGACGTCGCCGATCGCATCCCGTCGGCTCCCGCCGCGCTCGCCGCGGCCGTGAGCGCGTGCCTGTCGGTCCGGCCCGAGGACAGGCCTCCCTCGGCCGCAGCCCTCGCGCGGCTCCTCGTCCCAGCGGCGGCGGAGGCCGAGACGCTATCCCTGCCGGCCGATCCTGGGCTGCGCGCGACCGAGATCCTGGCGTCGTCTTCCGCCCGGGGGTCTCGACGGTGGGCCGGGCGGCGGCTGGCGGCGGCCGCGGCGCTCGTCGCAGCGGCGGCGGCCGGCCTGGCAGCCGCCGTCGCCCTGAACACCGGTGGCCAGGCGCCGCGGCCGAGCTCGACGCCGCACGCCGTCGCCCCGCCGCCGGCCGGGGCGAACGCGGTGGAGCAGGCGCGCAACCTCGCATCCTGGCTTCGCGAGCACAGCGGCTGACGCGCTCGAGTCAGCTGCTCCAGCCGTGCTCGAGGACCTCGCGCGTCTCCTCGACTCCCGCCGCCCAGATGCGGAGCACGTCGTCGTCGGGCAACGCGTAGAAGCCGCCGTACTGGCCGTCGGCGGCGACCTCGCGCATCACGGCCGGCGCCGCCGGCAGGGGCTGCACCAGCGGCTCCTTTCGTTCGCTCGGCAGCTCGACGCCGGGCAGGCGCGTCCACGGGAAGTTCTCCATCCACGAGGCGTGGCTCGCGCCCCGGTCGAGCTCCTGCACGAGCTGCCAGACACGTGGGCCGACCCACCAGTTGTGGAACAGGGCCTCTGCGTCGTCGTGTGCGGCTCCCCACTCTCGGCGAGCGGCGTCGGCCGGGGCGTTGCCGCCATGCCCGTTCACGATCAGGATCCGCCGGAAGCCCTGCGTACGCAGCGACTCGAGCAGGTCCTGCACGACGGCCACCAGGGTGGAGGCGCGCAGAGTCGGCGAGCCCGGGTAGGCACCGAAGCTCGGTGTGAGGCCGTAGGCGAGCACCGGCAGGACCGGCACCCCCACGGGTTCGGCGGCCTCCGCAGCGACGCGCTCGGCGAGGATGTTGTCGGTCTCGAGCGAGAGGTAGGCGTGCTGCTCGGTCGAGCCGAGCGGGAGCACGATCCGGTCGTCGCGCCGCAGATATTCCTCGAGCTGGAACCAATTCAGGTCGCGGACGCGCACTACTGCACAATTACAGGCACATGGCGCACTCGCTGATCGCGTATCTCGCCGCCGCGGTCGTGGCGGCGTCCCACGCCGCTGCTCCCCCGAGCGCCGGGGCGGCGGCGCTCGCCGCGAGGCCGCTGCACGCGACGGTCGTCCTTCGCGCCCGGCCGGGCGGAAGGCCGCTGATGCGTCTTGGGCGGCGCGGGCCTCTCGGCGGCCCGCTCGTGCTCGGCGTCGTCGGCGTGCGAAGGCGATGGGTAGAGGTGACCGCCGAGGCACTGCGGAACGGGCATTACGGCTGGGCCGAGTTCGGCCGCGACGTGGCGGTCCACCCGATTCAGTGGGCGCTCCGCGCCTCGCTTTCCCGGCGGAAGCTCTATGTCCTGCGGGGCGCGCGGATCGTCCGCTCGATCCCGGTCGGGATCGGCGCGTCCGGCTCGCCGACCCCGACCGGCCGGTTCGCCGTCGCCGAGAAGCTGACGGGCCCCTTCGGCCCTGCCTTCGGCCCCCGGATCCTCGTGCTCACCGCGCGGCAGCCGCGGCTCCCCGCCGGCTGGAACCGGAGGATCACCTACTACGTCGCGATCCACGCCGGGTCGGGACAGGGCTCGGCCGTCTCTGCCGGCTGCCTGCATGCAGCCGAGGCCGATGTCCGCTACCTCATGCGGACCGTCCCCCTCGGGACACCGGTGCAGATTTCGCGCTGAGCTATGCGATGATCGGCGCCATGAGCGCCGTCGAGTTGCACGAGTTCGAGGAAGAGGAGGAGCTTCCGGCCTGGAGCCTGCCGGCGGAGGCGGTCGACCGGATACGGGTGCCCTTCACCCTCCCCGAGCAGGTGACGCGGGAGTGGGCGTGGGGCGGCTCTACCGGTGCCGGCGTCCGGGTCTGCATCCTCGACAGCGGGGTCGAGCTCGACCATCCGCTCGTCGGACATGTCGACCGCTCGGTGGCCGTCCTCAAGGGCGAGGACGGGGAGCTGCAAGTCGTCGACGACGACGAGGGTGATCTCTGCGGCCACGGCACGGCCTGCGCCGGCGTCGTTCGCGCCGTGGCGCCCGATGCCCACCTGACGAGCGTCCGCGTCCTCGGCGCCGGCTATACGGGCGGTGGCGAGATCATGCTGCACGGGCTCGCCTGGGCGATCGAGCAGGGCTTTCCGATCGTCAACATGAGCCTCTCGACCACGAGGACCAAGTACGTGGAGAGGCTCCACGAGCTGGCCGACCGCGCGTACTTCCGGCGAGTCCTCCTCGTCGCCTCGGCCCACAACATGCCCGTCGAAAGCTTCCCGTGGCGGTTCGCGAGCGTCATCTCCGTCGGCAGCCACGAGGAGTCGGATCCGCTGACCTTCTACTACAACCCTTCGCCGCCGGTCGAGTTCTTCGGGCGCGGCCTCGACCTCGACGTCGCCTGGCTCGGCGGCGGCACGCTCCGCTGCACCGGCAACAGCTTCGCCACGCCGCACATCGCCGCCATCTGCGCGTTGATCATGGGCAAGCACCCGGACCTGACGCCGTTCCAGCTCAAGAGCGTCCTCTACCAGACGGCCTCGAACGCGGCGGGTGGTAACACATGAGCGATCTCGAAGCGGCCGTCGCCGCCGGCGTGCTCGGCGCGGACGAGGCCCACCGCTCGCTCCTGCAGGCGACGGTCGAGGTGGCACGCGCGATCTTCGGCGCCAAGGCCGCATCCGTCTTCCTCCTCGACGAGGAAGCCGAGGAGCTCGTCTTCGAAGCGGTCGCCGGCGAGGGGGAGGGCGAGCTGATCGGGATGCGGTTCCCGGCGGGGAACGGCATAGCGGGCTGGGTGCTCACGACGGGCGAGCCGCTCGTCGTCGACGACCTGACTGCGGACACGCGCTGGTCGCGCTCGCAGGCGGAGTCGACCGGCTACGTCCCGAAGAGCATGATGGCGGTGCCGTTGCTCGTCGAGGAGCGTGCGCTCGGGGTGCTCTCGGTGCTTGATCGTCCCGCGGAGTCGAAGCTCAGACTGGCGGAGGTCGACCTGCTCGGCCTGTTCGCCAACCAGGCGGCGATCGCGCTCGACCTGCTGCAGCGGGCGAGGCGGGCGCGCGAGGCGCTCGCGGGGGAGGGCCGGCTGGCACCACTCGCCCGCGTGGCGGCACGCCTCGAGGAAGAGGACCGCGACGCCGCGTTCGAGTTGCTTCGCGCGCTGGAGCGCGTGCTCGCATAGCTCGCGAAGCTGGCGCTTCGCTCGCTGGCGGCTCGGAAACGCTTCGCGTTTCCGAGCTTAGGAAGGAACTGCGCCGCCGGGAGAGCGCGGTCTCCCGGCGGCTTCGTGCTGTTCTGGTTTTCGATGCTCTCGATGTGTTGGCTGCCTGGTGCGCTCGCGCGCGGCGGAGGCCGGCGCGAGCGCAGTACGGCCTGCGGCTAAGCCCCGCTGAAGCGAGGTCTTAGCCTCCGGCCCTTCGCCTGGTTGGGGTCCAAACGCTTCGAAGCCTCGCTATCGCAATGGCGGCGGCGTAACGGTGCGTTACGACGCCGCCGGATCTTCGCGGGCGGGCACGCCGCCGTAGGCGGCCTGGCCGCCCGCGACGGAAGTGCGGCTCGAACCTTGCGTCAGCCCCTATGTGCTTTCGGCACGAGGGCCGGGAGACCGCGCTCTCCCGGCCCGAGTTCCTTGACCCAGCGAGCGGGTGCGCAGCACCCGCGAGCTACCCGAGCGCGCCGACCGGCATTCGGGACGTCACGATGCTCTCGGCCGTCGCAAGGGTCGGGGCGTGGCCGGTCACCGCGGCGAGGAACTCGTCCCTCTCGACCGCGTAGAGCCGGAGCGGCTCCAGCGCGCGCACCGTCGCGGTCCGCGGCACGTCGCGCAGCAGGGCGATCTCGCCGAACGAGTCGCCGGGGCCGAGCTCCCGCGTCGCGCCGTCGTCGAGCTCGACCACGGCCCGTCCCGCAGCGATGACGTAGAAGTGGCGGCCCGCCTCGCCGCGCTCGACGACGACCTGCTCCGCCAGGGTCGAGATAGCGGTCGCGCCCGAGGCGAGGTGCTCGAGCACCGCTTCCGGGAGTTGGGCGAAGATCTCGATCTTTCGCAGCAGCTCGAGCGGCTCGACCGCGATCCGTGCCTCCTGGTCGATCCGCCGCAGGCTCGGCCAGAGCGGCACGAGCAGGACGGGCAGGAAGACTCCGGTCGCCACGAGTGCGCCCCGCGGGCCGAGCCAGCTGACGAGGCCGGGGGCGAGGACGGCGCCGACGGCTGTCGCGGCGAGCATGAGGCTTTCGAGGACGGCGAAGACGCGACCGAGCACCTCGTTCTCGGCCGAGCGCTGCAGGAGCGTGACGCTGTTGACCTGGACGAGGATCGCGGCAGCCCCGATGAGGCCGAGGAGGAACAGTGCCGGTGCGAGGGTCGACACGGCCGCCGTGGCGCAGACCGCGAGCCCCCAGAGGAGGATCCCCAGCGCGAAGCCGCCCGCCAGCCGTCGTCGCCCGATGAAGACGGCCACGACTGCCGCGCCGGCCAGGCTGCCCACGCCCATCGCGGTGTTGAGCCAGCCGAAGCCGGCGTTGCCGGCGTGGAGGAGCCGCAGAGCGAGCACGACGAGCAGCACCTCGAGCGCCCCGTAGACGATCTCCTCCGCTGTGGTCAGGCCGATCACGACGCGCAGAGCGGGCGTGCGCCAGACGGTCTTGAAGCCTGCGGTGAGCTCCGGAAGGAACTTCGGCCGCTCCGCCCGCTCCGGCGGGGTATCGCGCGGAACCTGGACGATGAACGCCGCCGACCACACGAAGAGCGCAGCGTTGAGCGCGAAGACGGCGCTCGGGCCGCTGAGCGCGAGGAGGATGCCGCCGATGGCGGGCCCGGCGAACATTCCCAGGCTCGCGATCGTGTTGCCGACGACATTCGCCGCGGTCAGCTCCTCGGGCGACTCGACGAGGGACGGAAGGAGGGCAGCCTGCGCGGGCGTGTAGACGCTGGAGACGATCGTCGACGTGACCGCGAGGACGTAGACGAGATACGCGCTGCCGCCGGCGCTCGCGACCGCCGTCATCCCCACGAAGATCCCGCAGCGGACGATGTCCGCGCCGAGCATCAGGCGCTGTCGCGACCAGCGATCCGCGAGCACCCCGAGCCACGGAGCCGCGAGCGCTGCGAGCACGAATCGCGCGAAGAACACCAGTCCGACCGCCCGCGCGCCGCCCGAGTGGTACGCGTAGACGGGCAGCGCGACCGCGTACGCCCACGTTCCGAGCGTGGAGCCGGCCCCGGCGAGCTGGACGTCGCGAACCCGCGGGTTCGCGAAGACCCTCCCGAATGCGCGCAGCGAAGCGGCATAGCGGCCCACGTGGCGCAGGATCGCAGGCTTGGTTGCGAAAATGAAGGGTCGATGGGAAGATTCGTGCTCCCAGGCACGTCTAGAGAGATGACAGCGCCGAAGCGGCGTAGAGAATTCCGAAGGAGGAGCAATGTCGGACGAGCAGCGCAAGGACGAGGAGACCGAGGTCGAGGGTCACGGCAGGAAGCTCGAGAACATCGAGCCCACCGACGAGAACGAGACCGACGACGAGGTCGAGGCCCACGTGCGGAAGGCCATGCCTCGCAAGATCTAGCAGTAGCTGTCACGAACTAGGCCCGGCTCTAACACCGGGCCTTTTTCGTGGTCCGGTGGGAGTTGCCAGATCCGGCGCCTCTGTGGAAGATTTCGTTCGGTAGCGCGTCTAGTGAGGTGACAGCGCCGAAGCGGCGTAGAGAATTCCGAAGGAGGAGCGATGTCGGACGAGCAGCGCAAGGACGAGGAGACCGAGGTCGAGGGTCACGGCAGGAAGCTCGAGAACATCGAGCCCACCGACGAGGACGAGACCGAGAACGAGGTCGAGGCTCACGTGCGGAGGGCGAACGTGCGGATGGACTCGCCCCGCAAGATCTAGTTACGCCGGGCCGGCTCTGAGGGACCGCGGCAACAGTCCTTCTAGGTCCCGGAATCGCGGCGCGCCTGCGTGGCCGCCGCTTCGGCGGCAGCCACGAGTTTGGTGGCCTCCTCCACACGCGGGTCGCCGGGCAGAGCGGTGAGGTTCACCGCGACCAGCTCGCGTGCCCCGCGCGCGACGGCCGCTGCGAGGGCCGCCGCCGCCGCAACGTCGGCGTGAACGCGCAGCTCGACGCGCGATCCGGCCTCGGCGCAGAGGTCGGCCAGATCGGCGGCGAGACGGGCGAGCGCAAGCGGAGGCTCGGCCGCTGCTGCGGTGACGCGCCCGAGCGACCAGTCGCGCTGCTCCGGCCGGGCGGTCTCGTCTGCCGCCGCCCGTGCCTCGAGGGCCTGTCGATATGCCTCGGCATCCTCGTCGACCAGGGCCGCCGCGCGCTCGCGCAGCGACTCCGCCTGGGCGGCGACGCCGGCGGCGTCGGCCCAGCTGTCCGGTGAGAGGCGTGCAGCCATCTGCACGACGGCTGCCGCCGTCGCAAGCGTTAGCGCGAGGGCCGAGCCGGCGCCGGGAACCTCGCGCGGCGCGGCCAGCTCCTCGAGAAGCGCGGGGAGGGAGAGCCCGGTGAGCACTGCAAGAGTGTCTCAGCCGGCGCACGTCCCGCGCGTATTAGACCGCCTTGAGAAGCTGGCGCAGCCGCGAGACGACGAACGGTGAGGGCTCGTAACCGGCGGCCGCGACCGCACGCTCGAGGTCGGCTTGGAGCTGAAGCCGGAACGCGGCGTCCTGCTCGGCTCGCGCGACGAGCTCGTCGAGCACCGCTCGCGCAGCCGGCAGCTCCTGCGCCGCGCGCACCCAGCCCTGGGGTGCAGGCGGAAGGAGGCGTAGCAGCCGGCCGATCCGCTCCTCGTCAAATCCGTTCATCTCACTCATGACGGGCGAGGCCCCCGATTCCTTCCATCGAGTTCCGCACGAACCTTTTCGAGGCAGCGCGAGATCCGGCTTGCGATCGTGCCGGCCGGGATCTCGAGGATGTCGCCGATCGTCCGATAGCTCTCGTCGCGGCAGAAGAAGCGGTCCAGGATCTCGCGGCACGGGTCGCCCACTCGGTCGAGTGCGGAGCGGACGGCCATCGCCTCGTCGAGCGTTCCGAGCACGTCGTCGACCTCGCGCTCGTCCGGCTCCGCGTCCGACGGCGTGTCGCGCGCGAGCGCACGGAGCCGGTCGATGCAGAGTCGGCGCGTCAGCTGCGCGAGCCACGGCCGGACCGCCTCGTCGCTCCGCAGCTCCGACAGCCTCTCGAAGGCGCGGGCGAAGACCTCCTGGAACACGTCTTCGGAGTCGTGCTGCGCGAGGCGGAAGCCCCGGCTGCAGATCGCGTACACGTAGCGCGAGAACCGCTCCACGAACTCGTTCCAGGCTTCCGCGTCGCCCGCTCGGCAGCGGGCGACGAGCTGAGCGTCGGTTTCCTCCACGGCCATGGGCGGGACGATACGACTTTGTAACGAAGCGGTCAGCGCAGGGCGAGGTTCAACGCAGAGACGAGAAGATCCCCGTGCTCGTCCGCGAAGACGAGTGGCGGCCGGATCTTGAGGACGTCGCCCCGCTTCCCCGTGCGGCCCACGAGAATCCCCTGTTCGCGGAGCTCGTCGGCGACGCGCGCCGCGAGCTCTCCGCTCGAGAGCTGGATGCCGGCAAGGAGGCCGCTTCCGCGCACCTCGAGGACGTCTGTCTTGCCGAGGCTCTCCACGGCCGCGCGCAGGCGCTTTCCGACGTCGGCGGCGCGGTCCGGCAGACGCTCGTCCTCGAGGACGTCGAGCACGGCGAGGGCGGCCGCTGCGGCGACCGGGTTGCCGCCGAAGGTGGAGAACGTCCGGCCGGCGTACGGAAACCGCTCCGCTAGGTCGCGCCGGGTGACGACCCCGGCGACGGGGTAGCCGTTTCCCATCGGCTTGCCGAGCGTCACCACGTCCGGTGCGATCCCGTGGCGGGCGAAGGACCAGAGCTCGGGGCCGAGCCGTCCGTGGCCGGCCTGAACCTCGTCCGCAACGTACAGGCCGCCGGCGGCGTGGGTTCGCTCGACGAGCAGGCGGAGATCGGAGCTCTCCGGCGTGTAAATGCCGTCGCTCATGAGGGAGGCGTCGAGGAACGTCGCGGCGAGTCCGCAGTCCGCGAGATCCCGGAGGGCCGCATCGACCGCCGGCGCCAGGTCGATGCCGCTTCCGGGCGGGGGAATGCGGGCGATGCGGGAGGGGGTGAGATCCCGCGGCCAGTCCTCGGGTGAAAGCGTGGCCGTCGCAGTGGTCACCCCGTGATACGCGTTCTCCGTCACGAGAGCGCCGTCGTGACCGGTCGCCGCGGAGGCGATCCGCCAGGCGAGGTCGTTGGCCTCGCTACCGGAGTTGACGAGGAGCACCGTGTCGAGGCCGGTCTCCGGCGAGAACGTCGCGAGCAGTCGCTCCGCGAGCTCCACGAGTGGCTCCGCGAGGTAACGCGCGTTCACCGCGCCCTGCCGTGTCTGGCGGACGATGGCCTCGGTCACTCGCGGGTGGCAGTGGCCGACGACCGGCACGTTGTTGTAGGCGTCGAGAAGCCGACGCCCGTCCGGCTCGTGAATCCAGACGCCCTCGGCGCGAACGGCGTGGACGGGACGCGCATACGTGAGCGGGGTGAGGAGGGCGCCGAGCGCCTCGTTTCGCCGCCGAGCGAGCTCGCCGCTCGCCGTCGCCGGGCGTCGGGAGCCGAGCTCGCGCGCGACCTCGTCCGGTCCGAGCCCGTCGAACAGCTCGAGCAACCGCCACGAGTCGTCGTCCCACGCCTCGATGTAGGCGGCGTTCTCGGGGAAGCGGCGGGTGCGCCAGGCGCTGATGCAGACGATCGCGGCGAGCCGGGCGGCGACGAGGTCGCCGAGCAGGTCGAGCTCGAGCGGCTCGAGCGGAAGCCGGGAGGCGAAGCCGTCCAGCGCGATCCGCGCCACCCGGAAGCCGTCCTCGGCCGGCCGGCCGCGTAAGAGGGAGGCGAGCGCGACGGCGACGTCGGCCGCAAGCGCGGTGTGGCAGCAGTCGCCGAAGTCGAGGATCCCCGCCACGCGCCCCTGCTCGTCGAGCAGAAGGTTGTCGAGATTGAAGTCCCCGTGCACGACCTGGGCGCGCAGGCGCTCCCACTCCGGGAGCACACGCGCCTCGAACCCGTCGAGGGTGCGAGCGACGAGCTCACGCCGGTCTCCGTCCGGGATCGCCTCGAGCAGCGGACGAAGCCGCGGCGTTGCGTGAAGATTCCACAGCAGCTCCCGGCCGGCCGCGGGATGGAAGAACGACCGCAGCGCGAGGCAGAGGCGGGCGTGCACAGAGGCAATCGCGTGCGCCGCGCCGTCGTCGAGCTCCGGGCCGGCCTTGCGGCCGTGCCGCCGCTCGAACAGCCGCACGTGGTGGCCGTCGAACGTCGCGCGTGGCGCGAGCGGCCGTGCCACCGGCAGATCCGGGTCCACGGCCGCGGCGTGCGCGATCACGGCTTCCTCCAGGTCGAGCGCCGCCTCGTCCTCGCCGCTGTTCGAGATCTTGAGCACGCCGTCCGCACCGCCGTCCTCGAGGAGGAAAGCCTGGTCGCGCTCGCTGCCGAGATCCGAGGCGCGTCCGTGTACGCCGAACAGGTCCGTCGCGATCCGTGCGGCCTCTTCGGCCGAGAACCGCGGGGGCGCCGACTGGAGGACTGTCGCGGCGGGCACGGCTCGATGCTACGCGGCGCCGCCGCGCGAGCAGGGCCTTCGGGATGTTCCCATGCGGCCAAGATCCCTCATTCGAGCGAATGGGCTCCCCCTTTTGCGGGACGAGCGCCCTCCCCCGGCCACCTACGTTCCGGCGACTGACTGGCGGCTATGGCGGCACGTTCTGCGGCATCAGGGCGGTCGCGACAAGGAGGTAGACGTGGGGGCTGACCTCACCAAGCGCGACCATTTTCGTTTCCGGGCCTGGCAGGCCGGCCTTCTCACATTCGTTCTGGTGCTGGCGCTCGGCATGATCCGCGCGGGCGCCTCGTGGGGTTCATCGGGCTACGATCCGACGACCGATCAGTACTCGATGCAGAACGTCACGGCCGGCGGCGGCGCGCAGGCGTGGTGGAGCGCCGGCTACACCGGCGAGGGCGTCGATGTCGCCCTCATCGATACGGGTGTCTCTCCGGTGCCTGCGCTGAGTGCGCCGGGCAAGATCGTGAACGGTGTGGATCTATCGCTCGAGTCGCAGAATCCCTCCCTCCGGTATCTCGACACGAACGGTCACGGCACGTTCATGGCCGGGATCATCGGAGGCGACGACGGCCAGCCGGGCGGATATCGCGGTGTTGCCCCGGACTCGCGCATCCTGTCGGTGAAAGTCGGCGCCGCGGACGGCTCCGTCGACGTGAGCCAGGTGATCGCGGCGATCGACTGGGTCGTCCAGCACCGGTACGACAACGGCATGAACATCCGGGTCATCAACCTTTCGTACGGCACGAACTCGACGCAGCCGTACACGGTCGACCCGCTCGCCTTCGCGGTGGAACAGGCGTGGAAGGCCGGCATCGTGGTCGTCACGGCTGCCGGCAACACGGGCGTGGGCTCGCCCCTCACCGATCCCGCCTACGACCCGTGGTTGATCTCCGTCGGCGCGGCCGACACGGCGGGAACGGCCTCCTTCGCCGACGACCAGCCCGCATCGTTCTCGGCCGGTGCCATTTGCACGCCCAAGAACTGCGAGGCGCCCACCCTGCTCGCGCCGGGGATGCACATGCAGGGCCTGCGCGTCCCGGGCTCCTACGTCGACCAGAACAACCCGGATGCTGCCCTCGGCGATCGCTATTTCCGCGGCAGCGGCACCTCCGAGGCGGCCGCCTATGTGACGGGGGCCGTCGCGCTGCTGCTCCAGAAGTACCCGGGGCTCACACCGAACGACGTCAAGCAGATGCTCATGGACGGAAGCGAAACGCTGCGCCACTTCCCGCCGCTGTGGCAGGGGAGCGGAGAGCTCGATCTGAACGAGCTGCTGACGACGCGGCCGCCTCGTGGCGCCTCCGCCTCCGCCCACGCTGCGAACGGGCGCCAGAACTGCCATGCCGTCTTCTTCTTCGGGCCGCACGATTGCTGGTCGACCGGGACGGGCTCGCTCGAGCTGTCGCGCGGCAGCTACCACCTGTCCATGAATGGCGTGCTGCTCCAGGGCGAGCGGGACATCTTCGGCCAGCCCTTTAATTCGAGGACGATGGCCGCCCTGGAGGCCGCGGATTCGAGCTGGTCGGGCGGCGTGTGGAACGGCTCTCAGTGGGCGGGAAGCTCCTGGAGCGGTAGCTCGTGGAGCGGCTCGAGCTGGTCTGGCAGCTCTTGGAGCGGTAGCTCGTGGAGTGGCTCGAGCTGGAGCGACCTCGTCTGGTCTGCCAACTCCTGGAGCGGCTCCAGCTGGTCGGGCAGCTCCTGGAGCGGTAGCTCTTGGAGCGGTAGCTCGTGGAGCGGTAGCTCGTGGAGCGGCTCGAGCTGGAGCGGCTCGAGCTGGTCGGGCGATCAGTGGCTCGGAGCGAGTTGGGGCTGATTCGTAGCGGGAGAGGCCGGTGACCTTGGGCCGGCCTCTTACCCACCCGCGCCGCGTGCCGAGCGGGCTGCTGCGTTCGCTCGGCGTGGCTCTCGGCGAGGCCCTGCACGGGCCTCGGCGTGTTTGGGCCTTCAACGGAGTCCTCGCGCTCGCGTGCTCGCTCGTGTGGGTGTTCGACCTCCGCAACTTCGATGCTGCCCCCTTCATCGGGAGCCCGCATCTCTCGTGGTGGGCTCTTGCGCTCGCGTTCTATCTCGCCGAGGTGTTCGTCGTGCACCTGCAGTTCCGCAAGCAGGCGCACACGCTCTCCCTGACCGAGATCGGGCTCGTGCTCGGACTGCTGCTCGCGTCGCCGATGGCGCTGCTGGTCGGCCAGCTCGTCGGCACTCTCGTAGCGCTGACGATCAACCGGCGGCAGTACGGGACCCTCGTCAAACTCGCCTTCAACGCCGCCGAGCTCCCGCTTTGCAGCGGCATCGCGTTGTTGATCTTCCGCTCGCTCGCCCAGCCCGGCGACTCCGCTCCGCATCTCTGGGCGCTCGTGCTCTTCGCCTGCGCCATTGCCCACGTGGTCGGCATCCTGCTCGTCTCCGCCGTGATCGCCATCGCCGAGGAGCGCTTCCATGCGCCCCAGCTCCTGCGCACGCTCGTGACGTCGACCGTCGGAGCGCTCGCGACGGCGTCCCTCGGGCTTGCCGTCGTCGAGCTCCTCGAGGTCCGGCCGCTCGCCGCCCTCCTCCTCGCCGTCCCGGTTCTCGCCTGCGTAGCGGCCTTCCGCGGCTACATGGAACAGCGCGAGCAGCGAGAGCACGTCGAGTTCCTCTACGAGTCGATGCGCGCGACGCAGGGTGCGCCGGAGTTCGGGCTCGCAGTCGGGCAGCTTCTCGTGGCAGCCCGCCGGCTGCTCCGCGCCGAGTACGCGGAGATCCTGCTTCTCCCGGCCTCCGACGACGAAGGGCCCTTGCGCAGCATCAGCGGCGCGGAGGGCGAGTTGCTCATGCATCCGGAGGAGCGGCTGCGGCCGGATGACGCGGCCGCTTTCTCCGAGATCGCGTCCACCGGCCTGGCGACCCTGCTCACGCGGCGTCGTGCCACGCACGCATTCGACGAGTTCCTCCGCTCGCGCAGGCTCGAAGACGCGATCGTGGGGCCGCTACGGGGCGAGGACCGGACGTTCGGGCTGCTCATCGTCGGTGAGCGGGTCGGCGACGTCAGCACGTTCGGCGAAGTGGACGTCGACCTCTTCGAGACGTTCGCCGGCCATGCGAGCATCCTCCTCGAGAACGGCCGGCTGGAGCACTCGCTCGCGCAGGTCACGCAGCTGAAGGAACAGCTGCGCCACCAGGCCTACCACGACGCGCTCACCGGCCTGCCCAACCGGCCCCACCTGCTGGAGGCCGTCGAGCACGAGCTCGATCGCGGTGGCAGCTCGGCGGCCGTCCTCTACCTCGACCTCGATCGGTTCAAGACGGTCAACGACACCTGGGGCCACAGCGCCGGCGACGAGCTGCTCGCCGAGTTCTCGCGCCGCCTCGGCGGCGCGATCCGCACCCAGGACCTCGCGGCCCGGATCGGCGGCGACGAGTTCGCCGTCCTCGTCCGCGAAGCGAGCCCCGAGGCAGCGGTCGCCGCGGCGCGGCGTCTGCTGGAGGCAATCGACGGGACGTACGCGCTCGGCTGCGGAGACGTCGCGTGTCACGTGAGCATCGGCATCGCCGTCGGCGTCCCCGGTGTCACGACCGCCGACGACCTTCTTCGCAACGCGGACATCGCGATGTACAGCGTCAAGCGGTCGGACCGCGCGTACACGCTGTACGAGGCGGACCTCCACGAACAGCTTCGCGCGCAGCGGCAGCTCGGTCTCGACCTCGAAGCGGCGCTCGAGCGGGAAGAGATCGTCGTGCACTACCAGCCCGTCGTGCGACTGGCGGACGGAGAGATCGAAGGGTTCGAGGTGCTCGCTCGGTGGCCGCACCCGACACAGGGTCTGCTCACCGCCGCCGACTTTCTGCCGGCCGCGGAGGAGACGGGATTGACGGTCGAGCTCGGTCGCGTGGTTCTCCAGCAGGCACTGGAGGCCGCACGGCGCTGGCCGGAGAGGCTGAGCATCTGGCTCAATCTCGCGCCGGCGGAGCTCGCGAACGAGCGGCTCGTCGAAACGGTCGCAGAGTCGCTCGAGCGGTTCGGTGTCGACCCGAGCCGGCTCGTGATCGAGGTGACCGAGCTGGGCGTCGTCCAGGGCAGCGACGCCGCGCTCGTGGCGATGCGGCGACTGCGCGACCTCGGCGTCGGCTTGACGATCGACGACTTCGGCACCGGCTACTCGTCGCTGAGCCGCCTCGCCGAGTTCCCCATCGAGTCGCTCAAGATCCCGAAGCCCTTCGTCGACAAGCTCGTCGGCGAGGACGCCGACGAGGCGTTCGTCGACGCGATCCTGCGGCTCGGCGACTCGCTCGGCCTCGCCGCCGTCGGCGAGGGCATCGAGCATCCGGCACAGGCCGAGCGGCTGCGCCAGCTCGGCTGCCGCTTCGGCCAGGGCTACCTCTTCGGCCGCCCGGCGCCGGCGGAGGAGGCGGAGAGGCTGCTGGCGCAGGAGCACTCGGCCGCCGATCGCCTGAACAGCTTCGCGCTCCAGCCGATCTGAGATCCCCCAAAAGGGGGAGGCCCGGCAGAGCCGAAGGGCGAGATGATCGGCTTGACTCCTGCTCGGGGCTGACGGCAACAACCTCTGCGGCGGAGTATTGAGAAGAGGCGGGCTTGCCCGCCTCTTCTTTGTCTATTTGCCGACCTTCAGGATCGGGGCGTTGAGGACGACGTGGGCGTCCTGCTCCGTCATCTTGCCCTGCTTCTCGAGCGCGTCGATCTGGTCGTCCTGGCCGACGACCACGGGCTTGACGCCCTTCTTCCACATCACCCAGACCTCTTCCCAGAGCGGGTTGTAGTCCTTCTCGCCCGGCTCGGAGCCGAAGATCGTGAGCTGCCCCTTCGCAGCGCGACCCCGCACGAAGTACTGCTCCGGCAGCCCCTTCACGCCTTTCAGCTCGGCGGAGTAGTTGACGTGCATGGCGTTCGCCTGCGACTTGGACGAGACGTCGGTGATGAGGTACGTGTCGATGTGGTGGTCGTAGTAGCCCTTGTAGACCGGCTGCGCCTGCATGGACGCCTTCCCGATGTTCGGCAGACCTCCGGATGCTGCCGCCGCGACGGCGACCGTCGCCCCGAACAGCACGAGGCCGAAGAGAACGATCCTGCGCACCTGCTCCTCCTTGATCTAGAGTGACGGCTGTGGGTACGCGGGGGGTTTCGGTCCGGATTGTCGCCATCGCCGCTCTCGCCGCAGCGGTCGCCGTCATGGCGCCGCAGGGAGGCGCCGCCGGCGCTCGGCATGCCGCGAAGGCAGCGACGGTGCAGACGCGGACGATCCAGGGGCTCGGCGCGGTGCTCGTGAACAGCCGCGGCCGCACGCTCTACATGTTCAAGCCCGACAAGCAGAAGAAAGTGACCTGCAAGGGCACGTGCGCGGCAGTCTGGCCGCCGCTGAAGCTGAAGGCGGGGCAAAAGGCCACGGCGGGCGGCGCCGCGAAGAAGTCGTTGCTCGGCTCCGACAGCAACCCTGGGGGCGGACGCGTCGTGACATACAACCGCTGGCCGCTCTACACGTATGTCGGCGACTCGAAGCCCGGGCAGGCGTCCGGGCAGGCGCTCAACCTCAACGGTGGGCTGTGGTACGTCCTCTCGCCCGCCGGCAAGGTCATCACGAAGAAGCCGTAGGCGGCGCGAACAGCACGACCACCGGCTTCTCGCGGCTGCCGAGGAGCGGATCGACGTCCGCCTCGCTCGACTCGAGCCGCTCGACCCGCGCGCCGTATGCGTCGATGAAGGCATCCGGCGGCTCGAGGAAGTTCACGGCGTCCGTGCGGTAGTGCATAGCCACGACGAGCCGCGGTCGCAGCTCCCGCGCGACGGCCGCCGCCTCGTCTCCTCCCACCGTCGGGCCGCCGCCGACCGGCAGGAAAAGGACGTCCACCTCGCCGATCGCCTCCCGCTGCTCCGGCCGGAGTGCGTGCTGCCCGAAGTCGCCGAGATGGCAGATGCGCAGCCCGTCGAGGGAGAAGACGAAGATCGTGTTCGGCCCGCGCGCGGTGCCCGCTGCCGCATCGTGCTCCGAGGCGACTCCCACGACCTCGCCCACCGGTGACTCGTGGCGCCCGGGCGAGCGCAGCACCGACGGCTCGCCGCCCACCGCGTCGACGGCGTTGTGGTCGAAGTGGTCGTGCGTGACGAGGAGGAGGTCGGCCGCGACGTCCTCGATCGGCCGGTAGCGGAACTCGATTCCGCGCGCGGCGAGCGGCGCCGGGTCGCCGAAGGGATCGAGGAAGACACGCTTCTCTCCCTCCACGAGAAACGCCGACTGTCCATACCAGCGGATGCGCATAGCGATCGTCCTTTCGTCTCAGCGTCCGGTCAGGCGGCGCAGCAGCGGCACCGCCGCCAGCAGCGTCCGCTGCTCTTCCGCGTCGAGCTCCGCCGCGATCGCGGCCGCAAGCCAGTCCTCGCGCCGTCCCCGCCCTTCGAGCACCTGCGCCCGGCCGCGCTCGGTGAGCTCGATCAAGACGCGACGGCCGTCCGCTGGGTCGGGACGGCGCGCGATCAGCTCCGCCGTCTCGAGCTCCGCGAGCGTCTGCGCCATCGACTGCGGCCGTACACGCTCGGCTGCCGCGAGGGCAGCCGTCGTCTGCGGGCCTTCGCGATCGAGCCGGCTGAGCACGGTCGCCTGCGCAACGGGGAACGAGTATTCGGCGCGGAGCCTCCGGACGAGCTGGCCCAGCACGAGTCGAAGCTCGCTCGCTCCGCTCACCACCTGCGCGGATGGTTTAGGCACGACGGGAATTGTAGACAGGTAACCTGAGCAGGTTGCCTGTCAATCGCAGAAAGCCGGATTACAAGTGGGTCGCGCTCTCGAATACGACGCTCGGAGTGCTGCTCGCGACGATCGACGGCTCGATCGTCCTGATCGCGATGCCGGCCATCTTCCGCGGCATCCACCTCGATCCGCTCCGGCCCGGCAACAGCTTCTACCTGCTCTGGATGATCCTCGGCTTCCTCGTCGTCTCGAGCGTGCTCGTCGTCAGCCTCGGCCGGCTCGGCGACCAGTTCGGGCGTGTGCGGATGTACAACGTCGGCTTTGTCGTCTACACGCTGGCGTCGCTGCTGCTGACGATCGACTGGCTCCACGGCCGGGCCGGCGCAGACTGGCTGATCGGCTTCCGGATCCTCCAGGGGATCGGCGCCGCGTTCCTCATCGCGAACTCGGTCGCGATCCTCACCGACGCGTTCCCGGCGAACCAGCGTGGGCTCGCGCTCGGGATCAACAACGTGGTGGGGATCAGCGGCATGTTCATCGGGCTCGTCCTCGGGGGCTTGCTCGCGCCGATCTCGTGGCGGCTCGTCTTTCTCGTCTCGGTCCCCTTCGGGGTCGCCGGGACGATCTGGTCGTACCGGAGCCTGCGCGAGATCGGCGTCCGCACGCGTGATCCGGTCGACTGGCCGGGCAATCTCAGCTTCGCCGCGGGGCTCATCCTCGTGATGGTCGGGATCACCTACGGGATCCGGCCGTACGGGAACCACCCGATGGGCTGGGAGTCGCCGTTCGTCGACGCCTGCCTCGCGGCCGGAGCGGCGCTGCTCGCGCTCTTCGCGCTCGTCGAGGTGCGGTCGAAGGCGCCGATGTTCCGGCTCGGCCTCTTCCGCATCCGCGCTTTCACGTTCGGCGTTCTCTCGAGCTTCCTCTCGGCGGTCTCGCGCGGCGGCCTGATGTTCATGCTGATCATCTGGCTGCAGGGGATCTGGCTGCCGGAGCACGGCTACGACTTCGCGTCGACGCCGCTCTGGGCCGGGATCCGGATGCTGCCTCTGACGGTTGGCTTCCTCCTCGCCGGGCCGGCGTCGGGGATTCTCTCCGACCGCTACGGCTCGCGGCCGTTCGCGACGGGCGGAATGCTCGTCTCGGCGCTCAGCTTCTTCCTGCTCGCCATGCTGCCGGTGAACTTCTCGTATTCGGCCTTCGCCGCCATCCTGCTGCTGATGGGCCTCTCGATGGGCGCATTCGCGTCGCCTAACCGGGCCGGCGTGATGAACAGCCTCCCCGCGCAGCATCGGGGCGCCGGGGGCGGCATGAACCAGACGTTCCAGAATTCGGCGCAGGTGCTCTCGATCGGGATCTTCTTCACGTTGATGATCGTCGGACTGTCCGCGACGCTGCCGCACTCGCTCGCGACGGGCCTGCAGGCGCACGGCGTGTCGGCGGGCGTGGCGACGCGCGTCAGCCACCTGCCGCCCGTCTCGGTGCTGTTCGCTGCGTTCCTCGGCTACAACCCGGCGAAGGAGTTGATCGGCCCGCACGTCCTCGCGCGTCTGCCGGCGCACGATGCGGCCGCTATCCGGGGGCGCGCCTTCTTCCCGCATCTGATCGCGGCGCCGTTCCGCAGTGGTCTCCACGAAGCGTTCGCGTTCGCGATCGCGGCCTGTCTGGTCGCGGCCCTGGCCTCCTGGTGGCGCGGCGCCCGAGTCGTGGCGCGCGAGGAGTCCGCGCTCGAGCAGATGGTGGACTAGCTAGGCGCGTGCCACGATCTGCACTGCGAGGAACGCGGCGTAGAGGACGATCAGGAACGCGCCGGCGCTCCGGCCCGCGCCCTCGCGTCTCCCGAACAGGACGACTGCCGCCGCGGTCATCGCAAGGAGCCACGCGACGTCGAAGATCGCGAGCCGGGAGAACGCCCCGAGGCTGCCGAGCGCAGCGGGCAGGGCCAGGCCCGCGAAGATGTTGATCGAGTTCGAGTTCAGCGTCTCGCTCATGAGCGCCGACCCTCGCTGCTGGACGCCGAAACGGAAGCCCGTCCATGCGTTCGGCAGGCTCGTCAGGATGGCGAGAACGATCACCCCGACAAGCGCGTCGGGCACCGACCATGCAGCGGCGAGATCGGTCGCCGCCCGGACGGCGCCCACGCTGCCGGCGACGATCAGACCGAGCGCGACGAGGAGGACGACGAGCAGCCTCGTTATCTCGCGCCGCGAGTCGAGCGGACGCGCCCGCCGGTGCCCCTCGCCGAAGCTCCGGTGGACGAAGCGCGACTCGGCCACGCTGAGGGGGAGCCGCCGTGCGAGGCGCGGGCCCGCCGCGAGCAGGACGATGTACGGCACCACGACTGCGGCCACCAGTGCCATGCCGACCGTGGCGCCGAGGCCGCCTGCGACGACGGCCAGCGTCACCGCGAGCAGCCAGAGGCCGACGAAGGCCTCGAGCTCGAGCGCCTCGTGACGTGCCCGCACGCGAGCCGTGACGACGGCGCTGAGGCCGAGCATCGCCGCGATGTTGAACGCGTTCGAGCCGACCACTACGCCGACCGCCAGCGCGTGCTTGTGCTGGACGAGCGCGGCGATCGCCGACGAGATCTCCGGCGCGTCGGCGGCGAGCGCGGTGAGCAGGCCGAGGAGCGTCTCCGGCAGACCGAGTCGCAGCCCCGCGTGGTCGAGCCGTCGCGCGAAGATCGCCGAGGCACCGAGCATGACGCCGATCGAGACCAGAAAGACGGGGATGGCGGCTGTGGGCGTCATAGGCTGACGCCGACCAGCCTTCCCGGCACGCCGCTGCGAACGCTAGCGCAGGTCGACCAGACCCGTACCGACTACGGAGCCGGGTCGATCGGGCCTGTCTCGTGCTCGGGCTCTTCTTCTTCTTCGGACACGAACGTGTCCTCGAGCTCCGCCGCGTCGGCCTGGCCGACACCGGAGAACGGGGCAGCGGCGACCGGCGCCGCCGGCTCACTGGAGAGCTCCTCGATCTGCTCGATCTCGTCGTCGCCCGCGTTGGGAACGGCAAATTCCTCGCGCATCGCGACGGCAGCCTCGCCCGGATCGTCCGTGCCCTTGACGCGGGCAGGGCCCGAGATCGCCTTGCGGAGACTGTCGAGGAAACCCATCGCCGCGGAGCATACGCAATCATCCCGTCGATGATCGTCTCGCTGCACGTGGCGGTCGGCGGAGCGGCGGGTGCGCTCGTTCGCTCTCGCACGCTCGCGCTCCTGCTCGGTCCGCCGCTCCATCTCGCCGGCGACCGGGTGCCCCACGAGGACATCCCCGACCGGAGCTTCGAGTTGGGCAGCGGCCTCGTCGCGCTGGGGCTGCTCGCCGCCCGCCGCGGCCCGTTCGACCCCGCGGTGCTCGGAGCTGCGGCCTGCTCGGCGCCGGATCTCGAGCACGTCGTTCCGTGGCTCCGGCTGGGTGGGGAGAAGATCTTTCACCGGGGCGGAGGCCGGCACGGGGCGGGCCTCTCTGCCGGGACGCAGCTCCTGCTCGCGGGCGTCACCGTCGGCTGGTTGCTCGCCCGGCGGCGGTAGCCTCGCGCCGATGAAGCTCGGGATCGTCCAGGGTGGGGGAACGTCCTGAAGGTCGGGATCGTCGTTCCGTACTCCTGGTCGTTCTGGGGCGGCGTCGTCGAGCACGCCGAGGCCCAGATGCACGCGCTCGAGGCGATCGGAATCGAGGCTCGCCTCCTGATCGGGCACGACCCGCCCGGCTCCTTCAGCCGGGCCCTCCACCCGCGTCAGGGCCGGCCCGGGCCACCGCCGCCGGGCGTGATACCGCTCGGCCGATCGGTGATCGTCCCCGGAAACGGCGCGCTCTCGAATCTCGTGCTGAGCCCGTCCGCGCTGCCGCGGCTCCGCCGGACGCTCGCGCGCGAGCGCTTCGACCTCGTGCACGTCCACGAGCCGCTCGCGCCGATGCTCAGCCCGGCGGCGCTCGCCTTCTGGGACGGGCCGGCGGTGGGGACGTTCCACGCCGCCGGGGATTCGGCGTGGCGACCCTTGGCCGCCCACCTGTGGGGCTTCCTCCTCGGCCGGCTCGACCTGCGTGTCGCCGTCTCGGAGCAGGCGCGCCGCACCGCCGTCGCGTTCGAGCCGGCGCACTACGAGGTCATCCCGAACGGCGTCGAGCTGCCCGAGGCGGTCGATCCAGGCGACCGGCTCGACCACCTCGTCTTCGTCGGCCGGCACGAGCCGCGCAAGGGCCTCCCCGTGCTGCTTCGCGCCTGGCGGCTGATCCGCCCCACGGGGCTCCGCCTCCGGCTGATCGGTGCCGACCCGCTCGCCGTGCGGCTGCTCCTGACTCGGCTGCGCGTGCCGGAGGACGGGATCGACGTCCTCGGCTTCCTCGACGACGAGAAGCTCACCCACGAGCTCTCGACGGCCAAGCTCCTCGTCGCCCCGTCGCTCGGCAACGAGAGCTTCGGCATGGTGATCACGCGCGCCTTCGCCTGCGCGGCGCCGGTCGTCGCCTCGGACATCGACGGCTACCGCGAGCTCGTCACGCCGGAGACGGGCGTGCTCGTGCCGCCCGGCGAGCCGGATGCGCTCGCCGAGGCGATCGCCGCGCTGGTCGCCGACGAGCGTGCGCGTGCCGAGCGCGGACGCGCTGCGCGTGAGCTCGCCGCGAGCCGGTATGCGTGGCCGCTGCTCGCCGGGCGGCTCGTGGACTGCTACGAGCGCGTGCTCGCCGCGTACTAGCCGGCGAGCCGCGAGGCGCCGGCGAGGCGCAGCATCCGGGGCCCGACGATTCGCATGAGCCGGCCCGGCGTCTCGACGATCGGCTCTCCGTCATCGCCGCTCAGCTCCGCGATCGATGCGTCGACGCGGCGCTTTACCTCGAGCACGCCTTCCCTGAGCCCGAGCTCGTCGAGCCGCACGGCGAGCCGCTTCATGTTCATCACGTAGTAGTAGAGCGAATCGACGTCGGGGCCATACGACTCGGCGAGGTGGGCGTCGATGAGGCCGTGGGACGCCTTCGCGCGCCGCACCATCCGGTCGGCGAGGTCCATGTAGTCGCTGCAGATGTCGAGCAGCCGCTCGGCGGCGCCCTCGAACTCCTCGAGGAAGCGATGCGTCGCGAGGACCGCGATGCGGACGTGGCGGCCCTCGTCGCGGCGGACGTTCGTCTGCCCCTCCTTCATCCCCGGCAGGTCGTAGGTGTCGTACAGGCTCCGGCCCTTGCTGCGGCGGATCACGACGTCGCTGTTGGCCGCGACGTCCTCGCTGAGCACGCCGTAGATGAAGATCGCCGTGTAGACGTCCTCGAGCGGCCGGTTCGGCCGGAGCAGGTGCCGCATCTCGCCCTCGAACCGGTCGAAGAGGATCTCGGCGACGAAGTTGTTGTACTTGCGCGCCACGCTGTCGGCTTCGGCGGCGGCGATGCCGAGCACCTCTGTCGCGACCCGCAGCAGGCTGCCGCGGTGCATTCGCTCGTCGTGCTCCTGCGTCATGAGTGCGGCGCGCATCGAGTCGTAGCCCGGCTCCCGGGGCAGCGCCGCGACGATCCGGTCCATCCAGTCGTCGACGATCGACTCGGCGCGGAAGATCGTCCCGAAGACCCGCTTCACCGCGTCTTGCTGGCGGCGGGAGAGTCCCCGGAAGCTCTCGGCGTCGGTGGAGAGATCGACGCTGTACGCGTCCCAGGTGTGAACCTGCGCCGCGGCGATGACGTCCTCGAACGTCCGCCAGCCGCCGGTGATCTGCCGGTCCGCCGCCTCGTCGTCGGCGATCAGCGCCTCGATCTCGCGGAGGAGTCGCGCGATCTTGTCGCTGCTGACCTGCGGCCGCTGGGTTGGGGCAGTGTCGGCGGGGAAGCTTGTGGCCGCGTCCACGCCACAACTCTACGCGCCTCGCGGACCGGCACAACAGGGTTCGGTTCAGGCGAGGGGTACCCTCGGACCCGTGCACGAGGACGGGAGGCTGACCGGGGCCGCACTGCGCACGGTGTTCATCGCGCTGATGCTCGGCATGTTCCTGGCCGCACTCGATCAGACGATCGTCTCGACCGCGCTGCCGACCATCGTAGGCGACCTCGGCGGGCTCAACCACCTCTCCTGGGTCGTCACCTCGTATCTGCTCGCCTCGACCATCTCGACGCCTGTCTACGGCAAGCTCGGCGACATGATCGGGCGCAAGCCCGTCTTCCTCGCCGCGATCCTCATCTTCCTCGCAGGCTCGATGCTCGCCGGGCTGTCGCAGTCGATGGACCAGCTGATCGGCTTCCGCGCCGTGCAGGGGATCGGCGCCGGCGGGTTGATGGTCGGCGCGCAGGCGATCATCGCCGACATCGTCCCGCCCCGCGAGCGAGGCCGCTACATGGGTCTGATCGGCTCCGTCTTCGCCGTCGCCTCCGTCGCTGGCCCGCTCCTCGGCGGCTTCCTCGTGGACAACCTCTCGTGGCGCTGGGTCTTCTACGTGAACCTGCCGATCGGCGCACTCGCGATCGTGATCGTGATCACGCGCCTGCACCTGCGCACGCCGCACCTGAGCCACCGCATCGACTACCTCGGCACCGCACTCCTCAGCGGCGGCGTCGGCTCGTTGATCCTGCTCACGACCTGGGGCGGCACCGAGTACGCGTGGGGCTCGAGCACGATCATCGGGCTCGGGATCGCGGGGGTCGCCCTGCTCTGCGCATTCGTCTGGTGGGAGCGCCGGGCGCCCGAGCCGATCCTGCCGCTGCATCTCTTCCGCTCGTCGGTGTTCAGCGTCGCGAACGCGATGGGCTTCACGATCGGGATGGCGATGTTCGGCGCGATCATCTTCATCCCGCTCTTCCTGCAGATCGTCTACGGCCTGTCCCCGACGGCCTCCGGCCTGCGGATGCTGCCCCTGATGGCCGGGCTGCTGGTCGCGTCCGTCCTTTCCGGGCGCGCGATCACCCGCATCGGCCGCTACAAGATGTTCCCGATCGCCGGCACGGGCGTGCTCGTGGTGGGCATGTACCTGCTCTCTCGGCTGACCCCCGGCACGCCGTTGTGGACCGCCTCCACCTACATGCTCGTCGTCGGCGTCGGGCTCGGCCTCGTGATGCAGGTGCTCGTGCTCGTCGTCCAGAACGACGCGAACCCGCGGGAGATCGGCGTCGCGACGTCGACCGCCACCTTCTTCCGCTCCGTCGGCGGCGCGTTCGGAGTGGCGATCTTCGGGGCGATCTTCGCCAGCCGCCTGGCGGATCAGCTCCGGCTCTTCCCGGCGCGGGTCGCCGCGCGGCTCGGCAGCGGCGTCCACCTGAACCCCGAGCAGGCGAGACATCTCCCGCCGGCTGTGCACGAGGACTTCCTGAACGCGTTCGCCCACGCGCTGCACGGCGTCTTCCTGTTCGGGATGGCCGCGGCCTTCGTGCCGTTCGTCCTCTCCTGGTTCCTGAAGGAGGTTCCACTGCGGACGACGATCGCGCGCGCGTCCGAGGGGGCTCCGCCGGAGCCTTCGGGACAGCTCGCGTGGCATTCCGACGAGGCGTGATCCTGCGGCCGTAGTAGGCTCTCGCGGTTCCCGACCTGAAGGAGTGTTCATGCGGCGTCGCGCGACTGCGGTCCTGAAGTGGTTCTCGGCACTCTACGTCGTCCTGATCGTGATCCAGGTCTATCTCGCCGGTGAGGGCATCTTCGGCCTGAACGTGATCAAGCATTCGGACGACTGTGACAAGAAGGGCGCCAACCTGATTGCCGAGCACTGCGTCGGCAACTCCAAGACGCTCGACGCGCACCGTGCGCTCGGCTTCTTCCTGACGCTCCCGGGCGCGCTTCTCTTCCTGATCGTCGCGCTGGTCGCGTGGCACCCCAACTCGCGCATCCGGACCGTCTCGATCCTGGTGCCGATCCTGACGTTCGTGCAGATGCTGCTGCCTGCTGCGGGACGCTGGGGCGGGGCGCTCCATCCTGTGAACGCGATCCTGATCCTCGGCATGTACGGCTGGCTCTTCCACACGCTCCGTAAGGAGGCGCCCGTTGTGGAAAGCGAAGCACCCCTAGGGGTGGCGCCGAGCGGCTAGGTGGCGCGCGGGCCCTGCACGGCATCGAGTTCGAGTGAGACGTCCTGACCCGCGGGGCCCGAGGAGGCCTCACCGTCGGTGGATGCCGTGCAATGTCCGCGTCTGGGCGATGGTTTCGGCACCCGCGGCGCCGATCTGCCTGGACCAAAGGCTGGTCCGCCCAGGACCATCGTCCGGGCTAGCGGGACGGGAACCGCGCGGACGCCAGGAGGGCGTCGACGCGGCGTTCGTTCTGTCCGAGGTGCGGCCCACGCAGGCAGGCGATGACCTGGGTGAGGCTCGACGGCGGCGGGCTCGTCTCGATCAGGACCTCGATCGTGCGGTCGGCGCCGATCGTACGGCAGATCCCGGCGCGCGTCGTGACTTGCGTGGCAGGGCGGCCGCCGACCCGGATCCGCTTCCCGGGCCCGAGCCCCGTGCTGGGAAAGCCCAGGATCTGCCAGACCATGAGGACGCCCCCGGGGCGGAGGCGCCGCAGTGGCAGGCCGCAGGCCGTGCTGTTCCCATTCGTCCGGCACGGGTCGTGCACCGGCTGCGTGCTGAGGTAGACCGAAGGGCGGAAGTGGAGCTCGCCGGACCACCTGAAGGGATAGGCCTTCCACGGCGCCGGGTGGCGGAAGCTCACCTGGCTGTCGCGATACGTGACCTGTCGCGGCGGATCCGCCCCCTGCGCCGCCCGGCTCGCGCCGCACCCGGACGCAAGCGCGGCGCTCAGTGCGAGACCGGCAGCGCACCAGGTGAGGCGCCACGCGTTCCTGCCGGCGTTCATGCCGGTTCTCTGTAGTCCGGGCCGCGACAGGACGACCGGCCCGAATGACCGGTCCCCGCCGCCGAATCGAGTGGTCGTCTTCACTTTCGGACTCCTGACCGTCTACGTTCGCCGTATCGCGGGTGATTCCGCCTCGGCCGTCGTCGGGGGGCTCCCTCGGCCGGGGGATTGCGCCGGAGCCGGCACCCGCGGATGCTCTGAGTGCGGCTGTCGAAGCTCCTTCCGTCTGAGGGTGCGGCAGTGGCACTGCGGCAATTGGACAGTTCGCTCACATCCCCCGGGATCGTCCGTGATCCGGCTCCCACCGGGTCCGACAAGCAGACGCGCACGGTTGTGCTCGCCGGCGGCCAGCTGCTCGTGCGCGCGGCCCGTCACAGCATCCTCGCGCGCTCGGGGCTCGACGTCGTCGCCGACGTGGCGGACGCCGCAACGGCGGCCGAGGCTGCGCAGCTCTATCGCGCAGGTGTGGTCCTCGTCGACACCGACGTGCACGGCGGCTGCGTGCGCGCCGTTCGCCGCATCGTCGAACGCGCACCGGGTGCCGCGGTTCTGGTCGTCGCGCCGGAGCTCGACCGGGAGAGCCTCCTGGCGGCGGTCCGCGCGGGCGCGAAGGGATTCGTTCCCGAGACGCTCGGAGCCGGCGGCCTCATCCGCGCCGTCGAGGTCGCCTTCGGTGGCGAGGCGGTCATCCCCCGCGCCGGCGTCTCCACGCTCATCGAGCAGGTGCGCGGGATCGCCCAGGACGAGACGCTGGTCGAAGGTTTCTCATTGCAGCTCACTCGACGCGAAGCGGACGTGATCGCACGCCTCCGCGAGGGAATGACGCCGAAGGAGATCGCCTACGAGCTCGACCTGTCCGCCGTCACCGTCCGCCGGCACCTCTCCTCGGTCGCAAGGAAGGCTCGGCAGGCACGCCCTGTCTCTCGCGCTCGAATCGACGTCCTGACCAAGGGGCCCAAGGAGGCCTGACCGTCTGCGCCGGGGCGTGCCTGCCGAGTTCCATCAAGACGCATCGGGCGGCCCACTCCGACACTCGGACGTCCAGTTCGCCTACGGCGCAGGTCCGGTTCACGGTCATGATCGCTTCGACGGGCTCAGTGCCTGTGGGAGCGAAGCGTCTCGACCGCGGCCTGGCGGCTTTCGACGCCGAGCTTCTGCAGCAGCAGGCCGATATGCCGGCGCACGGTCACGGGCGAGACGCCGAGACGCTCCGCGATCTCCGCGGTCGAATGCCCGTCGGTGAGAAGCTCTCCGACCTCCCATTCGCGCGGCGTCAGCGTCACCGGACCGCCAGGCAGCACCAGCCGGCGAAGGCCACCGCGACGTATCTCGTCGACGAGATACGGGACGAGCGACCGCGCGAGCGCGGGCTCTCCCCGATACGCCGCGCGGAGCGTCGACGCGAGTCGTTCGCCGCTCAGTCCCTTGAGTAGGTAGCCGGAGGCTCCGCGGGTGAAGGCGCCGACGACGTCTTCCGGGCGATCCGAGCGACTGAGGACAACGATCAGGGTCTTCGGTGATGCCCTCGCGATCCTCCCGACCGCGTTCATGCCGTCCCCGGGGAGCGCGAGCTCGATCAGGCAGATGTCCGGCCGCAGGCGGGTGGCCGCGGCGATGGCGGAGGCCGAGTCGTCTGCCTCCGCAACGACGAAGCCGTGGGCCTCGAGCGCTTCGCGAGCCGCTCGCCGTTGCCGCGCGTCGTCGTCCGCCACGAGAACCGACAGGTACTCGCGCGTGGTATCCCCCCCGGGCCTGCCAGCCTCCATCTCCCCCCGCCTCGGTGGGCTTCCGTCGAGGAGAACCTAACGCCGAGCCGTCGGCCGTGCGAGGACAGCAGGAGAACCCGCGACTCTGGACGGGAAACGTTCAGGCAGATGAACGACGATTAGGCCCAGAGTCCCATTGTTCAAGGCGTTCATTGAACGAATAATGTGGGTGTGGAAACTGCGGACGTTGCGGCGGACAGCGTTGCGCCGACTGGCGCGATGCTCGCGGCGGAGCTGATTGCCCGTGCGGCGGCGATCGGCGCCGGAAAGCCGCTGACCGCCAGCACAGCGCTCCTTCCACCCGACCTGCGCGCCGCGCTCCGCGCCTGTGAGGTGCGGGCGCGGCGGCTGGCCGACGGCTGGGGTCAGGGCGCTGCAATCGACTTCCTCGGCGACGCGATCGCGGCGGTGACGGCTGATCACCGGCTCCAGGCGGGCGAGGCGCGCGCCGTTGTGACAACCGCGGCGGAGGGGCTCGGGCTGGCGCCACAGACCGCAGCCTTCGTGGTCTTCCGGCGCGCGATGGCGAGCCAGGCGTTCCTACAGCTTTCGCCGGTGGTCGCCGCTGAGCTTGCGCTCGCCCTGCTCGTCGAGCTTGCACCCGCCGCCGCGAGCTCTCTCTGGATCGTCGACGCCGCGGGTTCGACCACATGTCTCGTCGGGCATGGCAAGGCGCCGCGCAGCCGCCACCTACGCGAAGTGGCCCGCGCGGCGCTCGACGGCGTCGTCTCCGGCTCGCCTCACGTGCAGGCCCGGATCGTCGAACGGTGGGACCGGCCCTACGCCGCGCTAGTCGCTCGTGGACGTGGCGGGGAGGCCGAGCGTCTGGACGCCTACCTCAGGGAAGCGGCGCTCGCGCTTGCTCCCCTGCTCGAGCGCGCGTCCCTCTTCGACCGGAGGGTACAGAGCGAGCACGACCTCGTTGCGGCCGGGGAGCGGCGTCTCGTGCGTCTCGGCTTCGACCTCCACGACGGTCCGCTGCAGGAGATCGTGGCCCTGGCCGACGAGCTGCAGGCTGCCTCCAGGCGGATCTCGGCGGTCGTCCCCGACGACTACAAGCAGCGGGTGCGGGGCCGCTTCGATGACATTCACGCCCGCCTGGGCGTGCTCGACGAGAGCCTGCGCGAGATCGCACACTCCATCCGCGCGACCACGGCGGTCGCTCGGCCGGTTGCCGACGCGGTGGAATCCGAGTTGCGCGCGCTCGAGCACAACACCGGGCTGGAGGTCGGGCTCGAGGTAGAGGGTGACCTGAGCAGCCTCAGCGATTCACAGAAGATCGTCCTCTTCCGCGTCGTGCAGGAGGCGCTTTCCAACGTGCGCAAGCACAGCGGGGCAGCGCGAGTGTCGGTCACGCTGCAGAGCACGCGCAGGGTCGTCAGGTTGGCCGTGACCGACGACGGCTGCGGCTTCGATCCGCGTCGGCTCGGCCACGACCGCCTCGGCCTCGCCGGCATCTCGGAACGAGTGCGGTTGCTCGGCGGTGCGGTCGAGATCGAGACGAGCCCGGGAGCGGGGACGACCGTCCGCGCGACGCTGCCGCAGTGGCGTCCCTCCACCCCCGCGGCCGCCACCGTCTACGCCGCGACCACGTGATTTCCCGGCTACGCTGCAGCCGAGTGAGCCGCCGCGCGCTGATCGTTACCGTCGTCGTCGCTGCGGCCGGATTCGCCGCCGCAGTCGCGCTTCCAACCCGAGCCCAGGCGGGCTCGACCGGCACGACGGCCACCACGCCGCGGTCGGCCTCGACGCAGACGCGCATCGAGTCCGTCTTCCCGGCTGCCGGAGAGCTGCTTGTCCACTCCGTGGCCGTCCGTCAGACGCCGAGTCCCACCGGGCGGGTGATCAAGGTGATGCACGACTTCAGGCCCGACTTCCGCCCCCAGGAGATGCTCGCGGTTCGCAAGCAGATCGGCTCGGACGGCGACGTCTGGTACCGGATCAGCGTCCCGATGCGCCCGAACGGCACGTACGGCTGGATCCCTGCCTCGTCCGTGTCCCTCGCACCGACCGCGGGCCAGATCGTGATCGATCTCTCCGCGCGCACGATCAACATCTTCCGCCACGGCAAGAACGCCTGGCACGGGATCGTCGCCATCGGGGCGCCGGGGAGGGAGACGCCGCTCGGCCACTATTACGTCGCGGCCCGCTTCGTTCCCTACCACGACCCGTTCCTCGGCGTCTTCGCCGTCGAGACGAGCGCCTACTCGAAGCTCACGGAGTGGCCCGGAGGCGGCGTCGTCGGGATTCACGGCACCAGCCTGCCGCAGCTGCTCGGCCAGGCTGTCTCGCACGGCTGCGTGCGCGTGTCGAATCAGACGGCGGTCGCGCTCAAGCGGCTGGCGCCGCTTGGCACGCCGATCTGGATCAAGGCGTAACCGAGAGGAACTGGAAGGCCGGCTGGCCCTCGGCTGCGAGGAACGCGGCCGCGCCGTGGGAGCGCTGGACGCGGGTCTCGGAGCTGCGGATCGGGTAGCCGCCCGTGAGGGAGTGCCAGCCGCCGCCCGCAGAGCGCGCGATCGAGACGCGCCGGAAGCGATACAGGAAGGTGTTGCACGCACCGCTGGTTCCGCCGTCCCAGCTCTCGGCTGTGGCGATCGGCGTCCACCGGGCGTGGCTCTGGGGGAGATAGATCGGCCGCGAGACGGCCTTGTGGTTCACCCAGACGCGCCAGTGGTCGGGCCGGCTGTGCATCTCGAGCACGGTCACCTTGACCGGCTTCCCGACCGCGAGGTCGGTATCCACCTGGTGGTAGGTCGGATAGCCGTTCGGACGCGCCACCTCGTAGTAGAGGTCGCTGCCCGTGACGCCGGGGTAGCCGCTCAGTCCGACCTGTAGCCATTCGTCCGTGCCATTCGGACCTTCGCCCGGGCCGCCGACGCCGACCCAGCCGGCGACGTGGCCGTTGAGGACGTCGAAGGCGCCGAGCGGCGTGATCAGGGCTGAGATTCCGAAAGCCTGCCCGGGGGCTCCGAGCCCGGCATAGGAGTAGCCGTTGTTGTTGCCGCAGGCGAGTGCGCGCGCCGCGCCACCGAGGGCGGCGGCCGCGAGGACGGAGGTGACGAGGAGGAGGCGGAGTGTTTTGGGCATTCGAGTGGGCCGCGCGTTCTACAGCGAGGAATCGGCTCCGCGGAGCCGGACGCCACTCCCTCGTTCGAGTGACCGCTTCGAGGGACGACAGATGGCGCTTGATGCGGCGTTCACTACGGGGCGGGCGCCGACCAGCCGACCGAATGGCTCGCCGCGCTCACGCGTCCAGGCGTGCGGTGCGCAGTGGTCGATGCCCATACCGTCGCCGGTCGCCGTTCAGGCCATGAACGGGTCTAGGCCTTAGGGCGGTCTTGAACTAGACCATCGAAGGAATTCCCACGGCCGACACCGGCCTACGAGGTTCTTGAACAGTCGGCCGGGCTGGTCAGGACGATGTCCCCGCCCGTGAGAAGTCGAGGAGAGGAAGAGAGAGGATGCTTCGGTTCATTCTGCGGCGCAGGCTGGCGACAACGGCGCTCACCACCATGGCAGTGCTCGGGACGGTCGCGACGACGACCGCTCTCGCATGCTGGAATCCACCGCCCCCAACGCCTCACCTCGTGATCATCAAGACTGCCGATCACAAATCGGCGGTGAGCGCGGGAGACCAGATCGGCTTCACGGTCGAGGTCGAGAACACCGGCGATGCCAGTGCCACGGGTGTGAGCCTCAACGACACGCTTCCGACCGGCTCTGGCTCGGGCGTCACCTGGGCGATCGCGTCGGATCCCCACAATGCCTTCCAGCTCGGGACCAGCGCCGGCAAGCAGAAGCTGGAGCTCAAGTCGTCCACCCTCTCCAAGGGCGCCGACTACACGGTTCACATCACCGCCATGACCTCGGTAACGGAGTGCTCGGTCTACGACAACAGCGCGACGCTCACCGCGGGCAACGCTTCGTCGGCAGGGCCGGCCACCGCCAAGGAGACGTGCCAGAAGCCGTCGGTGTCGGTGACCAAGACGGCGGACAAGTCGCCGGTCAATGCTGGTGACGCGATTGGGTTCACGATCAAGGTGTCGAACGCGGGGCCGGGTACGGCCACGAACGTGGGCCTGTCGGATCCGCTGCCCAGTGGGACGGCGTCGAGCTGGGTGATCGCCTCCCAGACGAATTCGGGTCAGTGCTCGATCGGTTCGGGCACGCTGTCGTGCTCGGGTGTCAGCCTGGGCTCGGGCGCGAGCTTCAGCGTCCATATCACCTCGACGACCAATCTGGCCGACTGCGCTACCTACCCGAACACGGTCACGGTCAGCAGCAGCAACGCCGGCAGTCCCTCTGCTTCGGCCTCGATCGTCTGCCAGAAGCCGTCGGTGTCGGTGACCAAGACGGCGGACAAGTCGCCGGTCAATGCTGGTGACGCGATTGGGTTCACGATCAAGGTGTCGAACGCGGGGCCGGGTACGGCCACGAACGTGGGCCTGTCGGATCCGCTGCCCAGTGGGACGGCGTCGAGCTGGGTGATCGCCTCCCAGACGAATTCGGGTCAGTGCTCGATCGGTTCGGGCACGCTGTCGTGCTCGGGTGTCAGCCTGGGCTCGGGCGCGAGCTTCAGCGTCCATATCACCTCGACGACCAATCTGGCCGACTGCGCTACCTACCCGAACACGGTCACGGTCAGCAGCAGCAACGCCGGCAGTCCCTCTGCTTCGGCCTCGATCGTCTGCCAGAAGCCGTCGGTGTCGGTGACCAAGACGGCGGACAAGTCGCCGGTCAATGCTGGTGACGCGATTGGGTTCACGATCAAGGTGTCGAACGCGGGGCCGGGTACGGCCACGAACGTGGGCCTGTCGGATCCGCTGCCCAGTGGGACGGCGTCGAGCTGGGTGATCGCCTCCCAGACGAATTCGGGTCAGTGCTCGATCGGTTCGGGCACGCTGTCGTGCTCGGGTGTCAGCCTGGGCTCGGGCGCGAGCTTCAGCGTCCATATCACCTCGACGACCAATCTGGCCGACTGCGCTACCTACCCGAACACGGTCACGGTCAGCAGCAGCAACGCCGGCAGTCCCTCTGCTTCGGCCTCGATCGTCTGCCAGAAGCCGTCCCCGGCGATCGTGACGACTCAGGAACCGGCTTCGGGCACGATCGGCGAGGTGTTCAAGGACTCGGCGACCCTGTCGGGCGGAGTCAATCTGGCCGGGTCGGGGTCGATCACCTTCAAGCTGTACTCCGCGAGCGACTGCGGTGGGGACGTGCTCGACAGCGAGACGGTCGACCACATCAGCGCGAACGGCGCCTTCGAGACGCCGACTGGCGTGACGCTGCAGAACGCAGGCGACTACTACTGGGTCGCGTCGTTCAGCGGCGACTCGAACAACCCCTCGGCCACCAGTGGCTGCAACGACGAGAAGGTGGCGGTGGCGCCGAATCAGTCGGCGATCGTGACCACGCAGGAGCCTGCGTCGGGTGCGATCGGCGACGTCTTCAAGGACTCGGCGAATCTGTCCGGTGCGGTCAATCCCGTTGGGTCGATCACCTTCAAGCTGTACTCCGCGAAGGACTGCGGTGGCTCGGTGCTCGACACCGAGACGCTCTCCGTCGACGGCAACGGCACCTATACGACTCCCGACGGCTTCGAGATCCCGAACTCCGGCGCGTACTACTGGGTCGCCTCCTTCAGCGGCGACTCGAACAATCTGCCGGCGGCGAGTGGATGCAACGACGAGCCGGTCTCGGTGTCGCAGAACGTCGCGGGCGTTGCCACGACGCTCTCTAGCTCGGCCGGGAACGTCGGGGTCGACGTGCACGACTCCGCGAAGCTCAGCAACGTCACCGCCGACGCGACCGGCACGGTCACCTACGCCGTTTACGGCGACAACGAGTGCACGCAAAAGGTCGCCGACGGCGGCACGGTGAACGTGACGAACGGCTCGGTGCCGAACTCGAATGACGTGACTTTCAACACGCCTGGCACGTACTACTGGCAGGCGAGCTACTCCGGTGACGCCAACAACACGGCGGCGGTCAGCAAGTGCACGGACGAGCAGCTCGTAGTCGCGCCACTGATCGACCTCGCGGTCACGAAGGTCGGGTCGCCAAATCCGATCACCCTCGGGAGCGGCAACATCACGTGGACGATGGTCGTGACGAACAACGGGCCGGACACGGCGACGGCAGTCACGATCTCCGATCCGCTTCCCGTTGGCAACACCTTCGTCTCAGTGAGCACGACGCAGGGCACCTGCACCGGCGGCGCGATCATCGGCTGCAACCTGGGCACCATGGCGTTCGGGGCCACGGTGACGATCACGCTGGTCACGACGCCGACGGTGGCCGGGACGGTCACGAACACCGTGACGGTCGTCGGCAACGAGACTGAGACGAATACGGCGAACAACACCGCGTCGGCTTCTGTCGTCGTCGTCGGGCCGCACACGCCGCCCGTGGTGTACTGCGTCGCGGTCAGCAAGCTGACCCCGCACCAGCTCTTCGTGGGGCGGAAGACGACGCTGACGATCCACCTGACGCGGCATGGCAACGCGGTCAAGGGCGTGCGGGTGCTGATCACCGGCCCGAAGCTGCACCTGCGCACGGCCCCGTCCAACAGCAGCGGCGTCATCAAGCAGAAGGTGAAGCCGGCGAAGGCGGGAATCGTCGTCTTCACCCCGCTCGCGAGCTCGCACTGCGGGACGAAGCGGCTTGGCGTCACAGGCGTCTTCACGCCGCCGGTGACCGGCTGAGCAGGATCTCGGAGAGGCGCGGGACGAACGATCCTGCGCCTCTCCGATTCAAGCAGACCGTTCAGGGCGACTGAACGGTCTATGCCAAAGGACGGCCTCGGACTAGCCCATCGAAGGGCTGTCCACGGTCGATCCCGCTCTACGACTTGCATAAGGAATCGACGCTGGGCCAGGAGCGCTTCCGGCGGCCCGGGGGACACCAACGAGAGGATGACTAAGGATGCTGCGGTTCGTCTTTCAGCGCAAGCTGGCATCGGTTGCGCTCATCACGATGACAGCGACCGTTGCGCTGGTCGCCACAACGGCTACAGGTGCGATCAACCCGCTTGGCCAGACCACGCAGAGCTCGACCGACACCTGTGGGTACAACCCGCAAAGTGCGCCCAAGCCTGGTGGCGGCACCGTCGTCTTCGACGAGAACACCGTGACCCGCGCGATCGCGTTCTACGGCGTCGGTTTGACCGGGCACGTGGGCGTGTTCGCGAACGACGAATCCGGCCTGCTGATCGGCAGCGGCGGGACACCCTCCTCCAGCGCGGGCTCGACGATCGGGACGGTCAACACAGCGATTTCCAACGGCTCGTCGGTCTCCTCGATCTCCGTCGCGTCGCCCGGCCTGAAGGTCGCGATCGCGTCCGGAGACTCGATCGTCCTGGGTACCGGCGGGACGACCGAGACCTTCACTGCAAGCGCCGCTGCTGCGGCCGGCACGTCAAGCATCTCGGTGACGGCGAAGAACGCGACCCACGCCTTCGCGAGCGGCACGAACATCGCCGACTCGACTCTCGTCTACGGCGAGGCCGTGCCGCCGACACTCGGTAGCGGGACGGATCTCGAAGGCCGGGCTGTCGCTCCGCTGATCTATCTGACCGACATCACGAACAACTCGAGCGCCAACGGTGGGGATTACGAGCAGGGCGGGACAGCCGCCAATGCCGGGTCGCCGCCGTTCGCATCGGCGCTCTACGGCTCGTGGTCTCCGACCGCCGGCACACGGCCCGTCAACAAGAACGACTGGCACCTCGGGCCGCACGCTGACCCGATCCCGGCGACCGACGCATTCGGCGGAACGACGACCTCGTTCAACGAGGGGTACGGCGCGGAGGTGACCTGGAGCGTGGCGGGCCTGAAGGCCTGGGACCCGTCGGCCAACAACGGCGCGGGCGGCTACACCGCGTTGCAGCCCGGTCATACCTACCGCGCCCAGAGCCTGACCCACGACACCGACCAGAACCGCACGTCGGGCGGCGGCGACGTGGGTGAAGTTTGCACGACGTTCCACTTCCCGAGCCCCAAGCTCTCGATCAGCAAGACGGCTGATCAGTCCTCGGTGAATGCAGGCGATCAGCTCGGCTTCACGGTCGAGGTCAAGAACACGGGGGACGGTGACGCGACCGGCGTGAGCCTGAACGACTCGCTCCCGACCGGCTCCGGTTCCGGCGTGACCTGGACGATCGCCTCCGATCCCCACAACGCTTTCCAGCTCGGCACGAATGGCGGCCACCAGACGCTTCAACTGAAGTCGAGCACGCTGGTCGCGGGCGCCGATCTCACGGTCCACATTACGGCGCAAACCTCGGCGAGCGAGTGCTCGGTCTACGACAACAGCGCGACGCTGAGCGCGGACAACGCCGCATCGGCAGGGCCTGCCACGGCTGAAGAGGTCTGCCATCCGGCCAACATCCACATCGTGAAGACCGCGGACGCGGCCCAGGTCAGTGCGGGCACTCCGATCGGTTTCACGCTGACTGTGTACAACGACGGCAGTGGGGCCGCGAAGGGTGTCAAGGTAAGTGACACGCTGCCGATCAATGCGGGTCTCAGCTGGTCGATCGCTTCGCAGGGCGCCGGTTGGGCCTCGAGCTGCGCGATCGCAAACGGCAGCCTGTTGTGTGGCGGCGCCAACGGCGTAACCATCCCTGCGGGTACGACGCAGGCCGGCTCGACCTTCACGGTGCACATCACGTCGCCGACCACCGCGGCAACGGGCGGAGGGTGCCCGGGTGGCAGCGGCAAGGTGGACAACACGGGCACCGTGACCGCGAGCAATGGCGGCCCCGCCGAGGCGAATGCTTCGACCTGTGTGGGGGCGCCAGGGATCCACATCGTGAAGACCGCGGATGCGCCACGGGTAAGTGCGGGCGCTCCGATCGGGTTCACGCTGACCGTCTACAACGATGGCAGCGGCGACGCGACAGGTGTGAAGCTCAATGACACGCTGCCGATCAATGCGGGTCTCAGCTGGTCGATCGCTTCGCAGGGTGCCGGTTGGGGCTCGAGCTGCTCGATCGCGGGCGGCGTCCTGTCCTGCGGTGGCGTCAACGGGGTCACGGTCCAAGCGGGTACCACACAGGTGGGCTCGACCTTCACGGTCCACATCACTTCTCCCACGACTGCAGCGACGGGTGGGGTTTGCCCGGGGGGAAGCGGAGTGGTGGACAACACCGGCACCGTGACGACCGGTAATGGCGGCTCCGGCCAGTCGGCGGATTCGACCTGTGTCTCGGCGCCGGGAATCCACATCGTGAAGACGGCGGATGCGCCGCAGGTGAAAGCGGGCGATCCGATCGGGTTCACGCTGACCGTCTACAACGACGGCGGCGGCGATGCGACAGGTGTGAAGCTGAGCGACCCGCTGCCGGGCAATGCGGGTCTCGGCTGGACGATCGCTTCGCAGGGTGCCGGTTGGGGTTCGAGCTGCGCGATCGCGGGCGGCGTCCTGTCCTGCGGCGGCGCCGACGGGGTCACGGTCCCCGGGGATACCCCACTCGCCGGTTCGACGTTCACGGTGCACGTCGTCTCTGGCACGACCGCGGCGACCGGCGGCACCTGCCCGGGCGGCACGGGTGTGGTGAACAACACGGGCACCGTGACGACTGCCAATGACGGCTCCGAGCAGTCGATCGCGTCCACCTGCGTGCAGCAGAGGCTGATCGACCTCGCAATCACGAAGAGCGGCGCGCCGAATCCCGACACGCTGCCGGGGAACATCACCTGGACGATGACCGTGACGAACAACGGCCCGGACACGGCGACCGGCGTCACCATCGCCGACCCGATTCCGGCCGGGAACACGTTCGTCGCGGCGAGCACGACCCAGGGGACGTGCACGGGTGGCGCGATCCTGAGCTGCAGCCTGGGCACGATCCCGTTCGGCGGCTCGGTCGTAATCACGCTCGTCACGACGCCGAGCTTGGCGGGAACCGTGACGAACACCGTGACGGTCGTCGGCAACGAGACCGAGACGAACACAGCGAACAACACCGCGTCGGCCTCCGTCGTCGTCGTCGGGCCGCACACGCCGCCCGTCGTGTACTGCGTCGCAGTCAGCAAGCTGACTCCGCAGCAGCTCTTCGTGGGGCGGAAGACGACGCTGACGATCCACCTGACCCAGCACGGCAAGGCGGTCAAGGGCGTACGCGTGCTGATCACCGGCCCGAAGCTGCACATGCGCACGGCGCCCTCCAACAGCAGCGGCGTCATCAAGCAGAAGGTGCGGCCGGGCAAGGCCGGGATCGTTGTCTTCACCCCGCTCGCGAGCCCGCACTGCGGCACCAAGCGGCTCGGCGTGACCGGCGTCTTCACGCCTCCGGTGACCGGGTGAGCAACGCCTCGGAGGGGGTGCGGGAGCTGGTCTCCCGCACCCCCGCTGCAAGCGCCGTCGGTTCGCTGCTGAACGGGTTATGGCTTAAGGACGGTCCACGTCTAGCCCATCGAAGGGGCCGCTGGAACTCAGCAGGCTGTAGGACTCGGTAAAGAGCGGGCTCCGGCCCATGAGCGAGAGGAACGAATAGGTATGAGGGCACCGAGGAGAGTTCGCCGGGTGTTGAGCCGGCGCAGTCTGATCGGAGCGACGCTCGGCGGCGCTCTGGTCGTCATCTCGCTGCTGACGTTCGGAGCGGCTTCCGGTCGCCCGCTCGCGCACAGCGATTCGCGTGATCGCTCAGCTGCTGCGCCGAGCGCCACGAGCTCCACCCACTCGCTCTCGCCTGCGCAGCGGCACGCTCCCTTCGCGTCTGCTGTCGCTGGGCACCTCGCTCATCATTTGCTTCCGGCTAGCTCGTCCCACGCCTCTTCTTTCGCTGGTTCGTCCCCTAGCTCGCGGTTCGTCCCGGACTTCGTCCCCTTCTCCAGCTCCGCACCCCGGCTGCTCAGCGCGGGTGGGAAGGCGACGACGTCGATCGTGACGGTGCAGCAGCCGGGTTCGGGTGCGGCGGGGGATCTCTATAAGGATCAGGCGACGTTGTCGGGCGGCGTGAGCTACGACGGGCTCGGGTCGATCACCTTCACGCTCTACGACGCGAGGGGCTGCGGCGGCAACGTGCTGGACACGGAGACGGTGAGCGCGGCCGCGAATGCCTCGTACACGACGCCGACGGGCTTCGCGATCCAGACGGTTGGCACCTATTACTGGGTTGCCAGTTTCAGTGGCGATTCGAACAACAAGTCGGCGAGCACGGGCTGTAACGATGAAGCGGTGACGGTGGGGAAGGCGTCGCCGGGCTTGGTGACGGTGCAGCAGCCGGATTCGGGTGCGGCGGGGGATCTCTATAAGGATCAGGCGACGTTGTCGGGTGGGGTCAGCTTGGCGTCGACGGACACGATCACCTTCACCCTCTATGACGCGAGGGGCTGCGGCGGCAACGTGCTGGACACGGAGACGGTGACCGTGACCGGAAACGGCGATTACACGACGCCTACGGGCTTCGCGATCCAGACGGTGGGCACCTACTACTGGGTCGCCTCGTTCAGCGGTGACGCGAATAACAAGTCGGCGAAGACAGGGTGTAACGACGAGGCGGTGACGGTGGGGAAGGCGTCGCCGGGCTTGGTGACGGTGCAGCAGCCGGATACGGGTGCGGCGGGGGATCTCTATAAGGATCAGGCGACGTTGTCGGGTGGGGTCAGCTTGGCGTCGACGGACACGATCGTGTTCACGCTCTACGACGCGAGGGGCTGCGGCGGCAACGTGCTGGACACGGAGACGGTGAGCGTGACCGCGAATGGCTCGTACACGACGCCGGCGGGCTTCGCGATCCAGACGGTTGGTACCTATTACTGGGTTGCCAGCTTCAGCGGTGACGCGAACAACAAGAAGGCTTCGACCGCGTGCAACGACGAGGCGGTGACGGTGGGGAAGGCGTCGCCGTCGATCGTGACGGTGCAGCAGCCGGATTCGGGTGCGGCCGGGGATCTCTATAAGGATCAGGCGACGTTGTCAGGTGGCGTCAGCCTGGACTCGGCGGACACGATCACGTTCACCCTGTATTCGGCCAAGGGCTGTGACGGGACGCCGTTGGACACGGAGACGGTGACCGTGACCGGGAATGGCTCCTACACGACGCCGGCCGGCTTCGCGATCCAGACGGTTGGCACCTATTACTGGGTTGCCAGCTTCAGCGGTGACGCGAACAACAAGAAGGCTTCGACCGGTTGTAACGACGAGGCGGTGACGGTGGGGAAGGCGTCGCCGGGCTTGGTGACCCTGCAGCAGCCGGATACGGGCGCGGCCGGGGACACCTTCAAGGATCAGGCGACGTTGTCGGGTGGGGTCAGCCTGGACTCGGCGGACACGATCACCTTCACCCTCTATGACGCTCGCGGCTGCGGCGGCAACGTGCTGGACACGGAGACGGTGAGCGCGACTGCGAATGGCTCGTACACGACGCCGGCCGGGGTCGCGATCGAGAACGCGGGCACCTACTACTGGGTCGCCTCGTTCAGCGGTGACGCGAACAACAAGTCGGCGAAGACCGGTTGTAACGACGAGGCGGTGTCGGTGGGGAAGGCGTCGCCGGGCCTGGTGACGGTGCAGCAGCCGGATACGGGCGCGGCCGGGGACACCTTCAAGGATCAGGCGACGTTGTCGGGTGGGGTCAGCTTGGATCCTGCGGACACGATCACGTTCACCCTGTATTCGGCCAAGGGCTGTGACGGGACGCCGTTGGACACGGAGACCGTGACCGTGACCGGAAACGGCGATTACACGACGCCGACGGGCTTCGCGATCCAGACGGTTGGCACGTACTACTGGGTCGCGTCCTTCAGTGGGGATGCCAACAACAAGAAGGCTTCGACCGGGTGTAACGACGAGGCGGTGTCGGTGGGGAAGGCGTCGCCGGGCTTGGTGACCCTGCAGCAGCCGGATACGGGCGCGGCCGGGGACACCTTCAAGGATCAGGCGACGTTGTCAGGTGGGGTCAGCCTGGACTCGGCGGACACGATCACCTTCACCCTCTATTCGGCCAAGGGCTGTAACGGCACACCGTTGGACACGGAGACCGTGAGCGCGACCGCGAATGGCTCCTACACGACGCCGGCGGGCTTCGCGATCCAGACGGTTGGTACCTATTACTGGGTTGCCAGCTTCAGCGGTGACGCGAACAACAAGAAGGCTTCGACCGGTTGTAACGACGAGGCGGTGTCGGTGGGGAAGGCGTCGCCGGGCTTGGTGACCCTGCAGCAGCCGGATACGGGCGCGGCCGGGGACACCTTCAAGGATCAGGCGACGTTGTCGGGTGGGGTCAGCCTGGACTCGGCGGACACGATCACGTTCACCCTGTATTCGGCCAAGGGCTGTGACGGGACGCCGTTGGACACGGAGACGGTGACCGTGACCGGGAATGGCTCCTACACGACGCCGGCCGGCTTCGCGATCCAGACGGTTGGCACGTATTACTGGGTTGCCAGCTTCAGCGGTGACGCGAACAACAAGAAGGCTTCGACCGGTTGTAACGACGAGGCGGTGTCGGTGGGGAAGGCGTCGCCGGGCCTGGTGACGGTGCAGCAGCCGGATTCGGGTGTGGTCGGGGCGACGTATAAGGATCAGGCGACGTTGTCGGGTGGGGTCAGCTTGGATCCTGCGGACACGATCACGTTCACTCTCTATGACGCTCGCGGCTGCGGCGGCAACGTGCTGGATACGGAGACGGTGACCGTGACCGGGAATGGCTCCTACACGACGCCGGCGGGCTTCGCGATCCAGACGGTTGGCACGTATTACTGGGTTGCCAGCTTCAGCGGTGACGCGAACAACAAGTCGGCGAAGACCGGTTGTAACGACGAGGCGGTGTCGGTGGGGAAGGCGTCGCCGGGCCTGGTGACGGTGCAGCAGCCGGATTCGGGTGTGGTCGGGGCACGGTATAAGGATCAGGCGACGTTGTCTGGTGGGGTCAGCTTGGATCCTGCGGACACGATCACCTTCACTCTCTATGACGCTCGCGGCTGCGGCGGCAACGTGCTGGATACGGAGACGGTGACCGTGACCGGGAATGGCTCCTACACGGCGCCGGCGGGCTTCGCGATCCAGACGGTTGGCACGTATTACTGGGTTGCCAGCTTCAGCGGTGACGCGAACAACAAGTCGGCGAAGACCGGTTGTAACGACGAGCCCGTGACGGTGGGGAAGGCGTCGCCGTCGTTGCTGACCTCGCAGCAGCCGGCCGCAGGCGGGATCGGCGACACCTACAAGGACACGGCCACGTTGTCAGGTGCGGCCGGCCTGGACGGGTCGGCCTCGATTCGTTTCAGCTTGTACGGAGCCGCAGGCTGCGGCGGCGAGCCGCTGGACACCGAGACGGTGAGCTCCGTCAACGCAAATGGCCACTACACCACGCCCAACGGCTTCGCGATCCAGAACGCCGGCACCTACTACTGGGTCGCCTCCTTCAGCGGCGACTCCGACAACAAGCCAGTCCAGACCGGCTGTAACGACGAACGGGTCACGGTGGCGGCGAACAGCCCGAGCATCTCGACCAAGCTCTCGGCGTCCGCAGCAAACGCGGGGGCCAAGGTGCACGACTCGGCGACGCTCGTCAACGAAGCCGAGGGGGCAGGCGGCACCGTCACCTACACGGTCTACAGCGACAGCGAGTGCGCCAACAAGGTCGCCGACGGCGGCACGGTGGACGTCAGCAACGGATCGGTCCCCGACTCGAACGACGTCGCGTTCAACACGGCGGGGACGTACTACTGGCAGGCCAGCTACTCCGGCGATGTCGACAACGCCCCCGCGACGAGCAAGTGCACCGACGAGCAGCTCGTGATCGCTCCCCTGATCGATCTCGCGGTAACGAAGGCCGCGTCCCCGAGCCCGGTCCAGGTGGGGAACAACATCACCTGGACGATCGTCGTGACGAACAACGGCCCCTCCCCGGCGACGGGTGTCACGACCTCCGACCCCCTGCCCGCGGGCAACACGTTCGTCTCGGTCAGCACGGGGCAAGGGAGTTGCACGGGCGGCGCGATCGTCGGCTGCCAGCTGGGCACGATCGCCGCCGGCGGAACGGTGACGATCACCCTCGTGACGACGCCCACCGCGCCCGGGACCGCTACGAACACGGTGACCGTGGTCGGCAACGAGGCGGAGACGAACACGGCGAACAACACGGCGTCGGCTTCCGTCACCGTCAACGCGTTCATCGGGCCTGGCCCGAAGCCGCCCGTCATCTACTGCGTCGCCGTCAGCAAGCTGTCTCCGCACCAGCTCTTCGTGGGGCGCACGGCGGCGCTGACGATTCACCTGACGCAGCACGGCAAGGCGGTCAGCGGCGTGCGTGTGCGGGTCAGCGGCCGCAAGCTGGACATGCGGACGAAGCCGTCCAATGGCAAGGGCGTGATCAGCTTGAAGCTGCGGCCGGCAAAGGCCGGGATCCTGACCTTCACTCCGATCGCGAGTCATGCCTGCGGTACCAAGCGCGTTGGGGTCACCGGCGTCTTCACGCCACCGGTGACCGGATGACCTCCGCCGCAGCGGGCTCTGTGTCAGCGATCGTCGATCGGGCTCTCGACGAGCCCGTTCTGGTACGCGAGGCGGGCGGCCTCGGTGCGGTTCGAGACGCCGAGCTTGCGATAGATGTTCGTGAGGTGGAACTTGACGGTCTGTTCCGCCACCCACAGCTCCTTGCCGATCGCCTCATTCGAGAGGCCGCGCGCGAGGGCGGCGAGGATCGCTGTCTCGCGCTCGGTGAGACCGGCCGCGCGCGCAGCACTATCGCCCGGATCGGGCAGTCCGATCGCGCTGTAGACGGTTCCGTCGACGGCCTGGCGGAGAGCGGAGGGCAGGTCGATCGGGTTGATGCTCTTGACGATGAAGGCGCTTGCGCCGCGCTTGAGTACGGTCTGGATCACGTTCTCGTCGGTGGAGACGGAGAGGACGACGACCTTGACCTCGGGATACTGCTTGCGGATACGGCTCAGGCAAGCGAGCCCGTCGGCGCCCGGCATCCGCAGGTCGAGCAGGACGAGGTCGGGATTTGTGCGTCCCACCATCGGCAGCACCTGCGAGCCGGACGAGCACTCCCCGACGACCTCGAAGTCCGGCGACTCCTCGAGCGCGCGCTTCACTCCTTCTACAATCAGCCGGTGGTCGTCGGCGATGAGAACCTTCACGGCGCAATCGTAGACGGAGCACCAGCCGTCCTAGAGGTCGCGGCACCATGAGCGCAACGGCGCCGGTAAGACGGGCACACGTGCTCATCGCGTCGGAGCGGCTGCCGACCCGCGTCGGGCTGCGGCTGGCACTCGAGCCGGAGGCCCGCTGCACCGAAGCTGCCGACGCCCAGTCGGCAGTCGACGCGGCCGTTCGCGAACGTCCCGATGTGTGCCTCGTCGGGCTCGACGGTTCGGGCCAGGGGCTTCGCGTCGCGAACGAGATCGCATCGCGGGTTCCGTCGGCCGCCGTGATCCTGCTGACGAGCCGGCTGGACGAGGAGGAGTTCATGGCGGCCGTCCGCGCGGGCGCGAGCGGCTACCTGACGCAGAGCCTCGACCCTGCGCGCCTGCCGTTCGTGGTGCGCGGCGCACTGTCCGGCGAGCCGGCCGTGCCGCGAAGGTTCGTGTCGCGGCTGCTCGACGAGCTGCGGACCCGCGAGCGGAGGCGGTCGGTCGTCGTCTCCGGCAAGGGCCGGATCGCCCTCACCCCGCGGGAGTGGGAGGTCGTCGACCTCCTGTTGCGGTCGGCGACGACGGGGGCGATCGCCACGGAGCTCGGCGTTGCGCCGGTGACCGTCCGCCGGCACCTCGGTTCCGTCGAGCGAAAGCTCGGTGTCAAGAGCCGGGCCGAGGTCGTCGAGCTGTTCGCGGCCGAGCCCAGCCCCGCCCCGGCGTAGCCGCCGCTTACGCTGCCGGCAACGTGAACGAGACGCAGGCGCCGCCCTGCGGGCGGTTCTCCGCCCAGATCCGGCCGCCGTGCGCCTCGACGAGACCGCGGGCGATCGCCAGTCCGAGGCCCGCTCCGCTGCCGCTACGGGCGCGGTCGGCCCGCCAGAAGCGCTCGAACATCCGCGCCGGCGCCTCCGCCGGCAGGCCCTCGCCGCTGTCCTCGACGCGCAGCAGTAGGTCGGAAGCGCGCCGCTCGACGCGAACCGCGACGGAGCCGTCGGACGGCGTGTGACGCAGCGCATTCGTGACGAGGTTGGAGAGGACCCGCTCGAACTTGTCCGGCGCGAGCCGCGCCTCGACCTGGTCGTCCACGTCGGAGCTCAGCGAGACGCCGCGCGCTTCGGCCTCGGGCCGCAGCAGGCGCAACGCCGAGGCGACCAACGGCGCGACGGGCATCCGGCGAAGCTCGAGCGTGAGCACTCCCGCGTCGATTCGCGCCAGCTCGAACAGGTCTTCGACGAGCACCGAGAGCGTTCGCACCTGTTCCCGCAGCGTCGGCAGGTAGTCCTCCGCCGACGCGAGCCCGTCCTCGATCGCCTCGAGCATCGCCTGCATCGACGCAATCGGCGCACGGAGGTCATGACTCGCCCACGCGACGAGCTCGCGGCGGGCGTCGAAGAGCTGCTCGAGCCCGGCGGCCATCGTGTTGAACGAATCGGCCAGCTCCGCGATCTCTCGAGCGCCCCCGACGGGCGCGCGGGCCGAAAGGTCACCGGCGGCGAGCTCGTGGGAGGCGGAGCCGACCCGCCGTAGGGACGCGGTGATCGAGCGCGCGAGCACGAGCGCCGCGAACACGGCCGCGGTTGCCGAGCCGGCGGCGACGGCGAGGATCTTCCGGTCCGCGCCCATGTGGAACATGACCCAGCCCGACGCCAACACCGCCACGAGTGGCACGCAGACGGCGATCAGGGCGAGCCCCGCGAGCTGGAGCCAGACCGTGGGTGCCCGGCGCAGGAGGAACGCCAGGACGAGCCCCGAGACGAGGCTGCCGGCGGCGACGACAAGGGCTAGCTGGATCATCTGTCGAGCTGGATCATGGGTCGAGTCTGTAGCCGACGCCCCAGACCGTGTGCAGGTGGCGAGGGCGGCTCGGGTCGGCTTCGATCTTCTCCCGCAGGCGCCGCACGTGAACGGTCACCGTGCCGGTGTCGACGGCCGCCTCGTAGCCCCAGACACGGGCCATCAGCTGGTCGCGGGAGAAGACGTGGCGGGGATGCGACGCGAGGAACCAGAGCAGCTCGAACTCCTTCGCCGTGAGCTGGACGGCGGCGCCGGAACGGAGGGCCTCGCGGCTGACACCGTCGAGCTCGATCTCGCCGAAGGCGATCGTCTCGCGCGGTAGCGAGGCGCCGTCGCTGCGCCGGAGGACCGAGCGCACGCGCGCGGCGAGCTCCCGCGGAGAGAAGGGCTTCGTGACGTAGTCGTCCGCCCCGAGCTCGAGCCCGACGATGCGGTCGGCTTCCTCGCCGCGGGCGGTGAGCAGGATCACGGGCAGGCTCGAGCGGCCGCGAATCCAGCGGCAGAGCGAGAGGCCGTCCGTCCCCGGGAGCATCACGTCGAGCACGACAAGGCTCGGCTCGCGCTCTTCGATGAGAGCCCTGGCCACATCCCCGTCCGACGCCGTCAGCGTCCGGAAGCCGTCGCGCTCGAGGTAGCGGACGACGACGTCCCGCACGATCGGCTCGTCGTCGACGACGAGAACGGTCTGCATGAGCCTATTGTCGGCCCGCGCGCGGCCAGTCGATCCGGACACCTTCCGGCGTCCATTTCGAGTGGTGTCGCATGGCCCATTCGACGCGGACGTCGCCGAGGGTCATCCCGCGGAGGGCGTGCCGCGTGGCGGGGTGGATCAGGGCGAGATAGAGATGGCCGACGAGCAGGGCGAGCGAGACGTACATCAGGCCGTCGTGGAGGATCACGGTGCTCGCGAAGCGGAAGCGGGTGTCCTGCTCGCCGAACCAGAGAAGGAGCCCGGACACGCCGAACAGGACGGTGAAGGCGGCAGTGAGGATGGCGTTGATCTTCTGACCGGCGTTGAAGCGCCCCTGTGGTGCTCTTCGTCCGCGGAGCCAGCGCAGGTCGTCCTGGTCGAACTGCTCGAGCTCGCGCGCGGTGGCGAGCAGGCGGCGGCCGCCGAGCACCAGGACGGCGGCGAGCACGGCGAGCCAGGCGACGCCGGCCCAGAAGTGGAAGGCCTGGATCGTCTGTCGCCGCGAGACGAGCATCGACAGGCTGGGCAGGTAGAGGATCAGCCCTGTCACGAGGAGGAAGAAGAAGCCGAGCGCGTTCACCCAGTGGAGCAGGCGCTCCACCGGGGAGAAACGCTTCACGTAGCCCGCCCTCACGTGCCGTATCCGTTGGAGCGGCCGACCCAGGCGTCGCGGTCGTACCCGAGCTCCTCCCAGTAGCCGCTCCCGGCCGTCGGAACGACGTCGATGCCCTTCAGCCACTTGACGTTCTTGTAGCCGTACATCTCCGGGATGACCAGCCGGACGGGCGCCCCGTGCTCACGCAGCAGCGGCTTGCCGTCCATCTCGTAGGCGAGCATCACGTCGCGGAGCGACGCCTGGGGGAGAGTCAAGTAGTCGACGTAGGGCTCCTCCATCGAGACGAACTGCAGTGCCTGCCCGGTCGCCAGCGGCCGCGCTTGGGCGAGGACGTCGTGCATTCGCACCCCGCCCCAGCGGACGTTCTTCACCGACCAGCCGGTGACGCAGTGGAAGTCTGACACCTGCTCGACGTGCGGCAGGGCGCGCAGCTCGTCGTACGTGAGCGAGACCGGGTGTTCGACGAGGCCGCCGATCTGCAGTCGCCAGGTAGCGGGATCGAACTCCGGCATGTGGCCGGAGATCGTGTAGATGCGCCAGCCGCCTGTCGGCAGGATCGGCGCGAGCGCGCCCGCGACGGGGGAGACGACGCCGGTGACGTGGTCCCATACCGCCTTGCCCCAGTAGAGGGAGGAGACTCCGCCCGCGACCGTGACGAGGAACAGCCGCCGCCCGTAGCGGCGTGGCTCCTGTTCGTGCTCACCGGTGAGCGGCGGCGAGCCCATCTACATGTGTGCCATGCCGGCGAACAGCTTTCCGCGGAGCTCGCCCGGATGGTCCTTCGTCGCGAGCCAGACCCAATAGCGGCCCGGTTTCGTCTCGATCAGGTCGAGGGATTTCTTCGGCACCATCGCGCAGCCCTTCTCACGGTACATGTGGCCGAGGTGGGCGACGATCATCCCGTGCGCGTCGCGGACGGTCGCACCGAGGGCGTGCATGACACTCACTTCGAACTTCCAGCAGAGCTGGCTCTTTGCCGCGTGCGACTGGAGGTTGACGATTCCGTGCTCGCCCATGCCCGCCAGCCGGGCGCCGAGGGTTGGGTGCATCGTTCCGGCCGTGGCGACCGGGACCACGGCGAGCGCCGCCGCGACGACGACGGCAGCGGCCAATCTCTTCGAGCGCATGCGTGCTCCTTTCGACGCGAAGCCTCCGACGCTTGCAGCATCGGTCGCGGCGATTGCGAGCGGGTAAGCGCGGCCTTACGGGTTCCTTAAATCGCCTCGGCTATTCGGGCGTAACGTAGGCGGCGGTGAGGCCACCGTCGACGACGAACGTCGCCGCGTTCACGTAGCTCGACTCGTCGCTCGCGAGGAAGAGGGCGGCGTTGACGATCTCGCGCGGCTGAGCCATGCGCCCCATCGGCAGGTGGACGAGCCGCCGCTCGGCCGCGCCGGGCGTCTCGCCCCAGATCCGCAGCAGCAGCGGCGTCTCGACGGGTCCGGGGCAGAGGGCGTTGACGCGGATTCCCCGGCGCGCGAACTGGACGCCGAGCTCCTTGCTCAGCGAGAGGACTGCACCTTTCGAGGCCGTGTACGAGATCTGCGAGGTCGCCGCGCCGACGAGGGCGACGAAGGAGGCCACGTTGATCACCGAGCCGCCGCCGCGCTCGAGCAGGTGCGGGATGCCGTGCTTGCAGCAGAGGTAGACGCCGCGCGTGTTCACGGCCTGCACGCGCTCCCAGGCCTCGAGGCTCGTTTCGAGGATCGAGTCGTCGTCGGCGGGGGAGATGCCCGCGTTGTTGTAGAGGACGTCGATGCCGCCGAACCGCTCCGCGGCAGCCGCGTACATCGCCTCGACGGACGCCTCGTCCGAGACGTCCACCTGCACGGCCAGCCCGCCGACCTCGCCCGCGACGCGCTCGGCGGCCGCGCCGTCCACGTCGGCGACGGCGACGTGCGCTCCTTCCTCGGCGAAACGGACGGCGGCGTCGGCGCCCATGCCGCCGCCGGCGCCCGTGATCACGCAGACCTTGCCCTCGAGCCGGTTCATTCCGTCGAATAGAACACGTTCTTGACCTCGCTGTAGCCGGCGAGGCCGTGCATGCCGAGCTCGCGGCCGAAGCCGCTGCGCTTGAAGCCGCCGAAGGGCGTCGACGGGCGCACCGACGAGTTCGAGTTGATCGAGAGGACGCCCGTCTCGATCGCGCGCGCGACGCGTAGCGCGCGGCCCCCGTTCTCCGTCCAGATCGAACCGGAGAGGCCGTACTCGGAGTCGTTCGCGATCCTGATCGCCTCGGCTTCGTCCGCGAACGGGATCAGTGCGGCGACCGGCCCGAAGACCTCCTCGCGCGCGATCCGGTCGGAGGGGCGCGCCTCCACCAGCGTGCACGGGAACCAGAAGCCCCGGCCCCCGGGCGCCTCGCCGCGGAAGAGGGGCTCGCCGTCGAGGAAGCCCTCCACGCTCTCCCGCTGCGCGGCGGAGACGAGCGGTCCCATCTCGGTCGCGTCGTCTTCCGGGTCGCCGACCTTCACGCCGCGCGTCGCGCCGACGAGCAGCTCGGCGAAGCGGTCGTAGACGCTCGCCTCGACGAGGATCCGCGAGCGCGCGCAGCAGTCCTGGCCGGCGTTGTCGAAGACGGCGTACGGCGCGGCCCCCGCGGCTCGCTCGAGATCCGCGTCCGCGAACACGACGTTGGCCGACTTGCCGCCGAGCTCGAGCGTGACCCGCTTGATCGTGCCTGCAGCGCCGCGCATCACCTCCTGCCCCACCTCGGTCGAGCCGGTGAAGCCGATCTTCGCCACGTCGGGATGCTCGACGAGCCGCGTGCCGACGACCGAGCCCTTGCCCGGGAGGACGTTGAGTACGCCTTCGGGGATCCCGGCTTCGAGGGCGAGCTCGCCGAGCCGGAGCGCGGTGAGAGGCGTCAGCTCCGCCGGCTTGAGGACGACGGTGTTGCCGCACGCGAGCGCGGGGCCGAGCTTCCACGAAGCGATGTTGAGCGGGAAGTTCCACGGGACGATCAGGCCCACGACGCCGAGCGGCTCGCGGAACGTCAGATCGACGCCGCCTGCGACGGGAATCGTCTCGCCGAAGTGCTTGTCGACGGCGCCGGCGTAGTAATGGAAGACCTCTGAGACCATGCCGATCTCGCCGCGTGCACCGGCGATCGGCTTGCCGACGTTGCGCGACTCGAGTCGTGCGAGCTCCTCGCCGTGCTCGTCGACGAGCGTCGCCAGCCGCCGCAGCAGCCGCGCCCGGTCGACCGGTGCGACCCCACGCCAGCCCGGGAAGGCGTCCTTGGCGCGCGCGACTGCCGCGTCGGTCTCCTCAACTCCGGCCGCCGCGACCTCGGCGATCGTCTCCTCGGTCGCCGGGTTGACGATCGCCGTCACGCGCGTGCCGCCTCGACGAGTTGCTCGAAGAGGCGTTGGTCCTCGCCCGCCTCCGGGTGCCAGAGAACACCCACGACGAACGGCTTCTCGGGATCCTCGATCGCCTCGACCGTCCCGTCCTCGGCCCAGGCGACCTCGCGCAGCCCCTCCCCGACCCGGCCGATGCCCTGGTGGTGGTGGGACATGACGGGGCCGCGCACGTCGCGGATGCGGGACGAGGGATCGACGCGCACCGCATGCTCGGAGAATTCGCCGACGATCTCCCGGTGCTCCTCGTGGCCGACGATCTCGGGCAGGTGCTGGACGAGGTCGCCGCCCCGCGCGACGTTCAGCACCTCGAAGCCGCGGCAGATCGCGAGCACGGGCAGGTCGCGCGCGAGCGCCGCCTCGAGCAGCGCCAGCTCGCCACGGTCTCGCTCCGGGTTCGTGCCCGTCGTCGCCGGGTGCGCCTCGGCGCCGTACTCCTCCGGCTCCATGTCGTTGCCGCCTGAGAAGATCAGCCCGTCGAGCGCTTCGAGCACCTCCTCGATCCCGTCCTCGTCCGGCGGCACGAGCACGGCCCGGCCCCCGGCGCGCTCCACCGCACGCACGTAGTCGTAGGGGACGAGCGCCGCCTCGACGTGCCAGTGGCCCCACGACGCGGGCTCGACGTACGTCGTGATCCCGATGAGCGGCTTGCTCATCCGCGTTCGAACATGCGCTCGCGCTCGTAGCCCGTCACCGTCCGGTCGAACAGCTCCTGCTCGGTGCGGGCGTAGTTGAGGTAGTGGTCGACGACCTCGTCGCCGAGCAGCTCGCGGGCGACGGTGCTCGACTCCAGTCGGCCGATCGCCTCGCGCAACGCATGCGGGAAGCGATCCGCGTCCGAGACGTAGGCGTTGCCCTCGAGGGCGTCGGGAAGCTCGAGCTCCTTCTCGATTCCGTGCAACCCGGCCGCGAGCAGCGCCGCGAACGCGAGATAGGGGTTGGCGTCGGCGCCGGGGATCCGGGTCTCCGGTCGTACCGACGAGCCGTGCCCGACGACGCGGAACCCGCACGTGCGGTTGTCGTGACCCCAGGCGAGCGTCGTCGGTGCCCAGCTCCCCGCCGAGAAGCGCTTGTACGAGTTGACGGTGGGCGCGACGAAGATCGCCAGGTCCGCAAGGCACGCGATCTGGCCGGCGAGATAGTGGCGGAAGAGCTCGGACTCGCCGGCGAACGCGTTCTCGCCGTCGCGCCAGAGCGAGGAGTGGATGTGGCACGAGGAGCCGACCCAGTCGTGGTGCGGCTTCGCCATGAACGTGACGGAGCAGCCGTTCTGGAATGCGATCTCCTTGATCCCGTTCTTGTAGACGACGTGGTCGTCGGCGGCGCGCAGCGCGTCGGTGAACTTGAAGTTGATCTCGTGCTGGCCCGCCCAGGCCTCGCCCTTCGAGGACTCGACGATCATCCCGGCCGCCTTCATCGACGTCCGCACCGCGCGGAGGAACGGCTCGTCGAAGCTCGCGGCGAGGATGTGGTAGTCGAGGATGTAGGGCACCGACGGCGTGAGGTCGTGGTAGTGCTTCGCGTGCGCCTCGGCGTAGCTCTCGCGGAAGAGGAAGAACTCGAGCTCCGAGCCGAACATCGGATCGAAGCCCAGGCCGCTCGCCTTCTCCAGTTGGGCCTTCAGCACCTGGCGCGGCGACGGGCCGACCGGAGTCCCGTCGTGCCACTCGACGTCGCACTGCACCATCACCGTCGCCTCGTGCCACGGGATCCGGCGCAGTGTCGACAGGTCGGGCCGCAGCGCGAAGTCCCCGTACCCGCGCTCCCAGCTCGCGATCGCGTAACCCGGCACCGGGTCCATCTCCATCTCCAGCGCGAGCAGGTAGTTGCACCCCTCGCCGGGGTGGCCGGCTTCGTTCTCGGCGAGGAAGAACTCGGCGTCGAGCCGCTTCCCCAGCAGCCGGCCCTGCATGTCGGTGAAGCAGGCGATCACGGTGTCGACCGTGCCCAGGGCGACGTCCTCCCGCAGCTCCTCGAGCGTCGGCATCGCCGCCGACACTACACCGGGCCGAGAGAGGCGAGGGGCGGCACGCCTGCCGCCCCCACGCCGTTGACATGTAGGGCTAAGTGCCCTCGAGAGTCGTGTCTGCAGGGAGCAGGAACTCATCCCGCTGCTCGAGCCTCGCCAGTTCCTCCTCCGTGCCCATCCGGACCGGGCCCTTGAACCACTTGCGAGCGGATAGGACCCACCAGCCGCCGAAGAACAGGCCGATCCCGGCAAACCAGAGAAGGGTGTAGTTCGTCAGCGACCAGGAGAAGTTCGCCGACCATGGCAGCCCGTCGTAGAACAGAGGCAGGCAGAAGAGGACGGTGACGATGCCGACCCAGACGATTGCAACGACGTCGATCCATTTGTAGTGACGGCCGAGGCTCCATGCGCCATGCTCGAACTTGTCGCCGAGCCGGAGCCGAAGGAACACGGGCAGGATGAACGCGATGTAGAGGCCGATCACCGCGATCGCGGTTCCCGCTGCATAGCCGACGAGGTAGTTCCAGATCGCCGGCACCATCAGGAGACCGGACAGGACGCCGATCGCGAACACCGCGTAGACCGGGACGCGACGGCGCGACACGCGACGCCACCACCGGTTCCCCGGCACCGCACCGTCGCGCGAGAACGCGAACATCATCCGGGAGGCGGAGGTCGTCGAAGCCGTGAGGCAGAAGAACTGGGCGATCACGCAGATGAACAGGAGGGCGTCGGACCAGTTCTGGCTCATCGAGGTCTTCCAGATCCAGGGGACGACGGCTCCGATGTTCGTGAGCGCGCCTGAGGTGCTGGGCACCGCGAACGTCACGGCGACGAGGAGGACGAAGCCGAAGATCGCCGAGACAACGACCGACATGTACATGCCGACTGCCGCCATTCGCGAGGCCTGGTGGGTCTCCTCCGCCATGTGCGCGGACGCGTCGAAGCCGGTCATCGTGTACTGGGCCATCAACAGGCCGAGGCCGAATACCAGCCAGAACCCCGCATGGCCGAAGCCGGTGTGGTTGTGGGCGTAGCCGGTCGCGTTCACGGTGCCGGTGAAGACGTATGAAGCCGACTGGTGATGGTGCGGGACGACGATCAGCACGACAACGATGATCGCGACGCCGAGCATGTGCCAGTACGCCGAGACCGTGTTCAGCATCGATGTGATCCGCACGTCGAACACGTTGATCAGGCAGACGGCGAGCAGCAGCACCGCATAGAGGGCGAAGACCGTCTCGTTGTAGTTGAAGCCGAACCAGTCGTTCGTGTGCGTCTCGAAGCTGAAGAGGTCGTCGAACAGGACGGTCGCGAATGTCGCCAGGCCGTAGCCGATCGCCGCCGTGACGGCGATCTGCCCGATCAGGTTGAACCAGCCGGTCGCCCAGCCCCAGCCCGGGCTGCCGAGCTTCGACGCCCAGTAGTAGAGCCCGCCCGCGGTCGGGAACGACGACGCGATTTCCGCCATCGCCAGAGCGATGATCGTGGCCATCAGGCCGATGAGCAGCCAGCCCCACGTGACGGCGATCGGGCCGCCGCTCTCGAACGCGATGTAGTACGAGGTCAGGCAACCCGCGAGGATGGAGATGATTGTGAAGCTGATCGCGAAGTTCTGGAACCCCCCCATCGCCCTGAAGAGCTCCTGGGCGTAGCCGAGGCGGTGCAACATCTTCTCGTCCTCGGAGATGCGGACAGGCCCGGGCGTTCCTGCTTCGGGGCTGCTCATGCTCGTCCTCCCCTGTCGTTGGCCGGACTCGGGGACAGGCGTCGTCCCGTAGGAAGCGAACGTAACTCGCCGGGTCGGACGAGACAACTGATCGCAACCCGCTTGATCTAGCCTCGGGCCGGTGCAGCGGTTGACGAAGAAGCAGGCGCGGCGGATCGCTGTGCGCGCCCAGCTGCTCGACGCTCCGCATCCGAAGGACCTGCTCGCCGTCGTCGAGCGGCTGACGCTCCTGCAGGTCGACCCGACGGCGGCGGTTGCGCCGAGCGCCGACCTCGTCGCCTGGGGCCGGCTCGGCTCCTCGTACCGGCCCGAGCACCTGAGGCAGGCGCTCGAGCAGGAGCGGACGCTGTTCGAGTTCGACGCGCTCGTCCGGCCGATGGCCGACCTCGGCCTCTACCTCGCCGGCGCGGCGGAGCGCCCGAGCTACGACACCTCACGCCGGTGGCTGCGCGACAACGACACGTTCCGGCGGGACATCCTCGATCTGCTCGAGCGGTCGGGGCCGCTCGCCTCCCGCGACATCCCGGACACGTGCGTCGTGCCCTGGGAGTCGAGCGGCTGGACGAACAACCGCAACGTCACGCAGATGCTCGAATTCATGCAGTCGCGTGGCGAGATCGCGATCGCCGGCCGGGTCGGGCGAGAGCGCCTGTGGGATCTCGCCGGACGTGTCTACCCGGGCGGCCTCGAGATTCCATCGGTCGAGGAGGCGGAGCGGCGCAAGGACGAGCGGCGGCTCGCAGCGCTCGGCATCGCGCGAGCACGGGCGCGGAAGATGCCGATGGAGCCGATCCACGTCGGCGAGGCCGGCGAGCAGGCCGTCGTCGAGGGCGTGAAGGGTGAATGGCGTGTCGACCCGAGCTATCTCGACGGCGACTTCGAGGGGAGGACCGCGCTGCTGTCCCCGTTCGACCGGCTCGTCCACGATCGCGTCCGAAGCGAGGAGCTGTTCGACTTCGAGTACGGGCTCGAGATGTACAAGCCGGCCGCGAAGCGCCGCTGGGGCTACTTCGCGCTGCCGATCCTCCACGGCGACCGGCTCGTCGGGAAGCTCGACGCCGCCACCAACCGCAAAGCCTCGGTGCTGCGCGTGAACGCGATCCACGAGGACGTGACCTTCAGCCGCGCGATGCAGGCGGCCGTCCGCGAGGAGATCGAGGACCTCGCGACCTGGCTCGACCTCGAGCCGCTTGCGTAGGATCCAGTTCGTGGCGACCGTCCAGCTAGCAGCCGCCGAGCTCGACCAGTACCGCCGTGAGCTGACCGGCTACTGCTACCGCATGCTCGGCTCCGCCTTCGACGCCGAGGACGCGGTGCAGGAGACGATGCTGCGGGCGTGGCGCTCGCTCGACCGGTTCGAGGGCCGCTCCGCACTGAAGTCGTGGCTGTACCGCATCGCCACGAACGTCTGCTTCGACGCGCTGGCGGGGCGCGAGCGGCGGGCGCGGCCCATGGACCTCGGGCCGGCGCAGGAGCCGCTGTTCGAGAACCTCGCGGAGCTGCCGGAGGTCACCTGGATCACGCCGCTGCCGACGCCGGACGAGCTCGCGGAGCAGCGCGAGACGCTGCGGCTCGCCTTCGTCGCCGCGCTGCAGCACCTGCCGCCGAGACAGCGCGCTGCGCTCATCCTCTGCGAGGTGCTGCGCTGGCAGGCGTCGGAGGCTGCGGAGCTGCTCGAGACGAGCGTCGCCTCGGTCAACAGCGCGCTGCAGCGGGCGCGGGCGACGCTTGCCAACGCGGACCTCGGCACGCCGTCCGAGCTCGACGCGGACGCCCGGGCGCTCCTCGACCGCTACGTCTCGGCGTTCGAGGCGTACGACATCGATCGGCTCATCACGCTTCTGCACGAGGATGCGATCCAGTCCATGCCGCCGTACAGCCTCTGGCTGCGGGGGCGCGACGACATCTTCGCCTGGTGGTTCGGGGCGGGAATCGGCTGCAAGGGCTCGAAGCTCGTCCCGGTCGGCCTCGTCAACGGAATGCCGGCCTGGGGCCAGTACAAGCCGTCGGACGCCGGCGGCTACGAGCCGTGGTCGGTCATCGTCCCGGAGGTGTCAGAGGGCCGGATCGTCGAGTTGACGTTCTTCCTCGACACGCCGCGCCTGTTCCCGCTGTTCGGGCTGCCCGACCACCTCGAGTAGCCCGCAGAGGTCGAGCAGCTCCCACAGCTCGCGCGGCGCGCGGACGAGGCGCGCCCCCGTCCGCAGCCGGAGACGCGCCAGGAAATCGATCGCACGCAGATCGAGCGTCGCGCTCAGCTCGACGGCTGCACGACGATCAGCGAGTTGCCGTCCGGGTCGCGGAGCCAGAACATCGGCGGCACCGGGCCGCCCCAGCGGGTGACCTCGGCGTCGACGTCGGCGCTCGCCGCCTTCAGCGCGGCGTGGGCGCCGTCGACGTCGCTCGTGTCGAGGCAGATGCCGGTCTGGCTGCCGCCGGCGTCCTGGCCGGGCGGCGGCGGGGCGAGCGCGATCGTCGTCTCTGCGCCCGAGATGGCGACCTCGACCCAGCGCATGTCCGGTCCCATCGGCGTGTCGACGACCTTCTCGAATCCGAGCGTGCCGACGTAGAAGTCGATCGCCCGGTCCGTGTCGGCGACGGTCACGCAGACGCGGCCGACCTTGCTGATGTCGAGCTTCGAGCTCACGGTGGACATTCGAGCCTCCTGAGGTGGGTGTCGCAGCTACGACCGCCGCGACGGCCGAAACTCATCGACGGTTCCCACTTGACGAGCCCTGCTCGATGTGAGAGGTTACGCAGCGTCAAAGCCCGGGGACTGCGCAAGCGGTTCGCGGGCTTTGGCGTTTCTGGTCTCTCTGCCAGACTGCGCAGCATGGAGCTCGACGGTGCGTATGTCTGGATCACGACGCGGAAGCTGAAGCCGGGCACTCGCGAGGAGTTCAGCCGTTCGTGGCGGCCGCGCGAGTTCCCCGCGGGGATGCTCAAGGCGTACGAGCTCGTCTCGCCGGACGGAAACGAGGTGGTCGGTGTCTCCCTCTGGGACTCGGTCGAGTCGCGTGACCGGTATCGCCTCTCGGACGTGGAGTCGGAGCGGCGGCGGGCGATGGCGCCCTACGTGCTGGAGGAGGTCTCCGGCTTCTACGTCGGTCGCGAGCTCACGATTCCGCGCGATTGAGCTGCGCGATTCCGCGGGCCACCGCGGCCGCCGCGCGGCCCAGCTCGGTCGAGGCCCTCGCGTCCCCGGCGACGCTCGTGCCGAGCCGGTCCTCCGCGCGCTGCGCTAGCGCTGCGACCTCGTCGGCGAGCCGGGCGATCTCCTCCGGGATGCGGATGGTCTCGGCGCGCGTCTCCTCGTTCCGGTCGGCCATGAAGGCGGCGTACGCCTCCGCATCCGCGTCGCCGAGCTGGACGAGCTCGGCTGCGAGAGAGCGCGCCCGCTCGGCGCCTGCGTCGTCGTCGGCGTAGCGGAAGGAGAGCTCGGCGAGGGCGGCCGCCAGCGCGGCGGTCAGCGCGGTCGCCGCACCGCTCGCCGGTGCGGGCGTCCGCTCGCCGATCGCGGCGAGGAGCTCATCGACTCGTAGCTCGTTCAGCATGGCGGTAGAAGTCGAGACGCAGGGGCTCGAGGGGCGTGACCCCGCGGATCAGGTCGGCCGCCTTCTCGGCCACCATCATCACGGGCGCGTAGATGTTCCCGTTCGGGACGGAGGGGAAAACGGAGGCGTCGACGACGCGGATCCCGTCGAGACCGTAGACGCGCATCGTCGCCGGGTCGACGACCGTCCCCATGGCGCACGTGCACGAGGGATGCAGCGCCGTCTCGGCGTCGCGAGCGACCCAGTCGAGGATCTCCTCGTCGCTCTGCACAGCCGGACCCGGCGACGTCTCTCCTCCGTCGTACTGAGCGAAGGCAGGCTGCTCGAGGATCGAGCGCGCGACGTGGATCGCCTCCACCCACTCGCGGCGGTCGTTCGCGGTGGACAGGTAGTTGAAGCGCAGCGCCGGGTGCGTCCGCGGGTCGGCGTTCTTGACCTTCACGGAGCCGCGCACGTCGGAGTACATGGGCCCGACGTGCACCTGGTAGCCGTGGCCGCCCTTCGGCGCCGACCCGTCGTAGCGGATCGCGAGCGGCAGGAAGTGGAACATGAGGTTGGGGTAGGCGACCTCGCCGTTCGACCTGACGAAGCCGCCGGCCTCGAAGTGGTTCGTAGCGCCGGGCCCGCTGCGCAGGAAGAGCCAGCGGGCGCCGATCTCCGGCCGACGCCACTTCTTCAGCGCCGGCTGCACCGACACCGGCTGCGTGCAGGCGTGCTGCACATAGACCTCGAGGTGGTCCTGGAGGTTCTCGCCGACTGCGGGTAGGTCGTGGACAACTGATATATCGATTGCCTCCAACTCGTGTGCAACGCCGACTCCGGAGAGCTGCAGAAGCTGGGGCGAGTTGATCGCGCCGCCGCAGAGGATCACCTCGCCGGCGCGCACGACATCGCCGTTGTCGAGCGCCACGCCGACTGCGCGCGAGCGCTCGAAGACGACGCGGTCGACGAGCGTCCGGCAGCGGACCTCGAGGTTCGGGCGGCCCATGGCCGGGTGCAGGTACGCGCGCGCAGCGCTCATGCGCCGTCCGCGATGGATCGTGCGGTCGAACGCGGCGAAGCCCTCCTGCCGGTAGCCGTTGACGTCCTCGGTCAGCTCGTATCCGGCCTGCTGCACCGCCTCGAAGAAGGCCGCGAAGAGGGGAGAGGACGCCGGCCCACGCTCGAGCACGATCGGCCCGTCGCCGCCGCGCCACTCGTCGGTGCCGGCCAGGCAGGTCTCCATCTTCTTGAAGTACGGGAGGCAGTGCGCGTAGTCCCACTCCTCGAGGCCCCACCGCTCGTAGTCGAGCGGGTTGCCGCGCTGGAAGATCATCCCGTTGACCGAGCTCGAGCCGCCGAGCACCTTGCCGCGAGCGTGGTAGATGCGGCGGCCGTTCATGTGCGGCTCCGGCTCGGAGCGGTACATCCAGTCGTAACGGGGGTTCCCGATGGGGAACGAGAGCGCCGCCGGCATGTGGATGAACGGGTCCCAGAGGTGGTCGGGACGCCCTGCCTCCAGCACGAGCACGCGAGTGGAGGCGTCCTCGGTCAGCCGCGCCGCGAGCGCGCAGCCGGCGGAGCCACCGCCCACGATCACGTAGTCCCAGGTCACGCGATCGACGCAAGGGGGAACCTCTCGGTTTCCCCGAGTCCCCCTCCCCGGTGATCGCGTGCCTATGGTCACGCGATCACCACGGTCTGCAGCTCCGTGAAGGCTTCCATCGGCGCAGAGCCGCCGACGCGCCCGATGCCGCTGGCGCTGCCGGCGCGGCCGCCGAAGGGCAGGTGCGTCTCCCAGTAGTTGGACGACTCGTTGACGTTCACCCAGCCGGTCCGCACCTCGTCGGCGTAGCGCAGGCCCCTGGCCAGGTCGCGGGTGAAGATGGCCGACAGGAGCCCGTACGGCGACGCGTTCGCGAGCTCGATCGCCTGGTCGAGCGAGTCGATGGCGACGACGGGAGCGACCGGGCCGAAGGTCTCCTCGGTGGCGACAAGCGCGTCGGGCGGGACGCCGTCGAGGATGGTCGGCTGCCAGTAGAGGTCGGTGGGGAACCCGGCTGCCCGCTCTCCGCCGTGCACGGCCTGGGCTCCTCGTTCGAGGGCGTCGGCGACGTGCTCGTCCATCTTCGCCGCCACGCCCTCGTTGTTGAGCGGGCCCATCGTCGTCGCCTCGGCGAATGGGTCTCCGAGCAGGACGCGCTCCACGACGAGCTGCGCGAGCTTCGCCACGAACTCCTCCCGCACGTCGCGGTGGACGAGCAGGCGCTCGCCGGCCGTGCAGCTCTGGCCCGCGCAGAGAAAGCACGCCGCGACGGTCGCCTGGGCGGCGAGGTCGAGGTCGGCGTCGTCGAGGACGACCACGGGGCCGTTCCCGCCGAGCTCGAGCACCGCGGCCTTCCCCGCGGCCGCCTCGGCGACACGGCGTCCTGTCTCGGTCGAGCCGATGAAGCCGACGCCGTGCGTGCCCGGGTTGCGCGCGATCTCGTCGCCCACGACCGAGCCCGGGCCGGTGACCAGGTTGAAGACGCCCGGCGGCAGATCGGCTTCGGCCACGCACTCCGCGAGGGCGATACCGGCGACGGCGGTCGTGGACGCGGGCGTCCAGACCACGGTGTTCCCGCACGCGAGCGCCGGGGCGATCAGCTCGGCCGGCATCGTGTACGGCCAGTTCCAGGGCGTGATCACGCCGATGACCCCGCGCGGCCGCCGCAGGAGGAGAATGCGCTTGTCGCCGGAGATCGAGTTGGGGACGCGTCCCTCCAGCCGCTTCGCGTCCTCGGCCGCGTTGCGCCAGTACTGGACGAGCTCCTCGACCTCGTCGCGCGACTCGGCGAGCGGCTTGCCCTGGTCGAGCGTCAGCGTGTGCTCGAGGCTCTCGCGGCGCCGCTCCACCTCGTCGGCGACGCGGTGCATCGCCGCGGCCCGCTCGAACGCGCCCGCGCGCGCCCAGCCCTCGGCGGCCCTGTTGGCGGCGCCGATCGCGCGCTGTGCGTCCTCGCGGTCGCCCTCAGGCACCTGGGCGATCGCTTCGCCCGTGGCGGGCGAATGCGCGATGAACGTCTCCCCCGACCGGGCGGCCGTCCATTCGCCGGCGATGAACATCAGACGTCGACTGCGACGCGCATGAGGTCGCGGATCGAGACGATGCCGATCGGCGTCCCGCCCTCGAGGACGGGGAGGTGCCGGAAGCCTCCGCGCAGCATGATCGCGGCCGCCTCGCCGGGCGGGTGCCCCGGCCCCACCGTCTCCGGATCGTGCGTCATCCACGCACCGACCTTCGTTCCCTCGACGCCGCCGGTCGCCACGGCGCGCAGCACGTCGCGCTCGGTGAGGATCCCGGAGAGGTGCTCTCCGTTCATGACGAGCGCCGCGCCGACCCCGCGCTCGTGCATCCGGCCGGCAGCCTCGGTGAGGAGGATCGTCGCGTCGACGGCGAGCAGATTCGCCGACATCACATCGCGGACGGTCGCCATCAGTCGCCCAGCTCCATCCGGCGCCGGTCGACGAACGCCATCAGCTCCGCCTCCAGCTCGGCGTCGATCGGCGGCTTCTCGTACTCCTCGAGCGTCTTCTTCCAGATCTCGGATGCTCGGTCGGCCGTATCGTGGGCGCCGTTGCGGTTCCAGCGCTCGAAGTTCTCGGTCGAGGAGACGAGGGGGCGATAGAAGCACTCCCGGAAGCGTTCGAGCGTGTGCGCGGCGCCGAGGAAGTGCCCGCCTTGCCCGACTTCCTGATGCGCCGAGTAGGCCAGCGTCTCCTCGTCGATCGTGAGCGGCGCGAACGCCGCGTGCAGCATCCGGAGCTGCTCGACGTCGACCACGAACTTCTCGTAACAGGAGACGAGAGCCGACTCGAGCCAGCCGGCGGAGTGCATGACGAAGTTCGTGCCGGCGAGGAACGTGGGCCAGAGCGACATCATCGACTCGTAGCCCGCCTGCGCGTCGACGACCTGCGAGGAAGTGAGCGCCCCGCCACCGCGGAAGGGCAGGTTGTAGTGGCGCGCGATCTGGCCGGTGCAGAGGAGGCCGACGGCCGACTCCGGCGTGCCGAAGCTCGGCGAGCCCGACTGCATGTCGGTGTTCGAGAGGAAGGAGCCGAACACAACGGGGCAGCCGGGGCGGATCGTCTGCACGAGGGCGATCCCGGCGAGCGCCTCCCCGACCTGCTGCGCGAGCGTCGCCGCGATCGAGACCGGCGACATCGCGCCCATGAGCAGGAACGGCGTGATCACGGTCGCCTGCCCCGCCTTCGCGTACTCGAGGAGCGCCGAGAGCATCCGGTCGTCGTAGCGGAGCGGGGAGTTGACGTTGATCAGCGAGATGATCGCCGGCGTCTGCTCGAGCGACTCCTTGCCGAAGACCATCTCCGCCATGGCGATCGTGTCCACGGCGTTCGGGCCGGAGGTGACCGAGCCCATGAAGGGCTTGTCCGAGAGGGTCAGGAGCGCGAAGACCATGTCGAGGTGCCGCGAATCGAGCGGCTTGTCGTTCGGCTCGCAGATCGTCCCGCCGGGGGAGTCGAGCTGCGGGAACGACTGCGCGAGCTTGACGAGGTTCTGGAAGTCGTCGTACGTCGCGTCTCGGCGCTCGGCGCCCTCGCGCACGAAGGGGCAGCCGTAGACGGCGGAGAAGACCATGTGGTTGCCCCCGATGTGGACGGTGCGCTCGGGATTGCGCGCCTGGAGGTCGAACTCCGGCGGCGCCTTCGCGACCTGCTCGAGGATCCAGTCGGGGTCGAAGCGGACGAGCTCGCCCTCGACGTTCTGGCCGGCTTTCTCGAAGACCTCCAGAGCCTCGGGGTGCAGGAACTCGATCCCGAGCTCGCTGACGATCCTCCGCCAGCCGCGCTCGAGCTCCGCGAGCGCGGACTCGTCGAGGATCTCGTAGCGGGGCAAGTCGTTGATCAGCACAGCAGTCTCTCCAGCTCTCGCTCCAATCCTCCCACGCCGGTCTCCCTGATTTCGAGAGGTAGGCGCAGGCGGGCGGCAGCGTGCTCGGCGGCGGCCCGCAGCTCCGGGGTCGGCTCCTGGGCGAGCCAGACCGCCTTCACGTAATGGCGGAAGTAGTCGTCACGCAGCTCCGGGTGCCGGTCGAGGCCGAGCCCGCGCCAGACGACGCGGTCGAAGCTGCGCACGAGGAAGTCGGTGAGGAAGTAGACGCCCGGCTCGTGCTCGGCGCCGTAGACCTCGTAGCAGTGCGCGCCCGCGAGACGCCGGTGGCCGTCGAGATCCGCGCCGCAGTGAGCGTAGGCGACGACGACCTCGTCGCCGGCGGCCGCTTCGTCGACTGCGGCGCGGATGCGCTCCGGCCGGTTGTGCAGCTCCGGCGGAACCGGCCGCACCTCGACGTCCCAGCCGCGCCGGGCTGCGATCTGCTTCACGTGTAGCGCGAGCGCGCCGCAGGAGACGACAACCCGCGTCATCCCGGGAAGGCGAGCTGGTCGACGAACAGGTCGTTGAAGTCGGCGCGGCCCGAGAGCTCTACGTACTCGACCTCGTCGAGCACGGCCTTCGCGGCGGCGCGCTCGGTCACCGAGAGAGCGGCGATCTTCGCGCCCTCGCCGGCGACGTTTCCGGCCGAGACGATGCGCGTCAGCGGCAGCTTCGGCACGAGGCCGATCTTGACCGCGCTCGCCGCGCTGAGGTACGAGCCGAACGAGCCGCCGAGGAGCACCTGCGCGATCTCCCCCGGCTCGATGGCGAGGTCGCGGCAGAGGAGGTTCCAGCCGGTGGCGATCGACGCCTTCGCAAACTGCAGCTCGCGTACGTCGCGCTGCGAGAGGTAGACGTCGCCGCTGAGATAGAAGACGTTCTCCTCGCCGATCTTGCCGAAGCGCTCCGACGTGTCGAGGATGAAGCGCCCGGAGTGGTCGAGCATCCCGGCGCCGACCAGCTCCGCGACCGCGTCGACGAGCCCCGAGCCGCACAGGCCGAGGGGCGCGACGTCGCCGATGACCGTCAGCTCTACCTCTCCGTCGACGATCTTCACTCCCTCGATCGCGCCGTCGGCGGCGCGCATGCCGCAGCGAATCTGCGCCGCCTCGAACGCAGGTCCGGCCGGGGCGGCGGTCGCGAGCGTCCTCGCGGAGGAGCCGAGCACGATCTCCGAGTTCGTGCCGACGTCGATGAAGAGACGCACACGACGGTCGAGCGTGATTCCAGTCGCAAGGATGCCGGCGACGATGTCGGGACCGACGTACGCCCCGAGCGCGGGGAACGTGACGGCGGGAGCGCGCGGATGGACGGCAACGCCGAAGTCGGTCGCCGTCGCCTCCGGCATGCTCCGCGTCACGACGGTGAAGGGCGCCATCGACAGCGGCTCGGGGTCGATGCCGAGCGCGATCTGGATCATCGTCTGGTTGCCGGTGACGACGATCTCGTAGACGTCGGCCGGATCGACGTCCGCTTCTGCGCACACCTCCCCGGTGAGCTGCTGGAGCGTCTCGTGCGCGTGCTGCTGCAGCCGCTCGAGCGCGTCGTCTTCCATCATGATCGCCGAGATCCGGGAGATCACGTCCGCGCCGAACGGCTGCTGCGCGTTGAGGATCGAGCGGACCGCCTTGGGCAGTCCCGTCTCGAGGTCGAGCAGCGTCGCGACAACCGTCGTGGTGCCCAGGTCGAAGGCGATCGCGTGGCGGCTGCCGCTCGTGTCGCCCTCTTCCGCGTCGATCAGCAGGTCGTCGGCGAGGACGGCGGTCACCTTCCAGTTCGAGGCGCGAAGCACACCGCCGAGCGCGCGCACGACCTCGAGCGGGACCCGCGGCTCGACGTCGTCCATCGCATCGAGGAGGCGCTCGAGGTCCGAGCGCTGGTCGTCGAGCGTCGGCTCCTCGAGCTCGACGTAGCGCTTCTGGACGGCCGGCCGCAGGATCACGTGGCGACCGACGCCGGCGAGCGCGGCCTTCGGCCGTGTCTGGAGCGGCGGCACCTCGATCGTCATGTCGTCCTGCGCCGTTCGGCGCGGCACGCGAGACGCCAGCCGTTCTTCAGCTCCTCGACCGTGAATGCGCGCGGATCGACCGCACTGACCGGCGCCGCCCCGGAGACGACCTTGACCTTGCACTTCTTGCAGGTGCCGTGGCCGCCGCACGTCGAGTCGATGGCGACGCCGTTCCAGCTCGCCGCGTCGAAGATGGTCGTGCCCGCGAGCACGCGCGCCTCCTTGACGGCGCGATCCTCGCCCGACTGGAGGAAGCGCAGGCGGACGCGGTCGGGGTGCTGCTCCTCCGGAAGGTCCACGACCGCGCTCATGGCGTCGATGCTGCCTGCCTCTCGCGGTACACGCGGATCCAGGCCGCCCCCCACTCGTCGCGGCCGAGGAGGAAGTCGGTCGCGCGCACCGCGTCCACCATCTCCGGTCGACGCGAATCCATGATCGCGCTGGTGAGGCCGTGGCTCTGCGCGACGGCGAGGAAGGCCGCTCCGAGGGTGTGGCGCCCGGGCAGGCCGAAGGACGTGTTTCCGGCGCCGCAGGTGGTGTTCACGCCGAGCTCGTCGCGCAGCAGGTGAAGCGTCTCGACGAAGAGGTTCACGGCCCGGGGCTCCGCGCCGACGGGCATTGCGAGCGGGTCGATCACCACGTCCTCCGGCGGGATCCCGTGGTCGCCGGCGGCGGAGACGATCTTCTTCGCGATCTCGACGCGCCGGTCCGGCTCCATCGGGATGTCCTCCGCGTTCGCGAGGCCGATCACCGCGGCGCCGTGCTTCGCCACGAGCGGCAGGATCGCCTCGAGCCGCTCGTCCTCACCCGTGACCGAGTTGACGAGCGCCTTGCCCTGGTAGGCGGAGAGCCCCGCCTCGAGCGCCTCGATCACCGAGGAGTCGATGCAGAGCGGCAGGTCGCAGAGGCCCTGTACGAGCGGGATCGCCTTGCCCATCAGGTCGACCTCGTCGGCGAGCGGGTCGCCGACGTTGACGTCGAGCAGGTCCGCACCGCCCGCGACCTGCTGCGCGACGTCCGTCTCGAGCTGCGAGAGGTCGCCTGCCTGCAGCTGCGCCTGGAACGCCTTCCGCCCCGTTGGGTTGATCCGCTCGCCGATCACGCAGAACGGCTGCTCCGGCCCGATGACGACCGTCCTAGACGGCGACTGGACGACGGTATCCACTCGTCTCCCTTTCCGCGCGGGGTGGTATGCCGAGACGCTCGCAGAGCCGGGCGATGCCCGCCTCGCGGCGGAAGCTGATCAGGTGGAGGCCGGCGACTCCCGGCAGGGAGCGCGCGTGCGCGGCGAGCTCGAACGCGACCTCGAAGCACTCCGCCTCCGGGTCCGGCGCACGTTCGCAGCGCTCGATCAGCTCGTGCGGAACCTCGATCCCCGGCACGTTTTCGTCGATGTAGCGCAGCGCGGCGGGGGAGCGGGTGAGGCAGATCGAGGGGAGAAGGGCGCACCGCTCGCTCAGGCC
>CAWEJU010000011.1:0-104709 GCA_963809465.1 uncultured Actinomycetes bacterium | reverse complement strand
AGTGCGAGCAAGCAGAGCCGCAACCGCCGGCTGCGTCCTCGGGCGCCTCGCCCTCGGCAACCTGGAAGGAGTGGCCGCAACCGCACGAGGCGACGGCGTTCGGGTTCTCGATCTTGAACCCGGACTCCTGGATCGTCTCGAGGTAGTCGACCTGAGCGCCCAGGAGGTACGGCGCGCTGAAGGGATCGACGACGACGGTGACGCCCTCGCACTCGAACTCGTGGTCGCCCTCCTGGGCACCGCGGTCGAAGCCGAGGCCGTACTGGAACCCGGAGCAGCCGCCGCCCTCGATCGCGACCCGCAGCACCGAGACTTCCTCCTCGGTTGCCATCAGGTCGCGGATCTTCGCCGCCGCCGCAGGCGTCAGCGAGACGATGCTCTCGGTGCGCTCCTGGATCTCCATCCGTGTCTCATCGTAGCAACGTGGCTCGCGGTCACCCGGTCGCGCCGGCCCCGCGGAAGCCGGCACTTTGTAACAGCCGCTGCAGGCACGGCTACGGGGATTCGGTACCCGCAAGTGCGGCCCTGGCGACATTGATAACGTCACCGATTCGGTGAGTGCTTCGGGTTCCCGAACGGGTAAGGGAGACGCGCGAAGTAGATGCTCGCACAGCTGGTTGCCATTCCTGATCTACGGCGTGCTCGCGCTCGTCATCCCAGCCTCGATGATGTGGATGTCGTTCACGTTCTCGCAGCGGCCCGCGCGCCGGACGCGCGCGCGCACGGTGCCGTTCGAGTCGGGCGTCTCGACGGGGCCGCTGCCGCAGCAGCGCTTCAGCGTCAGCTTCTACCTGACGGCGATGCTCTTCATCGTCTTCGACATCGAGATCGTCTTCCTCTACCCGCTCGCGGTGCAGCTCCACGCGCTCGGCTGGTTCGGCTTCGCGGAGCTCGCCTTCTTCGTCCTCATCCTGCTCGTCGCCTACGTCTACGTCTGGCGCAAGGGCGCCCTCAACTGGTGAGCGGCCAGTGGCTGACAAGCCCACGCGCCTGCGCGACTACGGGCTCCAGTCGGAGCGGCTCCTCTGGCCGACGAAGGGGCCGTCGCGGTTCGAGGAGGAGCTGGGCGCCGAGGAGCTCGAGCGCGCGCTCGGGCTGACGACGCTCTCCAAGGCCGTGCGCTGGGCGCAGACGAAGTCGATGTGGCCGGACACGTTCGGGCTCGCCTGCTGCGCGATCGAGATGATGTCGATCGTCGGCTCGCGCTACGACCTCGCGCGCTTCGGGATGGAGGCGTTCCGCTCGTCGCCGCGCCAGGCCGACCTGCTCATCGTCTCGGGCCGGGTCGCGCACAAGATGGCGCGAGCCGCTGCGCCAGATCTACGACCAGATGCTCGAGCCGAAGTGGGTGATCGCGATGGGCGTCTGCGCGAGCTCGGGCGGGATGTTCAACAACTACACCATCCTCCAGGGCGTCGACCGGATCGTCCCCGTCGACATCTACATCCCCTTCTGCCCGCCGCGGCCCGAGGCGTTGATGGAGGGGATCATCCGCCTGCACGAGGCGCACCAGGCCGGCGTGCCGCCGGCGTACGAGCGCAACGGAGTGGCGACGTGACCGACTGGACGCGCGTGCCCGGCCACGTCGCGCATCGCGACGGGCCCGAGATGACGACGGTCACGGTCGAGACGCAGCGCATCCGCGAGGCGTGCGAGCACGCGCGCGACGAGCTCGGCTTCGACATGTGCGTCGACGTCGTCGCGACCGACTACCTCGGCTGGGGAGGCAAGGGCGTCTCGGGCTACATCGGCACGGCGAGCGGGCGCGACCTCATGCATCCGATGACCCAGGGGCTCCAGACGCTGCCCGAGATCAAGCCGAAGCGCTTCTCGATCAGCTACCACCTGCTCGCGCTGCGGCAGGGCGCGCCGCGCGCCCGGCTCCAGTGCTGGGTCGACGAGGGCGAGCACGTGCCGAGCGTCATCTCGGTCTGGCCGACCTGCGACTGGCACGAGCGCGAGCAGTTCGACCTGATGGGGATCGTCTTCGACGGCCACCCGAACCTCGAGCGGCTCCTCATGCCCGAGGACTGGGAGGGCCACCCGCTGCGCAAGGACTACCCGATCGGCGGCGAGCCGGTCCGCTTCACGGACGAGCAATGAGCGCGACCGCTACGCCACCGGCAACGCAATACGACGGCTCGCGGATCCCATCGCGCGTGCCGACGATCCTCGACGTCCCCGAGGAGCTGCGCTCGAGCGAGGACGTGCTCCAGGTCAACTTCGGCCCGAACCACCCGTCCACCCACGGCGTCCTGCGGCTGATCGTCGACCTGCACGGCGAGGAGGTCGTCGGCGTCTCGGCCGTGATCGGCTACCTCCACACGGGCTTCGAGAAGTCGATGGAGTCGAAGACGTACTGGAAGTGCGTCACCTTCCCCGAGCGGATCGACTACGTCGGCTACCAGAACAACGAGCTCGTCTTCGTGCTCGCCGTCGAGCAGCTGCTCGAGCTCGAGACGCCCGCCAAGGCGAGCTGGATGCGGATGCTCCTGTGCGAGCTCAACCGGATCCACTCGCATCTCGTCTTCCTCGGCACGTCCGCGCTCGAGCTCGGGGCGATCTCGATGTTCTGGTACTGCTTCCGCGAGCGGGAGACGATCCTCGACCTGTTCGAGCTCGTCACGGGGCAGCGCATGCACACCCGCTACTTCCAGGTCGGCGGTCTCGCCGAGGACATCCCGCAGGGCTTCTTCCCGGAGTGCCGCAAGTTCGTCGAGTGGATGCCGCACGCGCTCGACGACTACAAGGGAATCCTCGACCGGAACCAGATCTGGCTCGAGCGAACGCGCGGGATCGGCGTCCTCTCGGCGCAGGACGCGATCGCGCTCGGGCAGACCGGCCCGAACCTGCGCGCCTCGGGCGTCGACTGGGATCTCCGCCGCGACCAGCCGTACCTCAACTACGAGCAGGTCGACTTCCGCGTGCCGGTCTATCCGAACGGCGACGTCTACGACCGCTACCGCGTGCGGATGGACGAGATGGCGGAGTCGAACCAGATCGTCCGCCAGTGCCTCGACCGGCTCGAGCGGATGGAGGGGGCGCCGTGGATCGCGGACGACCGCAAGGTCGTGCTGCCGCCGCGCGAGGAGCTCCACACCTCGATGGAGTCCCTCATCCACCACTTCAAGATCGTCACCGAAGGGTTCCGCGTGCCGGAGGGCGAGATCTACGTCGCGGTCGAGTCGCCGCGCGGCGAGTCGGGCTGCTACCTCGTCTCGGACGGCGGCCCGAAACCGTGGCGCATCCACTTCCGCGCGCCGTCGTTCGTCGCGCTCGAGGCGACGGCGACCTGCCTCCACCATGCCCTCGTCGCCGACCTGATCGCGGTCGTCGGATCGCTCGATGCCGTCATGGGAGACACGGACCGATGAGCTCGCTGTACGACGAGATCCAGGAGGTGCGGACGCGGTACCCGGAAGGAACGCGCTCGGCGATCCTGCCGGCACTGCGGCTCGCGCAGGAGCGGCACGGCTGGCTGTCGCGGGAGGCGCTCGAGGAGGTCGCGGACGCGCTCGAGCTGACGCCGGCCTACTGCTTCTCGGTCGCGAGCTTCTACGACATGTTCCACCTGGAGCCGGTGGGGCAGCACACGATCGAGGTCTGCACGAACGTCTGCTGTGCGCTCGTCGACGCGCAGGCGGTGCTCGAGGCGTTCGAGCGCGAGCTCGGCGTCGGGCCCGGCGAGACGACGCCGGACGGCGAGATCACGCTGCGCGCCGTCGAGTGTCTCGGCGGCTGCTCGACACCGACCCTCGTCGCCGTCGACCACCGCTACCGGCAGTCGGTGGGCCCGGACGATGTTCCCGCGATCGTCGAGGAGCTACGTGCGTAGGCTGGACGGAGCACGCAGAGAAGCGGAGGTGGCGGCTCTGCCGGCGCCGGAGCGGAACGATGGCTGAGACGAGGGTCGAGGTCGCCGAGGGCCCGGCACTCGTCCTCGCCGGCTACGAGGGAGAGCCGCTGCGCAGCCTCGACGCGTACCGCGCGGTCGGGGGCTATGCGCAACTCGAGCAGGCACGTGCACAGGATCCGCAGGCGGTCATCCAGGAGGTGATCGCCTCGAACCTCCGCGGCCGCGGCGGCGCGTTCTTCCCGACGGGGCGCAAGGCGAGCTTCATCCCCACGCCCGACAAGATCGCGAAGCCGATCTACATCACCGTCAACGCGGACGAGTCCGAGCCGGGGACGTTCAAGGACCGCGAGATCATGCTCAAGGTTCCGCATCGGCTGATCGAGGGCTGCCTCATCGCGGCGCACGCGATCCAGTCGAAGCACGTCTACATCTACATCCGCGGCGAATACGCCGCCGAGTACGAGTCGCTGCAGGGCGCGATCGACGAGGCGCGGGCGGCGGGCATCCTGGGCCAGGTCGAGATCGTCGTCCATCGAGGCGCCGGCGCGTACATCTGCGGTGAGGAGACCGGTCTGCTCGAGTCGCTCGAGGGCAAGCGCGGGCAGCCGCGCTCGAAGCCGCCCTTCCCCGCGATCTCCGGCCTCTACGCGTCGCCGACGCTGATCAACAACGTCGAGTCGATCGCGACCGTCCCGGCAGTCCTCGCAGTCGGCCCGGAGGAGTACGCGAAGATCGGCGCCCCGCCCGACTCGACCGGCACGCGTCTCTTCTGTCTCTCCGGCAACGTCGCGCGGCCCGGCGTCTACGAAGCGCCGCACGGGATCACGGCCCGGCATCTGATCTACGACATCGGCGGGGGAGTCCCGGACGGACACACGCTCAAGGCCGTGATGATGGGCGGATCGTCGTTCCCGGTGATGACGCCGGACGACCTCGACACACCGCTCGACGCAGATTCGCTCGGCAAGAAGGGCTACTTCATCGGCTCGGGCGTCGTCACCGTGATCGACGAGCGGACGTGCATCGTCCAGTTCGCGCTGCGGATCGCGCAGTTCTACATGCACGAGTCGTGCGGCAAGTGCACCCCATGTCGCGTCGGCACCCGCTGGCTCGTCCAGCTGATGCGGGCCGTCGAGGACGGAACGGCGCACGAGCGCGACCTCGAGCTGACGCTCGACATCTGCGACCGGATCATCGGGAAGTGCCTCTGCGTGCTCGGCGACTCGGCGGCGATGCCGGTGGCGAGCTGCGTGACGAAGTTCCGCGACGAGTTCCGCGCCCACCTCGAGCACGGCGGCTGCCCATTCGGCGGCGACTCCCAGCTCGCGGGGCTGTTCGCCCCGACCGACCAGCATGCGCACACGAGCGTGCCGCAGGAGGCGCTCGTATGAGCACCGAGCTCGCCCGGGTCACGATCGACGAGCGCGAGGTCCACGTCCCGAAGGGAACCGGACTGGTCGAGACGGCGCTCGCGGCGGGGATCGAGATTCCCGTCTTCTGCTACGAGCCGCGGCTCGGCGAGCCCGTGGGCGCCTGCCGGATGTGCCTCGTCGAGGTGGAGGGGATCCCCAAGCTCCAGGCCGGCTGCACGCTCACCGCCCAAGACGGAATGGTCGTGAAGACGGCGCGCACGTCGCAGCAGGCAGCCGAGGGGCAGAACGCGACACTCGAGTTCATCCTCGTCAACCACCCGCTCGACTGCCCCGTCTGCGACAAGGGCGGCGAGTGCCCGCTGCAGGACCTCACCTTCCGGTACGGCCCCGGCAATACGCGGATGAGCTTCGAGAAGCTCACCTTCGAGAAGCCGATCCCGATCTCGCCCACCATCTCGCTCGACCGGGAGCGCTGCATCCTCTGCTACCGCTGCACGCGCTTCAGCGAAGGAATCTCGGAGGACGGCCAGCTCGTCGCGGCCAACCGCGGCGCGCTGTCGGTGATCACGACCTTCGAGGACCTCCCGTACACCGGCGCCTTCACCGGCAACGTGACGGAGCTCTGCCCGGTCGGCGCGCTCCTGCCCACGCAGTACCGCTTCGAGGGGAGGCCGTGGGAGATCGTCGACGTGCCGACCGTCTGCGGTCTCTGCCCGGTCGGCTGCAACATCAACGCGACCGTGCGCGAGGGGAAGGTCAAGCGGATCCTCTCCCGCAACCACCCGGAGATCGACGAGGGCTGGATCTGCGACAAGGGCCGTTTCGCGTTCACGCACCTGCGCGCCGAGGACCGGCTCGCGCAACCGCTGCGGCGCGTGCGCCGGCGCGGCCTCGAGGCGGTGTCGTGGGAGCAGGCGATCGACGAAGCGGAGCGGCTCTTGCGAGACGCTCGCGGCCGCGTCGTGACGGTCCTCTCCGGCTCCGAGACGGTCGAGCAGGCGTACGCGCTCGGGAAGCTGCTGCGTGTGGGGCTCGAATCGCACCAGGCGATGCTGCCGGAGGAGGTCTCGGGCGGGCTCGACGCCTACCGGCTTCCGCTTTCCTCGATCCGCGACGCGGACGTCGTGGTCGTCCTCGGCGACGTGCCGGTCGTCGAGCGCGCACCGGTGGTCGACCTCTGGATCAAGGCCGCGCGCCGCAACGGCGCGCGCATCGTCGACGACGCGAACGATCCGGCCGTCGCGCAGGCCGAGAGGGTCGTCCTCGTCTGGTCCGGGCCGGGCGGGCGGGGTGGCACGACTGTCGCGAAGCTCGCGGAGAAGCTCGGCCTCGCCGCCCGCGAGGGCTGCGGCGCGTTCTACCTTCCCCAGACGCCCAACGGCCGCGGCGTCGCGGACGCCTGGGCCGCCTGCTGCGACGACGAGAGCGAAGCGGCGGATTCGATCGGCCTGCTCGTTGTCTCGGGCGACGAGGCAGCCGCCGACGAGAACGTCCGCGCGCTCGCGGAGCAGGCGGAGGCGACGATCGTGATCTCGATGTTCGGCGGGCTCACGGCCGGCTGGGCCGACCTCGTCCTGCCGGGCACGGGCTACCTCGAGCGAGACGGCACGTTCGTCAACCTCGAGGGCCGGCTACAGCGCCTGCGCCGAGCCGTGACGCCGCCCTGCCCCGACGAGCTCGAGTGGATCGCCGAGCTCGCGGCGCGGTTCGGCGTCGACGTGGCACCGTACGCCGCAGCCGTCTTCGCCGAGGTCTCTGAGCGCGTCTACGGCGGGCTCGCGTTCGGCGAGGTCGGCGAGCGCGCGCCGCTGCGCGGCTATCCCGAAGCGCCGGAGCGCGTCGAGCGCCCAGCGCTGCCCGAGCCGCGCGGAAAGCCTCGCCGCGCGAGCCAGGTTCGCCTCGTCGCGTACAAGCCGCTCTTCTCGGGCGCGGCCGTCGAGCGGGTCGCCGAGCTTCAGTTCCAGCGGCCGCAGCCGCAGCTCGAGCTGTCGGCCGACGACGCGCGGCGGCGCAAGATCGCCACCGGCGACCTCGTCACCATCGGCTCGAACGGCAGCGCGATCACGCTGCCGGTGCGCGTGAACCGGCGCCTGCGCGCGGGCATCGCCCGCGTCGCGCTCGAGCACGCGAGCGGCCTCGGCGGCATCGTCGAGCTGGCGAAGGCGGAGGAAGGGGTTCCCGCTTGACCCCCCAGGAGCCCTGGTGGGTCGCACTGATCGAGGCGGTCGTGATCGTCAACATCCTGCTCGGCCTCTTCGCCTACCTGACGCTGATCGAGCGAAAGGTGATGGGGCGGATGCAGCTTCGCTACGGCCCGAACCGCGCCGGCAAGTTCGGCCTCCTGCAGCCGATCGCCGACCTCGTCAAGCTCATCCGCAAGGAGGCGTTCGCGCCCTCGGGCGCGATCGACCTCCCGTACATCCTCGCGCCGATCGTCTCGGCGTTCACGGCGATCGCCGCCTTCGCTTTCATCCCGTTCGGCCCGGGCTGGACCGTGAACGGCTGGTACATCAACGGTGAGGTCGCGAACGTGTCGATCGGCCTGATCGCGATCTTCGCGCTTGGCTCGATCGGGATCTACGGCTTCATCGTGGGCGGCTGGGCGTCGGAGTCGAAGTTCTCGATCCTCGGCGCGATGCGCACCTGCGCACAGCTCGTCTCGTACGAGGTCTCGCTGGCGCTCAGCGTCCTCGGCGTCGTCATCCTCGGTCGCTCGCTCAATCTGCCCGAGATCATCGCCCGGCAAAGCGCCTTTCTCCCGTTCGCCGCGCCGCAGTTCGTCGGCCTGCTCATCTTCCTCATCGCCGGGATCGCCGAGACGAGCCGCGCGCCGTTCGACCTGCCGGAGGCCGAGCAGGAGCTCGTCGCCGGGTACCACACCGAGTACTCGGGGATGCGCTGGGGCCTGTTCCAGATGGCCGAGTACATCAACCTGATCACGCTCTCCGGCCTGATGGTGACGCTTTTCTTCGAGGGCTGGCACGGGCCGTGGGACATCGGGCCGATCTGGTTCCTGCTCAAGACGATGGGCGTCCTGTTCGTCTTCATCTGGCTGCGAACGACTCTTCCGCGCCTCCGGTACGACCAGCTGATGCGCTTCGGCTGGAAGGTGCTCCTGCCGGTCGCGACGGTGAACGCCGTCGTCACGGCCGCCCTGGTGGTGGCCTTCCAATGAGTCCACAGCCGGTCGAGACGCTGAAGGGCTTCGGGGTCACCTTCAAGCAGATCTTCAAGAAGCCGATCACGCAGCAGTACCCGGAGTACAAACGGCCCGTCTACCCGCGTTTTCGCGGCCGGCACCGGCTCTGGCGGCACGAGAACGGACTCGAGAAGTGCGTCGGCTGCTCGCTCTGCGCGGCCGCCTGCCCCGCCGACTGCATCCGGGTGGTCGCCGCCGAGAACACGCCGGACAACCGCGTCTCGCCCGGCGAGCGGTACGCGCGGATCTACGAGATCAACCTCAGCCGCTGCATCTTCTGCGGCTACTGCGAGCTCGCGTGCCCGTTCGACGCGATCACGCTCGGCAACGACTACGAGATCTCGGAGCACAACCGAGACGACCAGATCTACACCAAGGACATGCTCCTGACGCCGCCGGTGAAGCAGACTCCGGTCGCGGATCCGGACCTCTACGACACCCCGATTCCCTTCTACCGGTCGGACTCGTGATCGTCGCGTCGGCCGGGAACGTACTCGTCTGGATCGTCTGGATCGTCGCCGCGTTCTCGTGTCTCGGCTCGGCGATCGCGGTCGTCAGCTTCTCGAATCCCTTCTTCTCGGCGCTCGCGCTGATCGGGAACCTCGGCTCGCTCGCGGTCATGTATCTCCTGCTCTCGGCCGAGTTCGTCGCTGCGGCGCAGGTGCTCGTCTACGCGGGTGCGGTGGTCGTGATGTTCCTGTTCGTGATCGCGTACGTCGGGCCACGGCACGAGACGCCGTGGTCGGGCGGGCCGAGTTGGTCGACGTTCGCTGCCGTCGTCGCGGCGGGCGCGCTGATGGTGGAGATCGTCGTCGCCGTCGGCATGCAGGCGAACGGGAGCCTCTCGCACGACAGCAAGGTCGGCGCCGCGTTCGGCACTCCCGCCTGGATCGGCCGTGTCTTCCTCGTCGACCACCTGCTGGCCTTCGAGATCACGTCGGTCGTCCTGCTCATCGCGGCGGTCGGCGGCGTGATCCTCGGTTCTCATACGCAGCGTGAGGTCGCAGGCTGATGGACGGCCCCGGCGTCGCCTGGTACGTGGCACTCGCGGCGGTGCTGTTCGGGATCGGAGCGCTCGGCGTGCTCATCCGGCGCAACACGCTCGTCGTGCTGCTGTCGCTCGAGCTGATGCTGAACTCGGGCAACCTCGTGCTGATCGCGCTCTCGCGTCACTGGCACAACGGAGCCGGCCAGATCTTCGCGCTCGCCGTGATGGCCGTGGCCGCCTCCGAGGTCTGCGTCGGGCTCGGCCTCGTCGTCGCGCTCAACCGGCGCCGGCTCTCGCTCGACGTCGACAGCCTCTCGGAGCTGCGCGGATGACCGGAGGAGCGTGGCTCTGCCTGCTCGCGCCGCTGGGCGGCACGATCCTGATCACGTTGCTCGGGACCCGGATCCCGCGCGTAGCGGCCGCCTGGATCTCGACGACGGGCGTCTTCGTCGCCTTCGGCGGCGCGGTGTGGGCGTTCGTCGACATGCAGTCGCGACAGCCCCAGGCCCGCAGTCAGATCACCACTGCGTGGACATGGCTGCAGTCGGACAGCTTCCACGTCGGCCTGCAGCTGCTCGTCGATCCGCTGAGCGTGATGATGATGCTGATCGTCAGCGGGGTCGGCGGACTGATCGTCCTCTACTCGATCGGCTACATGGACGGGGACGACGAGGAGCGCCGCTACTTCGCGTACATCTCGTTCTTCGTCTTCTCGATGCTGCTGCTCGTCGAGGGCGGCAACCTGCTCATGCTCCTGATCGGCTGGGGCCTCGTCGGCCTCTCGTCCTACCTCCTGATCGGCTTCTGGCACGAGCGCCCGAGCGCGATCAGGGCCGCCAAGAAGGCGTTCGTGATGAACGCGCTCGGCGACGCGACGATGGCGCTCGCCTTCTTCATCCTCATCGCGCACACCAACTCGCTCAGCTTCGCGAGCGCCTTCAACGCTCACCTCTCGTCGACGGCAATCAACCTCGTGGCCCTCGGCCTGCTCGGCGGCGCGGTCGCGAAGTCGGCGCAGATCCCGCTTCAGACGTGGCTGCCCGACGCAATGGAAGGCCCCACGCCGGTCAGCGCCCTCATTCACGCGGCGACGATGGTCACGGCCGGCGTCTATCTGATCGCGCGCACGCACCCCATCTTCGAGCAGGCGCCGACGATCGCGCTGATCGCCGCCGGCACCGGGGCGCTGACGCTCCTCGTCGCCGGCCTGATCGCGCTCGTCCAGACCGACATCAAGCGCGTCATCGCCTACTCGACGATGTCCCAGATCGGCTACATGTTCATGGCCGTCGGGATCGGCGCCTTCTCGAACGGGATGTTCCACCTGATGACGCACGCCTTCTTCAAGGCGCTGCTCTTCATGACGGCGGGACTCGTCATCCATGCGGTGGCCGACGAGCAGGACATCCGCAAGCTGCGCGGCGTCGGCGCGCTGATGCCGTGGACGAAGTGGGCGTTCCTCGTCGGCGCCGTCGCGCTCGTGGGCGTCCCCGCCTTCTCCGGCTTCTTCTCCAAGGACCCGATCCTCGCGGCCGACCTGCACGACCACTGGTACGGCGTCCTCTTCGCGGTCTGCGGGCTCGTCGGCACGTTCCTCACCGGCCTGTACACGTTCCGGCTCTACTTCATCGTCTTCCCTGGCGAGCCGTCCGCGTTCGTCCGCGAGCACCATCACCGGCATCACGGCAGGGAGGGCCCCTGGACGATGCTCGTGCCGGTCGCGATCCTGACCGTGCTCGCCGCCGTCTCCGGGTGGATCCAGTTCCAGCCCTTCTGGGACCCGCTCACTCACTGGCTGTCGTCGGTCGTCCCGACCGAGCCCGCCGCGCAGGCGACGCACTGGGACGACGCGCTCACGTCGGTGATCGCGCCGCTCCTCGGAATCTGCGGGATCGTCGTCGCCTGGCTGATCTACGGCGCGAAGCAGCGCCTGGCCGTGCCGAAGCTCCCGTGGGCGCAGCGGGTGCTCGAGCACAAGTTCTACTTCGACGAGGCGTACGACAGGCTCTTCTACCGGCCCGCCGCGGGCATCGCCACAGGCCTGCTACGCGACTTCGAGAATCCCGTCGTCCTCCAGACCGGCCCCGACATCGGCGAGGCGACGCTCGAGACCGGCGGCTTCGTGCGCCGGATCCAGACGGGGCTCCTGCGCACGTACGTCTTCTTCATCGCCGCCGGCGCCGCGGCCGTCGTCCTCGCCTTCCTGATCGCTCGATGATCCGCCCGGCGCTGATCAGGGAACCTCTGGCGGCTGCAAAGCGGCGCCACGCTCGTGATCACCACCGCACGAATCATCAATGAGCGCCACGTCCCTCACCACGATCCTGATCTGCCTGCCGGTCGCCGGCGCGATCCTCATCTGGCTGTTGCCGCTCTCGCGCTACACGACGGGGAGCCTCGCGCTGCTCTTCTCGCTCGCCGAGGTCGGCTTCTGGATCGAGCAGGCGGCGCGCTTCGACTTCTCGCGCTCCGGCCTGCAGATGGAGGAGCGGGCGAACTGGTTCGGCGACCTCGGCGTCTCGTACCACGTCGGCGTCTACGGCTTCTCGCTCTGGCTCGTCGGCCTGACGGTGGTCGTCATGGCCGCGTGCGTCGGCTACGGCTTCTGGGTCGGCCGCGACCGCTCGCGCGCCTACTTCGGGCTGATGCTCCTGCTGACGGGCGCGACGGTCGGCGTCTTCGAGGCGCAGGACCTGCTGCTCTTCTACGCCTTCTTCGAGGCGATGCTGATCCCGCTCTACGTCCTGATCGGCGTCTGGGGCGGCGCGCGGCGGATGGAGGCGACGGTCAAGTTCGTCATCTACACGATGGCGGGCTCGCTGCTGATGCTCGCCGCGATCGTCGTGTACGGCCTGCAGTCGGGAACGTTCGATCTCGTCGACGGCCCGACCAGCGCGAGCCGCTGGCTCTTCCTCGGCTTCATGTTCGCCTTCGTGATCAAGGCGCCTCTCTTCCCGTTCCACGGCTGGCTACCGGACACGTACCGCGAGGCGCCGCCGGAAGTGAGTGCCGTGCTCTCGGGAGTGATCGCCAAAGCGGGGCTGTACGGGATGCTGCGGATCGCGATCGTGAAGTTCCCCGAGCCGACGTCGTTCTACCGGACGGCGGTGCTCGCGCTCGCGGCCGCCGCGCTGATCTACGGCTCCCTCCTCGCGTTCCGCGCGCCGGACTTCCGCGGCGTCGTCGCCTACTCGTCGCTCGCACAATCCGGGCTGATCGCGCTCGGTCTCTTCGCGGGCACCGACCTCGGCTTCGACGGCGCCGTCCTGCAGATGGTGGCGCACGGGCTCATCTCGGCGTCGCTCTTCCTCATCGCCGGCGCGGTGGAGCGGCGGACGACGACGGGCGAGTTCCGACTGCTCGGCGGGATGGCCCGCGGACGGCCGGCGCTCGCGACGCTGCTCATGACCGTGGGCGTCATCTCGCTCGCCGTGCCCGGCTCTGCCTCGTTCGCGGGCGAGTTCCTCATCCTCGCCGGCGTCTTCCAGCGCGCCTGGTGGTGGTCGGTGATCGGCGCAGCGGCGATCGTGCTGGCCGCGATGTACATGCTGCGGCTCATCTCCGCCGTGCTGCACGAGGCGCGCGGCTCGACGGTCGTGGACGAGGCCCTCGACCTGCGACCCGGCGAGCTCGCGCTCGTCGTGCCGCTCGTCGGCGTGCTGCTCGCCCTCTCCGTCTGGCCTGCGGGAATCAGCCATCACTCCTTCTTCGGCCAGAGCCCGGCGGCGGCCGTGCGGAGCCAGTTCAAGTGACGCTGCACACCGCGCACGTCGACTGGTTCGGGCTCTCGCCGATCCTCACGCTCATCGGCGCGTCCTTCGTCGCGCTGCTTTGCGCAGTGCTCGTGCCGCGCCCGGTGCGGCGCGTAGCCGCCGCGTCGATCGCCGGCATCGGCTTCACCGCTGCGCTCGTGCTCGCCGTCTGGCTCTATGTCGACAGCGCGGACGGGCACACGATCGTGTCGGGCGCCTTCTACCGCGACCGCTGGACCGCGCTCGGCCAGATCATCCTCTGCGGGATCGGCCTGGCGACGACGCTCCTCGGCGTCGAGCACGTCCCGGGCTGGTGGCGCAACGCGGAACCCGAGCGGCGCGACGACCACGTCTCCGAGTTCTTCGCCCTCCTGCTCGCCTCGGCCGCCGGGATGGCGTTCTTCGTCGGCGCGGCGAACCTCATGGTGCTCTTCCTTTCGCTCGAATGGTTCTCGATCGCCCTCTACGTCATGTGCGCGATCGACTACGACCTCGAGGGCTCGCTCGAGGCGGGGCTGAAGTACCTCATCGTCGGCTCGTTCGGGGCTGCGGCGCTCCTCTTCGGCTCGGCGCTCGTCTACGGCGCCACGGGCGCGATCTCGTTCGCCGGCATCGCCTCGAAGATCGCGGCGCAGGGGCTCACCCACGACTCGTTCCTCGTCCTCGGCCTCGCGCTGATCATCGCCGGCCTCGGCTTCAAGATGTCGGCCGCGCCGTTCCACATGTGGACGCCCGATGTCTACGAGGGCGCGCCGACGACGGTGACCGCATGGATGTCGTCGGCGACGAAGGTGGCGGCGCTCCTGCTCACGTTCCGGCTGATGCGGACGGCGTTCCCGCAGGACGAGCACCTCTGGAGCTGGGCCTTTGCGATCATCGCGACGATCTCGCTCGCGATCGGCAACTTCGCGGCGCTCGTGCAGACGAACGTGAAGCGAATCCTCGCCTACTCCGCGATCGCACAAGCCGGCTTCCTGCTGATCGCGCTCAGCACCGGCAGCCCGCTCGGCGCACGCGCTCTCATGTTCTACCTCATCCCCTATTCGGCGGCTGCGTTCGGCTCGTTCGCGATCATCGCGGCGCGGGAGCGAGAGCTCGGAGTGCCGGTGACGCTCGACAACCTCGCCGGCTTCGGCTGGGAGCGGCCCTTCCTCGGGGTCGCGATGTGGTTCTTCGTGTTCGGCTTCGCCGGTTTGCCGCTCGGCGGCGGCTTCGTCGGCAAGTTCTACGTCTTCGCCGCGGCGTACGACCACGGCTGGGTGTGGCTCGTGATCGTCGGCGTCCTCGCGACGCTCGTCAGCCTCTACTACTACCTCGGGATCGTGCGGGCGATGTACATGCGCCCGTCCGAGGAGCTGCAGCTGGGCACTGGGAGCGGCGTCGTCGTCACCGGCGGCGCGCCCGCGCGAGAGCCGCTGCTCCACCTGGCAGTCGGCGCGGCGTTCGTCGTCTCGGTCGGGTCGCTGTTCGCCGTCGAGCCGCTGATCCACCTCGCACGGCACGCCGCGAGCGCCCTGCCCTTCTGAAAAGCTTCTGCAAAGGAGCCACGAACGGCGCATGAGCCTCGCCTCCACCCGGGTACCAGGTGTTCCTAAGCGAACATCGGATTACGAAGGAGAGGTACATGAGAGGAAGAAACGTGGTGACTTCGGTCGCGATCGCGGCGACCGCACTGGTCATCGGCGCAGTCATCGGGCAGCCCGGCAGTAGCCGTGCGGCCGACAACGGGCCCGTCAGCACGGGCGCGCCGACCATTTCGGGGACTGCGCAGGAAGGACAGACCCTGACGACGAGCAAGGGGGGTTGGAGCGGCAGTCCGACCTCGTACGCCTACGCCTGGAGCCAGTGCGACGCGACCGGGAACGCGTGCACCGCAATCGCAGGCGCAACGGCCGACACCTACAAGGCCACGACGGCCGACGTGGGGCACACGCTCCGCGTCACCGTGACGGCGTCCAACGCCGGCGGTTCCTCCGCGCCGGCGACCTCACCCCCGTCCGCCGTCGTCTCGAGCGCCACGGCGCCGACGCCGACGACTGCCCCGAGCATCACGGGCTCGCCTCAGGTCGGCTCCACGCTGACGGCAAACAAGGGAACCTGGAGCGGGAGCCCGAGCAGCATCTCCACCCAGTGGATGCGCTGCGACGCGAACGGCGACAGCTGCGCGGCGATCATCGGCGCCACGGGCGACACATGGAAGGTCACACCGGCCGATGCAAACGGGGCGCTGCGGATCGCGGTCGTGGCGACCAACGCTGCCGGCTCCACGACGTTCGTCTCACCGCAGACGGCGATCGTGCCGGGAACGAACGGCTGTCCCACCGGCACGGGCACGATCAAGATCGCCGACCTGCACGCGCCGGCGCGACTCGACATCTCCAAGGCGTCGATCACGCCGGGCATGGTCACGCTCAGTACGCACACGATCGCGCTGCACTTCCTGGTGACGGCCTGCAACGGCCGCCCCGTGGAGGGCGCGTCGGTCTTCGCGGTCTCGACTCCGTACAACCAGTTCGGCGGGACCCAGAGGCTGACCGCAGCCGACGGAACGGTCACCCTCAACGAGTCACGTGAAAGAGGCTTCCCGGCCAGAAGCCGCCATCAGAACCTCCTGGCGGTCTTCGTCCGCGCGGCGAAGCAGGGCGACCCGGTGCTCGGCGGCGTTTCCACTCGCCGTACGGTCGCCTTCCCCGTCAACCTGCCGTAGACGAACCGAATCGTGGTGGCGCCCCGTCCCTCCCGGCGGGGTGCCACCCGAACTACGCGGCTCGAGAGAGGAGCTCGTCGACCTCCGCGGGGCGCAGGCGGCGCTGTGCTCTCGTGGTCCGCGGCAGGCGTGCCGGCTCGAGCACCCAGGCAACCAGCGGCACCGCGTACGCCAGCAGGGCGATCAGGAGCGCCCACGTCGCGAGAGGCGATACGGCGGCTCCCGTCGCTGCGTTCTCCCGCGCCGCGGACGCGAGGACGACGAGCGCGAGCGCGACGCCGCTCGTGACGGCGTTCAGCCACGACGGCCGGCCTTCGAGCGCGTCACTGACCGCGACGAAGGCCGCAGCCGCTGCCGCCGGAACCGCCAGCAGGCCGAGCCAGAGCGCCAGCCCGGCGAGGCCGGCCGCCCCGGCCGCGAGCGCAGCCGTCGCGAAAACCAGGGGCAGGAGCCGCGAACCGAGCACTCGTAAAGGTTCACGGCAGCACCGGACGGTCCTTCCTCAGTAGGCTCGCGCCGTCCCAGTAAAAGGAGCTGCAAAGGAGCTCACGCATGCCCGAAACGACCCTGACCTGGCTCGGTCACGGCACCTTCCGCTTCGACACACCCAGCGGGAAGCGCGTCTATATCGACCCCTTCCTCAACGGAAACCCGAAGTGCCCGGAGTCGGAGCTCGAGCCGGAACGCATCGACGTGATTGCGCTCACACACGCGCACGGCGACCACCTCGGCGACACGGTCGAGCTCGCGAAGAAGCACGGCTGCACGGTGATCGCGCCCGTCGAGCTCGCCGACTGGCTGCAGGGGAAGCAGGGGCTCGAGAACGTCCTCGACCCGAACAAGGGCGGGACCGTCGAGGCGGCCGGGGTCAAGTTCACGCTCACGAACGCGCACCACTCGAGCTCGAACAACGACCTCGAGTACATGGGGGAGCCGTGCGGCATCGTCGCCGAGGTCGAGAACGGCACGAAGCTCTACTTCGCCGGCGACACGTGCGTGTTCGGCGACATGCAGCTCATCGCGCGCATCTACGGGCCGCTCGACCTCGCGATTCTGCCGATCGGCGACCACTACACGATGGGCCCGCGCGAGGCGGCCGTCGCGCTCGAGCTGCTCGGCGCGAAGCGCTGCGTTCCGTGCCACTACGGGACGTTCCCTGCGCTCACCGGCACGCCGGACGAGCTGCGGAAGCTCGCGCCCGACGTGCAGGTGGACGAGATGCAGCCGGGCGGATCTCTGACGCTATGAGGGAACGCTGGTGGGGTGGAAGCGGCCGGCGCGTCCCGGAGCTCGCAGTCGAGGGGGATACGGCCGTGCCGGCGGAGGAGGCGCTCCTGCTCGACGGCGTCGACGATCTGCAGGCGATCGCCGACGCGTTCGGAGCGGGTCGTCCTGTCGTCGTGCGCGCCTCGTCGGCGGAGGAGGTGCGTGCGGCGCTCGCGCGGCCCGAGGTTGCATCGGTGCTCGTTCCCGAGGAGCATCGCGACCTGATCGAGCTCGACCTCACCGAGCTGACGTATGGCTGAAACGCCGCTCGTCGCGACGTACTCGATCGTCGGCTGCGACCTCGACGCGAAGCAGTGGGGCGTCGCCGTCCAGTCGAAGTTCCTCGCCGTCGGCTCCCTTTGCCCGTTCGCCGAGGCAGACGTCGGAGCCGTCGCCACGCAGTCGTACGTCAACCCGCGTTACGGCCCCGACGGCCTGGCGCTCCTGCGCGACGGGCGCTCGGCCGAGGAAGTCGATCGAGCGGCTGACCGCTGCCGACGAGGGCCGAGCGCAGCGGCAGCTCGGCATCGTGGACAGTCGAGGACGAGCGGCCACGTACACCGGAGAGGCCTGTCACGACTGGGCAGGCGGGCACACGGGTCCGGGCTACGCGGCGCAGGGGAACATCCTCGTCGGCGAGGAGACGGTGGCAGCGCTCGCGGCGACCTTCGAGGCGAACGCGGAGCTGTCGCTCGTGCAGCGACTGCTGGAGTGCCTCGTCGCGGCACAGGCGGCCGGCGGCGACCGGCGCGGGCAGCAGTCCGCGTCCGTCCTCGTCGTGCAGCGGAACGGCGGCTACGCCGGCCTGTCCGACACCGTCGTCGACCTGCGCGTCGACGACCACGAGCGGCCGATCCAGGAGCTGCGCCGCATCTACGGCATCCACCGCCGCCTGTTCGAGGTCAGCCCCCGCGAGGACTGGCTCCCGCTGGAAGGCACGCTGCGCACCGAGGTCGACGAACGGCTCGCCGCGCTCGGCTACGACTCGCTCGACGCCTGGGCGGGCGTCGAGAACCTCGAGGAGCGGGTGGACGGCGACGATGCGATCGACCCGGTCGTGCTCGAGGCGCTACGCGAGGCCGACGCAGCATGAGCGACGGCTACCAGATCCTTTCGCTCGACGAGGTCGAAGCCGCCCCCCACCGCGGCAGCAACCTGATCCCCGTCCGCCACACGCTCGGCTTCCGGCCCGCGGGTGTCAACGCGTGGATCGCCGACACGGGCGGGCAGCTGATCCCGCCGCACGAGGAGGACAGTGGGAACGAGGAGCTCTACGTCGTCGTACGCGGAAGCGCGACGTTCACCGTCGGCGACGAGACCGCAGATGCGCCGGCGGGGAGCCTCGTCTTCGTGCCCGCGCGGGTCATGCGGACGGCGGTCGCGGCCGAGGACGGAACGATCGTCTTCGTGGCCGGCGGCTCCGCCGGCAAGGCGTTCAATGCCGGCGGCTGGGACTCGTTCGCGCTCGCAGACGCGTACCGGCAGACGGGACGGACCGACGAGGGGCGCGCGATCATGGAGCAGCTGATCGCGGAGAAGCCCGACTACTGGGCCGTCCACTACAACGCGGGCTGCTGGGAGGCGCTCGCGGGCAACCTCGACCCTGCCTTCGAGCACCTGCGCCGCGCGAAGGAGCTCGCCTCGGAGGAAGAAGCGGCGCAGTACTTCCGCGAGGACAGCGACCTCGATCCCCTCCGCGACGATCCGCGGTTCCAGGAGCTCCTCGGATGAACCTCGTCCACATCGACGAGCTCGACGCGGTCGAGATGCAGGACGGCTTCGTCTGGCGCCCGGTGCGGCGGCGGTTCGGCATCGAGGCGTTCGGCGTCAATGTGTACACGCCGGGCGCGAGCTCCCAGGTCGTCGAGGAGCACACCGAGAACCGCTTCGGGCACGAGGAGCTCTATCTCGTCCTGCGCGGCCGGGTCCGGTTCACCGTCGACGGACACGACCACGAGCTCGGTCCGGGGCAGCTCGTCCACGTCAGCGACCCCGCGCTGAAGCGTGGCGCCATCGCGCTCACGGACGACGCGGCCGTCCTGGCCGTCGGCGGCAAGCCGGGACAGCCGCACGAGGTGTCGACGTGGGAGCAAACGTTCCTGGCGATCTCGCACCTGCGCGCGGGCCGCTACGACGAGGCCAGGCAGCTCCTGCTCGAGGGGCTCGAGACAAAGCCCGGCGACGCGTATCTCCTCTACGACCTCGCCTGCGTCGAAGCGCTTGCCGGCGAGGCGGACGCCGCGCTCCGGCACCTGAACGAGGCCCTCGCTACCGAGCCGGAGCTGGCCACGACCGCCGAGAGCGACACCGACCTCGACCCGATCCGCGACGACCCGCGCTTCCCGCGCGCGGGCGCTTGACCGACCGCGAGCGGCTCACCCGCGTCTTCTGGCTCGGCGGCATGTCGGGCGTCGGCAAGACGACCGCCGCGCGGGCGCTGGCGCGCCGGCACGACCTGCGTCTCTACTCCTTCGACGCGCACCAGTACGAGCACACCGACCGTCTGCCCCCGGAGACGAGGACGCTGGACGAGATCTGGGTCGACACGACGCCGGAGGAGCTCGCCGACTGGTTCGAGGGGCGGAGTCACGAGCGCTTCCGCCTCGTCCTCGCCGACCTCCTCGCGCTCGGCGACGACGCGCCGGTGCTCGTCGACGGGCCGCAGGCCCTTCCCGATCTCGTGGCGCCGCTGCTCCCCTCGCCGCAGCACGCGCTCTACGTCGTCGCGCCGCCGGAGATGCAGGCGCAGCTCGTCCGGGCCCGCGGATCGGGGATCTCCAGCAAGGTGCGTGATCCCGAGCGCGCGGTCGCCAATCGCCTCGGCCGCGATGAGGAGCTGGTACGCCGGCTATGCGCGCGCAGCGCGGCGCACGGCCTTCCACTCGTCGAGGTCACGGACGTCACCCAGACGTTGCCGGCGATCGAGCGCCACTTCGAGCCGCTGCTCGCCGACTGGATCACGGCACCGCACGGAGACGTGTCGGGCCGTCGCCGCGACGAGAACGACGCGCGGCTCCGTCAGTGGCGTGCCTACAACGACGCCATGGGTATCAAGCCGAGCGGCGAGCTCGATCTCGCATGCGAGTGCAAGACCCCCGGCTGCGCCCTGCCGGTCACGATCGGGCTGCTGGAAGCCGAGTCGGCCCGGGAACGCGGCCGGCCTCTGGTCGCCCCGAGCCACTAGCTGTCGCCCGGCAGCCGGACGCCGGCGGCGAGCGAGCGCAGCGCCGGCACCGGATCGGACTCCGGCCGCGCGACGAGAAGAACGGCGCCGTGTCCCGCTTCGCGGACGAGCGAGTCGACGAGCAGCTGCAGCCCGAGCGCGAGCGCGAACGCCTTGTGCGCCTGCTCGCCGCCGAACGGGACGAGGTCCTCCTCGTGCGCGAGCCCGGCGACGACGTCGCCCCACGTCACCGCTCCCATCGAGACATCGGTGACGATCGGGTCGCCGGCGCTGCTGGGGATCCCGATCGCGAGCGGGTTCGTGCCTGCGAGCTTCGGCCCGCCCGCCGGACTGCCGAGCCGCGCGGGCGAGGTCGCGGTCACCATCCCGACGAGGCCGCCGTCGGCAAGGCGACGCACGTGATGCCCGAGCATCCCGGTCGGGAACGTGCGCTCGCAGACGACGAGGCGCGCATGCGCGGGCGGACGCTCGAGCTGGGCACGCACCACGCGGCCGAGCACGAGGTAGCCGATGGCGCCGCCGCCGTGCCAGCGCTGGAAGCCGTCCGCCTCCTCGAGCAATCGTGGCTCTGCAGCCGGGTCGTAGCCCTCGAGGTCTTCGAGCCAGGGGATCCGCGCGTGACCGTGACTCGGCTTGCCCCGGCGCTCGGCCGAGTCGAAGTGTGTCCATAGCTCCTGCGCGTCGGCGTCCCGGAAACCGAGCGCGCGCAGCCGTCCGAGGCCCTCCTCAGCGTCCACGCGCCCTCGTGGCGACCAGCGCCGCGACGCCCGCGATCCCGGCTGCGACGAACGCGGGAGGAATGCGTCGACGGGCGTGTGGGTACGCGCGCGCGTTGAACTCGAGCACCGGCCAGCCGCGGTCCGCGGCGATCCGCCGCAACTCGCGGTCCGGATTGACCGCTACCGGACGGCCGACAGCCTCGAGGAACGGCAGGTCCGTGTGGCTGTCCGAGTACGCCGTGCACGCGCCGAGGTCGAGCCCGTCGCGGGCGGCGACCTCGCGCAGGACGTCTGCCTTGGCCTCGGCGTGCAGCGCGCGCACGGCGCGGCCGGTGTAGCGGCCGTCGCGCACCTCGCAGATCGTGCCGAGCCCACCGTCGAAGCCGAGGTCCTCCGCGATTGCCTCCACGATCTCCTGCAGGGTCGCCGAGACGACGAAGACGCGCTCGCCACGCTCGCGGTGCTGCTCGACGAGCCGCAACGGCTCGGCATAGACGAGCGGCCGAAGCACCGGCTCCATCGCATCCGCCACCAGCGCGCGCAAGTCCTCCGGCCGGTAGCCGGCGAGGACGCGCAGCCCGTCCTCGGCGGCGGTCCGGACCGCCTCGTGGCTCGCGCCGCGGGCGACGAAGAGAAGCTGCCACGCCGCTGCCTGGAGGAGCTGACGGCGCGAGATCATGCCCCGCTCGCGGAACGAGCCGGCCAGCGCGAGCGCCGACGACCGGCGCAGCAGCGTGCGGTCGAGATCGAAGAAGGCGGCCGCGGCCACGCGCGAAAGGCGCTTACCCGACGAGCGGCAGCGACTTGAGGATGGCGCCACGCTCGCGGCGCAGCGCCTCGATCTCCTGCGCGATCGCGACGATCGCCTGCGCCGATTCGGCCTCCGGCCGCGCGGAGACGACCGGCGCGCCGGCGTCGCCCTGCTCTCGCAGCGCCGGATCGAGCGGCACCGTGCCCAGCAACGGCACTCCGAGCTCGCCGGCGAGGTCCTCCCCGCCGCCGCTCCCGAAGACGTCGCCGGACATGTTCTCGACGACGCCGAGCAGGCGCATGTTCGTCTTCTGCGCCATCGCCGCCGCGCGTGCCGCAACGTCCTGCGCGAGCTTCTGCGGCGTCGTGACGACGACGACCTCGGCCCTGGGAAGGAGCTGGCCGAGCGAGATCGAGACGTCGCCGGTCCCCGGCGGCATGTCCACGACGAGCATGTCGATCTCCCCCCAGTGGACGTCGGTGAGGAACTGCTCGAGCGCGCGGTGAAGCATCGGGCCGCGCCACATGACGGGCTCGTTGCCGTCGAGGAAGAAGCCGATCGACATGAGCTTGAGGTCGTCCTTGACCGGCGGCACGATCAGGTCGTCGACGGCGACGGGGCGCTGGCGGATGCCGAGGATGTGCGGGATCGAGTGCCCGTAGATGTCCGCGTCGAGCACGCCGACGCGGTGGCCGAGGTGCGAGAACGCGACCGCGAGGTTCGCGGCCAGTGAGGACTTGCCGACGCCACCCTTCCCGCTGGCGATCGCGAGCACACGGCAGTCGGCGGGTAGACGGATCACGCCGTCACGCTCCGGCGCGCCGCCACGCAGCTTCTGCGTCAGCACCTGGCGCTCCTCGGGCGTCATCACGTCGAAGGAGAGCTCGACGCCGATCACCCCGGGCACGTCTGCGAAAGCGCGCTCGACCTGGTCCTCGAACGAGTCGCGCAGCGGACAGCCGGCGATGGTGAGGACGATGGTGAGCGCTACGACGCCGTCGTGGATCTCGAGGTCACGCACCATGTCGAGCTCGGTCACCGGACGGCGCAGCTCCGGGTCGATGACCTGCTCGAGGGCCTTCAGGACCTCGTCGCGGTTCACTTCCATCCGGCCGAGCGTACCGCCTAGGTGGCGGGCTCAGGAGGCTCGAACCGGCCGCGACTGCCACGGCGGATCCTCCCGCTCGCCACGGCCTCCCCCAGCGCGTGGCGAAACCGGCCCGGGCCCCAACGCCGTGCCCTGACCACGCGAGCGAGCTCATCGCGGGAAATCGGCCCGCCCTCGTCGACTGCGCGCCCGATCGCCTCGACCTCGTGCTCGAGGGCGATCCGCGGGGTCGGCCGCCGCACCGACGTCCCGAAGAACCCGGGAGAGTAGTACGGGTAGTCGATGCCGGGCCCAGGCCGATAGCGATTCCGCCCGCTCCGTTCGCGCTCCGGAACCTCCTCCGGCTCGTCAGCGCCCTCGGCGTCCTCGGCGGTCAGCGGCTTCGCGATGTCCTCGAGCGGCACCTGCTCGGCCTTGACGCCGAAGAGCAGCTCCACGATGCCGCCGACGGCCATCACTCCCGCGCCGATGAAGAAGGCGACGGCGACCTCGCTGCGGCTGCCCGAGGCGATCAGGTTCCCGAACAGGAGCGGCCCGATGATGCCGCCGATCCCGGTGCCAACCGCGTAGAAGAAGGCGATCGCGAGCGCGCGCGTCTCCATCGGGAAGATCTCGCTCACTGTGAGGTACGCGGCACTCGCCCCGGCCGACGCGAGGAAGAACGTGCCGAAGATGAAGGCCTCGAACGTCCACGGTGAGCCGAGAGCCCCTCCGGTGAAGAGGAGCGCCATCAGGGCCGCGATGGCCGCCGAACCGAGGTAGGTGCCGGCGATCATCGGCTTCCGGCCCACCGTGTCGAAGAGCCGGCCGAGCACCAGGGGGCCGAGGAAGTTGCCGACGGCGAAGACGATGAGGAAGACCGGGACGAAGCTCGAGGAGACGCCCCAGAAGGTCGTGTACAGCGTTCCGAGGTTGAAGGTGACGCCGTTGTAGAGAAACGCCTGGCCGATGAAGAGCGCGAGCCCGAGCACGGCGCGACGCGGATAGCGCTGGAAGGCGGTGCGCGCGATCTCGCGGAACGGGATCTTCTCGCGCTGGCGCACCGTGATCGTCTTCTCCGGCGCCTCGAGCTTCTCGTCGGCCTCCTCCGCAACCGCGGTCTCGATGTCGCCGACGATCGCCTCCGCCTCCTCCTCGCGTCCGTGGATGAAGAGCCAACGTGGGCTCTCGGGGACGTTGCGGCGGACGAACAGGACCGCAAGGCCGATCACCGCACCGAGGAGGAAGGAGAGCCGCCAGCCGACGCTCGCGGAGAGCAGGGACTTGTCGAGGAGCAGGATCGCGACCGCCGAGCCGACCGCGGCGCCGACCCAGTACGAGCCGTTGATGATCAGGTCGACACGGCCGCGCACGCGGGCCGGGATCAGCTCGTCGATGGCCGAGTTGATCGCCGCATACTCGCCGCCGATGCCGGCGCCGGTGAGGAAGCGGCAGAGGAAGAAGAACCAGGCCGTCCACGAGGCGGCGGTCGCGAGCGTGGCGAGGATGTAGACCCCGAGCGTGATCAGGAAGAGCTTCTTGCGACCGAAGCGGTCGGTGAGCTGGCCGAAGAAGAGCGCTCCGACGCACGCACCGCCGACGTAGAAGGCGGCCGCCGTCCCGATCTGTGCGGTCGAGATCGCGATCCCGCTGCCCGCCTCGGTGAGACGTGGAGCGATCGCGCCGACGATCGTCACCTCGAGCCCGTCGAGGATCCACACCGTCCCGAGGCCGATCACGACGAGCCAGTGGAACTTCGCCCATGGCAGTCGGTCGAGCCGGGCGGGGATGTTGGTCTCGAGGCGGCCGGTCTCGACTGTGGCGGTCTGGCTGCTCATGTGGGTCGAAAACGTGAATCCGCGGGCGGCGGTTACGCTCGTGTCGTGCTCGGCTGCCGTGTCTTCGGTCACCGCTACCGCTTCCATGCCGAGGGCGCGACGATGCGCTGGGAGTGCGAGCGGGGGTGCGGCGCCGGCGGCTCGAAGGAATACGGGAACGCGACGGATGCCGCGCGCTTTGCCGCGGCCTTCGATCTCGAGGACCGGTCCGAGCTCGGGCGGCGCGCGCCGTTCCTCGGGATGTTTCCACTGCGGCTGTGGTGGACGTTGCGGCGCCGCGCGTAGCAGGAGGCAACCGCCACGTGGCGAAGCGCTCGCCGATGACCTCGGAGTCCACCCGCTGGCCGGTTCTCGAGGAACGCAGGCCCTTCGTCCATGCGACCCTCCGCCCGGAGCGCCGCAGGCTGCCGCGCCCGGCCTGGCTGCTCACCGGCCTCGCATTCCTCTGCGGCGCCCTCGTCAGCGCGGCCGCCTTCTCGATCGGCTGGCGGCACCAGGCGCAGCGCGACACGGCTGCGCGGACGCGGCTAGCAGCGGCGACCGCGCGCGTGCATGCGCTGCAAGCCTCACTCACCGTCGCACACGGCACGTCGGCGCGGGAACACGCTGCGGCGGCGGCAGCCACAGCGTCGGAGCGGAACCTGGTCGGCGCCGCGGCGAAGGTCGGCGACGAGGCCACCGCGTCGAGCGGTGCCGCCGCCTCTGTCTCCTCCGGAGCCGGCTCGCTCACGGCCTCCGCCACTCGGATCGCAAGCGAGCTGAAGACGCTCGAGACCTATCTGACGACAACGCCCTCCGGACAGCTCGATCCCGGCTACATCACGAGCCAGACCGCGTACCTCGCCCAGCAGCTGACGAGGCTTCAGACCGCCGGCGGCAACCTCGGCGACTCGGTCGCGTCGTTCGAGGTCGTGGTCCGGAAGCTCACGCGTGAGGCGAGGGCGCTGGCGCCCCACTGACCCCCGGACAGCTGCTTTCCCTTTCCGGCACTCTGTGCGAATGACGAAGGTTCTGGTGCTCGCGGCGCTGGTCTTCGCCGCAACCGCCTCCGGCGGCACCGCTGCGAGCCCGGTTCGCGCCCCCCTGCTCGGAGTGGTCCCGCACACGGGCGCAGCACATGGGCTCGACGCGGCTGCAGCCCTGACCGGGTCCGGCCCGCTCGTTCTGCAGACCCAGCCGTGCACACCCAGCAGCTCTCCCACGCCGTGCTGGACGATGCGAACGGACACGACCTACGCCATCTACTGGGTCCCGAGCGGCTTCTCGGTCGGCGCGAACTACGAGAGCGACATCAACCAGTACCTGGCGGACGTCGCGGCGGCGAGCGGCAGCCTCACGAACGTCTATTCCGTGGCGACGCAGTACTACGACGACGAGGCGGCGATCCACTACGCGTCGACTTTCGGCGGCGCCTATGTCGACACGGACCCGTTCCCGGCCAGCGGCTGCACCGCGACCGCGGTCTGCCTCACCGACGACCAGCTCCAGCAGGAGATCCAGAACGTGCTCACAACGAAGGGCTGGCAGCCCGGGCCGGACACGCTGTTCTTGATCATGACGCCGAGCGGCGTCGACTCCTGCTTCGACGGCACGAACAACCAGTGCACGACGAACTCGTATTGCGCCTACCACAGTGGCTTCCTCGACTCGTCGAGCAGCGCGCCGGTCCTCTACGCGAACGAGCCGTACGACGGAGCGATCTCCGGCTGTCATAGCCGGCCGGGCCAGGGCTCGCCGAACGACCCCGACGCCGACGCGACGATCAACACGATCAGTCACGAGCAGAACGAGGCGATCACCGACCCGTGGGGGGACGCCTGGTTCTCGAACGACGTGAACGAGGACGAGATGGCCGACCTCTGCTCGTGGGACTTCGGGTCGCCGCTCGGGACCGCGACAAACGGCCAGCCGTACAACCAGGTGATCAACGGCCACGAGTACTCCCTCCAGATGGAGTACAGCAACGACAGCAGTGGTTGCCTGCAGCGCTACACGCCGACGATCGCTCCAAGCACGGTTGCGCCGCCGGCGCTGACAGGCCCCGCGGGCGAGGGCAAGGTCCTGTCCACGAGTGAGGGATCCTGGATGCACGCGCCGAGCGCGTATGCCTACCAGTGGCAGCGATGTGCGGCGGCGGGCACCGGCTGCACGGACATCGCCGGGGCGACGGCCACCACGTATCAGCTGGCGGCATCGGACCTCCAGCACGTCGTTCGCGTCGAGGTGACCGCCGGCAACGTTGCCGGGACATCCGCCACGGTCGCGTCGGCGACGACCGCGGTCGTCGTACCGCCGCCGAGCGTGCAGGCGCCGCCCGTCCTCTCCGGTACCGCGGCCGCGAGCAAGAGGCTCTCGACGACGACCGGGACCTGGAACGCGCAAGCGACGTTCACGTACCACTGGCTGCGCTGCGCCGCCGACGGCACCGGTTGCACGACCATCCCTGGCGTCGCGGCGAAGACCCGCCTCCTCGTCGCCGCAGATGCCGGCCACACGATCGAGGCAAGCGTCACGGCAACGAACGCCGCGGGGACGGCATCGGCGCTGTCAAAGCACAGCGGCGTGATCGTCGCCGTCCCCGGCGTCAGGAAGGCGCCCCACATCTCGGGACGCGCCCAGGTCGGAGGGCGGCTCTCGGCCGACCAGGGCTCCTGGCGTGGACCCCCCAAGGGCTATCGCTACCAGTGGCTCCGCTGCAACGCTCGCGGCGGCTCGTGCGTCAGCATCCGCCACGCCACGCACGCGACGTACCGGCTCGCACAGTTCGATGCCGGGCATCAGCTCCGTGTGCGGGTCACCGCCGTCAATGCAGCCGGAAGCAGAGTGGCGACCTCCCGCGCGACCGCGCGCGTGCCGGCCAGGCGCTAATCCTCGAGGTACTGCTTCAGCCGCGCAGCATTCCGCGGCGCGAAGCCCTCCCAGTCATTGTTGAAGTACGCGAAGACCTCGTGCGTCCGGCTCCAGTCGCGTAGCCGGCCCGCCCACTCGCGCAGCTCCGAGTCGCTGTAGTTGCCCCGCCGCCCGCGGGTGCCGCCGTGGAAGCGGACGTACGTCCAGCCCGCGGTCAGCTCATGTGTCTGGAACGTGTTCACCTGCGGCCGGTCGCCGATCGCGAGCGCGATCCCGTGCTCTCGCAGGAGCGCGTATGTGTCCTCGACGAACCAGGACGGATCGCGGAACTCGACGCAGTGACGCAGCTCACGCGGCAGCTGCGCGAGAGCCGCGGCGAGCCGGTCGTGGTCCCGGCGGAACGTCGGCGGCAGCTGCCAGAGAAGCGGCCCGAGCTTCGGCGAGCCGAGCAGCGGCTCGATGCGCTCGAGGAAGCGGTCGAGGCCCGGGCCGAGGTCGCGCAGCCGCTTCACGTGGGTGAGGTAGCGCGAAGCCTTGATCGCGAAGAGGAAGTCGCCGGGCGTTTGCTCGAGCCAACGGGCGACGGCGTCGCGCCGCGGCAGGCGGTAGAAGGTCGAGTTCACCTCGACCGTGTCGAAACGCTCGGCGTAGAGCTCGAGCCAGCGCGACGCCGGCAGCCCCGGCGGGTAGAAGACGCCGTTGCGCCAGTGGGCGTAGTTCCAGCCCGAGAGGCCTACGCGGACAGGGCACGCGCGATTTGCTCGCACAGCGCGGTCGTTCCCGCCGCGGCGACCCGCGAACGCTGCTCGAGGTCGAGAGGAGCGGCGCCGAACGGCTCCTCGACGTCGAAGAGGTCGATCGCGAGCCCGAGCTCGCGGCACAGGAGCTGCGCCGCGGCGATGTCGACCGACCGGGCCGGCTTGAGCGAGCAGACCGCGTCGACACGGCCGGCCGCGAGATGGCAGAGCGAAAGCGCGAGCGAGCCCATGATCCGCAGCCGGTGAGCGAGCTCGGCGACCTTCGGCGCCTCGCGCGCGACGAGCGAGGTCCGCGTCGCCTCGAAGGAGAGGATCTCGATCTCGTCCTTGGGGCGCTCGGTGCCGAGCGGCTCGCCGTTCAGCCACGCTCCTTCACCTCGCCGCGCCGTCCACTCCTCGCGTGAGCCGAAATCGTGCACGAAGCCGAAGAAGACGTCGTCCATCGTCTCGCCCTCGGCGACTGCGATCGAGAGCGCGAAGAACGGAATGCCGCGCTTCGCGTTGAGCGAGCCGTCGATCGGGTCGACGACGACCAGGGGCAACGCGTCGCCGCCGAGCCGGCCGATCTCCTCCGAGAGGATCGCTCCCGCCGCCTCGCGGATCCGGTCGATGATGGCCTCTTCCGCGGCCCGGTCGATCGCGGTCGTCTCGTCGCCGCCGAGCCCATCTCCGACGACAGGCTCTCGCTCGACCCGTGTCGGCAGCCGCTCGAGTACCACGTCGACGTCGGCGACGGCGGCCCGGCAGAGGTCCGCCCAGTCAGTCAATTTTCCGCTCCGGCGCCGGAAAGGCCGGCACCTCCGCTCTGTGTCGACTCCCTCGAGCCTACGTCGATGGGAAGCATCAGCAGGCCGGAGGTGAGCTTCGGATAGAAGAACGTGCTCTTCTGCGGCATCACGTCGCCACGGCGGGCGACGGCCCATACGTCCTCGATGCGTGTCGGGCGCAGCAGGAAGGCCCCCTCGGCCTCCCCGCGATCGACCGCGGCGACCGCCTCCTCGCGGCGCGGGGTGTACGTGACCCCGCTCGGGCCGGCACGCTCGACGATCTCCGGGTCGAGGCCGTCGCCGGCGAGCAGCTCGTAATGCCCCGCGCGATAGAGCACCGGGCCGGGCAGCTCGTCGCCCGGCGGGTCGATCGGTGTCCCCGCTGCCGCTCCGGCGTCCTGCGCGACCCGATGGGTCGGGAAGATCGTCAGCCCCTCCTGGCCCGTCGGGACGATGACGGCGAGGAGCCACGGCTCGCCGCCGTACGCGAGAGCCGTCTCGTAACGGTGATGCCCGTCCGCGATGAGAAGCTCTCCGTCGGCGAGCTCGTCGGTGAGCCCGGCGCAGAACTCGTCGTCGAGCCGCCAGAGGCTGTCCCCGCCGCTCCGCAGATCGGGCTCGCCGAGCCCGTCGAGCTCGATCGTGCCGTCCCAGAGGAAGAAGAGCGGCTCGAGCTGGGTGCGCGTGGCGCGGAGCAGCCGCAGCCGGCCCTCCTTCGGCCCGGCATGCGTGCGCTCGTGCGGCAGGACGACGCGGTTCTCGTACGGCTCGGCGCGCAGTGCGGCGACGAAGCCCTCCCGCCGCCGGGCGACACCGTCGGGGCCGACGTATTCCTGCACGAGCCACCAGCACGCCGGCTCGGGATCGCGCACGAGGACGCCCCGTGCGCGCCACTGCGCAAGATCCGCGGCCGCCTCCTCCTCGGAATCCGGAAGGGTCAGGTGGACGACGTTGTACGGGCTTCGTCCGAGGAACTGCTCGCGCTGCTCCGCGTCAATGACGTCGTACGGGGGCGCCACGAGCGAATCGAGCGGGCCTGCGACAGCCGGGTCGTAGCGGAGCGCGCGGAACGGCCGTACGACTGCCACGGCACTGACCGTACCAACCGCACCGCCTCGCTACCGCCGCGCCGGCCCGTTCGCACAACGACGGGTGACCCCGTCACCCAGGCACGGCGCCCGAGACGGAACGCCTCGACCGAGAACGCCGCGGCGAACGCCAGGCCGACGATCAGGGCGTGCCAGACGAGGCGGCCCGTCCCGCGGAGCCGCACGCCCACCTCGCGCCTCTGCTCAGGCGTGAGGCCGCGGCGGCGCCGGTCGACGAGAAGTAACCGCTCCGACGGAATGACACCGATCACGGACGAGGTCGGCACACAGCGAACGCGCCTCCGGCCCGTCCGGACCTCGAGCAGCGACGGGTCGTATGGATCGTCCTCCGCCAGGATCCGCTCGACCGTGCCACGGCCGCCGCCTGCGAGCGAGAAGCCGACGCAGTTGGCGAGCCAGTAACGGGTGACGGGACTGGCAGCGGCGAACCGCTTGCTCTGGCGCAATACAACCGCCATCCAGTCTTCGGTCCCCGTAACCAGGCCGTGCGAAACTCCCGTCGTGACCACGATCGCGGAGCTCGAGGAAAACCGCACCGTCGAGGGCATCTACGCGGTGGCGCGGAAGGAACGCCTGAGGACACGGAACGGCGCGACGTTTCTCGCACTCGAGCTCGTGGATACGAGCGGCCGAATCGGCGCCCGGGTCTGGAACGACGTCGATCTGCTCGACGGACGCTTCGAAACGGGCGACGCGATCCGGGTGCTCGGACGCGTCGAGCGGTTTCGCAACGAGCTCCAGGTCGAGGTGCGGACGCTCGAGCCGGCCGAGGGTGTCGATCCGGCGGGACTGACCCCGGGCCTGCGTCGGGACGCGGACGAGCTCGAAGGGTTCCTCGAGTTCCTCGTTGCCGAGGTTCACGACGAGGCACTCCGCGGCGTCGTCTCGCGGGCGCTCGCGGACACGCCGCTCCGGACGTATCCGGCGACGCCCGACGGTCACCATTCGTACGCCGGCGGCCTGCTCGAGCACACGGTGGGTGTCGCAACGCTCTGCCGCGAGCTCGCCCAGATCCACCCGCGCCTGCGCAGCGACCTGCTGCTCTCCGCCGCTCTCGTCCACGACATCGGACGGACGCGTGAGCTCGGACGCCCGCCCGTCTTCGCACCGACCGAGGAGGGACGCCTGCTGGGCCACGTCCACCTGGGCCTGAGGGCTCTCGAGGAGCTTGACGCACCCGCCGAGCTGCTGCACGCGGTCGCCTGCCACCACGACGCCCGCGCCGCGCGCACCGCCGAGGCGGCCGTGCTCTACCACGCGAACCAGCTCGACGCCGTCGCGGCGACCCGCCCGGTCGCCGACTAAAGAGGCAACTGCGCGACGCGGTCCTCGATCACGGCGCGCAGCTCGCGCACCTCTTCGAGGCAGAGGCCGGCCGGGTCGGGCAGGTTCCAGTCGACGTACTCCTTGCCGGGCAGCACGGGGCACGCGTCGCCGCATCCCATCGTCACGACGAGATCGGCCCACTCGACGCCCTCACGGTCGAGCGCCTTCGGCACGCGGCCGGAGACGTCGATTCCCACCTCCTCGAGCGCCTCCACGACCGCTTCGTGCAGCTCGGCCGCCGGCCGCGAGCCGGCCGACCGCGCCTCGCCACCCCGGCGCTCGTACAGCGCCTGCGCGATCTGCGAGCGGCCGGCGTTCTCCACGCAGACGAAGAGGATCTTCATCCGCCGAGCGTATGCCGCAGCTCGCGGACCGCGTCGGGCACGAGACGGTAGTACGCCCACGTCCCGCGGCGTGTCGACTCGACGAGGCCCGCGTCGCGCAGCACCTTGAGGTGGTGGGAGATGGTCGGCTGCGAAAGGTCGAAGGCCGCGTTGAGATCGCACACGCAACATTCCTCCGTCGAGGCGAGCCGGTTCACGATCGCCACGCGCGTCGGATCGGATAGCGCGTGGAACCGCTCGGCGAGCGTCTCGCGGGCGGCGGGGTCGAGCGGCTCGGTTTCGGGGCCGCAGCAGAGGACAGGCAATGTCTTCATCGATGTAACTCAATATAGTGTATCGACGTCAATCGATGAAAGGAGGCGTGCGATGCGTAGCAAGTGCTGCGAGGACTGCTGCGGCGGCACCGGCTGCTGCTGAGCGGCACGTGCCGGCGGGGCGTACGACCCGCCGGCGCCCTTCAGACGTTGAAGCGGACGTTGAGGACGTCACCGTCCTCGACGACGTAGGTCTTCGCCTCGAGGCGCTGCTTGCCGGCCCGCGCGGCCTCCGCGTGGCCGCCCGCCTCGACGAGATCGTTCCAGCGGATGACCTCGCAGCGGATGAAGCCGCGCGCGATGTCGGTGTGGATGGTCGCCGCGGCGTCGATCGCGGTCTGGCCGCGCCGCAGCGTCCAGGCGCGCGTCTCCTTCTCGCCGGCCGTGAAGAAGGTGATCAGGTCGAGCGTCTCCGCCAGCCTGCGCACGACCTCGCCGAGCGCCGACTCGCCGGCGCCGCGAAACTCCGCCGCCTCCTCGGGGGCCAGCTCGGCGAGCTCAGCCTCGAGCTGGAGATCGATCCCGCTACCCCCGTTGACGAGCTCGAGCAACGGCTTGGTCGTCAGCGGATCGAGCTCCGGCGGCAGCTCATCCTCCCAGTCCGCCAGCGTGTGGCCCGCGTCGAGGTGCGCAAGCAGCCGCTCGAGATCTGCAGCCTCGGCCCTGAGGCGCGTGTCGCCCGACTTCGCCTGCTTGGCGACTCGCTCGAGCCGGCGCTCGACCTGGTCGCGGTCGGCGACGAGAAGCTCGAGCTTCAGCGTCTCGAGGTCGTCGGAGGGAACGCGGGTGCCGGAGAAGCCGTCGAGGACAACGAGGAGCGCGTCGACCTGGCGCAGGTTGCCGAGCAGCTCTGGCCCCGTTCCCGGCACGTCGACGACGCGGACGGCGGCCGGAGTGATCTTCCGCGCGCCCACCGTCGCCGCGACCCGGTCGAGCCGCTCGTCCGGGATCTGCGCCATTCCCACGTGCTCCTTCCCGGAGCCCTGCGTCTCGGCGCGCGTGAGGACCCGAAAGAGCGTCGTCTTGCCCGAGCTGGGCAGCCCTACGATCCCGACCTCCAACGCCACGCGCGGAGGCTAGCCGGGCGGCGCCTCCTGGTGGTCGACCTGCTTCTGCAGGGAGACGAGCGCGCGGTGCTGGAGCGACTTGATCGCGCCCTCGGTCTTGTCGAGGATCGCCGCTACCTCCGCGTTCGGGAGGTTGAAGACGAACTTCAGCGTCAACACCTGCTGCTGCTCGGGCGAGAGGCGCTCGATGAGCTTCAGCATCGACTCACGGCCGATCGTCTGCATCGCCACAAGCTCGGCCGACGGCTCCTCCTCGCCCGGCGGCTCCGGAACCTCCTCCTCCGGCTGCCAGCGTCGGCGTGAGCGGAAGTGATCCATCGCGAGGTTGTGCGCGATCCGGAACAGCCATGCCGAGAAGGGAGCCGACTGCCATTTGAAGCTCCCGATCTTCTCCAGCATCTTCAGGAACGTCTGGGTCGTGAGATCCTCGGCGTCGTGCCGGTTGCCGACGCTGACGTGGAGGTAGCTGTAGATCCGGTCGAAGTGGATGAGGTACAGCTCCTCGAGCGCGTCGCGATCGCCCTGCTGGCCGCGCGCGACCAGCTCCCGCACGTGGTCGGTCGACTCGCGCGCCGGCAAGCGCTCGGCTGAAGAAGGCATGCCGGGTTGGTTTCCCCGCGACTCCACCGGAGCTAACTCGCGGTACGGCGTGCTTCGCTAATCGGAGGCAAACCCGACCCGGCCGGCCCGGACGATCCGCTTGTAGTACGCCACGTGCGGGACGACGACGTGCAGCGGGCCGTCTTCCGTCTCTAGCACGACGACCGGCTTGCCGGCGCCCGTCGAGCCGAGCGCCGACTCGAGCTCGTCGGCCGAGCGCGCGTCGACGAAGCTGCCGACGATCTGCCCACCGGCAAAACCGAGCTCGATCCTCACGCGCTCCTCAGGCATCGGCGCAGACGACCTCCGAGAGCACGCCGTGGACGGAGTCGGGATGGACGAACGCGACCTCGAGGCCGAACATGCCGCGCCGCGGCGCCTCGTCGATCAGCTCGGCACCGGCCTCCGAGAGGTGCGTGAGCGCAGCGCCGATGTCGTCGACCTCGTACGCCACGTGATGCATTCCCGGGCCCCGCTTCGCGAGGAAGCGGCCCACGGGCGTGTCCTCGGCGAGCGCACCGAGGAGCTCGAGCCGACTTTCCCCGACGCGGATGGACGCCGCCTCGACACCCTGCTCGTCGACGCGCGAGCGGTGCTCTAGACGGGCTCCGAAGAGACGCTCGTACGTGTCGAGCGCGCCGTCGAGATCCTCGACTGCCAGGCCGACGTGGTGCACCGAGCTGGGCGTGTCCACCCGGCGATCGTATGTGAAAGACTCGCGCCGACGATGCGCGTCTCGCCTCTGGCCGTCGTCCTGGCGACGGCGCTCCTCGCAGGCTGCGGCGGCCACGGGAAGTCGGCCGAGTCGAACGGCGAAGTGTCCAAGCCGGCGGGGCGCGTGCTCGCGGACGCGAATCGAGCCGCGACGAAGGCGAGCTCGGTCCGCGTGTCGGGGCACATCGTCTCGGGCGGCACGCCCATCGCGCTCGACCTGGCCATGGCCCGCGGCAAGGGCGCCAAGGGCTCGATGTCGACCGGCGGCCTCCAGTTCGACCTCGTCCGAATCGGCGACACCGCGTACATCCGCGGCAGCGACGCGTTCTACAAGCACTTTGCCGGCGCCGCGGTCGCCCAGCTCCTCCACGGCAAATGGCTCAAAGCCTCCACCGCGCACGGGCGGTTCAGGTCACTGGCGCCGCTGACGAGCGCCGGCGCGCTCTTCGCGCAGATCAGCTCCGGCCACGGCAAGCTCGTCAACGACGGCAAGACGAGCTACAAGGGCCGGCAGGTCGTCGCGATCCGCGACAGCTCGGACGGCAGCAAGCTCTACGTCGCCGCGACCGGCAAGCCGTACCCCGTCGCGATCGTCGGCGGCAAGAAGGGCCAGTCCGGGGCGATCATGTTCGGTGACTGGAACGAGCCGGTGTCGCTGACGGCGCCGAAGGACGCCATCGACATCTCGCAGCTCGGCGAAGGCTAGGGGAGGAGCCCGCTGCCGGGGTCGCTCGCGACGACCCGGGGCACGCCGACACTCTCGGCCGCGCGCGACTCCGGATCCACGCCTTCGACGAGCTCCTTCAGCTCGTCGCGGACGAGCGTCTCCTTCTCGAGCAGCGCAGCCGCGATCCGGTCGAGCGGGGCGCGGTGCTTGCGCAGCAGCCGCACTGCCTCCTCGTAGGCTCCGTCGGTCAGACGCGCCTGCTCCTCGTCGCGGACCCGCTTCGTCGCCTCCGAGAGTGCGTAGTTGTCGGCCCGCATCGTCCGCGAGGAGACCGTGTCGGACATGCCCCACTCGAAGACCATCGCGCGGGCGATCTCCGTCACCTTCTCGAGGTCGTCGGCGGCGCCGTTCGTGACGCGGCCGAAGACGACCTCCTCGGCCGCACGGCCGGCGAGGGCGACGACCATCCGGTCCGCGAGCTCCTCCTTCGTGTGGAGGTAGCGATCCTCCTCGGGGAGATAGAACGCATAGCCGAGCGCGTTCCCGCGAGAGACGATGGTCACCTTCTGGAGCTCCATCACGGAGCCCATCAGGTGCCCCATGAGGGCGTGGCCACCCTCGTGGTAGGCGAGGATGCGCCGCTCCTTCTCGGTCAGCACCTTCCGCTGCTGGAGGCCGGCGACGACCCGCTCGAGCGCCCAGTCGAAGTCGTCCTGCGTGATGCACAAGGCACTGCGGCGGCCGGCCTTGATCGCCGCCTCGTTGCAGATGTTCGCGAGCTCCGCGCCTGTCAGCCCGGACGTCTGCCGGGCGACGACGCCGAGATCGACGTCGTCGAGGTCGAGCGGCTTGCCGCGCGTGTGGACGCGGAGGATGGCCTCGCGTCCGGCGAGGTCCGGCGGCGGCACGATCATCGAGCGGTCGAAGCGGCCGGGGCGCAGCAGTGCGGGGTCGAGATCCTGGATCCGGTTGGAGGCACCCATGACGACCACCTGCTCCGCGCCCTCGAAGCCATCGAGCTCGACGAGCAGCTGGTTGAGCGTCTGGTCCTGCTCTCTGTTGAAGCCGTGTCCGGTGCGCTGCGCGCCGACGGCGTCGAGCTCGTCGATGAAGACGATCGCCGGCGAGTTCTTCCGCGCCTCCCTGAAGAGCCTGCGGATGCGGGCGGCGCCGAGGCCGGCGAACATCTCGACGAACGACGATGCGGACGCGCTGTAGAAGTTCGCGCCCGACTCGTGGGCGACGGCCTTCGCGAGCAGCGTCTTGCCGGTGCCGGGCGGGCCGTAGAGAAGGATGCCCTTCGGCACCTTCGCGCCGAGCCGCTTGAAGCGCTCGGGCTCGCGGAGGAACTCGACGACCTCCATCAACTCTCCCCGCACCTCTTCGACGCCCGCGACGTCGGACCAGGTCGTCTTCGACTTGGCGCCGTGGCTCATGTTCGCGGGGCTCGTGCGGGGCATCATCCCGACGGTCTTCCACAGCAGCCACGCCATCAGGATGAGCATCAAGAAGAACGCCAGCGGCAGCCAGGTCGTGGCGAAGTCCGCCGCTGAATGGAACCAGTTCCCCACCATCTCAGTGCGCTATCGGCATCGACTACGACCTTCCTTAGGGTTGCTCACTGCGAATTGTGCGGGCTGCCGTTCAACGTAGTGCGCGGAGGGCGGGCTCGAGTCGCTGTCGTGTGGTCAGCACGCCCTCGAAGAGGTCCCCGTGCCGGCGGATCCGCTCGAGCACGACTCCCATCGTGAACGAGGTGGGGTCGAGCGACTCGTCGACCTCCTCCCACCGCAGCGGCGTCGAGACTGGAGCGCCCGGGCGCGGCCGCACCGAGTAGACGGAGGCGATCGTCTTTCCCTCGCCGTTCTGGTTGGCGTCGATGAGGACCCCGCGCCGCTTCGCTTTCGACCATTCCGTGGTCGCCAGCCCGCGATGGGTGCTCGCGATCGCGCCGGCCACGATCTCGCAGAGCTCGCGCGTCTGCGCATACGTGTAACGCCGCTCGACCGGCACGAGCACGTGCATGCCTTCGGCGCTGCTCGTCTTCGGGAAGGAGACGAGCCCGAGCGCGTCGAGCGCCTGCTTGACGAGAAGGGCGACCTGCACGACCTCGCGGAAGCCGACGTCCGGTGACGGGTCGAGGTCGAAGAGGACGAAGTCGGGCCGGTCCGGCCGGTCGACGCGCGAGTACCACGCGTTGAGGTCGATGCAGCCCATGTTCACCATCCACAGCAGCGCCCGCTCCTCGTTGACGAGCGGCGCCTCGATCCACCTGCGCCGCGGCGGCCGCTCGCGGGTCGAGACCTGGACGCGGAAGCGTGGGATCCACCCGGGCATGCCCTTCGGCGCGTCCTTCTGGAAGAACGCCTTGCCATAGGCGCCGTCGGGATACCGGCGCATCGTGAACGGCCTGTCCTTGATGTGAGGGACGACGACCGGAGCGACTGCGCGGTAGTAGTCGAGTAGGTCCCCCTTCGTGATCCCGCCGCTCGGGTCGTCCTCCGGCCAGAAGGGCTTGTCGAGGTTGGAGAGCTTGACGCCGTCCGTCGCCGTCTCGACCGGGCTCTCGCGACGCACCGAGCGCGCGGGCTTGTCGTCGCGAAGCCCCTGGAACGACGGAGCGCGCAGGTGGCCGTCGTGCGTCCACTCGGCGAACTCGACCTCGCAGACGAGCTTGGGCTCGACCCAGACGACGTCGCCCTTGCGCACCTTCGGCATCTTTGGCTCGGCCGGGAACGGTGTCGTTTCGCGCCGAAGCGGCTCGAGCTGCGAGAGGAGCTCGTCGATGTCCCGTTCGGTGAAGCCCGTGCCGCAGTTGCCGACCCAGGCGAGCTCCTTGCCTCGGCGAACACCGAGCACGAGCGAGCCGAAGCGTCCCGCGCGACGTCCCTGGCCCTTCGTCCAGCCGCAGATGACGAACTCCTGCCTGCCGTGCGTCTTGACCTTGAGCCAGTCGCGGCTGCGCTTCCCCTCCAGGTAGCGCGAGGCGGCCCGCTTCGCCATCACGCCCTCGAGCCTCTGCTCACGCGCCGCGTCGAGCAGCGCCTCACCGTCCTCGAAGACGCCGGAGACCTGGACTAAGCGCGACGGCGCGAGCAGCGCCTCGAGGCGTTTCCGCCGTTCGGTCAGCGGCAGGTCGACGACGGGCTCGCCGTCGAGCTCGAGCAGGTCGAAGACCTCGTAGACGAGCGGCGTCCCCGGCTTGCCCTGCTGCATCGCCGAGAAGCTCGGACGGCCCTGCTCGTCGAGCGCGCAGACCTCGCCGTCGACTACGGCGTCCGGCGACCGGAGCGCCTTCGGCAGCTCCTTTGCGATCACCTCGAACCGCTCGGTGAGGTCGTTTCCGTTGCGCGAGCACAGGGTCGCCTCGCCGCCGCGGACATAGCCGAGCGCGCGATAGCCGTCCCACTTCGGCTCGAAGAGCCAGCCGTCGCCCGAAGGCAGCTTCTCCACCGGCGAGGCGAGCATCGGTGCGAAGCGCCTGTGCCCACGCGGCGCGGCGCCGTCCTCGCGCTTGCGCAGGATGAGCCAGTTCTTCTCGTCGCCGGAGAGCTTCGCGGGCACGAGCGCCCAGGTTCCCTCGAGGCGGTCGCCATGCAGACGCACGGTGAGGCCGCCGTCGGGCTTCTGCTCGAGCAGCTCGTAGGTGCCGCGATCCCAGATCTCAACCGTGCCCGCGCCGTAGTTCCCCTTGGGGATCTCGCCCTCGAAGCCGCCGTACTCGAGCGGATGGTCCTCGACATGGACGGCGAGATGCTGCTGGCCCGGCTCGAGCGGGACGCCCTTCGGCACGGCCCACGAGGCGAGGACGCCGTCGCGCTCGAGACGGAAGTCGTAGTGCAGGCGCCGCGCGTCGTGCCGCTGGACGACGAAGGTCAACTCCTTCGCGCGCCGGGAGGTGCGGTTTGCCTTCGGCCCTCGGCCGGGCGTCGCCGGCTTGGCCGGCGACGCTTCCAGCCCGCCAAACGGCTCCGGTGTCTGCTTGCGGTCTCGCTTGCGCTCGTACTCCGAGAGCTTCTTGCTCACGAAGCCTTTTTAGCGCGTGAGCGTTGCGTGCGTTCGACCGACTCGCGCAGCGCCTGCATGAGGTCGACGGCCGGCGCCTCCTTCTCGTCCTGCTTCGGCGGCTCCGTGCCCTCGGCCTTGGCGCGGATGAGCTCGAGCAGCTCGGAGCGGTACGTGTCGTCGTAGCGCTCCGGGTCGAACTCCGCGCTGAGGTTTTCGACGAGCGACTTCGCCATGTCGACCTCGGCCTTGCGCAGCCCGTTGCCTGCGGCAGCGTTGCCTGCGGCAGCGTCGCCCGCGACCTCAGCCGGCCGACGCACCTCGTCGGCGTAGTACATCGTCTCGATCACGAGCACATTGTCGTAGGGGCGCAGGCAGGCGAGGTGCTGCTTGTTCCGGATCACGACCTTCGCAACGCCGACGCGTCCCGTCTCGTCGAGCGCCTGCACGAGCAGCCGGTACGGCTTCTCGCCGCCTTCCTGCGGCACGAGGTAGTACGCCTGCCGGAAGTAGATGGGGTCGATCTCGTCGAGGCAGACGAAGTCGCAGATGTCGATGGAGTGCGTGAGCTCGATGTCGAGGCGGTCGAGATCCTCCGGCTCGATGGGGACGAAGCGTCCCTTCTGCAGCTCGAAGGCGCGGACGACGTCGTCGGGATCGACGTGCTCGCCGGTGTCCTTTCGCACCTTGTCGTAGCCGATCGGCTCGAGGTCGCGACGGTCGACGAAATGGAACCGTAGGTCGCGCGAAGTCGTCGCGGTGAGCATCCGGACAGGGATGCTGACGAGCCCGAACGAGATCGTCCCGCTCCAGATCGGACGCGGTGCCATGCCGCCGTGGTCCCCGTCTCGTACGGGCCGAAAACGGGGCTTTTCCTCGTATCGGGTCGTATGCCTAGTGTTCACACAACGCATACAGAGCGGGGATAAGCCTGTGGACGGTGTGGACAGCGCGTCGATTCGACGCCCACCAACCTGCGCAAACCTGCTACAAGCTGCTCAGGCGAAGACGCCAAGCGAGCGGAAGCGCGCGCGCCGGCGGCGACGGAGGTCTTCGCCCGGAATCCCGTCCAGGTCGGCGAGCGATTCGCGCAGCGCCTGGGCGAGCAGCCGCGCCGCCAGGTCGTGGTCGATGTGCGCGCCGCCGACGGGCTCCCTGACGATCTCGTCGATCACGCCGAGCTCGAGGCAGTGCACCGCGTCGGGGCGGAAGGCCGCCGCGGCCTTCTTCGCCTCGCCCGCGTCGCGCCAGAGGATCGCGGCGCATCCCTCCGGCGAGATGACGGAGTAGATCGCGTTCTCCTGCATGAGGACGCGGTCGGCGAGCGCGATCGCGATAGCGCCGCCCGAGCCGCCCTCGCCGATCACGCAGGCCACCGTCGGCACCGTCAGTCGCGCCATCGTCGCCTGCGAGGCGGCGATCGCCGCACCCTGGCCGTGCTGCTCGGCAACGACGCCCGGGTAGGCGCCGGGGGTGTCGACGAGTGAGACGACCGGGAACCCGTGGCGGTCGGCGAGCTCCATCGCGTGCATCGCCTTGCGGTAGCCCTCCGGGTTCGGCATGCCGAAGCGGCGGCTCACCCGCTCGTGGGTGTCGCGTCCTTTCTGCTGCCCGATGAGGACGACGGTGCGGCCGTCGAGCTTGCCGAGGCCGGCGATCATCGCGCCGTCGTCGCCGAGGGCCCGGTCGCCGTGCAGCTCGAACCAGTCTTCGAGCAGGCGCTCGACGTAGTCGAGCGTGTACGGCCTGTCCTCGTGGCGAGCCAGCTCGACCTTGCGCCAGATCTCCTCGTCGGTGGCCTCCTCGCCGATCCTGGCAATCTGGCGCTCGAGCCGCTCGAGCTCTCCGGAGAGCCGCGCGCCGCCGAGCAAGGGGAGGCTTCTCAGCCGTCCGAGCCGCTCGCGCAGCCTCAGCTCGTGCTCACTCGGGGGCATCGAACAACCTCAGCAGTCGGGAGAGCGTCGGCCGGAGCTCCGGGCGCGGCACGATCGCGTCGATGTGGCCGTAGCGCAGGTTCTGCTCCGCGCGGCCGAAGTCTTCGGGGAGCTTCTCGCGCGTGATCTCCTGCACGACGCGGGGTCCAGCGAAGGACATGAGCGCGTTCGGCTCCGCGAGGAGGACGTCGCCGAGGGTCGCGAAGCTCGCCAGCACGCCGCCGGTCGTCGGGTGGGCCATCACGCAGAGAAGCGCCTGTCCCGAGTCGTGGAGATCCTCGACCGCCGCCACCGTCTTCGGCAGCTGCATGAGCGCCAGGATTCCCTCCTGCATGCGGGCGCCGCCCGAGCTCGTGACGGCGACGAGCGGCATGCCGGCCGCCGCCGCCGAGTCGCAGGCGCGCGAGAGCTTCTCGCCGACGACGCTGCCCATCGAGCCGCCCATGAAGGCGAAGTCCATGACGGCGAGCTCGCACTGCCGGCCGTCGATCGCCGCGCGGCCGATCGCGATCGCATCGGTGAGGCCCGTCTTCATCTCGGCCTCCGCCAGACGCTCGGTGTAGGGCCGCAGGTCGAAGAAGCCGAGCGGATCCTCGGAGTGGAGCTCCGTCGCCTCCTCGCTGAAGGAGCCCGGATCGACGAGCGAGGCGATGCGAGCCCGAGCCCGCATCGGGAAGTGATGACCGCACTGCTCGCAGACCCAGAGGCTGCGCTCGAGCTCGTCGTCCCGGTAGTGCGAGTGACAACTCGGACAGGTGTTCGGGTGGGTCGGCGGAGGGCTCGGCTGGTCGTCGGTCTCGACGGAGACGTCGATCTTGGCCACGTTGCCAGCTTAGACCTATGGCCCGCGAGGGTGGTTGCGAAGCGGCTCAGTAACCGAGCGCCGCCGCCAGCCGCCCGAGCTTGTCGACGTTCGCCGGATCGGGTGCCAGGCCGGTGAAGCCGACGCCCACAAGCTTGCCGCTCTCCCGCACGTCCCCGAGGAGCTGCTCGACCTCGGCAAGGGACGGCCCGCCGGGCTCGGGCATGAAGACCGCGAGCTCGTCCGGGTCGAGGACGTCGCAGTCGAGGGCGACGTAGACGGCTTCGGCGCGCCCGAGCAAGGCGACGGGATCGGCGCCGATGCCTGCTTCCGCGATGAACTCCTCTTCCGGCGGGTCGAGGTTCCGCGCGCCCCAGAGGACGACGTCGGCCGCGGCGATGGTGCCGCGGTCGAGCAGCATGCGCAGCGGCATCCCCCACTCGTTGCCCGACGGCGACGTCTCGGGCGTGTTGAGATCGCCGTGCGCGTCGAGCCACAGAACACCGACGCGGCCGTGACGGGCGGCGAGGCCCTCGACGGCGCCCACGTGGGAACAGCAACAGCCGCCGAGCACGAGCGGCCGGGCCGCCAGATCGGAGGCGACCGCGAGTGTCTGCATCGCCAGGGTCTCCTCCTCGACGACCGCCACCTCCGGATGGTCGAGCGCGAGACCCGCGGCCTCGACCATCGCCTCGCCGCCGTCGCCCCATGCGCGCGGCACCCGGACGAGCCCGGCGGCGAACGCACGACCGCAGCTGTGGCACTCGTAGCCGTCGTCCACGGCGACCGCCGTCAGCGTGCGGCAGCGCGGGCAACGAGCGCGGAGGAGGCTCATCGAAGCACCTTCTCCCAGACGATGTACTCCGCCTCGGCCTGCATCCCGACGCTTTCGTAGAGCTGCGTCGCGCCGGTCGGATTGGCGGCGTCGACGCCGAGCGACGCACGAGTGTGACCACGCCGCCGGAACTCACGGAAGCTGTGGAGGAGCAGCGCCCTGCCGTAGCCCCGGCCGCGCCACAAACGCCGCACGCCCAGCGCGCCGACGTAGCCTCCCTCGGGACGCTCTTCGTTACGGCAAACCGCTGCGACCTCACGGTCGTCGCGGATGAGGAACCAGATCGACGGGTCGAAGTTCTCCCTCTCGCGCTGGCGATCCCACCATTCGTCGAACGTCTCGGGATGATGCTCCCAGTGGTCCGCGAACGCCTCCTCGAGCGCGGCGTGGAAGGCGCGCGCATCGTCCTCGCCGAAGGCCTCGGCGGCAACGGCCGGCTCGGGCGGATCTTCGGCGAGCTCGATCCACATGTCCCAGAAGCGTCGAGTCTCGTGGTAGCCGTTCGCCTGGAAGAGCCGATCGGCCGCGGCGTCGCCGCCCACGGTCCAGGAGTGGAACCGGGCTGCGCCCTCGCTCGTGAGCTGTTCTTCGACGAGGTCGATCAGACGCCGGCCGAGCCCTCGGCCCTGCGCCGACGGACGGACGGCCCCGGCCCAGTTTCCGCGATCGCCGAACAACCGGCCGAAGCCGCCCGCGACGAGCACGCCGTCCTCCTCGAACAGCCACGTGTTCGTCTCCCACGCGATCGTCTGGAGCCAGCCTTCGACCGTCGCCGCGTTGATCCGGGACGGACGACCGAATACGCCCTCCTCGGCGGAGCCGAACAGCTCGGCGATCACCGCAAGGTCGTCTCTCGTCGCCGGCCGCATGGTCATGCCGGCACGAGCAGATCAAGGCTTTCCGCGAGCCCGGCCAGGGTGTGCTGCTCGACGTCGGGTGGCGGCTCAGGCTCCTCTCCGAGCCGGTTGACCCAGACGGTGTGCAGGCCGAGCGCCGCGGCCGGCGCGATGTCGTGGAACAGGCTCGCTCCGACGTGGACGTGTTGATCGGGCGCCGCCCCGCTACGCGCGAAGAACTCGTCCCAATGACCGCGCGCCGGCTTGTACGACCCGATCTCGGAGGCCACGACCGAGAGCTCGAACTCGACGCCGATCCGCTGAAGCGATGCGTCGAGGAGGTCGCGGTCGGTGTTCGAGAGGACGGCCAGCCGCCAACCCCGGGACCGCGCCTCCTCGAGAGCGCCCGGCACCTCCGCGAACACGTCCCAGTCGGGGAGCGAGCGGCCGAGAGCGTCCTGCTCGTTCGCGGGAGCGCCGAGACGGGCGAGTGCGGTGGCCATCACCTCGCGGTAGCTTCGGCCGGGATCCTCCCGCTGGATCTGCGGCTCGAGCTCGTGGTACGCGTGCAGACGCTCGCCGGCCCGCGCCGCGCCGAACAGCCGCTCGAGCTCGCGGCCGATGCCGGCGTTCCAGTCGACCAGCGTCCCGTAGCAGTCGAACGTCGCCCAGCGCTCGCCGCCGCCTGCAGCCATGGCGCGAGCCTATACGCGCCGGCGCTACTCCTCGAAGCGGCGGAAGACGACGCAGGCGTTGTGCCCGCCGAAGCCGAAGCTGTTCGACACCGCCACCTTGACGTCGGCGTCGCGCGCCTCGTTCGGCACGTAGTCGAGATCGCACGTCGGATCCTCGACCTCGTAGTTGATCGTGGGCGGCAGCTTGCCGTCACGGATCGAGAGGACCGTGAACGTCGCCTCGATCGCGCCGGCCGCTCCGAGGCAGTGCCCGGTTGCGCCCTTCGTCCCCGAGACCGGGGTCTTGTACGCGTTCTCCTCGCCGAGCGCGTACTTGAGCATTTGGGTCTCGGACGAATCGCCGATCGGGGTCGAGGTCGCGTGGGCGTTGATGTAGTCGACCTCGTCCGTGCCGACGCCGGCTTCGTCCAGCGCCATCTCGAAGGCGGTGACCGGCCCTGTCGGGTCGGGGTCGGTGATGTGCTTCGCATCGGAGGAGAGGCCGTAGCCGGCCACCTCCGCGTAGATCTTCGCTCCGCGCTCCTTCGCGCGCTCGAGCTCCTCGAGCACGAGCAGCGCCCCGGCCTCGCCCATCACGAAGCCGTCACGTCCGGCGTCGAACGGCCGCGACGCGTGAATCGGGTCGTCATTGCGCCGCGACAGCGCACGCATCGCGCCGAAGCCTGCGATGCCGACCTGCGTCACCGCCGCCTCCGTGCCGCCGCACAGCATCACGTCGGCGCGGCCGAGCCGGATCTCGTCCGCCCCGTCCCCGATTGCCATGTTCGAGGCCGCGCAGGCAGTGCACTCGGAAAGGAGCGGCCCGCGCGTGCCGAGCTCGATCGAGACCCAGCCGGCCCCGAGATTCGGGATGATCGCCGGAATCGAGAACGGGCTGACACGGTCCGGCCCGCGCTGCAGAAGCACGTCGTAGCAGTCCTGGAACGACTGCAGGCCGCCGATGCCGGTCGCGATCGCGGCACCGACCCGGTTGGGCTCCTTTTCGATCTCGAGGCCCGAGTCGGAGACCGCCTGCCGCGCGGCCGCCAGAATCAGGTGCGTGAAGCGGTCCATGCGCCGCGCCTGCTTGCGGTCGATCCAGTCGGTCGCGTCGAAGTCCTTGACCTCGCACGCGAAGTGGACGGGGTAGTCGGTGTGGTCGAACTGCGTGATCTCAGCGGCGCCGGACTCGCCCGCGAGCAGGCTCGACCACGTGGACTCGACGTCGAGCCCGAGCGGCGTCACCGCGCCGAGCCCGGTAACCACGACGCGCCTGTATCCGTTGCGGGTAGCCCCGTTTCCGCTGTTCACATTCCGAGTCCGCCGTCGACGAGCAGCACATCGCCCGTGATGAACGATGCCTCGTCGGAGCAGAGGAAGCGTACAGCGCCTGCCACGTCTTTCGGCTCTCCGAGCCGGCCGAGAGGCGTGTTGCCGAGCATCGCGGTCGTCGCCTCCTCGGGCAGGACTTCCGTGAGCTGCGTCCGCACATAACCCGGCGCGACCACGTTGGCGCGGACGCCGCGGCTGCCGAGCTCGCGGGCGAGCGACTTCGTGAAGCCGATGATCCCGGCCTTGGACGCGGCGTAGTTCGTCTGACCCCAGTTGCCGTGCACGCCGACGATCGACGAGACGTTCACAATCGAGCCCGCGCGCTTCTTCATCATCGGCCGACAGACGGCGCGGCACGTGTAGAAGACGGACGAGAGGTTGGTCTCGATCACGGTGCGCCAATCGTCGTCGGACATCCGGGCGAGAAGGCCGTCGCGGGTGAGGCCGGCGTTGTTGACGAGAACGTCGAGGTCTCCGGCCTCCTCGACGAGTCGCGCCGCCTCCTCGGGGCTCGAGACGTCGGCCTGGACGGCACGGCCCTCGATCTCGCGTGCCAGTTTCTCGGCCTCCTCGGCGCCGGTCCGGTAGCCGACGACGACGTCTGCGCCGGCACGCGCCAACTCTTCTGCGATCGCGCGGCCGATGCCCTTCGACGCACCCGTGACGAGGGCGCGCTTGCCCTCGAGCGAGGCGAAGCTCACGCGTCGGCGAGCAGCTCCGGGAGCCGCTCGAGCGCCTCGATGCTGTTGATCGAGACCGCCTTGACGCTCTTGTCGATCCGCTTGACGAGCCCGGAGAGCACGTTGCCCGGCCCGACCTCGACGAAGGTTCGGACGCCGTCGCGGATGAGCTCGGTCGCCGACTGCGTGAAGCGAACCGGGGCCGTCAGCTGGTCGACGAGAAGCGGCCCGATCCGCTGCGCCGACTCGACGCGTGCGGTCACCGTCGACATGAACGGGGCGACGGGCTCTTGGAAGCGCACCTTCTCGATCGCCGGACGCAGCCGGTCGGCGGCGCGGGCGACGAGCGGCGAGTGGAAAGCGCCCGAGACCTGCAGCTTCACGGCACGGCGGGCCCCGTGGCTCTGCGCCTGCTCGATGCATTCGTCCACGGCCGGGTTCTCACCGGAGACGACGATCTGCCCCGGGCAGTTGTAGTTCGCCGGCCAGACCCCGAGGATGCGGCGGCAGAGACCCTCCACCACCTCGTCGGCGAGGCCGAGGATGGCCGCCATCGAGCCGGGGTTGCGAGCCGCGGCCTCGGCCATCGCCAGGCCGCGCTCCCGGACGAGCGTGATCGCCTCCTCCAACGTCATCGTCTCGGCGGCCGCGAGCGCCGCGAACTCTCCGACCGAGTGGCCGATCACGAAGTCGGCGTGTACGCCTCGCTCCCGCAACGCTGCGAGAACCGCGAGCGACGTCGCGACGAGCGCCGGCTGCTGTACGGCGGTGTCGAGCAGCTCCTCGGCGTCGGAGTGAAAGCAGAGACGCTCGAGATCGAGGCCGCTGGCCTCGCTGCCGCGCTCGAACACCGCCCGCGCGGCGGGAACCGCCTCCGCGAAGTCGCGGCCCATGCCGGCCTCGAACGAGCCCTGGCCCGGAAAGCAGAAAGCAACCTTGCTCACGCGGCCGAGCCTACTTTGGTCCAGCGCATGAGCGCGCTCCCCCACGTCAGCCCGGCACCCATTCCGGTCATGAGAACGAGGCTTCCCGGCCGAAGCCTTCCGTCCACCTGCGCATCTGCGAGGGCGAGCGGGATCGACCCGGATGACGTGTTGCCGTAACGGTCGACATTGATCACCACCCGCTCCGACGGGATCCCGAGCTTCTTGGTTGCGTGCTCGATGATCCGAACGTTGGCCTGGTGGGGGACGTAGACGTCGACGTCGGCGACGCTCGTCCCGCACTGGTCCAGCACTGCCTCGGCGGAATGCACGAGGACGCGCGTCGCGAACTTGAACACCTCGCGCCCGTTCATCTTCACCAGCCGGTCGGAATCCTCGAAACGGCGAGACCCGCTGCCCGGCAACCAGAGGTGCTCGCCGCCCGAGCCGTCGGCGCCGAGCTCGAAGGCGAGAAAGCCGGCCTCCTCCGACCGCTCGAGCACGACCGCGCCTGCGCCGTCGCCGAACAGGACGACCGTCGAGCGATCGCTCCAGTCGAGGATGCGGGAGAGGACGTCGCCGCCGACCACCAGCGCTCGCCGCGCGAGCCCGGCCGCCAGCATCCCGTAGGCCTGGGCGAGCGCATACATGAAGCCCGTGCAGCCGGCGGAGAGGTCGTAGGCGGCCGCATCCGCCGCGCCGAGCCTGTCGGCGAGGATTGCGGCCGTCGAGGGGAACATCATGTCCGGCGTCACGGTCGCCACGATCAGGAGGTCGATGTCCTTGCCGTCGCTGCCGGCCGCCTCGAGCGCCTGGCGAGCCGCGGGTAGGGCGAGATCGGAGAGCGCTTCCGTCTCCGCTGCGATCCGGCGCTCGCGGATGCCCGTGCGCTCGACGATCCACTCGTCGGAGGTGTCGACCATCTGGGCGAGCTCATCGTTCGTGATCACCCGCTGGGGCACGTGGGCACCGAGACCCGTGATCGTGACGTGGACGTCGTCGCGGCCGGTCCCGATCATCGGCGCGCTAGCCCTCGCTTCCGACGAAGACGGTCAACATCGCCTCGGCCGCGACGTCACCGTCGACGCTCGCGCGACCCTGTCCCTTCGCGATCGGACCGCGCACGCGCAGGAACTCGCACTCGAGATCGAGCACGTCACCCGGCTCGACGACCCGCTTGAAGCGGCAGTCGTCGATCCCCGCGAAGAAGGGGATCTTCCCCGTGTTCGCCTCGGCGGCGAGAACCGCGACCGCGCCGCACTGCGCGATGGCCTCGATCGTCAGCACTCCCGGCATCACGGGACGGTCGGGAAAGTGGCCGCGAAACCACCAGCCGTCCTCCGGCACGAGGTAGCGCCCACGCACGAGACGGCCGGGCTCGAGCTCGAGCACCTCGTCGACGAGCAGAAAAGGGGGCCGGTGCGGGATGATCGACTCGATCGTCTCGCGCCCGAACGGCGCGGTTGGGACCGTCAAGCGACGTCTCGGCGTTCGAGCCGTGCACGCAGCCGGTTGCGACCCCGGTGCGCGTGGCACTTCGCCGTCCCGACCGGCATGTCGGCAGCAGCCGCGATCTCCTCGAACGTGTAGCCCAGGGCGTCCTTCAGAACGATGACCTGCGCCTGCTCCGGCGAGATGCCGGCGAGCGAGTCGCACAGCTCCCGCCGTAGCTCTGAGATGCGAACGCCGCGGGTCGGGTCATGCTCCAGGTCGGCACCCAGCTCGGCGGGAAGAGGCTCGTGCATCCGCGTCCGCTGCCTCTCGCCCACGTCGCGGCACGTGTTGACCACGAGCCGGTGTAGCCAGGTCGAGAACTGCGCCTCGCCGCGGAACTGGCGCAGGCGGACGCAGAGCTTCGCCAGCGCCTCCTGCGCCGCGTCGCGAGCGTCCTCCGGATCGCGGAGGAGATGCCGCGCCAGTCGTTCCACTCGCGGCCCATGGCGGACGCACAGCGCCTCGAGCGCCCGGCCATCGCCGGCCTTCGCCCGGGTCACGAGTACCGGGTCGCTGAGGCTCGCGTAGTCGACGCTGCGCTCACGCACCGGCTGCCGAATCGCCCTCACAGCCGCAGTAGTCTAAATGCGGGTGTCGGATCTCTCTCTCGGCTCGGTCGAGCCAAGGCTCCAAGGACGCCTCGGACGGCCGTACCGCTTCGTCGAGGAGTGCGCTTCGACGCAACTCCTGCTCGGCCCCGACGAGGCCGAGGGGACCACGGTCGCGACCGACCTCCAGACGCACGGGCGCGGCCGGCTCGGACGGAGGTGGGAGGCGCCGGCGGGCCGAGCGCTCCTCTTCTCCGTGCTCCTACGGCCGAGACCGCCCATGCCGCTGTGGCCGGAGCTCTCGCTCATCGCCGGCGAGGCCGTGGCCGTGGCGCTTCAGGCCGAGACCGGTGTCGCCGCCCGGCTGGGTCACCCGAACGACGTCCTCGTCGAGGGCCGCAAGGTCGCCGGGATCCTGCCTGAGGCAAGCACCGGCAAGGTCCGGCTCGGAATCGGCGTCAACGTCAACCAGACGGCCGAAGAGCTGCCCGCCGAGACGCCGAAGTCGCCGGCGTCGCTCCGGGTCGAGACCGGCCGCGAATGGGCCCGGGCGCCGCTGCTCGCAGCGATCCTGGTCGAGCTGGAGCGCCATTACGACGAGTGGCAGCGGCTCCACTCGGTGCGCCAGCGGGCTTAGAGGCCGGCGCCGTTGGTGTGTTGCTCGCGGAAGCCGCGCGCGGCGTCGATCGCCGCGCCGAGGTTCAGGCCCTTGTCCTTCGCCTGCTTGATCAGCATCACGGTCTCGAGGGCCTCGATGTCGTAGATCCGCTGCTTCTTGCCCTTCGTCGGGATCTGCGCCTTGTTCGTCCAGTAGTCGAGTTGCATCTTCGAGATCCCCGCGATCTGGCAGACCTGGCCGAGGTAGAGCTCGACCTTGTCGAGATGCTCCGCCAGATTGATGGGTTCGAGAAGATCGACCTGCCGGCTTGCTGCCATTTCCGCCCTCGCCGCGTCGCGTGCTAGCCCCCTCCGAGAGTTATAAAGGGCGCGCGCAGCTTTTGGAAGGGCGCGCTGCGGGGTCAGGCGTCGATCGGCTCGTCGACCGGCTCGTCGGTGCCGTTGGTCTCCTCCGCCTCGACGACCGGCGCAAGCGCCGAGACGCGCTCGTCGTCGCCGCGGAGCCGCATCACGATCACGCCCTGCGTCGACCGCCCGAGCCGCTTGACCTCCTCCACCGGCATGCGGATCACGGTGCCCGCGGTCGAGATGAGCATCACCTGGTAGCCGTCGCGGACGACGCGCGAACCGATGAGGGTGCCGCGCGCCTCGGTCAGCTGCACGGTCTTGACCCCCATGCCCCCGCGCCCCTTGACCGGATACTCGGAGACACGCGTGCGCTTGCCGTACCCGTTCTCGGTCACGACGAGAAGGTCCGCGTCGTCCTCGGCGATGTTGATCGAGATCACCTCGTCGCCCTTGCGGAGCTTCATGCCGGCGACGCCGGACGTGTCACGGCCCATCGGCCGGGCGTCGGTCTCGTGGAAGCGGATCGCCTGCCCCTTCTTCGAGACGATGAGGATGTCGTCCTGGCCGGAGGAATGGCGGACACCGACGAGCTCGTCGCCTTCGCGCATCTTGATCGCGATGATCCCGTCGGCCTTGAGCGGCGTGTTGTAGGCCGCGAGCTCCGTCTTCTTGACGATGCCGTTCTTCGTCGCGAACACGAGGTACTTCGCCTCCTCGAAGTCGCGTGTCTGGACCACGGCGCGCACCTGCTCGTCCTGTCGGAACGGGAGGAGGTTGACGATCGCCCGCCCCTTCGACTGGCGGGAGCCGAGCGGCAGCTCGTGCACCTTGAGCCGGTAGACCTTGCCGACATTGGTGAAGAAGAGGATGTAGTCGTGCGTCGAGGCGACGAAGAGGTGCTCGATGTAGTCGTCCTCCTTCATCTCCATCCCCATCACGCCGATGCCGCCGCGCCGCTGCTCGCGGTACGTGGTCACGGGTAGCCGCTTGATGTAGCCCGACCGCGTGATCGCGATGACCATGTCCTCTTCCGCGATCAGGTCCTCCAGCTCGAGCTCCTCCTCGGCGGCGACGATCTCGGTGCGGCGGTCGTCGTGCCGGCCGTAGATCTGCTTGATCTCGAGCAGCTCCTCGCGGATGAGGCCGTCGATCTTCGCCGGGTCGCCGAGGATGTCCCGCAGCTCGGCGATCTTCTCCTGGAGGTCCTTGAACTCGGCCTCGACCTCCTTGCGCGCGAGCCCGGTGAGGCGCGCGAGCCGCATGTCGAGGATCGCCTGCGCCTGGATCTCGCTCAGCGAGAACTGCTCCATCAGCTGCGTGCGGGCGTCGTCGGTGTCGTCGGCGGCCCGGATCAGCGCGACGATCGCGTCGATGTTGTCGAGTGCGATCAGGTAGCCGGCAAGGACGTGTGCGCGGGCCTCGGCCTTGCGCAGCTCGTCCTTCGAGCGGCGGGTGACGACCTCACGCTGGAAGTCGAGGTAGTGCCGGACGAGCTCGAGCAGCGAGAGCGTGCGAGGCACGCCGTCGACCAGCGCGACGGCGTTGTAGCCGAAGGTCGTCTGCAGCGGCGTGTGCTTGAAAAGCTTGTTCAACGCGACCTGCGGCACCGCGTCGCGCTTGAGCTCGACCTGGATCCGCATGCCGGTGCGATCGGAATGGTCGGCGAGGTCCGAGACCTCGGACAGGACCTTGTCCCGCACGAGGTCGGCGATCTTGACGATGACGCCGACATCGCCGCCCTTCTTCACCCCGTAGGGGAGCTCGCTGATGACGATCGCCGAGCGGCCGCCGCGCAGCTCCTCGATGTGCGCGCGGGCGCGCATGACGATCCGGCCGCGGCCGGTCCGGTAGGCGTCGCGGATGCCGCTGCGACCGACGACGATCCCACCGGTCGGGAAGTCGGGGCCCTTGATGTGCTTCATCAGTCCCTCGACGGAGATGTCCGGGTCCTCGATCATCGCGACGACGGCGTCGATCGTCTCGCCGAGCTGGTGGGGCGGCATGTTCGTCGCCATCCCGACCGCGATTCCGGTCGAGCCGTTGACGAGGAGGTTCGGGAAGCGGGAGGGCAGGACCGACGGCTGGCGTCGCGACTCGTCGTAGTTCGGCTCGAAGTCGACCGTGTTCGCGTCGATGTCGCGCAGCAGCTCCGTCGCGAGGCGCGCGAGGCGCGCCTCGGTGTAGCGCATCGCGGCGGCCGGGTCGTCGTCGATCGAGCCGAAGTTGCCCTGACCGTCGACCAGCGGGTAGCGCAGCGAGAACGGCTGCGCCATCCGTACCAGCGTGTCGTAGATCGCCGAGTCGCCGTGTGGGTGGTAGTTCGCCATGACGGCTCCGACGGTCGAAGCGGACTTCTTGTACGGCCGGTTCGGCTGCAGACCGGCCTCGTGCATGCCGTACAGGACGCGCCGGTGCACCGGCTTCAGCCCGTCGCGCACGTCCGGCAGGGCGCGCGAGACGATGACCGACATCGCGTAGTCGAGGAAGCTCGAGCGCATCTCCTGCTCGAGCTCGCGCGGCTCGATGCGCCCCGCGCCCAGTGCTCCTGTATCGACCTCAGACACTCGCGCTCCCGTTACACGTCAAGGAACGCGTCCTTCGCGTTCTCCTCGATGAACACGCGGCGCGGCTCGACCTGATCTCCCATCAGCATGGAGAAGAGCTGGTCGGCGGCGCTCGCGTCCTCGACATCGACCCGCACGAGCAGCCGTTTGGCCGGATCCATCGTCGTCTCCCAGAGCTGGTCGGGGTTCATCTCGCCGAGGCCCTTGTAGCGGGAGAGCTGCGTGCCGACCTCCTTCGCGAGGTCGAGCGCCCCGTGCCGCAATCCCGAGAACGTCTGCGCCTCGGCGGTGTGCTTGCCGAGCGCAAGCGAGAACGGCGGCGGCCCGACGATCTCGACGAGCTTCTCGTACGCGCTCCGAAGGTGCGCGTAGATCGGTGACGCCAGGAGCTCGGCCGAAAGACCGATGGTCTGTGCGGCGGACGTCTCCTCCTCGACGACCTTCACCTGAAGCCCCTGCTCGTCGCGCTCGAGGACGGAGAGCTTGTAGCCGTTGGGAGGCAACGCGGCAATCGCCTTCTCTGCGGCGGCCGGCGTCGTCACGTCGAGCTCGACGAGCCTGTGCGCGACGACGAGGTCGGCGGAGTGGGCACCGAAATCTGCACGCAGCCGCGCCGACCAGCCCTCGAACTCGGCCAGCGCGCCCGCGAACCGCTTCCAGCGCGCCTCCGTGAGCTTCACCTCGCTGCCGCCACGGTCGCGCACCTCGAGCTCCCCGAAGCGCTCGCGGACGAGGAGCTCCTCGAGCTGCGACTCCTTCTCGAAGTAGAACTCCTGGTTGCCGAGCTTCACCTTGTAGAGCGGCGGCACGGCGATGTAGATGTGGCCGTACTCGAAGAGCTCCCGCATGTGGCGATAGAGGAAGGTGAGGACGAGCGTCCGGATGTGCGAGCCGTCGACGTCGGCGTCGGTCATGACGATGATCCGGTGGTAGCGGAGGCCGGAGATGTCGAACTCGTCGCCGATGCCGGTGCCGATCGCGGTGATCATCGCCTGGATCTCCGTGTTCGAGAGCACCTTGTTGATCCGGTTCTTCTCGCTGTTGATGATCTTGCCGCGCAGGGGCAGGATCGCCTGGTAGGTGCGGTCGCGGCCCGTCTTGGCCGACCCGCCGGCCGAGTCGCCCTCGACGATGAACAACTCGGCGAGTGACGGGTCTCGAATCGAGCAGTCGGCGAGCTTGCCCGGCAGCGAGGAGCCGTCGAGCGCCGACTTGCGCCGAGTCAGCTCGCGCGCCTTCCGCGCAGCGAGCCTCGCGCGCATCGCGGCGATCGCCTTGTTGGAGATCGCGCGGGCGTCCTGCGGGTTCTCCTCGAGGAACCGCGAGAAGGAGGAGTTGACCGTCGTCTGGACGAGACCCTCGATCCCGGGGTTCCCGAGCTTCGTCTTCGTCTGCCCCTCGAACTGCGGGTTCTGGAGCTTGACCGAGACGACGGCCGCAAGCCCCTCGCGGACGTCCTCGCCGTCGAGGCTCTCCTCCTTCTTCAACAGCTTGAGCTCCTGCGCCTTCGCGTTCAGCGTGCGCGTCAGCGCGCTGCGGAAGCCGGAGAGGTGCGAGCCGCCCTCGATCGTGTTGACGTTGTTGGCGAACGTGAAGACCGACTCCTGGTAGGAGGAGTTCCACTGCATCGCCACCTCGACGGCGCCCTGCTCGGTGTCGCCCTCGAAGTAGACGATGTGCTTGTGGATGGCGTCCTTCGCCTCGTTGATGTGGGAGACGAAGTCGCGGATCCCGCCCTCGTAGTGGAACTCGACCGTCTTGCCGTCCGCCCGTTCGTCGACGAGCTTGACGAAGAGACCCTTGGTCAGGAAGGCGGTTTCCCGCAGGTGCTGCGTGATGGTCGAGGCGTCGACCTCCAGCTCCTCGAAGATCTCGGCGTCGGGCAGGAACGTGATCGTCGTGCCCGTGTGATCGCCCTTCGCCATCGGGCCGACGATCTCCATGTCGCCAAGTGGGGCGCCACGCTCGAACTCCTGCCGGTAGACCTTGCCGTCTCGGCGCACCACCGCCACGAGCCGCTCCGACAGCGCGTTGACGACCGAGACGCCGACGCCGTGCAGGCCACCGGAGATCTTGTAGCCCTGACCGCCGAACTTGCCGCCCGCGTGGAGCTTCGTCAGCACCACCGTCAGCGCCGGCAGCCCCTGCTCGGGCATGACGTCGACGGGGATCCCCGACCCCCAGTCCTCGACCGTCATCGAGTTGTCCGGATGGAGGGTGACCTCCATCCTGTCGTTACGACCTGCGAGCGCCTCGTCGACGGCGTTGTCGAGCACCTCGTAGAGCAAATGGTGGAGGCCGCGGAGACCCGTCGAGCCGATGTACATGCCCGGCCTGAGCCGGACCGGCTCGAGGCCCTCGAGGACGGTGATGTCCTTGGCGGTGTAGTCGGTTTCAGTCATGAAAAAAGCCCTGCAAATTCCGCATTTGCGGGCACAGGGAAGTGTATCAGACGGAGCGGTCGTGCGGCGCCCTGGCGAGCGCCGCTTTTATCGCTTTCGCGACGGATTCGCGAAGGTCCGGATCCTCGATCCCGGCGGTGAGCGCAGCCGCCTCTCGCGCCTGCTCGAGGGTCGCGTCAGGCGCGCGCGCGGGTGTCGGTTCCGGAATCGTGTCCGGCAGCGGCCCGGGGACGAAGCGGAGTCGCGGGCGGCCCGGGAGCCGGCTCGAGATCTCGCTCGCCCGCTGGGTCAGCTCGAAGCCCCAGATCGAGTCGCGAACGTGCACGACGAGCGTCCCGTCCGGCTGCGCTCGCGCGGGCCAGGCGTGGCGTGCAATCTCCTCGCCGACAACGGCGGGCCAGGCTGTGACGACGTCGCCGGCGCCGCTGTCGGCGCCGACGCGATGCAGCTCGGCGCGAATCGTCTCGCCCAGCGGCTCCACTACGCAACCGCCTCCAGCACCGTGCCGGGCGTCACCTCGAGCAGCTGGTCCGGAGCCGCCGGCAGCATCGCGGCGTCCGTTGCAGTGACGAGCGCCTGCCCGGCGCTGCGCACACGAGCGGCGAGAATCTCGCGCCGCTCGGGATCGAGCTCCGAGAGCACGTCGTCGAGGAGGAGCAGCGGCGGGACGCCCGTCCGGTCGGCGATCGTCTCCGACTCGGCGAGGAGCAGGGCAAGCAGGGCGAGCCGCTGTTCCCCCTGGGAGCCGAAGCTGCGCAGGTCCCGGCCGTCCGCCGCGAGCACGACGTCGTCGAGGTGCGGGCCGAGCGAGGTCGCGCCACGCTCGAGGTCCCGCTCGAGCGCCGCGGCGAGCCCTTCCTGTGTCGGAGGCACACCCGCGTACTGGAGCGAGACACGATCGAGGCCAAGCTCGGCGCCGCGGGCCTCGAAGGAGGGCTCCAGCAGCGCGAGCACGTCGCGGCGGGCGGCGACGAGCGCCGCGCCGAGCGACGCGACGCGCTCGCTCCACGGCTCGATCGCCTCACGGCTCGACAGGTTGGCCGCGGCGCGCCGGAGCGCGGCGTTCCTCTGCCCCACGGCCGCGCCGTACTCCGCCGGGAGCGTCGCGCGGGCGGGCGCGAGGCGGCCGAGGACGCGGTCGAAGTAAGCGCGCCGGGCAGCCGGCGGCCCCTTCACGACCCCCAGCCGGTCCGGCGTGAAGACGAGGGTCGAAACGGTCCCGCGCAGCTGCTCGGCCGCTCGCAGCGGGGCTCCGTTGAGGCGGGCGCGCTTGCCCTCTCCCCGCCGGATCGTCACCTCGAGCTCGAGCCGCACCTCACCGCGGTGGCCCGAGACCGCGACCCGCGCACCGTCCGCCCCGAAGCGGACGACCTGGGCATCCGTGCGGGTGCGCGGCGAGAAACCCTGGGTCGCGACGTGCACTGCCTCGAGAAGGTTCGTCTTGCCGACTCCATTCGGCCCGACGAGGAGCACGAGGCCGCTGCGCAGCGCCAACTCGAGACGCTCGTAGGAGCGAAAGCTGCGGAGCGAGACTTCCTCGACGACCAGTGCCGGTCAGCCCGGCAGGCGGATGGGCATGACGAGGTACGTAAAGTCGCCACCCTCGTCCGTCAAGACGGTCGGGCGCAGCGGGCTGATGAGCTTGAGCCGGACATCATCCCCCTCGACCGACTCGAGACCCTCCCGCAGGAACTCCGCGTTGAAGCCGATCTCGAGCGGCTCGCCGCTATAGGCCACCGGCATCGACTCCTTCGACTCCCCGACCTCGTGGGTGCGCGCCACGACCGTGACCTCCCCGTCGGCGAAGCGCAGCTGAAGCGGCGTCGCGCGCTGGATCATCACCGCCGCTCGACGGACGACGTCGAGCAGCTCGGCGCGCGCCACGATCAGCTCGTGCTCGAAGGTCTCGGGGAGAAGCTGCCGGTAGTTCGGGAACTGGCCGTCGATCCGCCGCGTCGTGAGCCAGACGCCACCGACCGAGAAGAGGACCTGGTTCTCCTGCACGCCGACCGCGATCTCATCCCCGTCGCCTGCGACGCGCGACAGCTCCTGTAGCGCGCGGCTGGGGACGATGGCCTCGAGCTCCGGCGCCGGCGACGCGAGCGCCGTCTCCTTGACCGCGAGGCGGTACGAATCGGTGGCCGCCATCACGAGCTTGTCGCCGGTGAACTGGACCAGGACACCGGTGAGGACGGGGCGGGCCTCATCGCGGGAGGCGGCGCGCGCGACCCGGGCGATCGTCTCCAGGAGCGCCTCGCGATCGACCGCGAAGGTCTGGGTGTCCGCGAACTCGGGGAGTCGCGGAAAGTCCTCGGCGTTGTACGTGTGGAGCGTGTAGCTCGCGCTGCCCGAGGCGACGTGGACGACCGACTCGGCCGCGCTGATGCTCGATCGTGACGTCCTCACCGGGGAGAAGCCGCGCGATGTCGACGAGTGTCCGGCCCGGCAGCACGACCGCGCCGTCTCCCTCCACCCGCGCCGACACCGCGGCGCGTAGCGAGAGCTCCATGTCGGTCGCGGCCAGCCGGAGCTCGCCGTCGCCGGCCTCGAGCAGGATGCCCGACAGGATCTGGATCGACGTTCGGCTCGAGACGGCGCGGCCGACGAGCGACAGGCCCTGGACGAGCTCCTCCTTCGTGCAGGTGATCCTCAGCCCGGCACCGACTGCAATGTCACTCTCGATCATCTAAAGGTCCTCAGTAGAAGTCATAGGGAGTGTGGACGACGGGGAAGACGTACTGGAAGCCCTCTTCCTGACGGGCGTTTCGGCGTGTGGAGCTCCATTGTGGACGATTCGCGTGGTCCCACAGCCGGCAAGCGTCAGCGCACCTGCTTCACACGTGCGGTGAGCTCCTGCACGAGGTTGTACACAGACCTGTCCTCCTTGATCAACCGCGCGATCTTCGACGTCGCGTGGATGACCGTCGTGTGGTCGCGGCCGCCGAACTCCTTGCCGATCTTCGGCAGCGACGAGTCGGTGAGCTCGCGCGAGAGGTACATCGCCACCTGTCGCGGATAGACGATGTTCTGCGAGCGCTTGTCGCCGCAGAGCTCGTCGAGTGACATGTCGAACCGCTCCGCGACGAGATCCTGGATCCGCTTGATCGAGACCTCGGCGGCCTCGCCCTGCGGGAAGACGTCGCGCAGCACGTCCTGGGCGAGCTCGACGGTCATCGGCCGGCCGGTGAGGGACGAGAAGGCGACGACGCGGGTCAGCGCGCCCTCGAGCTCGCGGATGTTCGACGAGACGCGGCTGGCGGTGAACGTGAGCACCTGCTCGTCGTGCACGTGGATGCCGTCGGACTTGACCTTCTTGCGCAGGATCGCGATTCGCGTCTCGAGGTCCGGCGGCTGGATGTCCGTGATCAGCCCCCACTCGAAGCGGCTGCGCAGCCGCTCCTCGAGCGTCGCGATGTCGCGCGGCGGCCGGTCGGACGAGAGCACGATCTGCGAGCCGGCCTCGTAGAGCGAGTTGAAGGTGTGGAAGAACTCCTCCTGGAAGCGCTCCTTGCCCTCGAAGAACTGGACGTCGTCGATCAGCAGGACGTCGTAGGCGCGGTAGCGCTGCTTGAAGCCCTCGATCCGCTTGTCGCGCAGCGAGTTGATGAAGTCGTTCACGAAGGCCTCGCTCGTCATGTAGCGCACCGAGAGCTCGGAGGAGTGCTCGGCGACGTACTGCGCGACGGCCTGGAGAAGATGTGTCTTGCCGAGGCCGGTGCTGCCGTAGATGAAGAGCGGGTTGTACGCCTGTGCCGGCGCTTCGGCGACGGCGAGCGCGGCCGCATGGGCGAAGCGGTTCGACGAGCCGATCACGAATGAGTCGAAGGTGTACTTCGCGTTGAAGCCGCCGCTCTCGGGCCGTCCCGGCAGGCGTTGGACCATGGGAACAGCGGCTTCCGACCCCGCGCGATCCTCCGTCTGCGGCTCGCCACTGGTCGGCGACCCGGAGCTCGATCGCGCGCTCGACGCCGACGATGTCGCGGACGGCTGCGCCGATCAGGCCGAGGAAATGCCCCTCGATCCAGTCGCGGGTGAACTCGCTCGGCACGGTGAGCACGAGCGTCTCTCCGTCGAGCTCGAGCTCGCGGACGTCGCCGAACCACTTGGCGTAGGTCCCCTCGCTGAGCGCCTCCTTGAGCCGCCCCGAGATCTCCTCCCAAAGGTTCTCTGCAGACAGCTCGACTTGGTGCTCCACCGACGCCCTGATCCTCCCCGTCTCCGGCCCGGCGCGCAGCATAACAGCGGCTCGGACAGGGGCAAAATGGCGCGCTTTTGCAGGGAGTTTCCGAACCGCTCCCGATCCCTCCACAGGTGTGGACACAAGTGGGGGAAACTCGCCCCGACCGCATTCCTGCGGCCGTCTGCGCCTGTGGACAAGCCGGTGGACGACGCTCGTCTATACTGGCCGCCGCACCCCGCCCGCAGCGGGGATTTTTTCTGGCAAAGACGAGCCTTTTCGCCACCCGTGAAACGCACCTACCAGCCCAACGTCCGCCGCCGCAAGCGCAAGCACGGCTTCCGTGCGCGCATGTCGACGAAAGCCGGCCGCGCGATCCTGAAGCGGCGCCGCGGCAAGGGCCGGGCCCGCCTCTCCGCGTAGGCGGCCCGGCGGGACCGAGCCACTAAGCTGCATCCGTGAAGCGCGCCAACCGCCTGTCCCGCTCCCGGGACTTCGATGCGGTGCACCGCCGGGGCCGTTCGGTCTCGTCCCGCTTTCTCGTCCTCTACTGGCTGCCGCAGGACGAGCCGGCGGAGCCCCGAATCGGGTTCGCCGTGCCGCGTGCGGCCGGCGGCGCGGTCGAGCGGAACCGGATCAAGCGGCGCCTGCGCGAGGTCTGGAACGAGCGGCTCGAGCGCGTTCCGGCCGGGCACGACTACGTCCTGATCGTCCGCCCGGGGCTCGTAGAGGCGGCCGAGTCGAACGGCTTCGCGTGGCTCGGCGAGCGCGTCGACGAGTTGCTCGAGCAGACCGGAGCCGTCGCGGCATGAGTACGGTCGCTGCGTGTGCCGGGTGTGCTCGGAATCGGCCTCGTCTGGCTCTACCGGCGTGACGTTCGGAGCGCTCTTCCCGACCACCTGCAAGTACCACCCGTCGTGCTCCGAGTACGCGGTCCAGGCACTTCGCCGCCACGGCCTCGTTCGTGGCAGCGTTCTCGCCGGCTGGCGTCTGCTCCGGTGCAACCCCTGGAGTCGTGGAGGATTCGACCCCGTCCGATGATCGTCTACGCCATCCCGATCATCAGCCAGCTCGAGGACGTCATGCGTCACGTCCTCAACTGGTTCCACTCGAATCTCGGCCTGCCGTGGGCCTGGGCGATCGTGGCGACGACGGTCGTCGTGCGGATGCTGCTCGTGCCGTTGACGATCCGGCAGATCCACTCGATGCAGAACCTGCAGCGCTTCGCGCCGCAGATGAAGGAGATCCAGAAGAAGTACAAGCACGACCGGCAGAAGCAGAACGAGGAGCTGATGAAGTTCTACCGGGAGAACAACATCAACCCGGCTGCGTCCTGTCTGCCGATGCTGCTGCAGCTGCCGGTCTTCATCGCGCTCTACTACACGCTCAAGCACTTCCAGACGAACTTCCACGTGGCCGCGAGCGCGGACCTTTCGTTCCTGCATTTCATCCCGTCCATCGCGGCGCCCACGACGGCTCACTGGGGCGGCTACGTGCTGCTCGTCGTCTACGTCGCGAGCCAGATGGCGTCGTCCTACTTCATGATGACGACGACCGACAAGACGCAGCGGGTGCTCTTCATGGTCATGCCGCTGTTCTTCGTCTTCATCATCGCGCGCTTCCCCGTGGGTCTCGTTCTCTACTGGGTGACGACGAACCTCTGGACCGTCGGGCAGGGCCTGATCACGCGGCGGCTCGTCTCCCGGACGCCGGCGCCCGCCGCCGAGAAGCGCAGCTCGCGCACACCGCCGAAGGACGACGGCTCGAGCGACAACGGCGACGGCCAGCCGCCGCCGCCGAAGCCCGCTCCGTCGGCTACGCAGCAGCCCCGCCAGGTGCGGCGGAAGAAGAAGCGCACGAGCCGGCGGTGAACGAGGTCACCGACCTGACGACCGAGGCGACCGGGGAGACCGTCGGCGAGGCGAAATGGGCGGCGTTGCGCGAGCTCGAGCGCCGGCATCCCGGCCTCGACAAGGCGGCGGTCCGGTTCGAGGTGGTGGCCGAGGGAGAGCGTGGAATCCTCGGTGTGGGCTACGAGCCGGCACGCGTCGTCGCGCACCTACCGGCCGAGGCTGCGGAGGCTGCCGCGGCGGCGGTGGGCGACGAGGCTGGCGGCCAGGCCGCCGAGGCGCGGGCGCTCGTGGCTCGGATCGTGGCGACCCTCGGGGTCGACGCCGAGGTCGACGCCCGGGAGGAGCCGGATGCCATCGTCGTCACGTGCTCGGGACCGGATGTCGGCCTGCTGATCGGTCGCCACGGCCAGACGATCGACGCGATCCAGTACCTCCTCAACGCTGTCGGCTGGCGCGCGCACGGCGAGGAGCGGAAGGAAGTGGTCGTCGACGCCGCCGGCTATCGCGCGCGGCGGAAGGCGACGCTCGAGACCCTCGCGTTGCGGGTTGCGGACCGCGTCCGCGAGTCGGGCGAGCCCGAGGAGCTCGAGCCGATGACCGCGGTCGAGCGGAAGGTCGTTCACCTGAGCCTCAAGGAGGTCGCGGGAGTGGGGACCTCCTCCGAGGGCACGGAGCCGAACCGCTACGTCGTCGTCCTTCCTGAGTGACTGGCTCTCCGCGGTCCTCGCAACGCCGGGGCTGACGGCTCTCCGCGACCCCGCCCGCGCAAGGGACATGCTGCTCGACGACGCGCTGCGGGCGCTGCCGCTGCTCGAGTCCTTCGACGGAGACGTGATCGACGTCGGCTCGGGCGGCGGCTCTCCGGGCATCCCGCTGGCGACCGCACTGCCCGAGCGTCGGGTGACGCTGCTCGATGCCGAGCGCCGAAAGTGTGACTTCGTGCGCAGCTGGACGCCGCCGAACGTAGAGGTCACCTGGGGTCGCGCCGAGGAGCAACCGCCCGAGCATTGGGGCGTCGCGCTCGCGAAGGCGCTTGCGCCGCCGGCTGTCGCCGCGGAGCTCTGCCTGCCGCTCGTCCGGACCGGCGGCGCTGCGATCCTCTGGCTCGGCGCCCGCGCGGATCTCGACCGCCTCGCGGCTGCGTGCGAGCGCCTGGGCGGGGGCGCGCCCGAGCTGCACGATGGGATCGCCGTCGTGCCCAAGGTCGCGCCGACGCCGCCGGGATTCCCGCGTCGAGTCGGCGTAGCGAAGAAGCGTCCGCTGGCCTAGCGACAATGACCGGGCTGTGTCCCGGATCTACGCGCTCGCGAACCAGAAGGGCGGTGTCGGCAAGACGACGACCGCCGTCAACCTCGCCGCCTGCCTCGCCGAGGCGGGTGAGCGCTCCCTCGTGATCGACCTCGACCCGCAGGCGAACGCCACGTCGGGGCTCGGGATGCGCGCGAACGGCACCTCGAGCTACGACCTCCTCGACGGGGCGCCGCTCGCCGAGCTCGTCCACCCGACTGCCTTCGCGAACCTCGACCTGGTCCCGGCCAAGCCGGACCTCGCCGGCGCGGTGGTGGAGCTCTCGGGACGCGCCGACGGCGAGCGGTATCTCGCGCAGGCGCTCGCGTCGGGCAGCGAGCGGTACGACTTCGTCTTCCTCGACTGCCCGCCCTCGTTCGGGCCGCTCACCGTGAACGCGCTGGCCGCCGCCGACCGTGTGCTCGTGCCGGTGCAGGCGGAGTACTACGCGCTCGAGGGGCTGACGCAGCTCTTGCACTCGATCGAGCTGATCCGCCGCCGGCTCAACCCGCAACTCGCCATCGGCGGCGTTCTCCTGACCATGGTCGACCGGCGGACGCGCCTCGCGCAGCAGGTCGAGGAGGAGGTGCGGAAGCATTTCGGGTCGCTCGTCTTCCGCAACTCGGTCCCTCGCTCGGTGCGTCTCGCCGAGGCGCCGAGTCACGGGTTGCCCGCGATTGCCTACGACCGTCGCTCCGCCGGAGCCGACGCCTACTGGAAGGTGGCGATGGAGCTTGTCGAGCGCGCCTGAGTCCTCTCCGCAACGGCGTGGCCTCGGCCGCGGTCTCGAAGTCCTGATCGGGGGGCACCCCGTCCCGTCCGAGCTGCTCGAGATCCCCGTCGACGCGATCCACCCGAACCCGCGCCAGCCGCGCCGCCGCTTCGAGCCGGAAGCGGCCTCGGGGTTGGCAGAGTCGGTGCGGCGGCAAGGCGTCATCCAGCCGCTCCTCGTGCGGCCGCGCGGGGTGGGCGGCTACGAGATCGTCGCCGGTGAACGACGGTGGCGTGCTGCCCGGGAAGCGGGCCGCGAGACGGTTCCGGCTGTCGTTCGCGCCGCCGACGACCGCGAGACCCTTCTGCTCGGCCTCGTCGAGAACGTCGCGCGCGAGCAGCTGACCCCGATCGAGGAGGCGCGCGCCTACGCCGTCCTCATCGACGAGTTCTCGCTCTCGCTCGGCGAGGTGGCCGAGCGCGTCGGCCGCTCCAAGCCGTCCGTCTCGAACCGCATCCGCCTGCTCGAGCTTCCCGACGACGTGCTCGGGATGGTCGAACGGGGACAGTTGAGCGAGGGCCACGCCCGGGCAGTCCTCGCCGTGCCAGACCACGAAGGCCGCCGCCGCCTTGCGCGTGAGATCGTCCGGCGCGGCCTCTCCGTGCGGGCGGCCGAGCAGCGGGCGAAGTGGGCCGGCGCAAGGCAACGGCCGCGCACGCGCTCCGCTCCGGTCGACCCGGCGCTCGCCGAGCGGGTGCGCGGGGCCGTCGAGCAGCTGACCGGCCGGCACGCGCGCGTCGTGCCGGGGCGGGTCGAGCTGCCTTTCGGCGACGAGCACGATCTCGCCGAGCTGGCCGAGGCGCTCGAGAACGCCGCCGGCCAAATGGGCGATCCTGGATTCGAACCAGGGACCTCCGCCTTATCAGAGCGGCGCTCTAACCAGCTGAGCTAATCGCCCCCACCCGTCGGAACTGCGGACGCCGATTGTAGCCCGGCGCTAGTGGACGCGGTGCGTGCGGACGAGGTACTCCTCGACGGCGAGGAGAAACGACTCGTCCTCCGCAAGCTCGACGAGCCGGCCCTTCGTCGCCGCGTCGAGATCCTGGTCGAGCGCGACCTCGGCGACGAAGCTCGGCGTTCGTCCCGTCTGCGAGAGTGCCGCCATCCGGAGCAGGATCCGGCGGGCCTCCTCGTTCTGAGAGATCGCCTCGAGGGACTCGAGGTCGTCAAGCCAGAGCGGGTGCACTACTCTCCAACTCCTCCCGCCGCAAGCCGGGTACGGCTCCGCCAGTGGTTTTCGGCCGCCGTGCCTGAGCTATATTCGAGACGAGGTCCGGGCCGCCATGCAGGAGATGCTCATCTACGGCGTCAGCTTCGATTTGGTCGGCAAGCAGCCGATCGTCCTCCTCAAGACTGCCGACGGCAACAAGTTCCTGCCGATCTGGATCGGGCATCCGGAGGCGGCGGCGATTCTCATGAAGCTCCAGAGCCAGACATCCGTGCGGCCGATGACGCACGACCTCGTCAGCGACATGCTCGAGCTGCTCGGCGCGTCGATCAGCCGGATCACGGTGACCGAGCTGCGCGAGAACACCTTCTACGCCCAGATCACCGTCATCCAGGACGGCCAGGAGATCGAGATCGACTCTCGGCCCTCCGACGCGATCGCGCTCGCCATCCGCGCCGAGGCCCCGATCTTCGCCGCCGACGACGTGATCGCCGAGTCGGCGATCGAGTTCGAAGGCGAGGAGGTCGACGAGGAGCAGCTCGAGGCCGAGGTGCTGCGCTTCCGCAGCTTCCTCGAGGACGTCACGCCCGACCAGTTCGTGGTCGAGAACGGCGACGAAGAGGACTAGCCGACAGCTAGCCCGTCACGACGATGAGGGCGAGCGCCGTCCCGTTGAAAAGCGCGTGGACGAGCATCCCCGGCACGACGCTGTCCGTGCGGTCGCGGAGCCAGGCGAGCGCAATGCCGAACGGCACGAGCACGAGGAGTGCCTCGACGAGCCCGTGGGCAAGGCCGAATGCGAGGCCGACGAGGAGGATCGACGGGATCCGGCCGAGGAACCGCAGCAGCGACTGGCCGGCGCCGCGGAAGGTCAGCTCCTCGACGAACGGTGCGATCACGGCGAAGAGCACCAGGTTGGCCGCGAAGGCGCCCGCGTGCGCCGGCTCCCAGTTCACGTTGGTGATCCCCTGCTCCTTGCCCGGGCTCTCGGGCAGCGGCAGGAGCGAGGTGACGAACTCCCAGGCGAAGATTCCGACGACCGCGGCGCCCGCGAGCCCCAGCGCCTCGCCCCAGCTTCGCGGCCGCCGCAGCGCGAGGAGATCGAAGCGGTCGATGCAGATCAGCAGGATGATCCCGAGCCAGATGGCGTAGAGAATCGTCCCGCCGACGAACGTCGAGTACGAATAGATCTCCTGATGCGAGACGCGGTTGCCGGTGCCGTTCCTCCCCGAGAAGCGCGCCGCATAGTTGATCGCGGCGATCAGCCCGACGAAGAGGATCCAGAGGGCCAGGCGGGTATAGCTCGGGCGGGCGCGTGGCTGGACGGCTTCGAGCTCCACGAGCGCGCAGCATAGGGTTCGGACCCATGCGGCACTTCACGCCCGAGGAGGCGAATGCGCAGCTCGAGCACGTGCGCCCGCTCGTCGAGCAACTCGTCGCGACCCGGCAAGAGCACGCGTCCGCGCTCGAGCGGCAGGAGGAGCTCGAGCGAAAGATTCGCGGCAACGGCGGCGGCATCCCGCCCGCTGAGCTCGCGTCGGCGACCGCCGAGGTCGAGGCCATCGCTCGTCGCCTGGCACGGCTCGTCGACGAGATCACCGGCCACGGTGCGCAGGTGAAGGACCTCGACAGCGGCCTCGTCGACTTCCCGGCCCTCCACCGCGGCGAGACGGTTCTGCTCTGCTGGCAGCTCGGCGAGGACGAGATCGGCTGGTGGCACCGCACCGACGACGGCTTCGCCGGCCGGCGCCCGCTGCCGTTGGACTGAGGAAACGCGGCACCCGCGGCGAATCGGGCGTGCGATGCCCTTCTGGCACCGACTCGTCATCGCCGCCGGCGTTCTCCTCGTCGTCACGATCGTTGCGCGCCTGGTCGACTGGTGGCTCGGCCGCAAGCCGGTGCCTCCGGAAGTGGAGACTCGCTTTCGGGTCCTCCGTCGCGCGGTCTCGGCGACGATCATCGCGGTAGGCCTCTTCTCGGCACTGCTCGTGATTCCCCAGGTGCGGGCCGTGGCGGGCGGGTTGCTTGCGTCGACGGCCGTGCTCGGCGTGATTCTCGGCCTCGCCTCGCAGCAGACTCTCGGCAACTTCATCGCAGGCCTCCTGATCGCAACGACACAGCCGGTCCGTATCGGCGACCGGGTCGACTATGCGGGCGAGTCCGGCGTCGTGGAGGAGATCGGCCTCACCTACACGTTCATCCGCACGGTCGACCGTCGGCGGCTGATCGTCCCGAACAGCAAGCTCGCCTCCGACACGATCGTCAACGCCTCGATCCGCAGCCGCGAGACGTTCGCCGAGGTGTCGGTGCCGGTGCCATTAAGCGCCGACCTCGAAGGCGCACTCGACGCTCTGCGCGACGACGTCTCCGGAGAGCGCGACGCCGACGTCTACGTCGCCTCGCTCGACGGGACGGCGACGGTCACGCTGCGCGCTGCCGCGGCGGACGCGGTCGCTGCCGAGATGCTCGAGCACGAGCTCCGGCTGCGCGCTCACAAGCGGCTGCGCGCGCTCGGCGTCTGGGCGTGAGCCGCTAAGTCGTCCCGGTCTCGGCTGCGGCCGTGGACGAGGCGGTGGTGGGAGGGGGCGTGGTGGTGTCCGCGGTCGTCGTGGTGTCCGCGGTCGTGGTGTCCTCGGTGGTGGTCCCCTCCGTTGTCGCCGGTCGCGTCGTGGTGGTCGGAGCCGCCGGCCGGGTGGTCGTCGCAGGACTGGTGGTGCGTTGGGCCGTGGTCGTGGGCTGCCGCTTCGGAGGGTGTGCGGGCGAGGTCGTCGTTCCCGGCAGGGTCGTCTGCGTGGCGCTGACCTTGCGCGTCGTCTGCGTGCCGGTGTGCGATCCCGTCGAGACGACGCCCGCGGGCGCGGTCTCCGCCGGCCGCGTGACGGCCCACGCGAGCACTCCGCCGGCTGCCGCGAGAAGCACCAGTCCGAGAGCAACGGCCGCTCTTCCACGACCGCGTCGTCTCGGCGGCGGGGCCGCCGGAGCCGGAAGGACCTGCGTCGCCTCGGCATCCATTGTCGCGCCTGCGACCCCGGGTGCCGCCCCGAGGGCGCCGAGGAGCGCCTCTCCGTCGGCGGGGCGTTGCGCCGGATCCTTCCGGAGCGCAGCCGCGGTGAGCGCGGCGAGCTCGGGGGGCGCGGACGGCTGCAGCCCATCGACTGCGGGCGGCGGGTCGTTCCGGTGCATCTGCAGGAGGGCGAGCGCGTCGTCCGCGACGAACGGCAGCTGCCCCGTCAGCAGCAGGAAGAGGATGACGCCGAACGAGTAGACGTCACTTGCCGGACCGGCCGGCTCTCCCGCGGCCTGTTCCGGCGAGATGTACGCCGCCGTTCCCAGCACCGTCCCCGCCTCGGTCAGCGTGCCGGCACCGGCGGCGCGACGAGCGAGCCCGAAGTCGGCGAGCTTCGGTCGCCCTTCCTCGTCGAACAGGACGTTGGCCGGCTTCAGATCCCGGTGGACGAGACCGCGGGAGTGCAGATGCGCGAGGCCCGCCGCGATGCCCTGCGCCACGCGATACGTCTCGTCGGGCGGCAGCGGGCCCTGCGGAAGGCGCTCCTCCAGGGTTCCGCCGGGCAGCCACTCGAGCGCCATGAACGGGCCGGCCTCGTCCTCGCCGTAGTCGTAGACCCGCACCACATTCTCGTGTGCGAGCGCGGCGATAGCCCGTGACTCGCGCCGGAACCGCTCGAGATCGGCGGTCGGCGAAAGGATCTTGAGCGCGACGGTGCGGTCGAGCGTGCGGTCGTGCGCTCGCCAGACCTCCGACATCGGGCCGTGTCCCTGGAGCTCGTCCAGCCGGTAGCGTCCGGCGACTTCGTCTCCCTGCCTCACGTCTACGGTATGCACCCACGGTGGCTTCGCTACTCACTCTCGAGGAGGCGCAGGAACGGGTGCTCGGGCGTGCGCGGCCGCTCGCGGCCGAACATGTGCCGATCCTCGAGGCCGCCTGGCGCGTCGTCTCAGAGGACATCCGGGCCCGAATCGATCTCCCGCCTTTCGCGAGCTCGGCCATGGACGGCTTCGCCGTTCGTGCGGCCGATCTGCCGGCGACGTTGCGGATCGTCGGGGAATCCGCAGCCGGGCGGCCGTACGAGGGCCGGCTCGAGCCCGGTTGCGCCGCGGTCATCTCCACGGGGGCCGTCGTGCCGGAAGGCGCCGACGCCGTCGTCCCGGTCGAGAACGTTGTCCAAAGGGACAACAAAGTGGAGATCTCGCTCGCCTCGAGGCCGGGAGAACATGTTCGCCCCCGCGGCGGCGACGTCTCGGCGGGCGACGTGGTCGTCCCGGCGGGCGCGAGGCTGACGCCGGCGCGTCTCGCCGCAGCCGCCGCCTCCGGTCTGGCCTCCCTGGCGTGCCGCCGCCGTCCCCGGGTCGCGGTGCTCGCAACAGGCAGCGAGCTCGTCGTCCCCGGAGAGCCGCTCCGTGCGGGCCAGATCTACGAGACGAACGGCCTCATGCTCGCGGCGATGCTCACGGCGGCCGGCGCCCAGGTCGTGTCGGAGCCACCTGCCGCCGACGACGAGGCGGCGCTGCGCGAGGTGCTCGAGCGAGGGCTTGCGGCCGACGTCCTCGTCACCTCGGGCGGCGTCTCGGTCGGTGAGCACGACCTCGTCCGGGCGGTCGAGCGGGAGCTCGGTGTCGAGGAGATCTTCTGGCGCGTGTCGATCAAGCCCGGCAAGCCCGTCTCGTTCGGCGTGCGCGGGGACACCCTCGTTTTCGGCTTGCCCGGCAATCCCGTCTCGGCGTTCGTCGGCTGCGAGCTCTTCGTCAAGCCCGTGCTGCGCGCACTGCAAGGACTCGAGGACCCTTTGCCTCGATTCGAGCCTGGTCGCCTGTCGGTCGACCTGAAGCGGAACCAGCAGCGGGACGAGTTCGTGCGGGCGCGATCGCGCGCAGATGGGGATGCTCTCGTGCTCGACCCGGTCGTCGGCCAGGAATCGCACATGATCGTCCGCGCCGGTGCCGCCGACGCCCTCGTCCACGTTCCACGTGGAAACGGCGAGCTCGCCGCCGGCTCGACCGTGCAATGGCTTCGGCTACCCGGTGACTGACGTCCCCTACTCGTTGACGGCGCGGCGCGTTTCGGCGAGCGCTGCGCGGCGCCGCTGTGCGAGGACGAGCGTGCGGATCAGCTCGCGCACCGGCCCGCGCTTCGGCCGCTCCTGCGGCGCTGGGTACGGCGCATAGCGCCCGGCAGCGATCGCCGCGAGCTGGCCGGCGACCGCGAGCCAGCCCAGCCCGATCACGAACAGCGGCAGCGGAGCAAAGCCGGTCGCGAAGAGCTTCGCGAGGTACCACGGAGCGTCCCAGCCGAGGCCGTAGTGCGTCGCGAACGACCAGACGAGAAAGAAGGGGCCGGCGAATCCCGCCGCGAAAACGCCCGCGCGCATTGCCGCATGGCGCGTCTGCACCTGTGGCAGCCAGAGCCAGGCGTGGAGCGAGGGGAGAACGAAGATGAGGGCGAAGGGGTTCGTCGCCGCGACCAGAAGCCCGACGACCCCGAGCGCCAGCAGCGCGCCACTGTGACCGGCGAGCCGCTCCTCTTGCCGTATCGCGCGGCGGGGCAGCAGGCGGCTGCGCGCGACGATCCAGCCCGCCCCCGCCAGCAGCACCAGCGCGATCAGGGCCGCACCCGGCCAGGTGACGCCGGTCAGGGGGGGCGGATGCCCGCCGCCACCGCCCCAGAAGCCGAGCGCTCCGAAGACGACGAAGAGCGCCCCGACCCAGGCCCAGAAGCCGAGACGGCTCCGGAAGCTGCGGAGGGCGGGTGCGATTCGGATCCGTCGCCGGCGACAGCGAGCGAAGAGATCGACCGCCGCCGCGAGGAAGGGCAGCAGCATGGCCACGAGGACGATCTCGATCGCCCAACCGCGGATCAGCCGCTGACCGAGGAAAACGTAGCTTGTCGGTCCCTGCGCGAGCGAGACCCCCTGTTCCATTGCGTCCAGCGTGTCCTGCGCCCCGAGGCCGACCAGGCCGAGATGACGGACGTCGAGCCTTTCGGCCTCCAGCCTCTGTGCCGCCGGCGGTCGCGCGCCGGACGTCGTCACGGTCACTGCCGGGATTCCGCGGCTCACGAATGGAGCCTGCTCGTAGGGATTGAACGGAAAGGCGAGCCCGAGCAGTTGCTGGGGCGCGCTGGGCCGCGACGGATCGGCGCCTCCTTCCTGCGCGAGCGCGGTCCGCATCGTCTCGACCAGTCCGGGTGCCGGGGAGCGGGCGGTGTTGCCGCCGAACACGAGCCGGGGTCGGCCGGAGCCGCCGATGGAGTCGAGATTGACGACGGCGAGGATGTTCTGACGGTCACCCTGTTCCACCGCGAATCGCTCGGCGCCGTCCGAACCTTCGGCTGCGCCGTCCGTCGAGAGGAAGACGAGCGTGTAGGGGAGCGAGATGCGCTGCGCGGCAGCCGTCGGCGCATACGAACGCGCGAGCTCGACGAGCGCCGCGGTTCCCGAAGCGTTGTCGTTCAGCCCTTTCCCGACGCCCGAGTTGTCCCGATGCGCCATGACGACGATCTCCTGCCTGGGCGAGAGGCCGACTTTTTCGGCGACGAGGTCGACGAGCGTCGTGTGTCGGCCGTGGATCGTCGCCGGAAACCGTTCGGTGCGCACGTCGAACCCGTACGGCTCCAGCGCGTGGCGGAACCACGCCGCGGCACCTCGGGCGCCCGGCGTGCCGGGCATCCTGTTCGGGTAGCGGGAGGCGAGGTCCCCCGCGAGCGACGCGGCTGTCGGCCCGTCGAACGCCGGCGGGAGACTCGGCGCCTGGAGTGCCGCGGGCTTGGCGACGCTGAACGCGAGCAGCAGGAGCGGGAGCCCGACCAGGAGCCACGTGCCCCGGTAGAGCCGCGCGTTGACGGGACGCTCGAGCGACCCCGGCCGCGATCGTCGGCGCTCGGGTGCGGGCGGGGCGACCGTCACGACCGCCCAGTCTAGGGCCGCGTCCGGGCGCCTCGTTTCCCCGTGAAAACGGCTCGGGTTAGGTCTACCTCGAGCGGGGAATGGCGTTCGAAGCCCTTCCGGGGCCGGCGACGGGAGTGGGAAGAGGCCATGAACTGGTAGGAATCGGCGGGTTTAGGGCTTGGAATCTGCGGGAATGTGTGAGGCGAGCGAATGCGCGAGGCGACAGTGGTAGAAGCAACCAACGAGGAGCTCGAGGGAATGCGGACGGTTCGCCTCCGCGTCCCTGCGCGCGCGGAGTACGTCGCGCTGGCCCGCCTTGCACTCAGCGGTCTCGCCGACATCGTCGCTCTCCCCGAGGAGCTGCTCGCCGACCTCAAGCTCGCCCTGACCGAGGCCGTGTCCAATTCCGTGCGGCACGCGTACGCGGACGGAGGCGGCTTCGTCTCGGTTGCCTACGAGCTCAGCAGTGACGCGCTCGCCGTCGAGGTCGAAGATGACGGAAAGGGCTTCGATCCGGAACGACCGCCGGCGCTCGAGGGCGAGGAGCTCACCGAGGGCGGTCTCGGTATCGCCATCATCCGCACGATCGCGGACGAGTTCGAACTGCGCTCGCAGCCGGGGGTCCGTGGCTCGCGGCTCCGGTTCGTGAAGCGGCTGCAGCGGTCAGCCTGACCGTTGTCAGAAGCGACAACGTCCCGGCGTAAGCTCCTCGTCGTCTTCAATCGTGCGCCCGTCTCCTACGAGCGCGACAGCGGGGGGAACCGGGTGGCCAAGCGCGGCGGCGGCGGGGTTGTCACAGCGCTCGGCGGTTTGCTCGCTCACCACGACGTGACGTGGGTCGCGAGCGCGATGACCGACGAGGACAGAGCCGTCGCGGCCGAGCGGGGCGGATCCTTCGACGAGGAGACCGCCGACGGGGCGTCGTACCGGCTGCGCCTCGTCCCTCACGACCCAGCGGTGTACAAGCGCTTCTACAACGTGCTCGCCAATCCGACCCTCTGGTTCCTGCAGCACTACCTCTGGGGGCTCGGCTCGGCGCCCGACTTCGACCCGGTGCTGCACGAGGCCTGGAGCGGCGGGTACGTGCCGGTGAACGAGGCGTTCGCGAAGGCGACGCTCGAGGAGCTCGACCGCGAGCCCGACGCGGCCGTCCTGTTCCACGACTACCACCTCTACCTCGCGCCGCGCTTCGTGCGTGAGGCGCGACCGGAAGTCGTCACGTCGCACTTCGTGCACATTCCCTGGCCGGAGCCGGACTACTGGCATGCGCTGCCGCCCGACCTGCGCGTCGCCGTCCACGAGGGACTGCTCGCGAACGACGTCGTCGGCCTTCACGCCGAACGCTGGTGTCGAGCCCTCCTGCTCTCGGCGGAGCGGCTGCTCGGTGCACGGGTGGACCGAGACCGCGGGACGATCGAGCACCACGACCACGAGACGCGCGTCGTCGCGCAGCCGATCGGCGTCGGCGCGGCCGAGTTCGACGCGCTCCGGGAGGATCCGTCCGTGCTCGAGCGCGAGGCGGCCCTCGTGAAGCGCCGGCCGGCGAAGCTGGTCCTGCGCGTGGACCGGACCGACCCGTCGAAGAACATCGTGCGTGGCTTCCATTCCTTCGCGCTGCTCCTCGAGCGTCACCCCGAGCTCCACGGAGAGGTGGGCATGATCGCGCTGCTCGCGCCCTCGCGGCAGGACATCCCGGAGTACGCCGCGTACGCCGAGAGGGTGAAGGCGGCAGCCGGGGAGGTCAACGACCGCTTCGGTCGGGAGGGCTGGCAGCCCGTGCAGCTCGATGTCGACGACGACTTCCTGCGCTCTGTCGCCGGCTACAAGCAGTTCGACGTCCTCTTCGTGAACGCGGTGTTCGACGGGCTCAACCTCGTGGCGAAGGAGGCCTTCCTCCTGAACCAGCGGGACGGCGTGCTCGTCCTGTCCGAGAACGCCGGTGTGCACGAGGAGATCGGGGCGTGGGCGCTGACCGTGAACCCGATCGACGTCTCCGGGCAGGCGGAGGCGCTGTACGCGGCGTTGACACTCGAGCCGGCCGAGCGACGGCGACGAGCGGAGGCGATTCGCACGCACGTCCGGGCGCACGACATCCAGGGATGGATCGACGCGCAGCTCGCCGAGCTCGACGCCGTACGATCCGAGTGATGGACGATCTGTCGCACGTCGACGAGTCGGGTGGCGTTCGGATGGTCGATGTCGGCGGCAAGGAGCCGATGCGCCGCCGGGCGGTCGCGCGGGCCGAGGTGCGGATGGCCGCCGAGACCGCGCGGATCCTGCGCGAGCTCCCAAAGGGCGACGCGCTCGCGACGGCGCAGCTCGCGGGAATCATGGCGGCGAAGCGGACGAGCGAGCTCATCCCGCTCTGCCATCCACTCCCGCTCACGCACGTCGAGGTGACGCTCGAGGTCGGCGAGGAATCGGTGGCGATCGTCTCGGTGGTCGAGACCACGGCTCAAACAGGCGTCGAGATGGAGGCTCTGACGGGCGCCTCGGTCGCGGCCCTCACGGTGTACGACATGGCCAAGGCGGTCGACAAGGAGATGCGGATCGCGGAGGTCGTGCTCGTCGAGAAGACCAAGGAGCGAGTCGCCTGAAGGCGGCAGTGCTGACCGTGTCGGACGGAGTCGCAGCCGGGACGCGCGAGGATCGGAGCGGTGACGTCCTCGAGGAGCTCTTGCGGGGCGAGGGCTACGAGGTCGAGCGGCGGGTCGTTCCCGACGAGCGCGAGCAGATCGGCGCTGCGCTACGTGGGCTCGCGGCTTCGGCGCGGCTCGTCCTCACGACCGGCGGGACGGGCCTCGCGCCACGGGACGTGACGCCCGAGGCAACGCGCGACACGATCGATCGGGAGGCGCCGGGGATCGCCGAGGCGCTGCGCGCGGACTCCATCGCCAAGACGCCGCACGGCCTCCTCTCGCGGGGCGCAGCCGGAACCCTCGGCTCCGCCCTCGTCGTCAACCTGCCGGGCTCACCCGGGGGCTGCCGCGACGGCTTCGCCGTCCTGCGGCCCGCGCTCGCGCACGCACTCGAGCTTCTCGCAGACGCGCCCACGGCGCACGAACAGACGTGACGGCGACCTCGACGCCGGCGCCGCTGCCCGCGCGGTTTGCGCGCCTCGTCAAGATCGAGCACACGCTCTTCGCGCTCCCGTTCGCCTACGTCGGCGCCTTTCTCGCGGTCGGAGGTACTCCCAGCGCACACGATCTGGTCTGGATCACGCTCGCGATGGTCGGCGCCCGTTCGCTTGCGATGGCGCTCAACCGCCTCATCGACGCGCGGATCGACGCGCGGAACCCGCGCACGGCCGGAAGGGAGATCCCGAGCGGCCAACTCTCGCTCGCCCAGGTCGTCGTCTTCTGTCTCGCGTCGCTCGCGCTCTTCCTCGTCGCTGTCTGGCAACTCGACCCGATCGTCCGGTGGCTCTGGCGATCCCGGTAGTCGGCTTCGTCGTCTACCCGTATCTCAAGCGCTTCACGTGGCTCTGCCACCTCTGGCTCGGCGCGGTCGACGGGCTCGCCCCCGTCGGTGCCTGGGTGGCGATCACCGGCCGTTTGCCATGGCAGTCGTGGATGCTCGGCGCCGCCGTCGCCTTCTGGGTGGCGGGCTTCGACTTCTTCTACGCACTCTTCGACGCGGACATCGATCGGCGGGAGGGCCTGCATTCGATCGTCACGCGCTTCGGCGTGACCGGAGCCTTTCTCGGCGCCCGGCTCGCGCACACGGCGACTGTCGTGTGCCTCGTCGCTGCCGGCCTCGGATTGGACGTCGGGGCGCTCTACTGGCTGGGCGTCGCTGCCGTCGCGCTGCTGCTGGCGTACGAGCACTCGCTCGTTCGCCCGACCGACCTGCGGCGGCTCGACACCGCGTTCTTCACGATGAACGGCGTCATCAGCGTCGTCTTCGCGGCGTTCGTGATCGCGGACGCGGCCCTCTAGCGCGCGGAGGACCGGGACGCCCCGACGGCGCCCCGGTCCTTTGCGGCGTCGGCCGGCTCCTACCCGTGGTGACGGTGCAGGTGACGACGAAGCCAGCGCAGCGGGTACCGGTGCCACTGATGACACGAGAGGCCCGAGACCACCACGCCGGCGCCGGCCGACGTGCCCGTGCCGATCGACCCCGAAGCAGAGGAGCCGAAGCCGGCAGCAGGATCGAACGGAGAGGTGAGCGTCGCGAACAGGCGACCGCCCGGATTGAGCACGGTCGCGATGACCGAGCCCTTTGCATCGCCGTCGGCAACCGCCGCATTGATCGCACCGCGGGCGCCGGGTCCGGCCGTGTTCTCGATCCGGAAGATCCCGACGACCCGGCCGAGACCGCTGTTGGTGTCCACGAGGCTCGTAGCGCGGACCGTGAACGTGCCGTTGAGGCGAGCGTCGCTGCTCGTCGCCGTGCCGGTGTACGTCGCAATCGTCGTGGCGAACGTGTCGCCACCGTCGACCGTGCATGTGGTGAGGCGTGCATGCGAGACGGTCGTCGCAGCGAAGGTCGCCGACGTGGTCTGAGCCTGTGCGCCGCCGCCGGCGAGAGCCACGCCTGCGGCAGCGAACGCCGCCACGGCCGGCGCAGCGAACAGCAAGAGTCGTTTTCCGGACATTGGATCCCCTCGAGTCGATGGTGGAGTCGGAGCCTGACTCCGCCGTGATCGATCCCGGCCAAGATCCCGTAAAACGGCTGTAAAGCGGGCGGAGCCGCCTATGCTGACCGCGTGCGAAGGCTCGACGGAGCACGCCAGGGAGCGGAGGCACCGGCACGTGTGGCGCCGGAGCGGGGAATGCTCGTTGCGCGACGGCTCGGCAAGCGCTACGGGGAGAAGCGCGTCTTGCGCGGGATCGATCTCGATCTGCCACGCGGCGGGTTCCTCATCGTCACCGGGCCGAACGGCTCCGGGAAGACGACGCTGCTGAGGATCTGCGCCGGGCTCGCGCAGCCGACCGAGGGGACGATCGAGCGGAGCGCGGCACGCGCGCAAGTCGGCTACCTCGGCCACGAGCCGCTCGTCTACCGGGAGCTGACCGCGCTCGAGAACCTCGACCTCTACGGGCGTCTCTACCGAGTGCCTGAGCGGCGTGAGCGGATCGGCATGCTGCTCGAGCGCTTCGGTCTGTGGGACGCCCGGCACGACCGCGTCGCCTCGTACTCCCGCGGCATGGCGCAGCGCCTCGCCATCTGCCGTGTCCTCCTCCACGAGCCGGCCCTGCTCGTCCTCGACGAGCCGTACAACGCGCTCGACGAGGCCGGAGCCGAGCTGCTCGATGCGCAGCTCGCCGAGCTTCGCGGCGAGGGCACCTTCTTGCTCGCCACGCACGACCCGACGCGCGTCGAGGCGCTCGCGAGTGGCGGGCTCGCGCTCGCCGTATGACCTACGTCCGAGACGTCGGTGCCCTTGCCCGCAAGGACCTCCTGCTCGAGCTTCGGGCCCGAGACACGCTGCCGGCGATGCTCCTCTTCGTCGCCGCGATCTTCGTCGTCTTCCACTTCGCATTGCCCGAGACGCCGTCGAGGCTCGAGACGAGCGGCCTGCTCTGGGTCGCGATCCTCTTCACGGCGCTGCTCGGCCTCGGCCGGGCTTTCGTGCCCGAGCGCGAGCAGCAGACGTTCGACGGTCTCGTCCTGGCGCCGTGCGACCGGAGCGCGATCTGGCTCGCGAAGTCCCTCGCGACGCTCGCGTTCCTCGCCGCCGCCGAGGTCGTCGCGCTGCCGCTCTACGCGCTCTTCTTCCACCCCGTAGGAGGCGCGACGGTGGCCGCGGTCGCCCTCGCCGATCTCGGCATCTGCGGTGTCGGCACGTTCCTCGGCGCCATGGCGGTCGCGACGCGGGCGCGAGACCTGCTCCTGCCGCTGCTCTTCCTGCCGCTCGCCGTGCCGATCGTCGTCGGCGCGGTAGGGGCGAGCGTCGTCGCCTCGCCCGGCCGGTATCTCGGCTTCCTCGCCCTCTACGACCTCCTCTTCGCTGTGATCTGCTGGGCGTCGTTCGAGTATGTGGTCGCCGAATGAGCGCGACTGCTGCGACAATCACCCGGGTGGGTCGCACTCGTCGCATCACGCTCCCGACGCTCGCCGCGACGTCGCTCGTGCTCGTCACGACTGCGCTGGCGTTCGTCTTCTTCGTGGTGCCGAACGACGCGAACCAGGGGTTCTCGCAGCGGATCTTCTACTTCCACGTCTCGATCGCGATCACCGCCTACGCCTGCTTCGCCGGCGGCGCGTGGCAGGCGTTCCGACACCTCTGGAAGCGTGACCCTCGCGCCGATCTCGCAAGCTACGTCTGCGTCCACCAGGGGCTGATCTTCGGGACGCTCGTGCTCCTCACCGGCTCGATCTGGGCCAAGATCTCGTGGGGACGGTGGTGGCTGTGGAGCTCGGACCAGCTGGTGCTCTTCCTCGTCCTCTACCTCTTCTACTGCGCATATTTCATGCTCAGGTTCTCGGTCGACCCCGGCCCGCGGCGCGCGAACCTGAGCGCGGTGTATGCGCTCTTCGGCGTCGTTCTCATCCCGGTCAGCTTCGCCGCGATCCGGCTTGCGAAGGACATCATCCATCCCGTCGTCTTCACGCTCCACGGCCCGAACTTCGGCGGCTGGATCCTCGTCACGTACTGCATCGCGCAGGCTGCCATGCTCGTCCTCGCCTACACGCTCTACCGGCTCGAGCTCGGCGGAAAGCGGCTGGATGCGCGACTGCGCGACCTGCGGGAGGCGTTCGCGTGACCACGGCGGAGAAATACGTCACCGCCGCGTACTGCGTCGTCTTCGCCGTCGTGCTCGCGTACGTTCTGATCATGGCGCTCAAGCTGCAGCGACTCGAGCGCGAGGTGGATGAGCTCGCGTCCCGCGCGCCAGCGGACGAGGCGGAAGAGGCTCCGCGGGAGCCGGCACAGGTTGGCTGAGCTGCTGTTCTGGCCCGCCCTCCTCCTCTACGGGGAGGCGGCGGTCGGCTACTTCGGTGACGCGAGGCGGCCGGGTCGCGCCGGCCGCGTAGCCACCTGGGGCGTTCGGCTCGGCTGGCTCTTGCAGACCGCGCTGCTCGCGGTGCAGGCAACGCGAGACGACGGCTTCCCCTGGGGGACGTGGGCCTCGTCGCTCGCTCTCTTCGTCTGGCTCGTGGTATCGGCGTACCTCATCTGGGGCTGCCGTCGGCGGTACCGGCTGCTCGGTCTCGTCGTGATGCCTCTCGCGGTCGTGCTGCTCGTCGTCGCGCGCGCCGGCGGCGGCACGGGGAGCGGAAGCGCGAGCCATTACTCGAACCTCTTCCTCGTCGTCCACGTGGGGCTCGTGCTCGCCGCCTTCGCCGGCTTCACGCTGGCCGCGGCCCTCTCCGGTCTCTACATCTGGCAGGAGCGGAGGTTGCAGACGCGCCCGGCGACGATTCTCCGCAGGCAGATGCCGGCGCTCGCGACGCTCGACGAGCTCGCGCTGCGGACGGTCGCGTGGTCGGTGCCGCTGCTGACGCTCGGTGCCGCTGTCGGTCTCGCGCGTCTCGTCGCGCGAGGCGATCGGCTCGACGCGCTGATCGCCGTGACGGCGGCGACGTGGCTCGTCTGGTGTGCGTATCTCGGCCTGCGCCTGCTCGGTGGCTGGACGGGACGGCGCGCGGCGTATGTCGCCCTCGCCGGGTTCGTTCTCGTCGTCATCGTCCGGCTCGCCCTCCCGGCCAGTCACTTCGCATGATCAGGCTCGTTCTCGTGGGCACTTCGCACCACCACGCACCGGTCGAGCTGCGCGAGCAGGTCGCGCTCGATCGCGAGCGCGCCGAAGCGCTCGCGGGGCGGTTGGCGGAGCCCGAACGCGAGGCGGCCTGCCTCTCGACCTGCAATCGCACCGAGCTCTACGTGGCGGCAGACGATGCGGACCAGGCCGAGCGGGACGCGGTCGCGGCGCTCGCCTCGCTCGAGCCCGAGGTCGAGCCTGCGCTCTACCGGCTGCACGATCGCGCTGCTGCGCACCACCTCTTCCGCGTCGCGGCCGGGCTCGACTCGCTCGTTCCGGGCGAGGGCGAGATCCTCGGCCAGGTGCGACTCGCGCACGAGGTCGGGGCCACGGGCCCGCTGCTCGACCGTGTCTTCCGCCAGGCGCTCCACGCCGGTCGGAAAGTACGGGCCGAGACCGCGATCGGCGAGAGCCCGGCGTCGGTGTCGGCAGCTGCTGCTGCGCTCGCCGACCAGGTGTTCGGCAGTCTCGAGGGCCGCTCGATCCTCCTTCTCGGCGCCGGGAAGGTGAGCGAGCAGGCAGCGCGCAACCTCCGCAGCCGCGGTGCCGAGATCACGCTCGTCGCGAACAGCAAGACCGAGCGGGAACGGATCGACGAGCAGCTGGCTGCGGTCGACGTCGTGATCGCCTCGACGAGCTCGCCGGGCCTCGTGCTCGAGGCCGCGACCGTGGCGGATGCGTTACGGCGCCGGCGGGGCCGCCGGCTCCTGCTCATCGACCTCGCTGTTCCGCGCGACCTCGACCCGGCGATCGGGGAGCTGGAGAGCTGCTACCTCTACGACATCGACGACCTCGAGCAGATCGTGGACGAGACGCTGTCACTGCGCCGGCGGGAAGCCGAACGCGCCGAGGCGATCGTGGCAGCCGAGGTCGAGAAGTTCCACGAATGGCACGCGTCCCTCGACGTCGTGCCTGCGATCGCCTCGTTGCGGGCGCGGGCCGAGGAGATCCGCGAAGCGGAGCTGCAGAAGGCCGACGCCCTGCTGGGGCGTCTCGACGAGAGCCAGCGACGCGCCGTCGAAGCCGTGACGACCCAGATCGTGAACAAGCTCCTTCACCTGCCGACCGTGCGGATGAAGCAGGCGGCCGCGGCAGCCGATGGGGTCCTCTATGCTGAGGCTGTGCGGCACCTCTTCGGTCTCGGCGAGGACGAGCGCTGAAGCTTCGCCAGCTCACCGGACGTCCTCTGCCGCTCCAGGCGCCGACGGCCTTCATCCGAGTCCGGTCGCGCAGTGTCGGATGCTCACCGCCCGTGCGGAGGCGATTGGCCTGTGCTCGTCCGCGTCGGCAGTCGCGCCAGTAGGCTCGCGCTCACCCAGTCCGAGCGCGCCCTCTCGTCGCTGCGGGCGCCGGGCATCGAGCTCGCGCTCGTGCCGATCACAACGGCCGGCGACCGCGACCGCTCACGCCCGTTCGGCGAGATCGGCTCGCGCGGCGTCTTCGTGAAGGAGCTCGAGGAGGCGCTGCTCGAGCGGCGGATCGACGTCGCCGTCCATTCCGCGAAAGACCTGACCGCGGCGGACCCGCCGGGACTCGTAATCGGTGCCTACCTCCGACGCGACGACCCCCGGGACGCGCTCTGTGGTGCGGCGGAGCTGCGTCCGGGAATGCGCATCGGGACGGCTTCGGTGCGGCGGAAGGCGCAGCTGCTCGCGGTCGATCCGACACTCTCCATCGAGCCCCTGCGGGGCAACATCGACACGCGCCTACGGAAGCGGCGCGAGCGGGGCCTGGACGCGATCGTGCTGGCAGCGTGCGGGCTCGACCGGCTCGGGCTCGGGCACGAGATCGGGCGTCGCTTCGAGCCCGAGGAGATGCTGCCCGAGGCGGGCCAGGGCGCGCTCGCCCTTCAGGTGCGGGCAGGAGAGGAGCATCTCGTCTCGGCGGCCGACGACGCGGAGACACGGGAGCGGGTGGAGGCGGAGCGCTCGGTTGTGGCGACGGTCGGCGGCGGTTGCCTCGCTCCCGTCGCCGCGCACCACGACGGGACGACACTGACGGGCCTCGTCGCGGCGGAGGACGGATCGTGGATCGAGCGGCGCACGGGCGACGACCCGGTGGCGCTTGGGTTGGAGCTGGTGGATGCGAGTACTCGTCACCCGTGAGGAGCTCGTCCCCCGGGTCGAGTCGCTCGGGCACGACGCGATCCTCTGCGAGCTGATTCGCGTCGAGCCTCTGGGCGACGAGCCGGTCGACGCCCGGGCGTACGACTGGCTCGTCGTCACGAGTCGCAACGGGGCCCACGAGCTCGCGCGTCGCGGCGTCACGGCGAATCGCATCGCTGCGATCGGGCCGGCGACAGCCGAAGCGCTGCGATCCCATGGGCTGCGTGCCGATCTCGTCGCCGCGACCCACACGCAGGAAGGGCTACGTGACGAGTTGCCCGAGGGAACGGTCCTGCTCGCCGCCGCGGAGGGCGCGCGGCGTGACGTCCTCGATGCCGACTTCCTGCCGCTCTACCGGACGATCGAGCTCCGCCCCGACGTGCCGAGCTCCGACGTCGCCCTTCTGATGTCCGGCTCGGCCGCCCGGGCATTCGCAGCGACCGGTGCGCGGGTACCCGTCGTCGCAATCGGCCCCCAGACCGCAGCGGAGGCGCGGGCAGCCGGTCTGGACGTCGTCGCCGTCGCCGCCGTTCACAACCTCGACGGCCTCGTCGAGGTATTACGTTCCTTCCCGTGGTCATCACTTTCCTGACCGACTTCGGGCTGCAGGACGACTTCGTCGGGACCTGTCACGGCGTGATCGCGACGATCGCGCCGGACGCCCGCGTGATCGACATCACGCATGGGGTTCGGCCCGGCCACGTGCTCCAGGGGGCGCTCGTGCTGGCCAATACGCTCCCGTACATGCCGGCGGGAGTCCACCTCGCCGTCGTGGATCCCGGCGTGGGCAGCAGCCGGCGTCCCCTCGCGCTGCGCGACCGGGAAGGACGGCTTCACGTCGGCCCCGACAACGGTCTCCTCCTGCCCGCCGCCGAGCGCTTCGGCGGAGTCGCCGACGTGCACGAGCTCGCGACCCCGGACTATTCGCTGCAGCCGGTGTCCCGCACCTTCCACGGCCGTGACCTGTTCGCGCCGGCGGCGGCCCATCTCGCCGCAGGAGTGCCGCTCGAGGAGCTCGGCCCGCCCGTCGATCCCGACGAGCTCGTGCGTGTCGAGATTCCGCGGCCCGAGGTGGGGCACAACCGCATCCGTGCGGTCGCCCTCGTCGTCGACCGCTTCGGCAACGTCGCGCTCAACGTCAGGCGCGAGCACCTGGAAGACGCGGAGCTCGCCCCCGGCACGCGCGTGGAGCTGACCACCAGCGGGGAGCGGTTCTACGCTGTCTCGGCCCGGACGTTCGCGGATGCGCCACCCGGTTCGCTACTCCTCTACGAGGACAGCTACGGCAGCCTTGCCCTCGCGGTCTCGAGGGGCAGCGCTGCCAAGCTGCTGCGCGTCGAAGAGGGGAGCGAGATCCTCCTCGATCTCGCGGTGCGGTGATCGACGCCCAGCGGTTCGCACGGCTGGTGACCGATGCGGTCGTGCGGAGGCCTGCGCTCTGGCGGCTGCTGCGCGGGCGGATGCGCAGCACGTTCGACGATCTCGCGCCGACGTGGGAGACGCGGATCGGCCCGCATCACCTGTGGGCGCTCGACCTGGCGCTCGAGGATTTGCAGCCGCCGCGGCGCGCCCTCGATCTCGGCACAGGGACGGGTGTCGTGGCGACGGCGCTCGGCGAGCGTTACCCGGAGGCGGAGGTCATCGGGATCGATCTCAGCCCCGGGATGATCGACGAGGCTCGCCGGCAGCTGCCGCCGGAGCTCGCCGGGCGAGTGGGCTTCGAGGTCGGGGACGCCTCGGCCCTCGCCTTTCCGGCCGCCGACTTCGACCTCGTCGTCCTCTCGAACATGATCCCCTTCTTCGACGAGCTCGCGCGTGTCGTCGCGCCGGGAGGGACGCTCGTGCTCTCGTTCTCGAAGGGCGCGGAGACGCCGATCTATGTCGAGCCCGAGCGGCTGCGCCGCGAGCTCAGCCGACGCGGCTTCGCGGAATTTGCGGAGTTTTCGGCAGAGCCGGCGACCGCGCTGCGGGCGAAACGGAGTTAGGGTCACGGGTAACGGTCGTTCGCGACACGGTTGCACCGGTCCGAACGGCCTGAGGCCCCCGAGAGCGCGCAAGCGTCAACGGGGGCCTCGCCTTTTGTGACTAGTAGCCGTGTCCGCCGAACCAGCTGACGTGCTGCTGGAGCACCGGCACGAGGAAGTAGAGGACGAACGCGGCGGTCACGATCCACATGAACGGGTGGATTCGCTTCCACTCGCGCCTCGCCGCGCAGATCAGCGTGTACGTGATGAAGCCGAACCCGATCCCGTTCGTGATCGAGTACGTGAACGGCATGACCATGATCGTGAGTGCGGCCGAGAGCCCGATCGCGAGATCGTGGAAGTCGATGCCGGCGAGCTTCGCGCTCGCGTCGCCGCCCTGCGCCTCGCCCTCCATCTCGGTCAGGGTCGAGATCATGAGCCAACCGACGACGACGAGTGCCGCAGCGGTCGCCTCCGGCGGCACCATCCCGATCAGCGGCGAAATGAGCATGAACGGGAAGAACAGAAGCCCGACCACGACGGCCACCCAGCCGGTGCGGCCTCCGGCCGCGACGCCCGAGCCCGACTCGATGAAGGTTGTCGCAGACGAAGCCGACGCCGCTCCGCCCGCGACGGCGGCGAGACCGTCGACGACGAGCGCCTTCTTGAACTTGGGGATGTTGCCGTTCCTGTCGACGTAGCCCGCCTGCTTGCCGACGCCGATCGCCGTTCCCGAGAAGTCGAAGAAGTCGCTCAGGAAGAGGGAGAAGACCCAGACGAGCGACGCGATGATCCCGAGCTGCCCCGCCGAGAACGAATCCAGGCTGATCTTGCCGAGCAGGTGGAAGTTCGGAGCCGCGTAGAGGTTCCCCCAGCCGGGCCAGACCGCGGGGCTGCCGGCTGTGTGCCCGAAGGCGGAGTAGTCCGTGGCCCTGTTGACGATCGTCGCGAAGACCGTCGTGGCGACGATCCCCACGATCAGGTCGCCGCGGAAGCGGATGGCACGCAGCGCGAAGGTGAAGACGAGGCCGAACACGGCGACGAGGATCGGCCAGGTCGTGAAGCTGCCGAGCTGGACGGGAGTGCCGCTCTTCGGGTCCGACGCGATGATTCCGGCGTTGTAGAGGCCGATGAAGGCGATGAAGAGGCCGATGCCGATCGCGATCGCCTTCTTCAGCTCGAGAGGGATCGCCTTGAAGATCAGCTCGCGCAGGCCGGTCACGGCGAGCAGCACCATCGCCACACCCTCCAGCACGACGAGCCCCATGGCCTCGGGAAAGCTCGCCTTTCCGCTCGCGACCAGGCCGAAGGCCACGACCGCGTTCAGGCCCAGCCCCGGTGCGATCGCGTACGCGTAGTTCGTGAAGACCCCCATCACGATCGACATCGCGCCGGCGACGAGACACGTGCTCGTGAGCACGGCGGAGAACTCGAGCGGCTCGCCGAGCGGCGGGTGGCTGACACTCGTGAGGATCAGCGGGTTGACGAAGATGATGTAGGACATGACGACGAACGTCGTGGCGCCGGCCATCGTGTCCCGCGCGAGCGTCGTCCCTCGCGCGGCGAAGCCGAAGTAGCGCTCCAGCGGGCCCGCGGCCCCGAGCCTCGCGGCGGTCGTGCTCATCTCTGCTCTGTCCTCCCCCGTGCGCGTGTGAACAACCGAAGACGAGAAGCTACGAAGGCCGCCTCCGATGGATCAAGACCCCCGCAGGCGAAAGTCCGCTCTTTGCGACGAAATCGCGCAGCCCGAGCAACCTGTTTCGGCCGTGTCCCCTGGCCCGCCTATCGAGGCTGCAGGAGCCAGCGCACGCGAGCGAGGCGAGCCTGCGAAGCGGACGAGCGAAAAACATGGCGAGGGCCGGACTCGAACCGGCGACACCCCGGTTTTCAGCCGAGTGCTCTACCAGCTGAGCTACCTCGCCGCGGCTGGGCGGCGGTCAGTGTAGCCCGGGCGCGCTCGCCGCTGGCCGGGATAGCCTCCTCGCGTGAGCGTCGAGGAAGCCGTCCGGGAGATAGCCGTGATCGGGGCTCCGCTCGACCTCGGCGCCGGGCGCCGCGGCGTCGACATGGGGCCGTCGGCGATCCGTTATGCGGGCCTCGAGCAGCAGCTGGCGGACAAGCTCGGCGTTCGGGTCAGCGACTCCGGCAACGTGATCTCGCCGGTCGTGGAGACGACGGCGATGGGCGACGAGCGTGTGCGGTACCTCGAGCAGATTCTCGACCTCTGCGACCGGCTGGCCGGCCTCGTCGCCGCCGCTGCCGCGCGCGGCGCGCTGCCGCTCGTCCTCGGCGGCGATCACTCCGTGGCGCTGGGCTCGCTCGTCGGGATGGCGCAGGCCCGGGGGCCGGGCGGCGTCGTCTGGGTCGACGCACACGGCGACCTCAACACTCCCGAGACGTCGCCGACCGGAAACGTGCACGGGATGGTGCTCGCGGCGGCACTCGGGCTCGCCGGCGACTCCTTCGGTCGCGACGGCTGGCCGCTGCCGGCGGTCGAGCCGGGGAAGCTCGCGCTCGTCGGTGTCCGCTCGCTCGACGACGGAGAGCGGCAGCTCCTGCGCCAGCTCGACGCAAAGGTCTTCACGATGAGCGAGGTGGACAGGATCGGGATCGAGCCGTGCATGCACGAGGCCCTAGCGCACGCCTCCGGCGCGGCGTTCCTCCACCTCTCGTTCGACATGGACGTGATCGACCCCGACTACGCCCCCGGCGTTGGGACTCCCGTGCGGGGCGGGCTTTCGTACCGCGAGGCGCACCTCGCGATGGAAACGGTGGCGGAGTCGCGCCGCATCGACTCGATGGACGTCGTCGAGGTCAACCCGATCCTCGACCGCGAGAACGCGACAGGACAGCTCGCGGTCGAGCTCGTGGCCTCGGCGCTCGGCGCGCGCATCCTCTAGCGATGCGACTCGAGGTCCGCGACGGCGACATCGCGGCCGTCGAGGCCGACGCCGTGGCGAACGCGGCGAACGACCGGCTCTGGATGGGCGCCGGCGTCGCCGGAGCGCTCAAGCGGGTGGGCGGCGACGAGATCGAGCAGGAGGCGATGGCGCTCGGGCCGATTCCCCTCGGCAGCGCCGTCGCGACGACGGCCGGACGGCTCCCGGCACGCTGGGTGATCCACGGGGCCGTGATGGGACAGGACCTGCGAACCGATGCCGACCTCGTCCGGCGCACGACGCGTTCCTGTCTCGAGCTCGCCGACGAGCTCGGCTGCGGCTCGCTCGCGCTGCCCGCCTTCGGCACGGGGGTCGGCGGCTTCGCGCTCTCCGACTGCGCGCGGATCATGGTCGAAGAAGTGAGGAGCTTCGAGCCGGGAACGCTCGACCACGTGACCTTCGCCGTCTTCGGCGGCGACGCCTACGACGCGTTCTCGTCCGCGCTCTCCTCGCCGGATCCCGACGGCTCGTAGTAGCGGCGGCCCTCGAGCTCCTCCGGCAGGTTGCTCGCCTCGAAGCCCGCCGGGTCGTCGTGCGGGTAGACGTAGCCCTCGCCGTGCCCGAGCCGGCGGCCGTACCAGGAGCCGTCGCGCAGCGCCTTCGGCGGCCGCAGCGCGCCGCGGTCCCGCACCTCCGCAGTTGCCCGGTTGAGTGCGCGGTAGCTCGCGTTCGATTTCGGCGCCCGCGCAAGGTAGATCGCCGCCTGGGCGAGGTTGAGGCGCGCCTCGGGCAGGCCGACGTGCTCCACCGCCTGCGCCGCCGCGACGGAGACGAGGAGCGCACGCGGATCGGCGTTGCCGATGTCCTCGGAGGCGAGCACGATCATCCGCCTCGCGATGAAGCGGGCGTCCTCACCGCCCTCGAGCATCACCGCCAGGTAATAGACGGCCGCGTCGGGGTCGCCGCCTCGCATCGATTTGATGAAGGCGGACGTGAAGTCGTAGTGGGCGTCGCCCGCTTTGTCGTAGACGAGCGGAGGCGTGCGCGCCGCGTCCTCGACGTGGGCCTCCGTCACGGCCGATCCCTCGGCCTTCGCCGTCTCCGCGGCCAGCTCGAGGATGTTGAGCGCCGACCGCGCATCGCCCCCGGCCCGGCGGGCCAGGAGCGCGACGAGCTCCTCCTCCAGCTCGACACCGAGCTCGCCGGCGCCTCGCCGCACGATCTCGGCGAGCTCCTGCTCGGTGAGCGGCTCGAGCTCGTACACCTGCGCGCGGGAGATGAGCGCCGAGTTCACCTCGTAGTACGGGTTCTCCGTCGTCGCGCCGATCAGGGTCACGAGACCCGACTCCACACCCGGCAGCAGCGCGTCCTGCTGCGCCTTGTTGAAGCGGTGGATCTCGTCGAGGAAGAGGATCGTGCGGCGGCCGCTCGTGCCGAGCCGCTCCCGTGCCCGTGCGAGCACCTCGCGCACGTCCTTCACCGTCGCCGAGACTGCGGAGAGCTCCTCGAACCCCGCGCCCGTCGACTCGGCCACGATCCGCGCGAGCGTCGTCTTGCCGCTGCCGGGAGGTCCGTACAGGATCGAGGAGTGGACACGATCCTCCTCGATCGCGCGCCGGAGCGCCGAGCGCTCGCCGAGGACGTGCTCCTGGCCGACGAACTCGGCGAGGCTGGTCGGCCGCAACCGCTGTGCGAGCGGCGCGACCTCGCGCGCGCGCGCGTCGGCGGCGTCGGAGAAGAGGTCGCCCACGACCGCAGTATGCTCCGCCGCGTGCGTAGGCTCGACGGAGCACGACCAAGAGTGAAGGTTCCGGCTCGGCCGGCGCCGAAACGGGAAATATGACCGGGTCGGTCGCCGACGTCTGGAGTGGCGCGAGCTACGAGCGCATCGCGGAGACCTTCGCGCCGATTCACGACCGCGTCGTCGAGGCGCTGGCGCTCGAGCCTGGCGCGCGCGTCCTCGACGTCGCCTGCGGAACCGGCGGAGTCGCGTTGCGGGCGGCTCGCGCGGGCGCGGACGTCGTCGGCATCGATATCTCCGCCGACCAGCTGGCAAAGGCGCGCCGGGCGGCCGCCGCCGAGGGCCTCGCCATCCGATTCGACGAGGGAGACTGCCAGCAGCTTCCGTACGCAGACGCGGAGTTCGACGCAACCGCGTCCGCCTTCGGCGCGATCTTTGCTCTCGACCACGAGCGGACGGCCGCCGAGCTGGCCCGCGTCTGTAGGTCGGGCGGCCGGCTCGCGCTCACCGCCTGGCTGGCCGACGAATGGTCGGAGGTACACGCGAGAGCCGGGCGGACGTTCCCCGGCGACGCTGACGCGCGCGGGTGGTCGAAGGAGGAGCACGTCCGGGCACTCCTCGGCGACGAGTTCGAGCTCGAGCTGCAGGAGGGCGGATGGCGCATGCAGGCGTCTTCGGGAGAAGAGCTCTGGGAGCTCGTATCCACGTCGATGCCGCCCCTGCGCGCCTGGCTGGCCGGTCTCGACGAGTCGGCGCGTGCCCGCGCCGAGCACGTCTATCGCGAGGCCCTCGAGTCCGGCGTCCTCGAACGCGACTACGTGCTCGTCCTCGGGACGCGTCGATGAGCGCGACCACACTTCGGGACGAGGTCACCGACCTCCTCCAACGGTTGATCCGCGTCGACACGACGAATCCGCCGGGCAACGAGACTGTGGCAGCCGAGCTGCTGCGCGAGTATCTGGAGCCGAGCGGCGTCGAGTGCGAGCTGATCGCCAAGGTGCCGGAGCGCGCGAACCTCGTCGCCCGGATCCCGGGTGGCGGCGGCCCGTCCCTTCTCTTCCTCTCGCACACCGATGTCGTGCTCGCCGATCCGGCCGAGTGGTCGGTGCCGCCGTTCTCCGGGGAACTGCGAGACGGCGAGGTCTGGGGGCGCGGCGCGCTCGACATGAAGGGGCAGGTCGCCGCGAACGCCGTCGCCATCGCCTCCCTCGCGCGAGAGGGCTTCCGCCCGAGCGGCGACCTGATCTTCGTGGCGGCCGCCGACGAGGAGGTCGGCGACGACTTCGGCCTCTCCTGGCTGTGCGAGGAGCATCCCGACGCGGTCCGCTGCGACTACGCGATCAACGAGGGCGGCGGAGAGCGGATCGAGCTCGAGGACGGCCGGCCGATCTACGAGGCGACGGTGGCCGAGAAGATGACCGCGCCGTTCGTGCTGCGCGTGCGCGGCCGTTCGGGCCACGCCTCGATGCCCGGAATCGCCGACAACGCGCTCGTCAAGGCGGCGCGGCTGATCGAACGGCTCGCAGCGTTCAGTCCGGAGCCACAGCTCGGGCCCGAGGTCGAGGGCTTCCTCCAGGTCGTCCTCGGAGCGGTGCCGCCGGCGCGGGAGGCGGTCGAGCGCACGCGGGAGGTCTCGGCCGCGGCTGCCGATTCCGTGGAGGCGCTCCTCGTGCCGACCTTCTCGCCGACGATCGTCTCCGCTTCGCTCAAGCGAAACGTCATCCCGGCGCTGTGCGAGGTCGAGGTCGACTGCAGGCTTCTCCCCGGTCAGCACCCGGAGCACGTCGAGCCCCTGATCCGCGCCGTTCTGGGAGGCGACGTCGAGTACGAGCTCGAATGGATCGAGGCGCGCGGCGGCACGCGCTCGCCGCTCGACACGCCGTTGTGGCGGGCGCTAGAGGAGTTCGTCGCCGCAGCCGAGCCGGGTGCGCGGGCGGCCCCGCTCGCGTGCGCCGGCTTCACCGACAGCCACTGGCTGCGCGAGGCATTCGGCACCGTCGCCTACGGATTCTTCCCGGCGAGCGGCGAGCTGCCACCGGAGGTCGCCGCCTCGCTCGTCCACTCCGCCGACGAGCGCATCCCCGTCGCCGACCTGGAGCTCGCCGTCGGCTGGCTGCGCCACGCCGCCCACTCGGTCCTCGCCTAGGCCGCGGCTACTCTTCGCCGCGATGGCCGAGGAGAAGATCCGGCTCGGTGGCATGGCCCTGCCGAACGGCGTGCTGGTGCACGGGCCGAACTCGTGGGCGTGCGCGATCCGGCACGAGGACGGGCGGATCGAGGTTGCGTCGGCGCGCAAGCGCTGGCAGGCGACGCGAATCAAGAGCCCATTCCTGCGTGGCCCGGCCCGGCTCGCCGAGGCTCTTGCGCTGCTGCCGCAGCTGAAGCTGAAGCTGCCGGCGGCGCGGCTTCCGATGGAAAATCCGCGCACGCTCGCCTCGATGCTCGGCGCGGCCGTGCTCGTCCGTGGTCTCCGCGAGTCGGCCCTCCGTCCGGTCGCGCGGGAGCTTCTCTCGGCGCTCGCTTCCGTCGCGCCCGCCGTGCTCGCGCTGCGCTCGGGCGACCTCGCGGCCTATCACGGCGCGGAGCACATCTCGATCGGCACCTACGAGCACGGCAAGCGCGCGACGCGCGAGCACGAGCGCTGCGGGGGGCATCTCGTCGGGCCGCTCGTCGCCACGTCGGCCGTTGGCAACGTGCTCGCGAGTCTCGCGCCCGCGCGGGTGCGGCGGCAGGCGCAGGCGGGTGCGCAGATCGGCGCGATCGCCGCGGCGACGGAGCTTTTCGGCTGGATGACGCGGCACCCGTCGCATCCGCTCGCACAGGCACTTGCGAAGCCGGGGCACGAGCTCCAGCACCGCTTCTCGACCGCCGAGCCGAGTGCGGAGCAGCTCGCGGTGGCCGAGGCGGCGCTGGCGGCCTGCCTCGAGCTCGAGCATGCCGCAGCAGCCGCGTAGCGAGCGCCTCGCTCCAGAGGTCTTCGACCTCCCCGTCGAGAAGATGCGCGCGGGCTGGTACACGGACGCGTACTTCAATCACGCCCGCGCAACGCTTCTCGCCGACGGGCGCCACCCCAACGTTGTCGTCCAGGTCTTCCAGAAGAACCGGGCCTGGCTCGGTGGGATGGACGAGGCGATCGCCATCCTGCGGCTCTGCTCCGACGACCCGGACGGCCTCACGATCCGGGCGCTCCACGACGGGGATCTCGTAGAGCCGTGGGAGACGGTGCTGTCGATCGAGGGCGACTACACGACGTTCGCGCATCTCGAGACCGTGTACCTCGGCACGCTCGCCCGGCGGACGCTGATCACGACCAACGTGGTGCGGGTCCTCGAGGCGGCCGGCGGCAAGCCGATCATCTTCATGCCGGCCCGTTTCGACCACCACCGCGTGCAGGCCGGCGACGGCTACGCGGCCTATGTCGCAGGGCGCGTCACCGGCTCCGAGATCGGAGTCACGAGCGACGAGCAGGCGTCCTGGTGGGGAGGCCGCGGCATCGGCACCGTGCCGCACGCCCTCATCGCCGCGTACGGGGGCGACACGGTGCTAGCAGCGGGCAAGTTCGCGGAGTGGGCTCCGCCTGACATGTCCGTGACCGTCCTCGTCGACTTCGAGAACGACTCGGTGCGGTCGGCGCTCGAGGTGGCGGAGGCGCTCGGCGAGCGGCTCTGGGGAGTCCGGCTCGACACATCCGAGACGCTCGTCGACCGATCGATCTGGGAGGAGATGGGCGACTTCAAGCCGACCGGGGTGAACGAGAGGCTCGTCCGGAAGGTGCGCGACGCGCTCGACGCCGCCGGTTTCGGCCGGGTGCGGATCGTCGTCTCCGGCGGCTTCACCGTCGAGAAGATCCGCGAGTTCGAGGAGCGCGGAGTGCCGGTGGACGCGTACGGCGTCGGCTCGTCGCTCATCCGCGGCGCCAACGACTTCACGGCCGACGTCGTCCTGACGGATGGGCGGCGATCCGGCAAGTTCGGGCGACGGCTGCGCGACAACCCGCGGCTCGAGCTCGTCACGTGAGTCTTCGCGTCGTTCCCGTCACCTCCGATCGCTGGGACGACATGTGCGCGTTGTTCGAGCGGCGCGGGCCGCGCGGCGGATATCGCAACGTCCCGGCGTACGGGTGCTGGTGCATGTACTGGCGCGATCGCTCGCTCGAGCACGGGGAGCCGAAGAAGTCGGCGATGAAGAGGCTCGTCCGTGCGGGCCGAGAGCCGGGCCTCCTTGCCTACGACGGCACCGAGCCGGTGGGCTGGGTCTCGCTCGGCCCGCGAGAGGACTTCGCGGCGCTGCTCGCCTCGCCTCAGTATCGGCCGCGGGAAGAAAGTGGCGGCCCGGCTGTCTGGTCGCTCGTCTGCTTCACGGTCGACCGCCACGCGCAGCGACAGGGAGTCGGGAAGGCGCTCCTCGGCGCTGCGATCGAGCACGCCTTTGCGCGGGGAGCGAGCTCGCTGGAGGCGTATCCGCACAAGACCGAGCTCTCGAACTACATGGGACACGTCGAGCTGTTCCGGGCGGCCGGCTTCGTGCCGGTCCGGGAGACGAGCAAGCGCGTCGTGATGCGCCTGGAGCGCTGACCGCTTGGAGTTGTCCTTCCGGAGTACGCTTGCAGGGTGTACGCCTCTCCCGTCACCTCGCGAACCTGAGCGTACGATCACGCCGAGCGTGTCTCGGTCGCGCTGAGCAACCAGGATCTGCGGCGCCGGCTGCGGGAGGCCGAGGAAGTGGCGGCGCCCCCGAGCCGCCGGCGTCCGGCGTGGCGCCTCGTCACTGCAGTCGCGGGCGCTCTCGCGCGCTGAACGCGACGGTTTGCGCGGACGTGGCGGTCCAGGTTTCCGTGATCGGGAGTGGAGCGGAGCACGAAGAGCGCGCCGAGACGGTCGGGCGCCTGCTTGCCGAGGGCGGCGCCACGGTGGTGACAGGCGGGCTCGGCGAGGTGATGGCCGCCGCCGCTCGCGGAGCCAAGAGCGCAGGCGGGGTGACGATCGGGATCCTTCCCGGCGAGACGTCGACGGATGCGAACCCGTGGCTCGACCACGTCGTCGTGACCGGCATCGGCCACGGGCGCAACCTCGCCGTGGTCGCGTCCGGAGACGCGGTGATCGCGGTCGGCGGCCGCTACGGCACGCTGGCCGAGATCGGCTTCGCGCTCACGCTCGGGCGTCCGGTCGTGGTGCTCGAGCCCGGGTGGGAGGTGGAGGGCACGCTGCGCGCGCGGACGGCGGCCGAGGCGGTCGAGCTTGGCCTCGCAGCCGCAGGCGGCTCCGGCTAGGCCGCGCCGGCTGTGTGGCGGGCGCGGAAGGTGCGCGCCTTCTCGCGGTTGCCGCAGACCTCCATCGAGCACCAGGCGCGCGAGCGGTTGCGCGACTGGTCGTAGAAGGCGACACGGCAGGTCTCGTCGCGGCACGTCTTCAGCCGCTTCCACTCGTCGGTCGGCGCGAGCTCGGCGACCGTCGCGACGATCCGTCCGATTGCGCCGCGCGCCCCGTCGTCTTCCGGAGCGAGGACGGGGCGACCGTTCTCGAACCGGACGCCGAGACGGGCCTTGCGGCCGGCCTCCTCGAGCGTCTTCGACGCTGCCTCCGTGTCCGCCTCGACGCCGTTGTTGCCGAGGAGGAGCTCCCGGATCGCCTCGCGCACCGCGAGTGCGTCCGCGTGCTCCTCGGCGGTCGGCTCGACGAGATCGTCGACGAGACCCTGCTCCGAGAACCAGGTAGCCAGCTCGTCCGGCGACGAGATCCGGTCGATGCCGGTCTCGAAGTCCAGCGTGTTGACGTAGTCGCCGACGAGGTCGAGCTGCGTATGTAAAGTCGTAACCATTGACCTTGCTTTGAGGGTTACATAACTGGTAACCTCCGAACAGTGGTTAGGGTAGCACGTCGAGAGAGGAGAAGAGTCATGCATCCCGATCTCAGTCTCATGGTCGCCTTCGACCGGATGGCCGGCTTCCGCAGCGACGCCGCGAGGTACCGCCGCGCGCGGGCGGCGTCGATTCATCCACCGCAGCCCGTACGGACCGCGATTCAGCTTCGGCTGAGCGCGTGCCGTGACGAGCTCGAGCGCCTGGCGGCTCTCAGCGACCGTTCCGCTCGTGACGGCGACTGGCTCGTCGCCGACCTCGACGGAGTGCCGGTCGCAGCGGTGTCGCTCGAGGACGGGACAACGGTCTACGACCCGTTCCGGCCGACGTCGCAGGTCGTCTCGCTGTTGGAGCTCCGGCGCAAGCAGGTGCTCGCGGCCGCGTACTAGCCGCCCGCCGCTGCGAGGCGGCCCCGGAGGAATGTGCGCTCGGTCTCGCTCGGAGCGAGCTCGAGCGCACGGGAGTAGGCGGCCGCCGCCTCCTCGTCCCGGCCGAGCCGATGCAGGAGTTCGGCACGGGTCGAGTGCCAGAGGTGGTAGCGCTCGAGGCCGGTCAGCCCGTCGACGATCTCCAGTGCCGGCTCGGCGCCGTCGGCCATGGCGACCGCGACCGCACGGTTGAGCTCGATGACCGGCGAAGGGCTGAGCTCTGCCAGCCGGCCGTAGAGGAGGGCGATCTGCGCCCAGTCGGCCGGCTCTTCGTAGTGGAGCGACGCGATCGCCGCTTGCAGTTGGTACGGGCCGGTGATGCGGAGCGCGAGGCCCCGCTCGAGCGCGCGCCGTCCCTGCTCGATCCCGGCTGCGTCCCAAAGGCTTCGATCCTGGTCTGCGAGGAGCACGAGCTCGCCGCCGGGCGACACACGAGCGTCGCGGCGCGCATCCTGCAGGAGCAGCAGCGCATGCAATCCGTGCGCCTCGGGCTCGTCGGGCATCAGCGTCGCGAGGACGGCGGCCAGGCGAATCGCCTCCCCGCACAGCTCGCGCCGCACGGGCGGCCCGTAGCCGGCGTTGAAGACGAGGTAGATCGTCGCGAGCACGAGCCGTAGCCGATCGGGCAGCACGTTCTCCGCAGGGACGCGCAAGGGGATGCCCGCGTCGCGGATCTTCCGCTTCGCCCGCACGAGCCGTTGGGCGAGCGTCGGCTCGGGGAGGAGGAAGGCGCGCGCGATCTCCGGCGTGGTGAGACCGCCGACGAGGCTCAACGTCAGCGCGACCTGCGCCTCCGGCTGCGAGCGCCGGGTGGCAGCACGCGAAGATCAGCTCCAGCCGCTCGTCGGGGATGGTCGCCTCCTCGTCCTCCGGGAGCTCCGCGGCTCGCGCGAGGAGCTCCGTCTTGCGCGCGAGCGTCCGCTCGCGGCGGATCCGGTCGATCGCCGCATTGCGCGCGGTCGCGACGATCCACGCACCCGGGCTCGCGGGCACGCCGTCGCGCGGCCACCGCTCCGCGGCCCGGACGAACGCGTCCTGCACCGCGTCCTCGGCGAGGTCGAGGTCGCCGAGGACGCGGCCGAGAATCGCGACCGACTTGGCCCGCTCGTCGCGGTAAGCGCGCGTTAGCTCGTCTACGAGACCATCTCGTAGTCGGTGACGACGGGACGCACCTCGATCGTGCCGTACTTCGCGCCGGGGATCTTGGCGGCCCAGTCGAGCGCCTCGTCGATCGTCTCGACGTCGATCAGGTAGTAGCCGCCGAGCACTTCCTTCGTCTCGGCGAAGGGGCCGTCGGTGGTCAGCGTCTCGCCGTCGCGCACGCGGACCGACGTCGCGGTGGTGATCGGCTGGAGTGCGTCGCCGGCGACCAGCTTCCCGGAGCCCTGGAGCTCCTCGGTGTAGGTGCCGTACTCGGCGTACAGGGACTGCTGCTGCTCGGCCGGCATGTTGTCCCAGCCGCCGGGCTCGTTGTAGATCAGGAGCATGTACTGCACTGTCGCCTCCTCGGGAGTGGTTGACGACTCTACGACGAACGGGCTAGGCGGAATTCGACATCCTCGTCAACAGGGTGAGTGCTCCCGCCTTGTCGAGGAACTCGTTGAGGTTGCCGCACTTCGGGCTCTGCACGCAAGAGGGGCACCCGCGCTCGCACGGGCAGCCGGCGAGGAGGTCGGCCGTGTCGGCGACCCAGCCCTCGAACTGCTCGAAGCCGCGCGCCGCGATGCCGACGCCGCCGGCGTGGCCGTCGTAGACGAAGACGGTCGGCGCGCCGGTGTCGAGGTGGAGGTTCGTCGAGAGCCCGCCGATGTCCCAGCGGTCGCACATCGCCCACAGCGGCAGGAGCGCGATGAGCGAGTGCTCGGCCGCGTGGAGGGACGAGAGGAGCAGCGGCATCGCCTCGAGCCCCTCGAGCTGGTGCGGTCGCGGCACGAACCAGACCGCTTCCGTGTCGAACGTCGTCGGCGGCAGGTCGAGGGGGACGGTGTCGAGGGTCGAGCCGTCCGCCACCGCCTTCTTCTGGTACGCGACGACCTGCTCGGTCACCGAGACCCGGCCGAAGGAGAGCTCGAGCCCGAGCCGGCGCTCGACCCGCAGCGGCTCCTCGATCGCCGTCTCCGTCTCCTTCTTCGCCTGCGTGTACCAGTCGCCGTCGAACGGCTCGACGAGCGCGCGCCGCGCCTCGAGGTCGAGCTCGCGCACGAGATACTGGCGGCCGAGGTGGAGGTAGACGGCGCCCTCGTGCACGGTGGAGTAGGCGCGCTCACGCTCGGCCAGGCCGAGGACGTCTCCGCTCGAGGCGTCGACGACGAGGAACGCGTCCGGTGAGGTCGAGCGGAGCGGGATGCGTGGCGCCGGCGCGTCCTTCCCTGCCCAGACCCACCCGCGCGGTGTCCGGCGCAGCTCCGGGACGTGCGGAGCCCGCTCGAGCGCTTCCGGGCCGAGGGTCGCTGCGTCGCCCTCGTCGACCGGAGCCTCGAATGCGGCGGCCGCGACGTGACCGTCGAGGACGCGCGGGTTGGCGTGGTCGAGGATCGCCGCCTCCACCCGCCGCTCGAGCAGTGCCGGCGGCTCGCGCATGAAGTACTGGTCGAGCGCGTCCTCCGAGGCGATGAGGATCGCGAGGCCGTGGCCGCGGCGGCCGGCGCGTCCCCATTGCTGGCGGAGGCTCGCCACGGTGCCGGGAAAGCCGACCGAGATCGCGCAGTCGAGGTCGCCGATGTCGATGCCGAGCTCGAGCGCGTCGGTCGACGTGACGCCGAGCAGATCGCCCTCGACGAGCCGCCGCTCGATCTCGCGGCGCTGCTGCGGCGTGTAGCCGGCGCGGTACGGCGCCAGTCGTTGAGCGGTTTTCGCATCGAGCCGGTCGATTGCGAAGCGGTGGATGAGCTCGGCCGACTTGCGGCTCTTCGCGAAGCAGATCGTCCGCAGGCCGCGGCCGGTGAGCCCGGCGAGCAGCCGCGACGCCTCGCCGAGCGCGCTCGCGCGCAGCCCGAGCTCGGCGTCGAGGAGCGGCGGGTTCCAGAGCGCCACGGTGCGCTCCGCGCGCGGCGCCGCGTCGTCCTCGACGACCGTCGCCTCCTCGCCCGTGAGCGCGCGCGCGAGCTCGCCGGCGTTCGCGATCGTCGCCGAGGCGAAGAGGAACTGCGGCTCGGAGCCATAGATCCGGGCGAGCCGGCGCAGTCGCCGCAGGACGTTCGCGACGTGCGAGCCGAAGACCCCGCGGTAGACGTGCGCCTCGTCCACGACGACGAAGCGGAGGTTGTGGAGGAAATCCCCCCACAGGTCGTGGCGCGGCAGGACGCCGATATGGAGCATGTCCGGGTTCGTGAGCACGAGGTTCGCCCAGCCGCGGATCTGCCGCCGCCGCTCGGTCGGCGTGTCCCCGTCGTAGATCGCCGCGCGGACAGCCGCGACGCCGAGCTCGCCGAGCGAGCGCGCCTGGTCCTGCGCGAGCGCCTTCGTCGGGTAGAGGTAGAGCGCGCGCGCGTGCCGGTCGGCGGCGAGCGCGTCGAGCACCGGCAGGTTGAAGGCGAGCGTCTTGCCCGAGGCCGTGCCCGTCGTGACGATGACGTTGCCGCCGCTGCGGGCCGCCGCGTACGCCTCGGCCTGGTGCGCATAGAGCTCGCCGATGCCACGGCGGGCAAGCGCCTCCCGCACGGCAGGGTGGAGGGAGTCGGGGAGCGGCGCCGTCCGCGCCTCGCGGGCGGGTTCGGTCGCGAGGTGGGCGAGCTCGTCGCCGGCAAGCAGGTCGTCCCAGGTGGCGACGCTGGTCAACGGCGCCATCTGAACCCGAGCGCGAACGGATACTCGCGCTCGGCGGGCTCCTCCGCGACCTCGAGCCGCAGGCCCGCGTCGAGGAAGGTCTGCAGGAAAGGCCCGAGCGGAAGGTGGCTCGCCCCGACCCTGATTCGCACACCGGACGAGCGCCAGATGCCGGGAGCCTCGGTGTACCGGCCCGTGCGGCGGTACCAGTCGCGGTGGAGCTCGGGGGCTTCCCGATCGACGTCGTAGACCGAGTGCGGGCCCACGAAGCACGGGTGAGCGCCGACGTAGACGAACGGGGAGCCCGGGCGGAGCACGCGCACCACCTCTCGTACGAGGCCGGCGAAGTCATCGACGTCTGTGTGCGTGAAGATCGATACCGCGGCGCCGAAGGAGGCTTCGTCGAAGGGGAGCGCGTCGCGTCCGCCCGGATCGCAGCCACGCCCTTCTCTCGCGCGCGGCGCAGCATGTCCTCGGAGACGTCGGTGCCGGTGACCTCCCAGCCGAGAGTTGCGAGGCCCGCCGCGTAGCCGCCCGTGCCGCAGCCCACGTCGATCAGGGAGCCGCTCCCCTCGCCGAGCAGCCGAACGAGCGTCTGCCATGTCTCGCTCTCGAGCGGCGTCGGCTGGAACTCGGCGTCGTACCAGTCGGCGATCCCGTCGTAGCGCGCCTGCCCCATGCGGCGATGCTAGCCCCGCTACAGTCGAGTCATGGCCAAGGGGCCCGGAAAGTTCCTCGGCGTGCCATACGACTGGCGCCGGCCGACGCTGGCGCGCTACAAGTCGCGCTTGTGGAACCCTGAAGACCGGCGCGTGGTCATGCCGAGAGCCTGGGGTTGGGGGTACGACGTCAACCTTGCCGAGGTCGCGCGCCGTCTCCACCTTCGGCGCTAGGGTTTCCGCACCGGGGTGCCCCGCGCGGGGCTGAGATCACACCCGTCGAACCTGATCCGGGTCATGCCGGCGAAGGGAGTGCGTTTGATTCCACGCTGCATCACGATCGCGGGCTCGGACTCCGGCGGAGGCGCCGGGATCCAGGCCGACCTGAAGGCGTTCGCAGCGGCCGGCGTCCACGGCACGTCGGCGATCGTCGCCCTCACGGCGCAGAACACGCGTCGAGGTGACCGCCGTCCACGAGGTTCCGCCGTGGTTCGTCCGGGCGCAGCTCGACGCGGTCGCCGGCGACATCGGGATCGACGCCGCGAAGACGGGGATGCTCTTCTCCCGCGCGATCGTCGACACCGTCGCCGACTGGCTCGAGGAGCATCCGCTGCCGCTCGTCGTCGACCCGGTGATGGTCGCGAGCTCCGGCGCGCGGCTGCTGGAGGACGACGCCGTCGCCGAGCTCGTCGGCCGGCTCTTTCCGCTCGCGACCGTCGTCACGCCGAACCTGCTCGAGGCGCGGGCGCTCACGGGCTCGGACGCGTCACCGGCGGAGCTGGCCGAGGCGCTTGTGGGGCTCGGTGCGCCGGCCGCCCTCGTCACCGGCGGCCACGGCGAGCAGCCCGTCGACCATCTCTTCGACGGGAAGGAGCACCACGAGATCCCGTTCGAGCGCCATGACGTCGCCGCCACCCACGGCGCCGGCTGCACCCACTCCGCGACGCTCGCGGCGCTCCTCGCCCGCGGCCTCTCGCTGCTCGACGCGGCGCGCGGCGCCGCCGCCGCCGCCTCGCGCGCCGTCGCGCAGGGGCTCGCCGAGATCGGCGGCGGCGACGGGCCGGTGGACGTCCTGGGAGTGCGGCGCGATGAGCATCTCTCCCGGAACGACGCTGCGCGAGCTGCGCGAGCGGAAGCCGCTCGTCCACCAGATCACGAACTACGTCGTCATGAACGAGACGGCAAACGCGACTCTCGCGCTCGGAGCGCTGCCGGTGATGGCGCACGCGCCGGAGGAGGTCGAGGAGATGGTCGGCCTCGCGTCGGCGCTCGTGCTCAACATCGGCACGCTCTCGGAGCACTGGATCGAGGCGATGCTGCTCGCCGGCCGCGCGGCGAGCGAGCGCGGGATCCCGGTCGTGCTCGATCCGGTCGGCGCGGGCGCGACCGCGTATCGCACCGACACGGCGCGCCGGATCCTCGACGAGGTCGACGTGACCGTGCTGCGCGGCAACGCCGGCGAGGTGGCGACGCTCGTCGGCGCCGACGCCGAGGTGCGCGGGGTCGAGTCGATCGCCGCCGGGCTCGAGCCGGCCGAGCTCGCGCGCGAGGCCGGGCGGCAGCTCGGGCTCGTCGCCTCCGTCACCGGCCCGGTCGACCACGTCTCGGACGGCGAGCGGGTGCTTGCCGTGGCGAACGGCCATCCGCTGCTCGCCGCCGTGACCGGCACCGGCTGCATCTCGTCGGCGCTGACCGGCTGCTTCCTCGCCGCCAAGCCGGAGGAGCCGCTCGAGGCCGCGGCCGAGGCGCTCGCCGCGCTCGGCGTCGCGGCCGAGGATGCCGCCGACGGAGCGGAGGGCCGGGCACCTTCCACGCGCGGCTCTACGACGCGCTCGCGGCGCTCGATCCCGGGACGCTCGACGGGCGCGCCCGGATCTCCGAGGCGTGACCACGCTCGGGGAGGTCGGCGAGTTCGGGCTCCTTGCGGAGCTCGAGCGGCGGGGGCTCGCGCAGGGATCGAGCACGACGCGGCCGTCGTCGACGGGCTCGTCGTCACGCAGGACGTGCTCGTCGAGGGCGTCCACTTCCGCTTCGACCTCCTGGGCTGGCGCGAGCTCGGCGCTCGTGCCGCGGCCGTCAACGTCAGCGACCTCGCCGCGTCGGGAGCCGATCCGCTCGCGCTGCTCGTCTCGCTCGGGCTGCCGCCGGAGACCGAGCTCGACGACGTGCTCGAGCTCTACGCCGGGCTGAACGAGCGCGGCGTGCCGGTGCGAGGCGGCGACACGACCCGCGCCGACCGCGTCGTTCCTCTCCGTGACCGCGCTCGGCCGCTCGGAGCGCGTGCCCGGCCGCGCGGCGCGCGGCCCGGGGACCTCGTCGTCGTGACCGGGCCGCTGGGCGCGGCCGGCGCCGCGTTCCGCAACGGCTCGCTGCCGCCGGTGCCGAACCGCGTCGAGGAGGGCAAGCGGCTCGCCCGGTGGCGACCGCCATGCTCGACCTCTCGGACGGGCTCGCGCACGACGCCGGCCACATCGCGCAGCGCTCGCGCGTCCGCCTCGTGATCGAGCTCGAGCGCGTCCCGCTCGCCGCCGGCGCGGAGCTCGACGACGTCGGCTTCGGCGAGGACTACGAGCTGCTCGCGACGACGCCGGATCCGCTCGGCTTCCCGGTCATCGGCCGCGTCGAGGAGGGCGAGGGAGTCGAGCTCACGCTCGGAGGCGAGCCGCACTCACTCGCCGGCTGGGAGCACTTCCGCTAGCCACTGCTCGAAGTGCGCGCGCGGGCGGACCCCGACGACCGAACCGAGCGGCTCACCGCCCTGGAACAGGATCACGGTCGGGATCGACAGCACGTCGTAGCGGGAAGCGAGCCCGGGCTCGTCGTCGATGTTCACCCGCGCGACCTCGACGGGCAGCTCCTCGAGGATCGGCTCGAGCGCCTTGCACGGCCGGCACCACGGCGCCCAGAAGTCCACGAGCAGCGGCCCGCCCGCGATCGCGTCGTCGAACGTCTTCCCGTCGAGCTCGGTCACAGACGCCCCGTCAACGCGGCCAACCGTAGCGCCGGCACCTTCCACACGGCCTCGAACACGATCGCGCGGCTCATCTTCGACCGGCCGGCCCTGCGGTCGGCGAAGAGGATCGGCACCTCGACGACGCGGAACCCCTTGCGCAGCGTGCGATACGTCGTCTCGATCTGGAACACGTACCCCGCCGAGTCGATCGACTCGAGGTCGATCGACTCGAGCACGCGGCGACGGAAGCACTTGAAGCCGCCGGTCGAGTCGTGGATCGGCATCAGGAGGACGCGCGTGTAGACCGAGGCGCCGCGCGAGATGAGCCGCCGCACGAGCCCCCAGTTCTCGGTGCCGCCGCCCTCGACGTAGCGGGAGCCGAGCGCGAGGTCGGCGCCTTCCTCGACGGCCGCGATCAGCCGCGGCACGTCGGTCGGATCGTGCGAGAAGTCGCAGTCCATCTCGAGCACGAGCTCGGCGCCTCTCGCGAGCACGTGCCGGAACCCGTCGACGTACGCGCGCCCGAGCCCCTCCTTGCGCGGCCGGTGCAGCACCTCCACCCACGGCAGCTCGTCCGCGAGCCGGTCGGCGATCTCGCCCGTGCCGTCGGGCGAGCTGTCGTCGATCACGAGGACGTCGACGCCCTGGTCCGCCAGCGCGCGAATCATCGGCTCGAGGTTCTCGCGCTCGTTGTACGTCGGCAGGCAGACGACGGCCCGGGGCACGCTCATATCATCGCGGGAGTGCCGGAGCTACCCAGAAACTCCGAGATCGCGGACCAGATCGACCTCCTCGGGGACCTGCTCGAGCTCGAGGGCAAGGACACGTTCCGCGTCGTCGCGTACCGCCGCGCGGCTGCCCGCGTCCGCGAGACGTCGGGCTCCGTCGCGCAGCTCGCGCTCGACGGCCGTGCGAAGGAGCTGCAGGGAATCGGCAAGACGATCGAGGAGAAGATCGTCGAGATCGTCGAGATCGGCGAGATCCAGGCCCTGACGAAGAAGAAGGCCGGCGTCCCGCCCGAGGTCGTCCTCTTCATGAAGCTGCCGGGCCTCGGGCCGAAGACGGCGGCGCGCATCTGGAGGGAGCTCGGGGTCGAGACGCTCGACGAGCTCAAGGCGGCGGCCGAGTCGGAGCGGCTGCGGACGCTCGCCGGGCTCGGGCCGAAGAGCGAGGAGAAGATCCTCGCCGCGCTCGCCTACCAGGCCGAGAGCCCCGAGACCGACCGCTACCTGCTGGGGCGCGGCCTGCCGGCGGTGCAGGCCGTGGTCGAGGCGCTGCGCGAGCTGCCGCCGGCGATCGCGGTCTCCGAGGCCGGCTCGGTGCGGCGCCGCAAGGAGACGTTCCGCGACCTCGACATCATCGCGAGCGCGACGAATCCCGCCGACCTGACGGAGCACTTCGCGAAGCTGAAGTGGGTTGTCGACGTCGCCGCCCAGGGTGACACGAAGGCGACCGTCGTCTCGCGTGACGGCCTCCGCTTCGATCTGCGCGTCGTCCCGCCGGAGTCGTTCGGCAACCTCCTCCAGCACTTCACCGGCTCGAAGGACCACAACGTCGCGATGCGGGAGGACGCGGTGCGGCGAGGGCTCTCGATCTCGGAGTACGGGGTCACGAACGTCGAGACCGGCGACGTCTTCAAGAGCGCCGAGGAGGACGCCGTCTACGAGTTCCTCGGCTACGAGCCGATCCCGCCTGAGCTGCGCGAGAACTCCGGCGAGCTGGAGGCGGCGCGGCGGGGCGAGCTGCCGGAGCTCGTCGAGCTGCGTGACGTGCGCGGCGACCTCCACACGCACTCGCACTGGTCGGCCGACGGCAAGAGCACGCTCGAGGAGATGCTCGAGGGCGCGGTCGCTCGCGGCTACCAGTACTACGCGGTCACCGACCACTCCCACTACCTCCGCGGCGAGCGCCTGCAGCAGCAGCTCGCCGAGATAGAGGCGTTGCGCAAGCGGTTCCCGAAGCTGACGATCCTGGCCGGCGTCGAGGCGAACATCCGCTCGAGCGGGGAGGTCGACGTGGCCGACGAGGATCTCGCGCTGCTCGACTGGGTCGTCGCCTCGGTGCACCAGGCTCCCGACTCGCGGCCGACCGAGCGCGTGCTCGAAGCGATGCAGAACCCGTACGTCGACGCGATCGGCCATCTCACGGGCCGCCGGATCGGGAAGCGCCCGCCGCGCGATGTCGACGTCGAGCGCGTGATCGAGGGCGCGCTCGAGACCGGCACGCTGCTCGAGATCAACGGCCAGCCGGACCGGCTCGACCTGCGCGACGTCCACGCGCGCGCCGCGAAGGAGGCGGGGCTGAGGCTGATCGTCTCCTCGGACGCGCACGAGGTTCGCTCGCAGGCCTACGTCGAGCTCGCAGTGGCGCAGGCGCGGCGCGGCTGGCTGACGAAGGCCGACGTCGCCAACACGCGCACGTGGAAGCAGCTCGACAAGCTGCGGAAGCGGCGTCCGTGACCGACTTCAGGGAGGACGGCGCCGCCGCGCTCGAGTGGGCGGCGCAGTACCTCGAGCGGGTCGGCGAGCTGCCGGTGCTCGCGCAGGTGAAGCCGGGTGAGCTCTCGGCGCAGCTCCCGGCTGCGGCGCCCGAGCAGCCGGAGCCGTTCGCCGACGTCCTGCGCGACGTCGACGAGCTCCTGCTGCCGGCGTTGACGAACTGGCAGAGCCCGCGCTTCTTCTCCTACTTCGCCGTCACGTCGTCGGAGCCGGCGATCCTCGCGGAGCTGCTGGCCGCCACGCTGAACCAGGTCGCGCTCGTCTGGCGCGCGTCGCCCGCCTCGACCGAGCTCGAGCTGCGCGTCGCCGACTGGGTGCGGCAGCTGCTCGGCCTTCCCGACGGCTGGCACGGTCACATCGAGGACACGGCCTCGACGTCGACGCTCGCCGCGCTCATCGCGGCGCGCCACGTCACCGGCCGCAACGCCGTCGTCTGTTCCGAGCACACGCACTCCTCGGTCGAGAAGGGCGCACGGATGCTCGGGATGGAGCTGCGAAGGTGCCGGCGGACGGTGAGCTCCGCATGACGGTGGACGGCTACGACCTCGACGACGTGGCGGCGTGGTGGCGACGGTCGGCACCACGTCGTTCGCCTCGGTGGACCCGGTGCGCGAGCTCGCAGAGCGGGCGCATGCCGCGGGCGCGTGGCTCCACGTCGACGCGGCGTACGCGGGCTCCTCCTGGATTTGCGAGGAGGAGCGCTGGTCGGCCGACGGCGTCGAGCTCGCCGACAGCCTAGTCGTCAACCCTCACAAGTGGCT
>CAWEJU010000010.1:0-90779 GCA_963809465.1 uncultured Actinomycetes bacterium | reverse complement strand
AGGCCGAACACGTTCGCGGAGGCGGAGAACTTCGGGAAGAAGAAGTGCTCGACCGCGGCGTACGCGTCGTAGCCGAGCCGGTCGGCGTTCTCGATCTGCTCGAGCACCTCACCGTAGAGCCGGTCGTACGACTTCCCCGGCCAGCTCTGCAGCTCGCTGTAGATGCTGAACCTCATGTCGTGACCCTCGCTTTCTCGAGATCGACCACGGCCCGCCGCCGTGGCAGGGACAGCTCGCGGCCGCCGGTGAGACCGTTCGGGCGGAGGACGAGCACGGCCGTCATCAGCACGCCGAGGACGATCTCCGCCGTCCCCACCGGCACGGTCAGGTTCCAGCCGAGCACGTCGACGCCGTTCGTCGCAGCCGAGAGGAAGGAGTAGAGGCCGTTCACGGCCAGCGCGCCCACGACCGCGCCGAGGAGGCTGCCCGACCCGCCGACGACGAGCATCGCGAGCGTGATGAAGGTGAGATCCAGGTAGAGCGACCCCGCCTGCAGCGGTTGTAGGTGGACGTAGAGGCCCCCCGCGAGGCCGGCGAGCCCTCCGGAGACCGTGAACGCGACCAGCCTCTGCCGGTAGACGGAGATCCCCGCCGCCGCAGCCGCCGCGGGGTCCTCGCGCGTCGCGCGCAGCATCCGGCCGAAGCGGGCGCGCTGGTAGAGGTACGCGACCGCGACGCAGACGAGCGCCCCGATCGCGGCCTGCCAGATCCCCGTCGTCTGCGGAACCGAGGAGAACGCGTTCTCGCCGGGGCCGATCGACTGGTCGTACGTGAGCACGTTGTTCGTGATCTCCAGCACGCCGAACGTCGCGATCCCCGCTGCAAGCCCCGAGAGCCGCATGAGAGGCAGCCCGACGGCGAACGCGAAGGCAAGCCCGACGCCGGCCGCGAGCGCGAGCGACGCGAGGTTCCCGACGTGATGGACGAGGAGGAAGTGCGAGAGGCCGGGCATCACGATCAGCTTCTGGCCCCTGGGCACGGTGAGGACTCCGGCCGTCCAGGCGCCGACCGCGACGAAACTGATGTGCCCGAACGACACGACGCCCGAGTTGCCGATGAAGACGTAGAGGGCGACGACGATCGCGACCTTGACCAGCGTGTCGAGGAAGTAGGCCTGCAGGTAGCTCGAGACCACCAGCCCCAGCAGCGCGGTGGCGACGATGAGCACAGCCGGCACGAGCAGCTCCGGAGCCCGCCGCACCGTGGTCATACGCGCTCCACGGCGCCGGCGGCGCGGGTGAAGAGCCCGTTCGGCCGCACGAGCAGCACGACGATCACCCCCGCGAAGAGGATGCTCTGCAGGTACTGGCTCTGGTTGGTCGGGAGCACGCCGCCGAGGATCCCGATGGCGAAGCCGATCGAGAAGCCGCCCAGCGTGGCCGGGATCGGCCGGTTGAGGCCGCCGACGACGACACCCGCGAGGACGTAGATCGTGTCCTGCAGGCCGAACGTCGACGTGATCTGGATGTCCCGGACGCTGAGCATCACTGCGGCGACCGCCGCGAGCAAGCCGGAGATGAGGACGGCGCCGCCGATCACGCGGTTGGCGCGGACGCCGAGCAGCCGCGCGGTACGGAAGTCCATCGCGGCCGCGCGCATGTGGAGTCCGACCGGCGTGCGCGTGAGCAGGAGCTGGAGCAGGACGAGGCACCCGGCCGCTGTGGCGATCGAGATGATCGCGATCTTCTGGATGAAGACGCCGCCGAAGTCCCACGGCTGCTGCAGGAGGGCGAGCGCACCGGCGCTCTTGCCGAGCGAGCCGAACGCGACGAGCGCGATGCTCTGCAGCAGGAAGGCGACGGCGAACGTCGCGACGAGCATCGTCGCCGGGGACTGCGTCCGCAGCGGCCGGAAGACGAGCTGGTCCATCGCGACCGAGAGCGCGAGGACGACGCCGAAGCAGAAGAGGATCGAGAGCCAGTTGGGGAGGCCCCACTGGGCGCCGTAGGCCAGCGCGAAGCCGCCGGCCATGATCAGCTGGCCGTAGGCGAAGTTGACGAGGCGGAGGACGCCGAAGACGAGGCCGATCCCGACCGCCATCAGCGCATAGATGCCGCCGAGCCCGAGTGCGTTCGCGAACGTCGGCCACGTGAGGTTGAGGAACGCGAGGATCATGCGAGATACGCGGCGACGAGGCGGTCGGTGTCGCCCGCGTCCTTCGGCCCAAGAGTGAGGCGCGGCTCTCCGTTCGCGAGCACGTGCGACCGGTCCGCGAGTGCGACCGTCCGCTGGGCGCGCTGCTCGACGAGGAGGACAGCGAGGCCCGCGTCCCTGATCTGCGTCAGAGCCTCGAAGACGACGTCAACGATCTTCGGCGCCAGCCCCAGCGACGGCTCGTCGAGCAGGAGGACGCTCGGCTCGGCGGTGAGGGCCCGTCCGATGGCGAGCTGCTGCTGCTGCCCGCCCGAGAGCACGCCCGCCTGGCGCGACCGGAACTCGTGCAGGACCGGGAAGAGCTCGTACGCGCGCGCGAGACTGTGGCCGTTGCCCCGGGCTCTCCGGGCCGCGAGGCCGAGCCGGAGGTTTTCCTCCACCGTCAGCTCGCCGAAGATTCGGCGGCCTTCGGGCACGAGCGCGATGCCCCGCCGCGCCACGTCTTCCGGGCGCAGGCCCACGAGCGACCTGTCGCCGAGCCGCAAGTCGCCGCCAGTCACGGGAGCCGTACCCATGATCGCGTGCAGCGTCGAGGACTTCCCGGCGCCGTTCGGGCCGATCAGGCCGACGATCTCGCCGGGCTGCACCTCGAGCGAGAGCCCGCGCACGGCCTCGACCGCTCCGTACCGGACCGAGAGGTTCTGGACTGCGAGCGCGGTCGTCACTCGAGATCCTCGGCCGCGCTCTCGCCCAGGTACGCCGCTGCGACGCCGAGATGGGCGCGGATCTCGGCCGGCGTCCCCTCGGCGAGCGTCGTTCCCTGGTCGAGCACGTGGATGCGCTCGCAGACCTCGAGCACGAGCGCGACGTTGTGGTCGACGAGCAGCACTCCCGCGCCGCGCTCGCGGACCGTGCGGACAGCGGTGGCGAAACGCGGCACCTCGGCCTCGGGAAGTCCGGCCGCCGGCTCGTCCATGAGCACGAAGCGCGGCTCGGCCGCGAGGGCGCGCGCGACTCCGAGCCGGCGCTCGTCGCCGTGTGCGAGCTCCGCTGCCGGACGATCGGCGTAGCCCGCGAGGCCCAGCAGCTCCAGCAGCTCGTCGGCGCGGCGTCCCGCTCGGCGCCCCGAGGCGCCGACTCCGAGAGCCGAGACTTCGACGTTCTCCCGCACCGTCAGGCCGCGGAAGGCGTGGCTGTGCTGGAACGTGCGGGCGAGCCCGTGCCGGCCGCGCCGGTATGCCGGCCAGCGTGTGACGTCGCGCTCCTCGAGCACGACGCGGCCCCGCGTCGGACGATCGAAGCCGCTGAGGACGTTCACCAGCGTCGACTTCCCCGCCCCGTTCGGGCCGATCAGCCCGACGACCTCGCCCTGCCGGAGCTCGAGGGAGACGTCACGCAGCGCCTGCACACCCGCGTACGAGCGCGAGACGGAGGAGGCCCGGAGCGTTCCTCCGGGCCTCTCCGTGTGCTGTGCGTCTACTGCCAAGCCCTACGAGTCCGGGCTATTCGGGACCTTCTTCGCGACGACCGTTCCCTTCTCGATCGGGACGTTGTTGTTGATCTCGATCACGCGGTACTGCCGGCCGAAGACCGAGTGCAGGTTCTTCGAGAAGCTCACGTTGCCGGAGAGCGTCGGCACATGATGGAAGTTCTGCATCACGGCGGCGAGCTTCGAGCCGACGAGCGAGCCGTGGGCCCGCTTGATCGCCGTCACGACACCGTCGATCGCCGTCGGGCCCGTGACGAAGCCACCGGTCCCGCGGAGGGCGGCGGGGAGCGCGTTCCGGAGCTTGTTCACGGCCTTGCTCGGATCCTTACCGAAGGCGTTCGCGTACGTCACGAACCAGTAGTTCGTGACCTTCGGGTTCTGCGGCACCCAGTACGTGCCGTCACCCGCCCACGAGTTGAGGACGGGCGTGTTGTTCCCCGCCGTCCGCATGCCCGTGATGAACGGCGCGAGCGAGCCGTAGGCGCCGGCGGTGGCCGTGACTACGACCTTCGCCGGATGCGCGTTGATGCCGCTGACGGCGTTCTGGACGTTGTTGCCGCCGAAAGCGGAGTCCTGGTACGACGTCTCGTAGTTGATCTTCCCGCCAAGCTGCGTGAAGCGCGCCTTGAAGGCGCTCACGACGGCCTTGAAGTAGACGATCACCGTGTCCTTGGCGAGGTCGGCGGTCTTCCAGCCGTGACTCCAGGCCACCTCGGCCATCGCCGAGCCCTCGTCCTGCGCGACGTTGCCGAAGCTGTAGGCGAGCTTGCCCTTGCTTCCGAAGCGCTTCGGGCCCATCTGATCGGTGCCGATGCACGGCGCGATCGTGAGCAGGCCGTGGTTGATCGAGTCCTGTACGACCGGAGCGGCAAGGTCGACGTCGCACGTCGTGAAGATGATGTTGGCGTGCTCACCGATCAGCTTGTCGGCGCACGCCTTCGACGCCGTCGCGTTGTCCTTCTGTGTGTCGCAGGTCTTGAGCACGATCTTGCGGCCCAACGTGTTCTGCTTGTTGACCTTGGCGATCTCGATCTTCGCCGCAGCGAGGGCCGGGCCGTCGAACGGGGCCATCGGCCCGCTCGAATCGTGCGCCCAGCCGATCACGATCGGCTTCTTCGCCGTCGTGGAGTGTGTGCGAGCCGCCGCAGCCGCGGCGAAGACGAGTGCCGCAGCGGCAACGATCACGAGCGCCCAACGCGCCCGCTTGCTTACCCTCATGATGTTGCTCCTCTCCGGTCCACGGCTGTCGCCGTGACCCTCCTTTTCGACCAACAGCTGGTGAAGGCATCCCGGCCGCGGCGCGCGAGCTCGGCGGCGTCGAGATCCCAGAGCGAGTCGGGATACGCGCTGCCGAAGGCGCCGTTGTCGGAAAAGATCTCCAGGTCGTAGAAGCCGTCCCAGCCCACCTCCTCTAAGACGCCGAGAATCGCGGGAAGGTCGGCGACGCCGTCGCCGGGAAGCACGCGGTCGGCCCAGCCGCGTGTCGGCTCGCGCCAGTCGTTCACGTGGACGCCGGCGACGAGGTGCGCGTGGCGTGGGATCTCCTCGAGGAGCTCCGGCGTGTTCCAGAGGTGCCAGACGTCGAACTGGACCCCCAGTGCGTCGCTGCCGACCTCCTCGAGCAGCTCCCCCGCCTCGCCGAGCGTGTTCACGATCGACCAGTCCTCTATCCCTTCCCGCTGGAACGGCTCGAGCGCGACTCGGACGCCCGCGCTCTCGGCCTCCCGCGCGACGGTCCGCAGCCCCTCGACGACGAGCGCCCGAGCGTCGTCGGGATCGCGGTTGCCGGCAGGGCCCGTGAAGCACAGGACAGCGGACGGCTCGAAGGGGGCGAGCCGGTGGACGGAAGCGCAGAGCGACTCGATCCGCGCCTCGGGAGCCTCGGGGCCGGGCAGCAGCGGCAGCGGCAGGATCGACGGAACGAGCGGCACGCCGGTCGCAGAGCCGAGCCCGCTCGCCGCCAACTGCTCGAGCGCCTCGCCGTCGGGCTCGTCGCCGAGCTTGAGCTCCCAGACGCCGATCCCGTCGACGCCGGCCGCTGCGTAGGCGGACACGTCGTCGGCGAAGCTCGCGGTGAGCGTGCTCACCTGCGAGATCGAGAACCGCGGCGGCTGCTGCGTGACCCTCGACAAGCGTGAACGGATGGTGTCACGGAACGCGCGTCCTGAGCAAGACGTGGGCGCCGCCCTACCGGCCGGCGAGGGCGCGGGCGCGCGCGACCGCACGCTGCGTGAGCGGCGGCTCGAGGAGCTTGCGCGCGACGAGCGTGCCCGAGCCGGCGCCGAGACCGGGGCCGGGCCAGGTGCTCGCGCCGATCTGCCAGAGCCGCTCGACCGGCGTCGTGTGGCCGGGGCTGCGGCCGAAGGGCCGCCACAGGAAGTTCTGGTCGAGCGCGAGCGCACCTCCGTACGGGTCGCCGTGCCGGAGGTTGACGTTCGCGCGCTGCAGGTCGTGGGGGCCGAGCGCCACGCGCTTCACGATCGACGACTCGAGGTTCGGGACGTGGCGCGCGAGCCGCGCCTGAATGCGGTCGGCGTAGCGCTCGCGCAGCTCGTCCGTCCACTCGCCGCTGCGGGGTTCGAGGTCGCCCGCAGCGTCGCCCTTTATCCGCCACGGCAGCTCCTGGAGCTGGATCCAGAGCAGGCCGCGGCCGTCCGGCGCACGCGACGGGTCGAGGGTGAGCGGTTGGCCGACGACGATCGTCGCCTCGGCGGGGAGCAGCCCGCGCTCGGCCTCGTTCACCGCCCGCGACACTCCGTCGAGCCCCGGCGTGACGTGGACGATCGCTGTCCCCGCGAGCCGCTCGTCTCCGTCCCAGCGCGGCGGCTCCGAGAGCGCGTAGTGGATCTGCATCTCCGACCGGCCGTAGCGGAAGCGGCGCGCACCGTCCGCAACCGGCGCGGGAACGTCGGCATCGGCGAGCAGCCGCTCGTAGAGCTGCGTCGGGGTCACGCTCGCGACGACCGCGCGCTCGGCCTCGATCGTGTCGCCGTCGGTCAGGCGCACCCCGACCGCACGGCCGGAGCGAACGAGCACGCGCTCGACGTCTCGGTCGGTCTCGCAGACGCCGCCGTGGTCGCGGATCAGGCGCACGAGCGCATCCGCGAGCTTCGCGCCGCCGCCACGCGGCACCGGCATCCCGCCCTCCTGAACCGCGACCGCGATCACCTGCGTCATGAAGCCGGACGTCGCCTGGTCGGGGCCGAGGCCGGTGTGCAGCACCCACGGCGCGAGCACGCCGTGCGCGCGCTCCGAGGCGAACGTCGTCTCGAGCCAGTCGCGGCTCGACTGCAGCACGTCGCCGAGGAAGGCGATCGCGCCCGCCCGGCCGAGCCGCCGTACGGCCTTCGCGCCGAGCGCGAGCCCGGCGGGCGACCAGAGCTCGGTGCCGAGGACACCGAACGCGAGGTCGGCGTTGGGGAGGAATCGCTCCAGCACGTCCGGCCACTCCGGCCCCAGCTCCTGCGCGTTTCCCTCCGCCGTCCGCAGGAGGAAGGCCGCGTTCCCGTCCGGGAAGGCGGTCGCCGACGGCAGCTCCGTGTTGAGGTACTCGAGCCCGCGCGCGCCGAGCTCGTCCGCGAGCTCGGCGTGTGCGGCGCCGCCGACCCAGAGCGGGTGCCAGGCGCTGTACGTGTCGTGGAGGAAGCCGGGGTCGGTCAGCTCCTCCGTCTTGATCGCCCCGCCGAACCAGTCGTTCCGCTCGAGCACGCAGACGCGCCAGCCCGCGCAGGCGAGCAGCGCCCCGCAGGCGAGCGAGTTGACGCCGCTGCCGACAATGACCGCGTCGTAGTCAGCCACTGCGGCGAATCATCTCAGCCGCCGTGCGCCGAGACCGCCCACTGGTGCGCGTCAAGTTCGCGGTCCAGGGGTATAGCATCGAACCGTGGAGTCGAGCCTGCTGCGGCTTAGGGCTCTTCTGGCGGAGCTCGAGGAGTGCCGGTCGGCGCTCCGGAGCATCGTCGACGACGACGCGCGCAGGCGTGCGCGCCGGCACGCCGGCACGCTCCGCGGCGCGGCGGTGCTCGGGATGGCGGCGCTGTTCGCCGCCGGTCTCGCCGTCTTCGTCCACCCCGGCTTCGGCGCAAACTCGGCCCCGTCGGACAGCTCACCCTGCGGGCCGGGCGCGGCGTCGCTCACCGGCGCGCACCTCAGCGAAGGCGGCCGAACGATCACCGCGACCTTCACCGTCGCCTCCGGCTGCGACGGCACGACTGTCTCCCTCGCGACTTACTCGATGCTCGCAGAGCCAGGCTCGCAGTTCCCGCAGACGCTGTACGACAGCGTCACGCGGAAGCTCGACGCCGGCTCGTACACGCTTACCGTGCGCCTTCCGAACTGCTACTGGCAGGCCGACCTCGTGACCGGCTCGGTGCTGCCCTACATCGACGCGAACCATCTCTACGGGAACCGGGTGGCTGCAACCGCGAGAGGCGGCAACCAGATGTGCTCGACGACGACCACGACGGGCACGACGCAGACGACCACCACCGGCACCACCCAGACGACCACGACAGGCACAACGCAGACGACCACCACAGGCACCACCCAGACGACCACGACAGGGACGACGCAGACGACCACGACCGGCACCTCGACGTTGACGCTCACGACGACGAGCACGACTACGACGCCCGGAACGACGTCTCCGCCGCCGGCCGTGTTAACGCCGCCGGTTCTGTGCTCGAAAATCACGTTCACCCTCGCGCCCAGGACCGCGATCGTCGGGAAGCCGACGGTGCTCGTCGTCCACGCGCGCCGCAACGGCAAGGGGGTCGGCGGCGTGCGCGTCGAGCTTCGCGGTCCGGGGGTCTCGGTCGTCAGGAAGACGAACAGCCACGGCGCCGCCCGCTTCACGGTGAAGGCGCACGGCATCGGCATCCTGCGGGTGCGCCTGCTGCAGCCCGCCAGCTGCAGCGCCCAGCTGCGCGAGGTCCCGGTCCGCGGGCCGTTCACGCCCCCGCGGTTGACCGGCTGATCTACCGGATCACGAGCGGCGTCCCCAGCGGAAGCAGCCGCGCAAGCCGAAGGATGTCGGCGTTTCGTAACCGGACGCATCCGTGCGAGATCCGCCCTGGGATCAGACGCGGCTGGTTCGTCCCATGGATCCCGACGACGCCGCCGCCGGGCCAATCGGTCAGCGTGGGCGACCGCGCGCTCGTCCCGAACGCGATCGGCCCGTAGAAGGAGTCACGGAAATCGGTGAGCCGCTCACGGATGTAGAAGCGGCCGTGCGGGGTTGGCCAGCGCCCCCGGCCTACCCCTACCCGTGCGTGGAAGACAGGCCTACCGGAGCGATAGAGCGTAAGCATGAGGCGCTCGGTGTCGATCACGAGCCGCGTTTCGACGGAATGGTAGGTCGCGAGGGCCGAGCGCCTGACCCAGCCCTGGCGGCTGTTCGGGATACTCGTCAGCGCGACGCGTACCCACGTTGAGCCTCTGCGCTGCGCCTGGACGAGGACGCGCACGAGGTTCGGTACGTCGTCGGGGGTGGCGGTAGCAACGGGTGCGACGATCCGCGCCCGTGCGGACGGCTTGGCACGGGCATCCGTCGCGCGCAGCACATACGCCCAGCGGGAACGCGCGCCCGGCCCGACGAGCGAGACGCGATTGCTTCGGATCGAGACGATCACCGTGCGCCTGATCCTCACCCGGGATGGCCCCACGATCCGGGCGACGAAGGTCACGGTGAACGGCCGGATGTCCTGTAGCGACCCGGGCACTCGCAGCACGCCCACGGCCGGGTTTCCCACTGTGGCGTGCAGCCGCGCGCGGGACGGCCCGAGGAGCGTCAGCGCAACGCGCTGCCGCCGATTCGTGGCTGCCGCCTCGACCTTGAGCCCGTGTCCGGTTCCCGCGTCGAGGGAGACCGTGGCACCCGCGGGCGGCACCAACCGCCAGTACAGCCGAGGGCCGGTCGCCGCGGACGCACGGAGAGCGCTCGTGGCAGCGAAGGCTGCAGCGACTGTTCCGAAGAGAAGGATCGTACTCCGCATGGACGCCGTCTTACGGCCGCTCGGCTACACGCAGATTACCGCGTCTCAACAAAGACGAAGGTTCACGAGCGGCCGGCGTCGCCCTGCGCGCCGGCCTACGATGCGTCGCACAGCTCCCGGAACTCGTCGTCGGTGACCAGCCCGCGCTTGCGTGTCCCGAGCTCCTTGACGCGGGCGAGCAGCTCCGGCCACCGCTCCTCTGGCACGTCGAGCTCCAGCTCCTCCACCTTGATCCGGATCGAGTCGAGCCCGCTTTTCTTGCCCAGCACGATCGCCCGCTCGGCGCCGACGAGCTCCGAGGAGTACGGCTCGATCGACGGCGGGTCGTGGAACTGCGAGGCGACGGCGCCCGACTCGCGGCGGAACAGGGTCTCGCCCGTGAGCGGCTTCCACGGCGCGAGCCCGTAGCCCGACAGCTCCTGCACGCTGAGCCGCGACCTCGCGGATCCGGTCGAGGCGGAGGCCGGTCTCGACGCCGTAGAGCGCGCGGAGTGCGAGCGCGATCTCGCCGAGGTCGGCGTTCCCGGCGCGCTCCCCCATCCCGTTGATCGTGCCGTGGATCCACGTCGCGCCCGCGCGCACCGCGGCGACCGCGGACGCCGTCGCGAGCCCGAAGTCGTTGTGCCCGTGGAAGTGAACCGGCAGCCCGTCCACGTACTGGAGCGTCGCGCCGACGAGATCGGTGACGGCCTCCGGGGAGGCGATTCCGAGCGTGTCGACGACGGCCACCTCCTGCGCGCCCGCTTCGACGGCCGTCTCGTACACCTGCCGGTAGAAAGCCGGCTCGGCGCGCGTCGAGTCGACGCCGAAGAACGCAGCCCGTATCCCGTGGTCGGTGGCGAAGCGCATAGCGCTCGCTATGCGCTCGAGCATCGTCTCGCGCGAGACGCCGATCGCCTCGAGCTTGAGATCCGAGATCGGCGACTCGATTACCGAGGCCTCGACGCCGAGCTCCACCAACAGCTCGAGGTCGGCGGGCACCGCGCGCGAGAAGCCCCAGACCTCGCTGGTGAGCCCGGCGCCGGCGATGAGCTCGACCGCCCGCCGGTCGTCCTCGGACACGCGCGGGAAGCCCGCTTCGATCCGCTCGATCCCGAGTCCGTCGAGCAGCCGCGCGATCTCGAGCTTCTCCTCGGGCAAGAGGACGACGCCGACGGTCTGCTCGCCGTCGCGCAGCGTCGTGTCGTAGAGGCCGACGCGCCCACCGATCCGGTAGGCGTCGTTGAGCGAGCCGGTCCAGATCAGGTCGGACACTGCACCACCCCGTCCGGGAAGGCCGAGAGCTTCTCGACGCCGGCGGTCGTGACGAGGAAGTTGTCCTCGACGCGCAGCCCGCCGCCGCCCGGCCAGTACGCGCCCGGCTCGACCGCGAGCACCATCCCCTCCTCGAACTCGCCGCCGCCGGCCTGATGCGGGTACGGCGGCTCGTGCGCCCGCGCGCCCACGCCGTGACAGATCGGATGCGTCGGCTGGCCCGGGTAGCCCATCGCCGCGACCTGCTCGCGAACACTCCGGTCGAGCGCTGCCATCGAGGCGCCGGGCCGAATCGACTCGAGGGCGGCTTCGTAGACGCTCACCAGCGCGCGCTCGAGCTCGGCGTAGTCCTGTCGCAAATCACCGATCACGAGATTCTTCGTGTGGTCGGCCCAGTAGCCGTCGGCGCAGACCCAGATCTCGAACAGCACCGGCTCGCCCTCGACGACAGGGAGGTCGCCGGTGGCCGTGAACGTCTTGATCCCGCGACCCGCCCATACGAGCGAGAACGGGAGCGCGAGCTCGACCTTTCCCTCCCAGCCGGTGCCCTCGCCGTGCACGAAGCACTGCCAGAGCGCGGCGACCTCGGCCTCCTTCATGCCGGCGCGCAGCTCGCCGCGCACGTGCTCCATCGCCACGGCGGCGATCTCGTTCGCGAGCCGCAGCCGTTCGACCTCCTGCTCCGTCTTGAGCGAACGGGCGCGGACGAGGAGCGGGGTCGCGTCGGCCGCCTCGGAGAAGGCGTCGAACCAGGCGGCGGTGAATGTCGTCGGCTCGCCGACCATCCGGTCGGACGCTTGCGTGCCGAGCGACAGCTCGAGCCCGACGCGCTCGTAGTCGCGCGCCGCCTCGACCGCTGCGTCGAGGGTGCGCGCGAGCGGCGGCCGCGGATCCTCCGGGTCGTAGCCGCGGATCAGGCGGACGTGCTCCGTCCACGCCGTGCGCGCCGCGTCCTCCTCGGACGCCTCGATCGTGATCAGCACCGGCTCTCCCTCCCGCGGGAAGACGCAGGCGTCGTAACCCTTCATCCCCCAGAAGTTCGTCAGGTAGAGAACGTTGTCGGGCGCGCGGACGACGAGCGCGTCGAGCTCCTCCTCTGCCATCAGCGCGCGCACGCGCTCGAGCTTGGCGTCGTCTCGCGCCCAGGTCACTCGTCGCCCCAGGGGCGGATGCGCGGCGGCGCCGGCTCGCCGTGGCCCTCCTGCCACGAGATCACAGGATTGCGCAGCACCCCGATCCGCTCGATCTCCGCCTCGACGACGTCGCCCGGCTTGAGGTAGAGGCGCTTCCGTTCCTCCTCCGACTTGAAGCCGGCGACGCCCGCGACGGTGCCGGTCGAGAGGACGTCACCCGCGCTGTAGCCGAGCGCCGAGAAGTTGCTGAGGATCTCGGGGATCGTCACGCTCATGCGGCTCGAGTGCGACTGCTGCCGGGTCTCGCCGTTGACCCGCAGCTCCATCGCGAGGTCGTGTGGATCCGGGATCTCGTCCGGCGTCACGATCCACGGCCCGAGCGGACAGAACGTGTCGATCGCCTTGCAGAAGCTGAAGACGCCCGAGCGCATCTCGCCACGCTGGATGTCGCGCGCCGTGATGTCGTTGAAGATGACGTAGCCGCCGATGTAGTCCTCCGCCTCCTCGGGGCTGAACCATTTGCCCGCCTTCTTCAGCACGACGGCGAGCTCGAGCTCGTAGTCCAGCTCCTCGGTCAGGTGCTCGGGATAGACGATCGGCTCGTCGGGGCCGACGATCGCGTCGACGTTCTGGAAGAAGTTGATCCACGGCGCGATCCGGTGCGACCAGTCGACGTTCTTCGACTCCTCCTCGTGCTCCCGGAAGTTTCCGGCCGTGTGGAAGAACTTCTTCGGCACGATCGGCGCACGCAGCTTGGCTTCGGCGAGCGGCGTGCGCTCTCCTGCCTCGTCGGCGCCGCCGCGCTCGAACCACTCCCGCACCGTCGGGACGTCGAGCCGGACGATCTCCTCGCCGTCGACGTAGCCCACGTTCCCGTCGTCGTAGGTGACGAGCTTCACGCGACTCCGCAAACGGTCATGGCGACGCGCGCGTAGACCTCCGCCGTCTTGACCAGGCCGTCGATCTCGAGGTTCTCGCCCAGCTCGACGTCCATCAGCCCGGTCGACGTGCCGTAGTTGACGGTCGGCACGCCGTAGCGTGTCAGCGCCGACGCGTCGCTGAACCAGCGCGTCACGTCGCGACCGGGCGGCTCGCCCCACACCTCCGCGTGCGCGGCGTCGATCGCCGCGACGAGCTCATGCCCCTCCTCGATCTCCGCGCCCGGCGCGGTGACGAACACCTCGCCCTCGATGCCGTAGTCGGGAAAGCGCTCCGCGTGCCCGCGCACCATGTCGAGCACCTCGCGTCGCGCGACCGCCATCTCCTTCGTCGGCGGCACGCGCACGTCGAGGAAGAGGTCGGTGTGGTGCGGGGTGCGCGACGCGCGCCAGCCGAAGCCGCCCTCGATCGCGCCGACGTTCACGATCGCCTTCGCGCCCCGATACGCGTTCGCGGAATCGTCCTCCCACGTCGGGATCCACTCGAGCACCGCGCCCAGCACCTGCTGCGCGCGCAGGATCGAGTTGCGGTCGCGCCGGCCCTCGCTGAACGCAGTGTGGATGAAGTCGCCGTGCACCCGGATCCGCAACCAGAGCGCGCCGAAATGTCCGAGGACGACCTTGCCCTCGGTGGGCTCGCCGAGCAGGCACATGTCCGCGACGCCACCGTGCGAGACGAGGTAGCGCGTCCCTGCTGCGTAACCGCGGTACTGCGCGCCCTGCGCCTCCCCCTGCTGCGTCTTCTCGATCTCGCCGCAGACGGCTGCGATCAGCACGTCGCCGCGCAGCCGCACGCCCGCATCCTGCAGCGCCTGCACCGCCTCGATGTAGCACGCCAGCGCACCCTTCATGTTCGAGATGCCGAGCCCGTAGAGCCGGCCTTCCCGCTCGAACGCCTGCGGCTGGAAGCCGGGAACGTCGCGGAGCCACGGCTCCCGGCCCGAGTACGACGTGTCGAGATGGCCGTTGAACATCAACGACTTGCCACCGCCCGCGCCGGCCCACGTCCCGAGCGCGTTCGCGCGCCCTTCCTCCACCTGCTGCCACTGCACCTGCAACCCGAGCCCCTCGTAGATCTCGACCATCGCCCGCGCTGCGTTCTCCTCGTCGCCCGTGAAGCTCGGCACGTCGACGAGCCGCGAAGCCGTCTCGACGAGCCGCTCGCGATCGGCGCTCACCATGCCTCGTAGCCGCCGATCAGATCGCCTGCATCGATCCCCAGCTCGACAAGCTGCGCAGCTGCAAGTGACGAGGAGTGGCCGTGCGCGCAGACGAGGCAGAGGCGACGGCCTGCGAGCTCTTTGTCGCGCCACTCCGACGTCTGGTCGGCCCGCCACGGAAGCACCGAGTACGGGACGTGCTTCGAGCCGGGAATGACGCCGGTGCGCTCTCGCTCGTCGGCAGAGCGGATGTCCACGACCAGCAGGTCGGGATCGGCGGCGACCTCCTCGGGCGTGTACCGCACGATCCGGGTCCGGGCCTCGGCGAGCATGTCGTCTATCCGCGAAACCGTGGCAGCACTTTCTCGCCGAAGAGCCTGATCTGCTCCTGGCGGTTCGCGCCCCAGAGCTCGAGCATCACGTGGGTGCAGCCGGCGTCGCGATACTCCTCGATCGCCGCGATGCAGTCGGACGGCGTGCCCGCGATCGGCCGGCACTTGTCGAGCAGCGCATCGGAGACCTCGGCCTTGGCGGCGAGGCGGCCGCCGCGCTCCATCGCCTCCGCGACGGGACGGATCTCGTCCTGCTCGATGCCCGCGAGCTCGAGCAGCGTGTCGGCGGCGCCCTGGATGTTCTGCACCTTGTTCGCGAGGTACATCCCCGCGATCTCGCGGGCGCCGTCGCGGCCGGCGTCGCGGTCCGACTCGTGGATCGAGGCGACGACGGTGCAGCCGACGTCGATCTCGTCGCCGACGTTCCCGCGCGTGTAGCGGACGAAGTCAGGCGTCGTGATCGAGGGCGTGAGGCAGCCGTCGGCGATCTCGCCGGCGAGCTGCTGCATCTTCGGCGCGGTCGCCGCGACGTAGACGGGCGGCACCTCGCGTGGCGCATGCGCGTCAGCCGCGAGCGCGGGAACATCGGCGCTCCACGTGTCCCCGTCGTAGTCGAACCGCTCGCCCGAGAGGACGCCGCGCGCGATCGTGACGGCGTCGCGCATCGGCCCGAGCGTCTTCTTCGTCTGCGTCTTCGTGTTGTTGAGGAAGATCTTCGAGGTCCCGAAGCCGAGGATGAACCGGCCCGGCCCGGCCGCCTCCTGGACGACGCGCGCGTCCATCGCCGCCTGGACGGGATGGCGCGTAGAAGCGGCGATGATCCCCCAGCCGATCGTCAGCCGCTTCGTCTCGCGGGCCATCAGCGCGCCGACTCCGGTGGACGACCGCGCCTCCATGCCGTGCTTGCGCCACCACGGGTACGCCTCGGCGAGCCAGATCGTGTCCATCCCGGCCTCGTCCATCGCCCGCGCCGAGGCGAGCATCTCGTCGAGGGGCTCCATCGTCAGCTGCATCACCCCGATGCGGAGCGGTTGCGCCAAGTCAGTCCTGGGTGGAGGTGGTCGGCCCCTCGGGCTCGGCCTCGTACGCCTCGGGCGAAGCCGGGCTGATCCCCTCCTCGGCGCCGTGCGTCGCCGGCTCGCCGCCGCCTGCGAGCGCCTCCTGCACCTGCTTGTCGAGGGCGCCGAGAACGTGCTGCACCTGCTGGTTCACGATCGGCTGGAGGACGCGCTGGCCCATCGAGCCGACCGGCCCCGCGATCTTCACGTCCGCGCTCCACGCCATCGCGGTGCCGCCCTCGGGCGCGTCGGTGAGCGTGAACGACGTCTGCATGTTCATCATCGCTCCGACACCGTTGCCCTTGACCGCGAGCTTCGCGAACTCCGGCTCCCGCTCCTCGATCTTCTCCATGTCGACCGTCATCCTCATGCTGCCGAGGCCGAGCGGGATCTTGACGTTCGCCGTCCAGTGGCGTTCGTCGTGGACGTCGAAGCTCTCGACGCCCGGCATCGTCCTCGCCATCGACTCGGGGTCGTTCAGCACCTGCCACACGGTTGCCCGCGGCGCCGCGAAGGTGCGCTCGCCGGAGACGTTCATCGGCCAGCCTCGAATGGCCGATGAACGAGTGGAGGGGGTGTGGGGGAACCGGGAGGTTCACCTACACCAGACAGAAGAAGGGGGCAACGTGGGGGAAACATGGTTTCCCCCACGGGAGTGAGCCGAAGGCGAGCGACGTTCACGCGTGCTCCTGCAGGAGGCGCCAGACGCGCTGGTACGGGTTGTGGCTGTCGGTGACGACCGCGCCGGTCGCATTCTGGATCGCCGCGCAGATCGCGTGGATGCCTGCGCCGCCGCCTTCGCCCATCCCCTTCGTCCCGAGCGGCGTGAACGGCGACGGGCTCTCGATCGCGCCGGTCGCGAGCGGCGGCATGTCGAGCGCGTGCGGGACGTGGTAGTCGTAGAAGTTGGGAGTCAGCAAGTTGCCATCCTCGTCGTACTCGTATGTCTCGTGGACGGCCGCACCGATCGCCTGCGCCGTCGCGCCCATCACCTGTCCCTCGACGATCTGCGGGTTGATCCGCTTGCCGCAATCGTCGACGGCGGCGTAGTCGACGATCTCGTACGCGCCCGTGTCGGGATCGACCTCGACGACGGCGACATGGATCTGCGCCGCATATGTGAGCGTGAGGTTGCCGAACTTCTTCTCGACGTCCGGCAACTCGAACGGCGGCCGGTAGACGTAGCGGCAGTTGAGCGTCACGTCGAGATCCTCCGGCAGGCCCGCGTTGTTCGCGTTGATGATCGCCCCGCAGGCCATGAACGGGAGGAACGCGTCGTGGTTCTCCTTGATTCGGACGCCCCCGTCGGCGAGCTCGAGCGCTTCCGCCGGAACGCCGCCGAAGACGGCGCCGGCGAGCCTCTTGATCTCCGCCGCGAGCATCTCGGTCGCGCCCTTCACCGCGCTGAGGCCGGTGACCGCGAACTGGCTCGCGTACGTGCCCGAGAAGCCGGCATGGGAATTCCAGTAGCTGTCGTGGCCCGCGCGGACGTGAACGTCGTCGACCGAGCAGTTGAGGATGTCGGCGACGACCTGCGCTGCGGTCGTCTCGTGCCCCTGCCCCTGCGGCGTGGTGCCGAGCGTGACCACGATCTCGCCGAAGAGGTCGAGCTTGACGGTCGCGACCTCGTTGTTGCCCGAGAACTGAAGGTCGGGATTGATCAGGCGGGACTGGCCGAAGTTGTTCGTGCCGGAGTCGAGGGTCGAGCCGATGCCGACGCCGAGGAGCTTGCCGCGCTCCGCCGCGTCCGCCGCGCCGCTGCTCCATGGTGCCGTAGCCGATGAGCTCGAGCGCGAGGTCGAGCATCGCGGCGTAGTCGCCGGAGTCGTAGACGCAGCCGTTCGGGGTCTCGTACGGCATGTCCTCGGCGCGGATGTAGTTCCGCTTCCGCACCTCGACCGGGTCGAGGCCGAGCTCGCGGGCGACGATGTCGATGACGCGCTCGGTGAACCACAGATGCTGCATGCGCGAGTAGCCGCGGTTCGGCGAGACGGGCGCCTTGTTCGTCGCGACCTGCGTGAAGTCGAGCTCGATGTGGCGCCAGCGGTACATCCCCGGCGTGACCTGCGCCCAGATCACGCCGCCGAGGGGCTCGTACCGCAGCCAGGCGCCGGCGTCGTCGAGCGCCTTGGTCCGGAATCCGAGCAGTGTCCCGTCGTTCTTGACGGCCACCTCGGTGTCGCTGAACCAGCGCTCGTTGCCGTGCGACATCGAGAGGTGGAAGTCGGTGCGCCACTCCGTCCACTGCACCGGCCGGTTGAGCTTGCGCGCGAGCAGGCAGCAGACGACGAGCTGCGGGTGCGACGTGATCTTGTTGCCGAAACCGCCGCCGATGTCCTGGGTGACGAAGCGGAGCTTGTCGAGCCCCACCTGCATCGCCGGGCCCATCATGATCGCCGCGAACCCCGGGAACTGGTTGTTCGTGTGGATCGTCCACTGCCCGACGCCGCGATTGAACTCGACGAGCGCACCGTCGCACTCGAGCGGGGTCGAGTTGAAGCGGTGGAAGTGGAGCTCGGGGATCTTCACGACCCGGTCGGCCTCGGCGAAGGCGGCGTCGAGGTCGCCCCACGAGTAGAGGCCCGTCCACATGAGGTTCCCGCCGGCATCGTCGTGCAGCACGGGCGCGTCGGAATCCTGCGCCTGCCGTGCGTCGACCACCGCCGGCAGCGGCTCGTAGTCGACCTCGACGAGCTCCGACGCGTCGCGCGCGAGCTCCCGCGTCTCGGCGACGACGGCGACGACCGGCTCGCCGACGTAGCGCACCTTGCCGACCGCGAGCGAGTAGTCCTTGATGTTGGCGCCCGGCACGCTCGAGATCTGGAAGAACGGCTCGGTGAGGGCCGCGACCTCCTCGCCGGTCAGCGTCCCGTAGACGCCGTCGAGCGCCTCGGCCGCAGAGACGTCGACGCGCGTGATGTGCGCGTGCGCGTACGGGCTGCGCACGAAGTGGAGATAGCCCATCCCGTGCCGCTTGACGTCGTCGACGAAGACGCCCTCGCCCTGCAGGAGGCGCTTGTCCTCCTTGCGCGGGACGCTCTGGCCGCCCCAACCCTTCTGCACCTCGACGGGTGCGGGAGCGAGCGTCGTCTCGCTCGCAGTATTGCCGGCTCCGTCGAGCCTACGCATCTGCGACCGACTTCACGGCCTCGAAGATGTTCCAGTACCCGGTGCAGCGGCAGATGTTGCCCTGCAGCGCCTTCTTGATCTCGTCGTCGGAGGGGCTCGGGCTCTCGCGCAGGAGCGCGGTCGCGCTCATCAGCATCCCCGGCGTGCAGTAGCCGCACTGGAGCGCGTGGTGCTCGTTGAACGCCTGCTGGAGCGGTGTCAGCTCGCCGTCGTCCGCCAGTCCCTCCACCGTCTCGATCGTCGCGCCGGCGGCCTGAACCGCGAGGAGCATGCAGCTCTTGACGAGCACGCCGTCGAGGATCACCGAGCAGGCGCCGCAGTTGCCGGTGTCGCAGCCGACGTGGCTGCCGGTGAGGTCGAGATCGTCGCGGAGGAAGTGGATGAGGAGCTTCCGCGGCTCGACGTCCCGCTCGTAGGTCGTGCCGTTGACGGTGACCGAGACGTCCATCAGCGGCCCGCCGCCTCCTGAGCCGCTCTCGTCGCGAGCACCTCGGCGAGATGGGCTCGGTATTCGCTCGAGGCGTGGACGTCGGTGGGCGGCATGAGGTTCGCCGCGCGAACGGAGTCGGCGACTCCCTCGGCCGATTCGGCCGTGACGAGGACCGGCACGGCGTCGACGCAGCCCAGCGCGACGCGCACGGCGCCGTTCACCGTCGCGGCGGCGTTGCAGATGCACGTCCCGTCCGCACCGAGCGTGACCGCGGCGAAGCCGTCCTTCTTGCCGGCGGGAATCGCGATCCGGGTCAGCAGCTCGCCCGGCCCGACCGCGGTGAGGTAGACGCCGAGGAAGAACTCCTCCGCCGACACCTCGCGTTCGCCGGTCGCGCCGGCAATCGTCATCCGCGCGCCGACCGCGACCATGAGCGGCGGCAGGTGGTTCGTCGGGTCGTTGGAGCAGACGTTGCCGCCGATCGTGCCGCGATTGCGCACCTGGACGTCCGCGATCGACGCGCAGACCTCGGCGAGGATGGGCCGCGCCTTCGCCTCCGCGGAGCCCATGAGGTCCGTGTAGGTCGTCATCGCGCCGATCGTCAGCGTGCCGTCGCCGGCGAGCTCGATTCCGCGCAGCTCCTCGAGCCCGTCCAGATCGACGAGCATGTCCGGCGAGGCCGCGCGGGCCTTCATCACGTTGATCAGGGTCTGCCCGCCGGCGAGCGCGCGTGCGCCGTCGTTCGCCGCCAGCAGGTCCAACGCCTCCGCTACGGACGCCGGCTTCGCATACTCGACCTCGCGCAGCAGCACGCGATCGATCCTATATCTGCGCGTGAATGCGGGTCTTGACGTCCTTGAGCCGCCCGCCGGCGCGTTGGGCGCGTACGGCGAGGATCTCGGCAAGCATCGACAGCGCCGTCTCGGCCGGCGTGTCGGCGCCGATGTCGAGTCCGGACGGCCCGGCGATGCGGTCGAGGTCCTCCTCGTCGAGGCCACGCTCGAGCAGCAGCCCGCGCCGTCGCTCCTGGTTGCGGCGCGAGCCGAGCGCACCGACGTAGAAGGCATCGGTGCGGAGAACGGCTTCCAGCAGCGGCAGGTCGAACTTGTCGTCGTGCGTGAGGACGAGGACGGCGGTGTCGACGTCCGGCCGGACGTGCGCGAGCGCCTCGTCCGGCCAGAGGACGAGCAGCTCGTCGGCACTCGGGATCCGCTCGGGCGTGGCGAAGGTCGCCCGGGCGTCGGCGACGACGGTGCGCCAGCCGAGAAGCTTCGCGGCGCGACACAGCGCCTCTGCGGTGTCCACCGCCCCGTAGACGAAGAGTCGCGGCGGCGGGGCCTCGACGTCCGCGAACACGGTGCGCTCGCCGAGCTCGAAGGCGTGGCTGCGGCCGCGTCGGCGCGCTGCCTGCTCGAGCTCGGGATCATGGATCCGCTCGCCGACATCCTCGCCCGTCACGACCGTCAGCGTGACCTCGGCCCGCTCCTCGTCGCGCAGTTCCTCGACGAACACGTCGATCTCGCCGCCGCACGGGAGACCGATGCCGATGGCCATGTCGTCGGTGATCCCGTACGTGACCAGCCGCGGCGCTGCGCCGCCGAGCACCTCCTGCGCCGCGAGTACGACGTCGCTCTCGACGCAGCCCCCGGACACCGAGCCGGCGAGCTCGCCGTGCCCGCTCACTGCGAGCTTCGAGCCGATCGGCCGCGGCGCCGAGCGTCGCGTGGCGACCACCGTTGCGAGAGCGACCCGCTGGCCCTGTTCCCTCCAGCGCACGGCCTGCTGCAGCGTCTCGTCCATCTCGGTTCAATCTAGCCGTGCCCGAGCATCGCGACAGGGAGCGGCTGCGGACGACGTTCGGCTCGGTGGCCGAGCTGTACGACCGCGCGCGGCCGAAGCCGCCCGCGGCGGTCCTCGACGACCTCGCCGAGCTCGCCCGGCTCGAACCGGGGTCGCGCGTGCTCGAGATCGGTCCGGGCACCGGCCAGGCGACCGTGGAGCTGGCGCGGCGCGGCTACGCGGTCACGGCGGTCGAGCTGTCGGCCGAGCTGGCAGAGGTCGCGCGCCGCAACCTCGCCGACCACCCGGAGGCCCGGATCGAGGCGGCCGACTTCGAGGAGTGGGAGCCGGGCGATGCCGGGTTCGACGCGATTGCCGTCTTCAATGCCTTCCACTGGATCGCACCGGAGGTTCGCTACGCGAAATCCGCGCGACTCCTGCGACCCGCCGGGGCCCTCGGCGTGGTCGCGGATCCCCACGTGCTGCTCGCGGAGGACGATCCCTTCTGGTCCGAGGTGCAGGACGACTACGACGCCGTCGTGCCCCACCCGGACAACCGACCGCCGCCGGCGCCCGAGGAGGTGGAGGGCTGGGGCCCCGAGTTTCGCGCCTCGGGGGTCTTCGACGCCGTCGAGGACCGACGACATCTCCTGTCGTCGACGTACGACGCCGACTCGTACGTAGCGCTCCTCGGCACCTTCTCGGACAACCTTGACCTGCCGGAGGAGCAACGGCACGAGCTCTTTCGCCGGATCCACGCCCGCATCGCCGCGCAGCCCGGGGGCACGGTCACGAAGCACCGCCTCGTGGTGCTGACCGTCGGCTACCGCCCGAGATAGGCCTTGCGGAGATCCTCGTGCTGGCGCAGCTCGGCCGCCGGGCCTTCGAGCACGACCCGTCCGGTCGAGAGGACGTAGCCGCGGTCGGCGATCGCGAGCGAGACGTTCGCGTTCTGCTCCACGATGAGCATCGCGACGCCGGAATCGTGCACCTGCTTGATGATCTCGAAGTTGCGCTCCACGAGGATCGGCGCGAGCCCCATCGACGGCTCGTCCATCAGGAGCAGCCTCGGCCGCGACATCAGGGCGCGCCCCATCGCCACCATCTGCTGCTCGCCGCCGGAGAGAGTCCCCGCGAGCTGCGAACGGCGCTCGTGCAGTAGCGGGAAGAGCTCGTAGACGCGCTCGAAGTCCTCGGGCGAGCCTCCGCCTCGGAGGTAGGCGCCCATCTGGAGATTCTCGAGCACGCTCATCGGCGCGAACAGCCGCCGGTTCTCGGGCACGATCGCGATCCCCTTGCCGATGCGGTAGCTCGTCGGGCGCCCCGCCAGGTCCTCCCCGTCGAACCGCACGGTGCCGGTCCGCGGCTGGACGATGCCGAGCACCGTCTTCAGCGTCGTCGACTTGCCCGATGCGTTGCCGCCGAGCAGGCAGACGAGCTCGCCCGGCCGCACCACGAGGTTCACTCCCTGGAGAATGTGGATCGGTCCGTAGTAGGTGTCCACCGCCTCCAGCTGCAGAAGCGGCTCGGGCTCGGCTCCGTTGCTGCTCACTTCGTCACCGTCGCGCTCGTCCCGAGGTAAGCCTCGACGACACGGGGATCGGTCGCCACCTGTTCGAAGGTTCCCTCCGCGATCTTCAGGCCGTGGTCGAGTGCGACGACCCGGTCCGAGATGCCCTCGACGACGTGCATGTCGTGCTCGATCACGAGGATCGTGTAGCCGCCCTCGTCACGCAGCTTCGCGATCAGCTCCGTGATCTCGTGCGTCTCGACCGGGTTCATTCCCGCCGCCGGCTCGTCGAGCAGGAGCAGCCGGGCATTCGTCGCCATCGCCCGTGCGATCTCGAGCCGGCGCCGATTCGCGTAGGAGAGGCTGTACGCGGGCTGATCCCACCGGTAGCCCATCAGGCGCTGACCGAAGAACGAGAGGCGCTCCTCGGCGAGCTCGTTGATCTCTCGCTCTTCGCGGCGCATGCCCGGGGTGCGCAGCACCGACCGGATCACACCGGCCTTCGTGTGCCCGTAGGCGGCGGCCATGACATTCTCCTTCACCGTCATATTCAGGAAGAGCCGCAGCGTCTGGAAGGTTCGCGCGACGCCTCGGGCCGTGATCTTGTGCGGCGGGAGCCCGATCAGGCTCCGCCCTTCGAATTCGATCTCGCCTCCGTCGGGCGAATAGACGCCGGTGACGAGATTGAAGAGAGTCGTCTTGCCGGCTCCGTTCGGGCCGATCACGCTGACGATCTCGTGTTCGGCGACATGGAAGTCGAGATCATCGATCACTTGCAGGCCGCCGAACGCCTTCGAGATGTTCTTCAGCTCGAGCAGGGGCATCAGACGATCTCCACCTTGGCGGTCCCGAACAGTCCCTGCGGTCGGGTCGCCATCAGCGCGATCAGGAGCGCACCGAAGAGCACGTAGCGCGTGACCGCCGGCTGCATGATCAGAAGGTTTTCCCAGACGAATGCCGTGAGGACGAACACGAACGGCGAGATCGCGACCCGCCACCAGCCCTTGAGCTGGGTGAGTGCGACGGCGAGCACGATCGCCAGCAGGTACGCGTAGTCGGCGAGCCGGCCCGGATTGGTCGGGATCAGTACCCAGTGCTTGATCGCGCCCGTCAGGAAACCGCCCGAGGTGATGGTGCCGTGAACTCCCCTCGGCCACACGGAGGCTGCAATCGCGTGCACCACGAATCCGAGACCCACTGTGAGCACGATCACGGTCACGAGCTTCTTCCAGGACGAGCGGAACAGCCAGCAGAACCCGATGATGAGCGCGAGGTAGAACAGGACGCGCTGCAGTTGTGGCGGTGAGGTCGAGTCGAGCACCTGATCCGAGACGATGATCACCACCGCGCCGACGAGCATCCCGGTCAGGCTGCCGGCGCCACCGAGGATCACGACGGCGTAGATCAAGATCAGCACCTGGGTGCTGAAGTTCTGCGGGAAGGCGCCGGTCTGCGCCGCCGCGAACGTGGTTCCCGCGAGCCCCGCAATCATCGCGCCGAGCGAGAACGCCATGATCTTCAGCCGGTTGACCGGCATGCCCATCATCTCCGCCGCCAGCGGATCCTCTCGCGAGGCCTTCCACGCGCGGCCGGTGCGTGACTCGCTCAACAGGTGAAGCACGATGAGGACGAAGATCACGCAGCCGAACAGGAACCAGTAGTACGCCCGAACCGACGCGATGACGAAAGCGCGGCCGAAGAAGGTGAACCTCAGGTTGTCGATGTTCGCGAGCCCATTGGAGCCATTCGTAATCCCATACGGGTCGGCGGCGTTGGTGAACACGACGAACGCCTGGCCGAAGAAGAGGGTGACGATCGCCAGGTAGTCGCCCAGGAGCCGCCTCGACGTCGACCCGAGGAACACGCCCAGCACGCCGCAGACAACGACCGCTACCGGAATCGCGAACTCGGCCGGCCAATGGTGCGTGAAGACGTGCCCCTTCTCCGAGTGGGTGCCCGAGAGGAAGGCATACGTGTATGCGCCGAAGCCGAAGAATGCGACATAGCCGAGATCCAGGAGGCCGGCGAACCCGACCACGACGTTCAGCCCGAGCGCGAGCAGCGCGTAGATCAGGATGAAGATCCCGTAGTTGAAGAGGTTCCCGGTGCTGACGAACGGGATGAACGGCACGAGTATCGCCGGGGTGATCAACGCCAGCTTGCCGGCGGGAGGCAACCGGTCCCAGCCGCGGTTGACATGGCCCCAGACGCCCGTGTAGCGGGCCTGCCGCTCGTCCGACTCCGAGACCCAGCTGTCGACGCCGATCTGCGCCGTCGTCGGAAGCGGCGCGTCGGCGGGAGGTGGGGTCGACTCGGCCACCGTCTAGACCTTCTGCAACGCCGGCGTGCCGAGCAGGCCGGTGGGCCGGATGAGCATGAAGCCGATCAAGATCCCGAACACGACCAGGTCGGAGACGTTCCCGTTGAGGTACCCGGTCGCCCACGACTCGACCAGTCCGACCAGCAGTCCTCCGAGCACCGCACCCGGAATGCTGCCGATCCCGCCGACAACCGCCGCCGTGAAGCCCTTCAGCCCCGCGAGGAAGCCGATCAGGTAATAGATCTGGCTGAAGAGGAGGCCGAACATGACGCCCGCGGCTCCCGCGAGCGCCGAGCCGGCGAAAAAGGTCTTGGCGATGACCCGGTCCGGGTCGATCCCCATCATCGCGGCCGCTTCGCGGTCGAACGAGACGGCCCGCATGGCCTTGCCGAACTGTGTCCAGCGGACGAGAGCGACGAGGGCCAACATCATGACCACCGCGCTCGAGATGACGAGCACGCCGAGGTACGAGACGAAGACACCGGTCTCGCCGCCGATGTGGATGCCGTTGTAGGAGATGAGGTCGTAACCGTCGTAGTTGCGGTACTGCGCTCCGAACAGGAGAAGCGCTGAGTTCTCGAGGAAGAACGCGACGCCTAGGGCGGAGATCAGGGGAGCGATCCGCGGGGCGTTCCGCAGCGGCCGGTAGGCGAAGCGCTCGATCGCGACGCCGAGGACGCCTGAGCCCAGCATCGCCGCCACGAACATGATCAGCACGAGCAGCACGACGGGGAGCGCCGGGCTCAGCGCGCCGCCCAGCAGCGTCAGGACGCCGAAGCCGATGAACGACCCGATCATGTAGACGTCGCCGTGCGCGAAGTTCAGCAGCTTCAGGATCCCATAGACCATCGAGTAGCCGAGCGCGATCAGCGCGTAGATGCTGCCGAGGATGATCCCGTTGACGGTGAGTTGGAGGAAGAACGTCCAGCCCTGGGTCGGCGAGAAGTACACGGCGTAGATGACCCACGCCACCAGCGCGAGACCTAGGCCGCCGAAGTTTCCGAGCCGGTGTCGGAGATCCGCGATCACGTCGTCCCTGGTTCTCCCGAAAGAGGGTGCGGCCCACCGTGATGGGCCGCACCCTTCCTCGAATTACCGAGTGTTCGTGTTAGCCGACCCGCTTGAACGCGCCGCTCGACTGGATCTGGTAGACGCCGAAGCCGCCGCTCTTCAGGTCGCCGCCCTTGCGGAACGAGACGCCGAACCCGAGGATCGAGGTCTTCAGCTTGGTCTTCGCGATCGCCTTGCGGACAGCGGCGCGCGTCGTCTTGCCGTGCCCCGCCTTGCAGGCCTGCGTGATCGCGAGCGCGTCGACCTGCGCGGCGACGTACGACGGGGCGCCGAAGTACTGGCCGTCCCCACCGTGCGCCTTCGCGAACGCCTTCACGACCGGATCGTTCGTGTTGACCGGGAAGAACGAGTCATACGAGCCCCCGATCTTCCAGTCCGGCGAGAAGAGGCCGTCCGAACCGAACAGCTTGATGTTGCCCTTGCCTGCGGCCTTCAGCTGCTGACCGAACGCCTGGGCCTGAGGAGCAAGCTGCCACGGGATGTACACGCCCTGAGTGTTCGACGGGATCTTCGCGATCACGGACGAGAAGTCCGACGCCTGCTGGCTGATCGAGTTCCGGGTGGTGCTCACGCCCTTGCCCTTGAGGATCGACTCCACGCCGTCGGCCAGGCCCTGGGAGTACGTCTCCTGGTCGTCGATGATGTAGACGCGCGTCCACTTCAGCGTCTTCATCATGTAGTTCGCGACCGTCGGAGCCTGGACGCTGTCGTTCGGCACCGAGCGGAAGAAGAACCCGTTCCGGTTGCCGTCGGTGTGACCGTCCGTGAGCGTGGTCCGCGTGGCCGAGCCCGAGACCCAGGCGAGACCGCCGGCCTTGTAGGCAGACGTCGACGCCACGACCTCCTGGCTGCCGGCCGGGCCGACGACCGCGAGGATCTTCGAGTTGGACGCGAACGAGTGCGCGACCTTGACGGCGAACGCCGTGTCGACGCCCAGCTGCGTGTCGCCCTGCTTGATGGCGATCTTCTGCTTCTTGTTCGCCTTAGCGCTGTTCCAGCGCTTGACGAAGTACTGCGCCCAGTGCAGCTGCTCCACTCCGATCGACGAGGCCGGTCCAGTGAGCGGAGCCGCGACGCCGATCGTGCGGGTCGTGCCGCACTTGATGCTCTTCGTAGCCGCCGCACTGACGCGGGTCGACTTCGCAGAGCCCCAGGCGGTGGTCGAGGCGGCGACTGCGATCGCCGCGGCAACCAACGCAATTGCTCCAACCTTCTTCAACATTCATGCCCTCCTTGTGGGACGTTCTCAGAGCTAAGACGCTCGCCTTCGACCGAGGTTTGCGCTTCTGGAAAGACCTGGCTCGCGACTTTACTCCCCGGCGCCCGCGAGAGGAAGAGCGGCCGCGGTATAGGCTCGCCGGATGCGCTATTGCATCCAGGCCGAGGAGACGGGCGAGCCGGTGACGCCGCTCATCAGCTGTCCCGAGTTCGAGCAGCGGCTCCTCCGCTTCGAGAGCGAAGGCGAGGAGCGCCGCGACGACGAGCGCGACGAGGTGCTGTACGTCCTCGAGGGAACGGCGGTTGCGACGATCGGAGGCGAGAGGCACGCGCTCGAACCGGGCACCGGTGTCTTCGTCGCGCGGGACACGCCGTGGCGCATCGGCTCTGCCGAGGGACTCCAGCTTCTCTCGGTCCTCGTCGAGGAGCCGCTCGCCGCGACGGGCACCCACGCGGTCGTCGCGGGCCGCGGGCGCGGCACGGCGACGGCAGGGCGTGAGTTCACGCTGCTCGCGCAGCCGGAGAACGGCTGCGCCTCGGTGACGCAGTTCCTCGGCCACATCCCGCCCGGACGCGCGCCCGACCACTTCCACCGCTACGAGGAGGTCGTCTACGTCCTCGAAGGCGAGGGCTCGTTCCACGTGGACGGCGAAAGCGCGGCGCTGCGGCCCGGCTCCTGCGTGCACCTGCCGGCCCGCCTCATCCATTGCCTCGAGAACCACGGCCCCGGCGAGATGCAGGTGCTCGGAGTCTTCCGGCCGGCCGGCTCGCCCGCGGAAGCCTACTACCCGGACGGCAGCGCGGCCGTCGTCCCCGCTGCCTGATGCCGCACATCGAGCGCACCGCGCACGTCGGCTGGGACGGCAACCTCGCCCGCGGCGCGGGCACCCTCGACGCTGCGAGCGGCGCCTTCGCGCACCTCCCGTACTCCCTCCCGTCGCGGATCGGCGAGCCCGGTGGCAAGACGAGCCCAGAGGAGCTCCTCGCCGCCGCCCACGGCGGCTGCCTCACGATGTCTCTCGCCGGCGAGCTCACCGCCGCCGAGACGCCCCCGGGCCGGCTCGACGTGGCGTGCACGATCGTGATGGACGAGGTCGAGGGGCAGGGCCACCAGATCGTCGGATCGAGGGTCGAGATCGTCGCGCGGGTGGACGGGGTCGACGATGCCGCTCTGCAGGCGGCCGCCGCAAGGGCGCACGCCGGCTGCCCCTTCTCTCAGCTGCTCGAACGAGCAGGCGCGAGCGTCACGGTCACCGCGCGACTCGCGTGAGCTTCGAAGAGCTCGCGGCCGCGCGACGGACGCACAAGGCGTTCGGGCCGGAGACACTCTCGCGACCGACGCTGCTCGAGCTGCTCGACGTCGCGCGCTTCGCGCCGACGCACCACCTCAATCAGCCGTGGCGCTTTCGCATCCTCGGGCCCGAGACGCTCGCGCAGCTGAAGCGCGTCGCCGGCGAGAAGGAAGCGCAGAAGCTCGACCGGGCGCCGACGCTCGTCGTCGCGTCTGCCGTGCTGACGGGCGATCTCGTGACGGACGAGGAGGACGTCTGCGCGACGGCTGCGGCGATCATGCTCGTTCTCCTCGCGGCGACAGAACGCGGGATCGCCACGTACTGGCGTACGCCGAACGTTCTGCGCACGCGGCCGGGCCGCGAGGCTGTCGGCATCCCGGCGGGAGAGCGTTTCCTCGGCCTATTGCATTTCGGGACGGCTCTACGCGAGCCCGCGCCGCGCGAGCGCGAGCCCGTGGAGACATACGTGCAGCTCTTGCCCTAGTGCCTTGTCTCCGGTGATTCCGTGTCGCTTTGCGGGACGCCGCCGGTTGCGCGAATCGTCGCCGGCTCGTGCTTCGGAGCCGGGCTGAAGAGCACCCAGATCACGCCTCCGAGCACGCCTCCCACGAGTGGCCCGACGAGGTAGATCCAGACCTTGCTCCAGTCCCAGTTGTAGATGACCGGGTCGAGCGATCTCGCGGGGTTGAAGGAGCCACCCGACGCCGGGCCGATCGCGTCCGCGGCCGTGAAGATGAAGAGCCCGATCAGCAGGGGCGCCATGACGCCCTTCCAGGGCGCACGGTCGTCTGTCGCGACCGTGCAGATCACGATGACGAAGAGAGCAGTGGCGATCAACTCGAGCAGGAGCGCGCCTCCGCTCGAGATGCCGACTCCGGGGGCAGTGTCGAGCGAGTCGACCGCCCGCTCCGAATACACCGCCGCCACGACGAGAACGGCCACGAACCCGCCAATGAGCTGCGCAGCCCAGTAGAAGCCCACTTCGATCGGAGGGAACTTCCGCGCCACGGCCAGCCCGAGGGATACCGCGGGGTTGAAATGGCCGCCGGAGACCTGTCCGAGCGCGGCGATCGCGAGCGCGAGACCCAGTCCGAACGCGAATGCAATCCCGAGGGTCGTGATTGCCCCGCCGCCGATGTCGACCGAGACGGCGATCGCGTTGAAGCCGAGGAAGAAGAAGAGAAATGTGCCGAGCGCCTCCGCGGCGAGGCGCAAGCCGAGCGGGGACGCGTCCATTTGGCGAGCATATGCCTCTCGCATGCGGCCTGCATCGACCGCGGGCTCGGGGCCTATGCGTGACGAAGCGGTGCGCCGGGTACAGGTTCGTCATGAGCGGGGTCAGCCAGGAGAAGAGTTTCGACGTCGAGTGTCCGCACTGTCACAAGGGGTTCGCCGCCGAGCCCCTCGCAGGCGGGCGCGCGGCCCGGTACCTCGGCTTCAAGTGCCCGCATTGCAAGCTCTTCGTGCCGCTCGAGCGCGCGACAGACCACGACCTGGTCGAGCCGCTCTCGCGCGACCCCGACGTCGGCGCCTAGGAAACCGCGTCTCTCAGCGCCTGCGCCTCGGGCAGGTGCTCGAGCTTCTTCAGCGTGTTGTTCTCGATCTGGCGGATCCGCTCGCGCGTCACGCCGAAGGCGCGCCCGACCTCTTCGAGCGTGCGCGGCTCGCCGCCGAGGAGCCCGTAGCGGAGCTCGATCACCTCGCGCTCCCGTCGCGGCAGCGCGTTGAGCGCGTTCACGACATCCTCGCGCCGCAGGAGCAGCTGCGCGGTGTCGAACGGGGACTCCGCCGCCTCGTCCTCGACGAAGTCGCCGAGTGACGAGTCCTCCTCCTCCCCGATCGGCTTCTCGAGCGAGATGGGCAACTGCGACATGCGCAGGATCTCACGCACCTCCGCGGTCGTGATCTCGAGCTCCTCTGCGATCTCCTCCGCGCTCGGCTCGCGACCGAGCCGCTGCACGAGCTGCCGCTCGATGTGCACGACCTTGTTCAGCTTCTCGACCATGTGCACGGGGATCCGGATCGTGCGGGCCTTGTCCGCGATCGCGCGCGTCACGGCCTGCCGGATCCACCAAGTCGCATAGGTCGAGAACTTGTACCCCTTGCGGTAGTCGAACTTCTCCACTGCGCGGATCAGCCCCAGCGATCCCTCCTGGATGAGGTCGAGGAAGGAAAGGCCGCGCCCGAGGTAGCCCTTCGCGATCGAGACGACGAGGCGGAGGTTGGCCTCGGTCATCGCGGTCTTGGCGCCCATGTCGCCACGCTCGATCCGCTTGGCGAGCGTCACCTCCTGGTCGGCCGTCAGGAGCGGCACCTTGCCGATCTCACGGAGGTAGAGGCGAAGAGAGTCGAGCGACGGCTCGACCGTGAGGTCGAGCTTCGGGACTGCGGCGACCTTCTCGTCCTCTGCGGGTGGCTGCTCGTGCGGCGGCGTCTTGTGCTGCTCGCCCTCTAGGAGGTCGACCCCGTGCTCGACGAGGTAGGTGTAGAAGTCCTCGACCTGCTCCTTCGACAGCTCGACGTCCTCGAGCCCGGTGGCGATCTCGTCGTAGGAGAGGAAACCCTTTTCCTTTCCCTCGGCGACGAGCTTGTGGAGCTCCTCGACGTCAGGAAGCGCAATGTCGACGGTGAGCACGTCCCCGAACCTCCCCGGCCTAGTGGTTGCACGACGGCACTGCCACAACCGACCGCGACCGGCTCCCGCCGGTACCCCGGTCCTCCCTCAATCCCGAGCCGGATACTAGTCACCCCCCGGCAATTCGTAAAGAACCCGTGAAGAGCTTCCTACTTGGTCGCGGAGACTTCTTCGCGAACAGGCGAATCAGGTCTTTCACCTGGGACTTCTAGCGAACTCGTCGTTCGGCTAACCGCCCGGCCCGCAGGTTCAGATGGACGCTTGGAGCGCGTCCGCCGCCGCTTGCAGACGCGCACTGACCTCGGCTAGTTCTCGCGCGGCGAGGTCAATGCGTTGTTGTTGTATTTCGGTTCGGTCTCGTTGCTGGTCAGCGCGCTCTTGCTGATTCTCAGAGCGCTCATAAAGCGTCCGGACCCGCGCCTCAATCTCCGCGACCGTCCGCGTAAGGTTGGCCAGCTGACCAGCGACAAGGGCTAGGTCATCCTCGGCTGTCACTTCGCCCAGAAGTCTATGGCCGCCGGGGCAAGTGCCTGTGCCGTCAAACTGACCACTACCGCCGCCGGTCACGAAGGTGAAACGACCACCGAGATGCCAGTGACGAGGCTCGCGTCAGGAGCGTCCCCGGTGGCGATACGCGCCGTCGCACCTGACGAGGGGAGCGTGCCTGTCATCTCGGAGCCGACGGCGACGCCGTGCGTGCCGGTCAGCTGGATCGTGTACGACTCGCTCAGGCAGCCGGCGGGAATGCCGGCGAGATCGACCCGGCGAGGAGTAGCCCGGGATCGACGAGGCGTACGCCGTCGTGTAGGAGGCGGTGATCCCCGCGCCGCAGGCCGCGGCGAGCGCGCTGCCGGCGCGGAGGCCGCTCGAGCTACTTCCCTCGCTCGCGGCCGTGGCAACGCCGACCGACAGCAGCGCTGCGATCATCGCTGTGCCGAGGATGATGGTCAGTCGCTTGAGTCGCTTCCGGCTCGCTTCGGAAAGGCGAACCATGGAGCGTAGAGTCTGATCCCTTGTTGCTGCGAGCTTGGCGACGCATGGCATGGAGTCATCATCGGCGTCTGGGCTCTCTCGGGGCGCGTAGTAGACCGCAGCCGTTCGGTGGATAGACCCTCATCCGAGGCCGCACCCGTGACCACTACCGTGCTACGACCTCGCCGACGCGCTCCCCGCGGGTGTTCAGGAGGGGGCGCGCGGCCAGTTCAGGGAGATCGACACCCAGCCTTCCGAGGAAGGCCGCGAGCGCGGGGGCGCGAGCGCGGCTCGCGCCGTCCTCGGCTTTGAGGGCGACGCCCAGCCCGTCCGGCCCGGCCGCGCAGAGCAGCCCTTCGGCGCCGACCTTGGCGAGCCAGCCGGGCGCCGCCCGCATCAGGAGGTAGTCCTCGCCGTCCGGGCCGCCCACGAGGTCGGGCCGCGCGCGCATCGCGGCCGCAACCCGAGAGCCGGCCGGCAGGGACTCGAGGCGCGAGACCGCGTGCGCCATCCGCTCCAGCGTGAGCGCAAAGGTGAGGATCCCGCACCCGTCGGTGCCCGTCGCCAGCTCGTCCGCCTCGACCTCGGCCGCCTCCGCATGCACCTCCCGGCAGGCCTGCTGGACGGGATGCTCCGACAGCCGGTACCCCTCTGTCGGCCAGCCGCGCGCGCGGCAGAGCGCGAGCATCCCCGCGTGATTGCCCGAGCAGTTGTTGTGGATCCGCCCGTGCGGCCGTCCCTCCTGCGGGCCGAGCTCGAGGTCGTCCTCCGTCGCCTCGGCCCGCGCGAGCAGCGCACGCACGGCCGCCACCTGCTCGGGCGTGTCGTGATGCGAGGCGCAGGCGATCGCGAGCTCGTCGTCGGACAGGTCGTCCCTGGCTTGGACGAGAGGGAGGGCCTGGAGCGGCTTCGAGGCGGAGCGCATGAAGCACGTCAGCGACGGGTCGCCGGCCGCGTCGACGACCTCGGCCGCGCGGACGGCGACGGCGTGAACTCGATGCACCGCCTCGACGACCCCGTTCCGGCGCACCTCGACGAGCAGCGGCTCGGCCACGCCGGAAACCTATGCGCGCAGCGCTACCGTTCGACGCGATGCCGGAGCTGCCGGAGATGGAGGCGTGGCGGCGCCAGCTGGACGAGCCCGTCGCCGCCTTCCCGGTGGCCAAGGCCGGCCCGGCGCACATCGCCACGCTGAAGACCTTCGACCCGCCGCTCGCGGCGCTCGAGGGGCGGCGGTTCGCAGGAGCAGAACGGCGCGGCAAGAGGCTCCTCTTCCCCACCGACGACGGCGAGCTCGTCCTGCTCGTCCACCTGATGACCGCCGGCCGTCTCCGCTACGTGCCCGCCGGCGGGTCGTTCCCGAAGTCGCCGGCCCTGCGGCTCGAGTTTGCCGGCGGCGGACAGCTGGTTCTCACCGAGGCCGGCAAGAAGAAGCGCGCCGGCGTCTGGCTGCTCACGCCCGAGGCTGCGGAGGCCGAGCTCGAGCACCTCGGGCCGGAAGCGCTCGGCCTCGGCGCCGAGCGGCTCGGGGAGATCCTCCAGGGCGAGTCGCGGAGGCTGCACGCGCTGCTCCGCAACCAGCACCTGATCGCGGGCATCGGCCGGGCCTGGGCGAACGAGATCCTCCACACGGCGAAGCTGTCCCCGTACGCGCTCTCGGGCGACCTCGACGAGGAGGAGGTTGCGCGCCTCGCGGCCGCGATCGACTCCGAGCTCGAGCGAGGGCTCGTGCTGCGCGAGCGCGGAGCCTCCGACGAGCAGACCTACCGCGTCCACCGACGCCTCGGCGAGCCGTGCCACGTCTGCGGCACGCCGCTCGCCCAGGTCGATTTCGAGGAACACACGATCTTCTACTGCCCGACCTGCCAGACCGGCGGCCGCGTTCTCAAGGACCGGCGCCTCTCTCGCCTTCTGCGGTAGGAGTTAGGCTCCCCGCCATGGCAACGGTCGCGGAGGTGATGAACACGAACGTCCTTTCCGTCGACCCGACGGCTTCGATCGGCGAGGCCGCCGAGAAGATGATGGACGCCGGCGTCGGCGCCGTCGTCGTGATGGAGGACATGGTGCGGCTCGTGGGCATCGTCACCGAGCGCGACATCCTCCGCGCCGTGGCGCAACGAGCACGCGCCGCCGAGGCGCGTGTGCGGCAGTGGATGACCGAGAGCGTGATCACGATCGAGCCGGAGACGACGGTCGAGGAGGCTGCGAAGATGATGTTCGAGCGCAACTTCCGCCACCTCCCGGTCACGAAGGACGGCCGCCTCCGCGGCATCGTCAGCCTCCGCCGCCTCTCCCAGTGGGAGTTCGAGCAGAAGCAGTAGCGAGTCCGTCAGACCCTCTCTTTAGGGTCGGGGGCGTGATCAGGCTCTTCCCGAATCGCGGCGGCTGGCTCGAGGTGGTCTGCGGTCCGATGTTCAGCGGGAAGAGCGAGGAGCTCATGCGCCGGCTGCGGCGGGCGCGAGATCGCGGGCCAGCGTGCGCTGATCGTCAAGCCGCGGCTCGACAACCGCTACGACATCGGCCACGTCGTCAGCCACGCCGGCGCCCGGATGCGCGCCGTCGCGGTCGACGACCCCGCCGAGATTCCGGCCCTCGTCGAGGGCTACGACGTCGTCGGGGTCGACGAGGTCCAGTTCTTCGCGCCGGAGATCGTGCTCGTCCTCGACGGGCTCGTGGAGTGGGGACTGCGCATCGTCGCCTGCGGCCTCGACCAGGACTTCCGCGGCTTCCCGTTCGGCGCGATGCCCGAGCTCCTCTGCCGCGCCGAGCTCGTCGACAAGCTGCAGGCGGTCTGCCACCGCTGCGGCGGGCCGGCGACCATGACGCAACGGCTCGTCGACGGAGCGCCCGCTGCAGCCGACGGCGCGACGATCGTCGTCGGCGCGCTCGAGCAGTACGAGGCACGCTGCCGCTCCTGCCACGAGCTCGTGGCGCCCGCGCTCGCGGCGGTCTAGGCCAGCCGGATCGTCAGGGTCTCGCCGGCGATCGAGACGGAGCCGCCGAGGCGCGTCACGAGCCGCGCCGCGACCGCCGCTCCGAGGTCGCGCAGGTCGTCGCCGAGGACGACGGGCGCCGACGCAGCGGTGACCGGCGACACGCGGAGCTCGCGGCCCTCCACCTCGACCTCGACGCGGTCGAGCCCGCCGTGCCGCAGCGCGGCCTGGAAAAGCGCCGCGAGGCCGCGCTCGACCGCCTCCGCGTCGGTCTCGAGGGCCGCGCCGGAGCCCGTCACGTCCACACGCTCCTCGCCGAGCCGCGCCGCCGCCGCGCGCGCAAGCTCGAGCGTGTCGGTCTCGCGCTGCGTCGGCTCGTACCGATCCGACTCGATCCGCGCCGCGAGCGACAGCTCGTCGATCAGCTCGGCGATCTGCGCGGACGCCGCGTCGATCATCTCGACGTACCGGTCTGCAGGCGGTTCGAGGCCGCCGCCGCGCGCGAGCGTCGTCGCGAATCCGTGGACGGTGGCGAGCGGCGTGCGAAGGTCGTGACACGCGAGCGAGACGAGCTGGGCGAAATCGCGGTTGTCGGGCACGGCGGAGCACTAACCTAGCGCCTATGGCGCGCGCAACACGCCCGCAGTTGCCCGACCTTCAGGCCGCCTCTCCGGAGGTTGCGCTCGGACTGTCGAGCGCCGGCGTGACCGGCGTCCAGAAGGCCGTCCGGATCGGGCGCGGTCGCGACGAGAAGCTGATCGCGGCCACGATCGACTGCACGGTCGACCTCGATCCGCGCCAGAAGGGCGTCCACATGTCGCGCTTCCCCGAGCTCTTCGAGGAGGCTGTCGAAGGTGTCGTCGACGACGACGCGTTCCTCGTCGAAGATCTCGCGGAGCACGTCGCCCGCCGTGTCGTCGACCGGCAGGAGGCGCTGCTCGCCGAGGTGAGGATCACGGCGCGCTACCCGTACGAGCGGCGAACCCCCGTCACGGGGCTCGCCACGCAGGAGATGGTCTCGCTGATCGGGATCGCAGCCGCCTCCCGGGAACGCGTCCGGCGCGTCGTCGGCGTCGAGGCGACCGGGATCAACGCCTGCCCCTGTGCGCAGGGCCTCGTGCGCGGTGCCGCCGCAGACCGGCTGCTGGAGGCGGGCTTCGACGGCGGCGACGTCGAGCGGATCCTCGAGCTGGTGCCGCTCGCCACGCACAACCAGCGCGGCCGGGGCACGCTCCTCATCGGCACCTCGAAGCGCCTCAACGCGGAGCGGCTCGTCGAGATCGTCGAGGGCTCGATGAGCTCGCCGATCTACGAGCTCCTCAAGCGGCCGGACGAGCTGTTCGTCGTCGAGCATGCGCACCTCCAGCCGCGCTTCGTCGAGGACTCGGTGCGCGTCGCCCTCAAGAGCGTCCTCGACGAGCTGCCCCGGCTCGGCGACGACGACTTCGTCCTCTCGCGCCAGGTCAACTTCGAGACGATCCACGCCCACGAGGTCGTGGCCGAGCGCCACGGCACGATCGGCGAGCTGCGGGCCGAGCTCGAAGGCGCCGGCCACGGCCCGGCCGCGCACACCGTCCTCGAGGGACTGGCTGCGGGCCTAGGAAAAATCGGTCGACCGGTCCTACGATGCGACGCCGCAGGGTCGTCCGGCGTAGCTCAGCTCTCGGGGCGCGAGGAGAGAGGATGAAAGGAGTCATCGGGGCATGAAGGGATTCGTCGTGCTCGCGGTCGCAGGCGCGATCGCATCGTTCTTTCGGGGTCTGCCGCGGGAGCGGCTTCAGGACGGCTCGGGCGAGCCGCTCGCGCAGAGCGCGGCCGTGACGAAGCGTCACATCCCTCTCTCCGAAGGCGCCGGCTGCGATGCCGCGCAGCCTGAAGGGCGTTCCCGCCAAGGGCAGCTACGCCTTCCTGCTCGAGCTCAGAGCCGAGCCGACCGCGGTGACGTACAACGCGTTCCGGAACCTCGGCAAGAGCGCAGCCAACACGGCAGCGGTGAACGAGCTAGCGACCGTCCAGGCCGCGCAGCACACCGTGATCGCAGCGCTGCCGAGCGGCTCGCACGTGCTCTACGAGACGCATGCGGCTCTCGCAGGCGTCGCGGTCTACACGAAGGTCGCGAACGTCCCGGCCCTGCAGCGCATCTCCGGCGTGGCGAACGTGTACCCGATCGCGCCGAAGACCCCGTCGCTCTCCTATGCGGTCCACCTGGTGAAGGCGCCGGAGTATGGGCGACCGGCCCCGCCGGCAGCAGCCTGGGCGAGCACAGCACGGTCGCGATCATCGACACCGGCATCGATTACACGCACGCCGACTTCGGCGGCCCGGGAACTCCCGCCGACTACCAGACAGCGCTCGCCGACGACACCTCCGCTCCCACGTACCCGGATCCGAACAAGATCTCGGCGAGAGCACCGACTTCGCCGGCGACGCGTACAACGCGGGCGACCCGAGCACCTCGACCCCGGCTCCCGACAACAACCCGCTCGACTGCGACAGCCATGGCACCCACGTCGCGGGGATCATCGCCGGCTACGGCGAGAACCCCAGCGGCTCGAAGTACACGGGTGGCTACACGACCCTGGGCGGCATGAGCGCCTCCGCCTACCAGGCGCTGTTCCGGATCGGGCCGGGGATGGCCCCCAAGGCGAAGATCATCGCCTACAAGGTCTTCGGCTGCTCGGGCAGCACCGACCTCGTCGGGGAGGCGCTCGACGCCGCAGCCGACCCGAACGGAGACGGCAACACGTCCGACCACGTCGACGTGGTCAACATGTCGCTCGGCTCCGACTACGGCTCGCCGCAGGACGGCGACTCGGTGCTCGCGAACGCCGATTCGGAGCTCGGCATCAGCGTCGTGGTGGCGGCCGGCAACGGCGGCGACCTCTACGACGTCGGAAGCTCGCCGAGCAACGCGACGCGGGTCATCAGCGTGGCCGCCAGCGTCGACGCCTACTCGCAGATCGACACGCTGCACGCCAGCGTGAACGGCGGCGGCACGACGGGCTACGGCGCACAGCGCTCCGTCGCCTACGACTGGGCGACCGAGCCGGCCGGCGACATCTCCGGCACCGTCGTCGAGGTTAGCGACACGGCCAACCGCGACGGCTGCGATCCGATCAGCGATGACCTGACCGGCAAGGTCGTCTTCCTCACGTGGACGGACGACAGCACCGTCCGCCGGTGCGGCTCCGCCGCCCGCTCGCAGAACGCAGAAGATGCCGGCGCAACCGGCGTGATCCTCGGCGAGGACCAGGAGACCTTCTCGGCGGGAATCACAGGCAGCGCCGACATCCCGGTCGTCCAGGTCATCAAGTCCGCCTCGGACGCGATCAAAGCGGCGCTCGACGCGAGCCAGCCCGTGACCGTCAGCGGCACGACGGCGAACGACTTCAAGCAGCTCGATCCCTGCCGACGACGACAAGGTGGCGAGCTTCTCGTCACGCGGCATCCGCAACGCGGGCGACGTGAAGCCGGACGTCAGCGCCGTCGGGCAGAGCGTCTTCTCGGCCGGGATGGGCACCGGCAACGAGGGACTGTCGGACAGCGGCACCTCGATGGCCACGCCCATGGTCGCCGGGCTCTCCGCGCTCATCCACTCCGAGCACACGCGGCTGGAACCCCGAACAGATCAAGGCCGACATCATGAACACGGCCGACCAGGACCTCTTCACCGGCGACACCCACTCGCGGCGACAAATATGCGCCGAACCGGGTGGGCGCAGGCCGCATCGACGCGAAGGCGGCGCTCGGCAACGAGGTGCTGGCGTACGTCACGGACGATCCGGGCGCCGTCAGTGCGTCGTTCGGGACGATCGAGGCGACCGGCCCGATGACGCTCCACAAGACGATCGAGCTCGACAACCAGAGCGGGTCGCCCGAGACCTACGACACGTCCTACGACGCGCTGACGACGATCCCGGGCGTCGTCTACTCGGTCTCGCCGTCGACGGTGACGGTGCCCGCGAACTCGTCGACAACGGCGACGGTCACGCTGACGATCGCCAACCCGACGCAGCTGACGAAGACGATCGACCCGACCGTGGCCCGCCTCCAGGCCGGGTTGCCGCGCGAGTACGTCGCCGACGCGAGCGGCCGGGTGCTGTTCATGCCGCAGGACCCGAGCCTGGCGACGCTGCGGGTGCCGGTCTATTCGGCGCCGCGCCCTGCCTCGGTGATGACCCAACCGGCCTCGCTCGGCATGCCCGGCGGCGCGATCCAGACAACCTCGCTGCCGCTCAGCGGCACCGGAGTCGACCAGGGCACCGGCGACGAGGCGATCCAGTCGATCGTGGCCGGGTTCGAGCTCCAGGCGAAGAGCGGCCCCTGCCGAACTGCAGCGGCTCGGTCACCACCGGCTGCATCCACGCGAGCGACGAGCTCGCCGCAGACCTGAAGTACGTCGGCACGACATCGAACGCGCCCGAGCTGACCTCGATCGGCGACGACCCGTTCGGCTGTGGCAATGCGGACAACCAGTGCGGGCTCGAGTACTTCGCGATCTCGACGCAGGGACCGTGGCACACCGCGGTGTCGCAGAACGAGTACGACATCTACATCGACTCGGACGGCGACGGAATCCCGGACACGGTCACGTTCAACGCGCGGGTGACCGGCACGGACATCCTCATCGACGAGACCATCGATCTGGATAGCGGCGACGTCCTGGATGAGGAGCCCATCGACGACCGGTTCGGCGACACCGACGCCGCGCTGTTCGACAGCGACACGCTCGTGATGCCGGTCGAGACCGACAGCCTGCCCGGCGTATCCGTCGGACACTCGCGAATCACGTACGGCGTGGTCACGTTCGGGCAGTTCTCGGGCGACCCGGTGGACAGCGTCGGGCTCGACAGCAGCCTCAACCTCGACGGATCGCTCAGCACCGACGTGCTGCACCCGGGCCTGGCCGTCTTCGGTTCCTTCAACGGGAGCGACAGCCCGCTGCTCTACGTCGACTCGCCCGGGACGCTCCAGGTACGGCGTGACGCGGCGACGTATGCCGCGGACCACGGACAGGGCGCGTTGATCGTCCACTTCCACAACACCGTCGGCGAGAAGGCGCAGGTCGTGGACATCGGGCACACGCTCACGGTCACGACGAGCGGAGCCGGGGGCGGCTTCGGTCACGAGCTCCCCGGCCGGAGTCAGTTGCGGCGCCGTCTGCGTAGGCTCGTTCGCCACCGGCAGCTCGGTGACGCTGACCGCCACGGCGACCGCCGGCTCGATCTTCGCCGGCTGGTCGGGCGGGGGCTGCTCCGGCACCGGCACGTGCACGGTGACGATGAACGCCGACGCGGCGGTGACGGCGACGTTCACCGCGGGCCACACGCTGTCCGTGGCCAAGAACGGCACGGGGAGCGGTTCGGTCACCAGCTCTCCGGCCGGGATCAGTTGCGGATCGACGTGCTTCGGCACGTTCGTCCAGGGCAGCTCTGTGAAGCTGACCGCCACAGCCGCCTCGGGCTCGAAGTTCACGGGCTGGTCGGGCGGAGGCTGCACCGGAACCGGCACCGGCGCGTGCACGCTGACGATCAGCGCCGACACCTCGGTGGCCGCCACGTTCAAGAAGAAGCCCGATACCACGCGGCCGAAGCTGACGACCGTGAAGCTCAAGATCGATCACGGAAAGCGAACGGCCAAGATCACGTTCCACGGCACCGATCCGGGGCACGGCTCCAAGGGGTTGCGCTTCAAGTGCAAGCTCGACCACAAGAGGTTCGCGAGCTGCCGCTCGCCCAAGCTCTACAAGCACCTGCGCCACGGCAAGCACACGGTGCAGATCAAGACGATCGACAAGGCGGGCAACGTCTCCAAGACCACGAAGCTGCGCTTCAAGGTCTAGTAGGCGGGCTCGGCGGCGGAACCGCGCTCGTCGCGGTCCGCCGCCGCAGCTCGAAGCGGCTCTCCTCGCCGCGCGCGAGCCGCGCGATGTTCGCGCGGTGCAGGAAGACGACGCCGGCGCCCGCCGCGCCGCCGAACGCGATCACCGGCCACGGGTAGCCGAACAGCCACGCCCACAGCGGGAGCGATGCCGCGGCCGTCATCGAGGCGACCGACGCGTAGCGCGTGAGCGCGAACACGAGAATCCAGACGCCCGCTCCGGTGAGGCCCACGAGCGGCGCGACTCCGAGGAACGCTCCGCCGGCCGTCGCGACCATCTTCCCGCCGCGCCGGAAGCCGAGGAAGATCGGCCGCCAGTGTCCCAGCATCGCGGCCGCGCCGGCGAGCACTCCCGCGCCGTGTCCGACGAGGACCGTCGCCACGAACGCAGGGGCGAATCCCTTGGCCGTGTCGAGCACGGCGGCCGGCACGCCGAGCCGCGGGCCGTAGACGCGCCAGACGTTCGTCGCGCCGACGTTGCCGCTTCCCTTCGTGCGGATGTCCTCTCCCCGGAAGATCCGCACGAGCCAGTAACCCCACGTCAGAGATCCGGACAGGTAGCCGGCGGCGACGAGCGCGGCGGTGTCCACCCAGGAACCCTACGTCGGGATGCCGTACTGCTCGACCCAGCCGTTCACGACATCCCAGTCGAGGTTGGCGAAGAACGCCTCGATGTAGGAGGCGCGGTCGGTCTGGTAGTCGAGGAAATAGGCGTGCTCGTAGACATCGAGCGCCACGAGCGGCGTCGCGTTCCAGATCGGGAAGGTGTTCTGCGCGTCGCCGACGTAATTGAAGAGCCGGCCCTCGTCCCAGTCGTATGCCGTCCACGCCCAGCCGCGGCCGGCCATTCCCGTCGCCTTGAGATCGGCGCGCCAGGTGTCGACCGAGCCGAAGTGACGCTCTACGAGCTCCCCGAACGCGCCTTCGGGAGATCCGCCGCCTCCGCCGAGATGGCCGAAATAGAGCTCGTGGTTCTTGATCCCGCCGATCGCGAAGCTCAGGTCGACCTTGAGCGCACGCAGGTCGGAGAAGACCTGGTTCGCGGCCGCGAGGTCGACGTCGGCGAGCCTGCCGAGGATCTCGTTCCGCTTGGCGACGTATCCCTCGTACAGCTTGTAGTGCGCCTCGACGGACGCGCGGGAGATCCCGTCGAGCTCGAAAACCTCCGGCCGCAGCGGGCGCGGCGCGATCTCCTCGAACCTGTAGACCAGCGTGGACACGAGCGCGGAGCATATCCTCCGTCGCAGAAGCGCAGGAGCCGAAAGGAGCCCCCAAGATGGCCTTCGAACTGCCCGACCTGCCGTACCCCTACGACGCACTCGAGCCGCACATCGACGAGGCGACGATGCGCGTCCACCATGACGCTCACCACGCCGCCTACGTCACCAATGCCAACGCCGCGCTCGAGGGAACGCAGTTGGCGGACGCCTCCGTCGAAAGCGTGCTCACGAACCTCGATGCCCTTCCCGAGGACAAGCAGACCGCCGTCCGCAACAACGCCGGCGGCCACGCCAACCATTCGCTGTTCTGGCAGATCATGGGCCCGGACGGAGGCGGCGAGCCCGGCGGCGCACTGGGCTCGGCGATCGACGATACGTTCGGCTCGTTCGAGGAGCTGAAGAGCGCGGTCAACGACGGCGGCGTGAAGCGCTTCGGCAGCGGCTGGACGTGGCTCGTCTGGGACGGCACCGGTCTCGCCGTCTACTCGACGGCGAACCAGGACTCGCCGATCATGCAGAGCGACGTCCCGCTACTCGGGATCGACGTCTGGGAGCACGCCTACTACCTCAAGTACCAGAACAAGCGCCCGGCCTACCTCGAAGCCTGGTGGAACGTCGTCGACTGGCCGGAGGTCGAACGGCGCTTCGCCGCGGCACAAACGCGGTAACCGAAATCCGCCGGAGACCTGGATGCGTAAGGACGGTGGAGATATGGAGATTGCCCTCGAGGTGCCCCAGCCCCGTCTGCGCGCCGTCCCTGCGGAGACCCCGCCCTCGCCGCTCGACGTTTCCGACGCCGAGCTGCTCGCGCGCGTCGGCGAGCAAGACCGCGACGCGTTCGAGGTTCTCTACGGCCGCTACGTCCGGCCGGTCTTCAGCCTCGCCCTGCGGAGGCTCGGCGACCGCGGCCACGCGGAGGACGCCGTCCAGGAGGCGTTCGCGGCGATCTGGCGCTCCGCCTCGACGTACCGGCCGGAACGCGGCGCGGCCGGCGGCTGGCTGTACACGGTCGCCCGTAACGCGATTGTCGACCGGCTGCGCCGCAACGGGCCGGCTGCCGACGCGGAGCTCCCCGAGCTCGCGTCCGGCGAGCCGGGGCCGGCCAAGCAGGCCGAGGACTCGTACGTCTCGTGGCGTGTCCATCGAGCGCTCGAGGAGCTCCAGCCCCGGGAGCGCGAGGTGATCGAGCTCGCCTACTGGAGCGGCATGTCACAGAGCGAGGTGGCCGAGTACCTCGGACTCCCGCTCGGAACGGTGAAGACCCGGACGCGCAGCGGCCTCGCGCGCCTCGCGTCCGTGCTGGAAGGAGAGGTTCTGTGAGTCCCGACTTCAACGAACTCGTCGGCGCCGAGGCGACCGGCGCGGAGCGCGAGCGCCTGCGGCGCGCGCACGAGCTGCTCGTACAGGCGGGCGCACCGCCCGAGCTGACGCCGCAGCTCAGGAAGGTCCCGAGCTTCGGCGTGGCGCGCCTGCAGCGGCGGCGAGTCGTGAAGCGCCGCGCGATGCTCCTCCTGGCGGCTGCGCTGTCGATCCTGGCGGTCTTCGCCGCCGGCTTCGCCGTCGCGGATCACCGCGGCGGAAGCGCCAAGACGGATCGCTCGGCGGCGACGCTCGCCCTTCAGGGCACGAAGGAAGCACCCCACGCCCGTGCGACGCTCGAGGTCTGGCACGCCCGGTCGGGCAACTGGCCGATGACGCTCACCGTCAAGGGCCTGCCGAAGCTGCCGCGGCACACCTACTACGAGGTCTACCTCGTCCGTAACGGCAAGCCGTGGGGCTCGTGCGGGACCTTCGTCGTCTCGAAGCCCTCGCAGCCGCTGACGCTGACGCTCAACGCGCCGTACGCGCTGCGCAACGGCGACTCCTGGATCGTGACGCGTCCGGGGCCGGCCGGCAGCGAGCCGGGCAAGACGGTGCTCGGCCCCGAGCTCTCCTAGTCCACCTCGGCACCGAGCGAACGCGCGAGCTGGACCGCGCCCGCCAGGTCGAGGCGGGCCCCCGCGATCCGAGCCGCAGAGAGATCGACGCCGTCGACCACCGTCTCGCGCAGGTCGGCGCCGGCAAGAATCGTGTTGTGGAACCGGGCGCGGGTGAGATCCGCGCCGCGGAGGTCCGCATCCGTCAGGTCGGCCTCGGCGAGATCGGCCTCGCGCAGCCGCAGGCGCTGGAGATCCAAGCCGGTCAGGTCCTGGCCCCGGAGCAAGGCATACGACCAGTCGCCGCCTTCGACCGTGACCCCCGTCAGCGTCGCGCCGGCGAAGCTCGCACCGACGAGCCTGCAGTCGGCGAAGCGCGCGCCGAACAGGTTTGCACTCTCGAACACCGAGTTGGCGAAGTCGGAGCCGACGTGCTCGGATCCGTTCATGCGCGCGAGCGTGAAGTCGCACTCCCGGAACGTGCAACCGGTCGTGCGAAGCCCCGAGAGGTCCAGGCCGCGGAAGGTCTCGCCTTCGTAGACCTCGTTCTCGAGCTCAGTGTCCGGCTCGGGCCTCATTGCGCATCTCGGAGAGCAGCCGTTCGAGGCGCGGCTCGGTCGACTCGTCCACGAACGTCATCGCCGCCGCGACGCTCGGGTGGACCGCGGCGACCGCGTCCCGCATCTGCAGCGCGACGGCGCGGTACGACGGATGGCCCTCGCGTCCGGAGCGAAGCTCGATCAGATGGAGCGCCTCGCGCGCGTCGAGCTCGAGCACGTAGCGGATGCGGTATGCGAGGCAGAGCGCGTACGGCGCCTCCTCGGCGAGGCCCTCGCCGCGCAGCCGCTCGTATTCGGCACGCGACGTCTCGAGCGCACGCACGTATGCCGGGCCGAGGCCGGACTCCTCGACCTCGTGCGGGACGTCGGCGCCGAGGTCCGGGGAGAGCCGCTGCCACTGGCACGTGAGGAGACGATGCCGCTGCAGGTCGCGGAAGGCGCCGTAGTCGGAGACGATCTCGAAGCGGTAGGTGAGCGTCTCGAAGCCCCGGCCGGGGCGGTGGCGCCGATTCTCTCGCGTGGCGACGAGCTGGCGGACGAGCGCGGCGCGCTCGTCGGGCGAGAGCCGCGCGACCGCCGCGAGCGCCTGCTCCTCCCCGGCCGAAGAGGCCTCGTACAGGAGCGCCGCGAGCAGCTCCTCCTCGCTGCCGTGCACGCGGAGCAGGCGGACGGAGGGAGCTGTCGAGTTCCCGGCGGCCTCGTCGTCGTCGAGGCCGAGCCGCCGAGCGACGTCGGCGGCCGCCCCGCTCCGCTCGCGAAGGTACTCGATCCAGCGGCCGCCGCGATCGGGGCGCGGCACGCGGGAGACGAAGCTCGGCATCACGGCCTGCAGCTCCTCGAGCAGCAGCTCGCCGTACGCACGCGCCTCTTCGAGCGGGTGCGCGAGCAGGTGGAGGACGAGCTGCTCGTACGTCTGGCCGGTCGCGTAGATCCCGACGTGCGAGAGCGACGCCGCCGGCAAGACGCCGCGGACGAGGTCGAGCGCTTTCGCCCGCACGGCCCGCCGGTGGGCCGCGACCGACTCACCCTCCGCCGCCGGGAACTGCTCGTCCACCCAGGCCGACACGCCCGTGAGCAGGGTCGAGTACGTGCCGAAGAGGTCGTCCATCGATGCTTCGTACGCCGGGCCGAACCGCGGGTCCCGGTGATAGCGGTAGCCGAAGCCGTCGAGTGGGGCGTCGTAGGCGATGTACCGCGTCGACTGCTCGAGGTAGGCGGCGAGCCGCGGCCGCTGCAGGATCTTCGTCAGCAGGTTCGACGTCCACTCGCACGCGATGTGCGCGCCGCCGAGCTGCGCGACCGAGTCATCGCCGTAGCCGAGGAAGATCGTCTCGTAGAGCTTCGCGGCCCGCTCGCCTTCGGCGAGATCGACGACCGGGACCTCGGGGAGCGAGTCGGCGAACTCGTCGAGGAATAGGCGGCGCAGCGTTCCCGCGTAGCGTGAGTAGCGGGCGAAGAGAGCCCCCTTGACGGTCTCGGGCAGGTTGACGAGCGCGAACACCGGCCGGTCGAGGTTGGTGAAGTGCGGCGCGAGCCGCGCCCGCTCTTCCTCCGTGAACCGCTCGACCGGAGTCGTCACCGTCGCCGTCGTCATGAGACCGGTCCCTGCATGGGACAGCCCAGCCTAGAGCGGTTCCCGGACGGGCGCCGTTAGGAGGAGGCGGCGTGCAGCGCGGCGGCGCGCATCTGCCCGACCTTCTGCGGCGTGCTCGCGCTGCGCGACCAGGTTGGCCACGAGTACTTCGTGCTCGTCTTGAGCTGGCAGCCGATCGTGCAGCCGAGCGTCGCGCCGGCTGACGTCGTCGAGAACAGACCGGCGAGCAGCCGCCGCACCGCGGCGTTCCCGTGCTTCTGACGGACGACGTTCAGGACCTCCCAGTCCTCGATCCCTTCCCGGATCACCTCGAGCCGGGCGCTCGGGATCGGGCCGTCTCGGCCCGGATAGACGAGGACGTAGGACCCCCTCTCCCTGTCGTTCGACTGGAGCGGGTTGCCCTTCGAATAGGTCGTCGTGCCCTGTCCGTAGAGAAGGCCGGTGATTCCCTCGAGGGCGGTCCAGTCGACGAAGAGCCGCGGATCCGAGAGCGGCTCCGTCGCGGTGAAGCCCGGCGTCGAGTGGGAGGCGGCGTCGTACGTGTACGCCCAGATCTCCTTGCCGCGGCGCCGCGCCGCGTCGATCGGCTTGAGGTTCTGCGTCGCGCGCGAGGCGCCCCGCCGGCTCTGGGCCGGGTTCGTGTACTGGCCGTAGTAGCGGCTGGCGAGCACGACCCAGTCGTCGACGTCGTCCTTGCCTCCGTTCCAGAGGTACCGGTTCTGCGCCGTCGGCCGGCCGGTGACGATCACGTGGCTGCCGCTGAAGCACGAGTGCGCCGCCTTCGCCTGCCGCTCGACGATCTTGAAGCTCGTCGGCCCGGGCTCGTCCATCCCCCACAGGTATGGGTACGAGCTGAGCCAGCCGTGCTTCTGCCAGAAGCTGTGCACGGAGCGGAGGTACTTGCACCACCTCTGCGGCTTGTACGGGGACACGTTGCCGACGTAGGTGCTCGGGCTCCACCGGTTGTTCGAGACGGGAATCCACATCGAGCCGAACTGCGCGGGCTCGCCGACCGCGGAGACCATCTGCGACGCCTTGTCGAGCCACCAGCGCCTGTCGCTCGTGTAACCAGAGGTGGTGCGCGGGTTGCCATAGCCCCAGTTGTTGGGCGAAAGGCGGTACGAGGCGAAGAAGCTGAAGAGCGCGGGCAGCGACGTCTGCGTCGAGACGCCGTAGAGGGCGCTCACCTTGGCGCCGTACGACTGCGGCGAGAAGTTGAAGGCCGTATGCAGGCTTCCCGAGGCCTGGTTCGGCGGCGGCAGCGTCACGGCGGAGACGACGACGGCTATCGGGACGGAGGTCGCAGTCCCGTCTGCGACGACCTGGACCGAGCCGAGATACGTCCCCGGCGCGGTGCCGTACGGCACCGTCACCTGGAGCCAGAGCGGCTGGTTCGTGTGCTCGGTCGATCGCTGCGAGCCGTCCCATGGCAGGAGTGCGTCCGGCACGGCCTTGTGGTCGACGGAGACGTAGTGGGCGAAGAAGAGCTTCAGCTCGAGCGGTGAGCCGATCGTCGGCGACTGGATCGCGACCTGTTGCGCCCCGCGGACGAGGATGGTCGCGTCGTCCACTCCTCCGACCGGCATGTCGAGGAACGCAGCGGAGGTCGGGTGACCCGGAGCCGCCGCTGAGCCGCTGAACGTCGTGCCGGAGGGATAGACGCCCACCGTCGCCTGTGTCGTGCGCGCGAAGCCCGAGCTGCTGGTGAGCGCCAGGACCACGACAACGAGGATGAGCAGCCGCACAATCCAAGGTGTCGGCGCGCGGCTTGCGGCTATCGACCCTCAAAAGGGGGTCGCAGCGCCGACGTGCCGCTCGTACGCGCCGCTCGCCACGATCTCGGCCAGCTCCGAGACCGCGTACCGCACCTCGTCCTCGGTGTTGAAGAAGTGCGGGCCGAGCCGGATCCCTCCGGCCGGATCGGGCCGGAAGTCGCAGACGACGCCCCGCTCTCCGAGCTCCTTGTGGCAGGCGGCATGATCGGGCGTCGAGACGGTGACGGTGCCGCCCCGACGCTCCTGAGCGCGGGGTGAGACGACCTCCAGACCTGCCTCGTCGCAGAGGTCGATCAGGAGCTGCGTGAGGGCGAGCGAGCGCTCCCGAATCCGCTGCACGCCGACCTCCTCGATCACGTCGTATCCGGCCGTCGCCGCGTAGAGCGCGGGGACGTTCGGCGTGCCGGTGAGGAAGCGCCGCGCACCGGTCGCGTACTCGAGCTCCGGCTCGAAGGCGAACGGCCGTGCGTGCGCCTGCCAGCCGACGAGCGTGGGCTCGAGCCGCTCCGCGACGTCCGGCCGCACGTAGAGCCAGCCCGCGCCAGGCCCGCCGCAGAGCCACTTGACGCTGCCGCCGACGGCGAAGTCGACGCCGAGCTCGGTCAGGTCGAGCGGGACGACGCCGGCCGACTGGTAGCAGTCGAGCACCACGTAGGCACCGGTCTCGCGCGCGCGACGGACGATCGGCGCGACGTCCTGGATCTCGCCGTTCTTGAACAGGACGTGGCTGATGGGGACGAGGAGAGTCCTCTCGTCGATCGCAGCGGCGACGGCGGCGTCGTCCTCCACCGCGACGACCTCGAGCCCCGGCTGCGCCTGGTAGAGGTAGCGCACCGACGGGAAGTTCGCCTCCTCGTAGACGATCCGGTTCCGCTCGCCCGGCTGCGTGAAGCACGAGAGGACGATCGCCTCGGCGACCGTCACGTTCTGGTGCATCACGATCGAGCCGGCGGGCGCGCCCAGGATCCGTCCGAGCTGGTCGCCGACGGTGACGGGCATCTCCCACCAGCCCCCACCGGGTCGCTCGCGACGCGGGGTCTTCCGCTGGTCGCCGCCGGCTTTGCCGGCGGCGATTCCGGCATCCGCCCACGCGCTGATGCCGCGCTCGCGCCAGACGCGGGCGTACTCGCGGAGGTTGTCCTCGGCGGCCGCGGGCATGGCCGCGAGCGAGTGGTTGATGAGGTAGGTGCAGGTGTCGAGGATCGGGAAGCGGTCGCGATACCCGGCCGGGTCGATCATGCCCGCGAAGCGAGAGCCTCGTCCTCGGCCGCGTAGTCGAACATCTCCTCGAGATAGGTGCCGTCCCAGCTACGGCCCGCTTCGAGCTCTCCGACGACCCATGCACACGTCTCCCGGACAGCCTCCTGATACGTCGTCACGGGCCGGTAGCCGAGCTCTTTCTCGGCCGCCGCCATCGAGATGACGAACGGCCGCGGCACCGCCCAGGGGTTGCCGAATGCCTCCCCCGGAAGCAGGACGGGCTCGAATTCGTGGTCGAGAGCCCTCCCGATCGCTTCACAGATCTCGAGCGTGGTCGGCGTATCGGGGTCACCCGCGTTGAGAGCACGGCTCGCCGGCTTCGCCGCGGCGAGTCGGATCAGCTCGGCGAGGTTCTCGACCGAGGTGGTGTGGAAGCGGCTCTCGCCCTTCCAGGCGAGCGCGACCTCGCGGCGCCCGTCGACGGCGCGCTTGACGAAGAAGAGCTCGCGCGGCAGCTTCGCGCCGGGGCCGTGAATCGCGCAGGCGCGGACGAGGGTCGCCGGCAAGGGACCTTCGAGCAGGGTCTGCTCGAGCTCGGCCTTCCGCGTCGAGTACGTCTCGTCGCCGGGCTCCGCCGTCCGCTGCGTCTCGGAAATCGGCACCGGCAGGCGGGGAAAGTCGCCGTCGTCGTTCGCCTCGTCGAGCGTCCTTCCGTCGTCGTCGGCGTACACCGATGCGCTCGAGATGACGACGAGCGAGCCTACGAGGCCTGCCAGGCCGTTGAGCTGCTCGCCGTGCTCCCGGGTGAAGGCGACGGTGTCCACGAGCACGTCCGCCCCTGCTCCGATCGCGTCCCGCAGCTGCGCGTCGTCCGCTCGGTCTGCCGCGGCCGCCTCGACACCGAGCTCCGCGAGCCCGTCGGGCAGCGTGCCGGCGCGTGAGACGGCGACGACCTCCCAGCCGTCCGTGGCCATGCTGCGCGCCGTCGCGCGGCCGATCATTCCGGTGCCTCCGATCAGTACCGCCCGCGGGACTAGACCTCCACCTCCTCCATGCGGACAACCCTATGCCGCGCGGCGAAGGCCGCGACGACCGCAGCTGCGAGGACGACACCGGCCGCGATCTCGAGCGAGAGATGGACGCCGTGGCCGGCCGAGCCCTCGGCGGCGACGAGCACCTTCGCAACAAGCTTGCCGTGCCCCCTCGTCACGGGGCTGTTCTCGACAGTGGTGAGGTTGCCGCCCGTCGTCACGAACCGGATCACGATCTGCCGGAACTGCACCGGGATCCCGAGCTTCACGAGCTTCTCGGTGAGCCCGCTGGTGAGCTGGGCGTTGAGAACCGCGCCGAGGACGGCGACCCCGAAGACGCCACCGAGCTCCCGGCTCGTGTTCACGGTCGAGGCGGCCATGCCTGACTGCTCGGCCGGGACGAGCCCGAGCACCGACGCGGTCATCGTGACGAGCGCGATCCCGAAGCCGAGGCCGGCGATCGCGAGCGGCCACGCGAGGGCAGCGACGCTCGTCGTCGCCGTGAGCTGGCGGTCGACGAGGAGGAGACCGACGCCCGCGATGACGCAGCCGAGCACCATCGGCACCCGCGGTCCGACCCGGGCTGTCCAGCGGCCGGCAAGCGGTCCCGCCACGATCATCGCCACGGCGAGCGACGTGAACACCGCAGCGATCTGGAAGCCCGAGAAGTCGGTGATCAGCTGCAGGTAGAGCGCCGTGAAGAAGAAGACGGAGAAGACGGACAGGTTCGTGGCGAAGGCGACGACGTTTGCGGCCGTGAAGGTCGGGTTGCGCAGGAACTCGAGCTTCAGCACCGGGTCCGGCGCCCTCCGTTCGATCTCGACGAAGGCGACGACGAGAACACCGGCGAGCACGAAGAGACCGTCGATCCACCACGTCCCGTAGCCGCGGTTCTCGCCCTCGATGACGGCGAACGTCGCGGCGATGATCGCCCCGGCGCCCGCGGCGAGCCCGGGCACGTCGAGCTTCCGTCCCTCGGGGTCGCTGCTCTCGGTGAGCGTCACCGCGGCGAGGACGAGCGCCAGCGCCCCGAAGCCGAGGCCGAACCAGAAGATGCTCCGCCAGCCGCCGGCCCCTTCGATGAGCACGCCACCGAGCACGGGGCCCAGCGCGAGCGCGAGCCCCGAGACGGCCGCCCAGACGCCGAGCGCTACCGCCCGCTCCTCGCGCTCGGGGTAGATGTGCCGGATGAGCGAGAGCGTTCCGGGCTCCGACCCGGCCGCGCCGACGCCCATCACGACGCGACCGGCGATGAGGAGCCCGCTGCCGGGGGCGACGGCGGCCATCACGGAGCCGACGCAGAAGAGGCCGACGCCGCCGAGCATCACCTTCTTCCGCCCGAAGAGGTCGCCGAGCGTCCCTCCCGTCAGCATCAGCGCGGCGAACGTGAGCATGTAGCCGTCGACGATCCACTGCAGGCCGGTGACGCTGACGCTGAGCGACGACTGGATGTCCGCGAGCGCGACGCTGACGATCGTGTTGTCGAGGAAGGTGAGGAAGAGAATCGCGCAGACGGCCGCGAGGGCGGCCGACCGAGAATGACTCAGCCGGAGTTGCACGCCGCCGGCGGCGACCCCTCGAGCGCGATCAGCTTGCAGAGGCTGGCGTAACCGACCTTCCACTTGCCGCCGACGCGGACTGCGGTGCCCGGCTTGTTCTCGAGGAACGGGCTGCCCCCGACGTTCACCGTGAAGACGACGTTCGCCTTGTTCTTGCCCTCGAGCTTCACCGACGACACGGTCGCGCTCGTGTTGCTCGCGAGCGGGTTGTTCGCGAGCGCCGAGATGACCGGGGTGAACCTCGAGCCGTTCTGGAGCAGGCCGACGCGCGTCGAAAGCGCGGTCTTGCTCGAGAAGAACTGCTGGTAGGCGCGCTTGATCTGCGCGCTCGCGTCCCCGCCGCTCTTGCTCCCGCCGCCGCAGGCGGCGAGCAGGAGCACCGGGACGAGGACGAGTGCGATCCGTCTCACGACGAGCAGCCTAGGCCTCCTGCAGCGACCGTGCGCCCGGACCGACGTACCGGGCCGACGGCCGGAAGAGCCGCCCCGTGCGCTTCTGCTCGAGAATGTGCGCCGACCAGCCGGCGACGCGCGAGCACGCGAACATCGCAGGCGCAAGCGGCGGCGGGACCTCGGCGATGTCGAGGACGAGGGCCGAGTAGTACTCGACGTTCGTCTTCAACGGACGGTCCGGCTTGCGCCGCTCGAGCTCGGCCAGCGCCGCCTCCTCGAGGCGCTCGGCGATCTGGATCTGCGGAGAGCCGAGCTCGCGGGCGGTCTGCTTCAGGATCCGGGACCGCGGGTCCTCGGCGCGGTAGACGCGGTGCCCGAAGCCCATGATCCGCTTGCCCGCGTCGAGCGTGTCGCGCACCCACTTCTCGGGGTCGCCCATCGCCTCGACCTCCTCCAGCATCGGCTTCACGTACGCGGGCGCCCCACCGTGGAGCGGGCCCGAGAGCGCGCCGACCGCCGCCGAGAGCGCGGCGCCGCAGTCCGCTCCGGTGGAGGAGACGACGCGCGCGGTGAAGGTGGAGGCGTTGAGACCGTGCTCGGCCGTGCAGATCCAGTAGGTGTCGATCGCGCTGGACGGCCCTGGGATCGGCGTGGCCGCGCCACTGGAGGAGGAACCGCTCGGCGGCCGTCTTTCCCTCGGCGACTGTTTCGGCCGGAACCTCATCCTCGTGCCCGTCGGCCAGCCGCGCCGACCGCGCCACGATCGACATCATCTGGCCCGAGAGGCGGCCGAGGTCCTGCCGCGCCTCGTCGTCGGAGATCTCGTTCAGCTTGCCGAGCCCCCAGAGGCCCGACAGCCGCGCCGTCTGCGCCTGCAGGTCGGCCGGCGCATGCCCGGTCAGGCCGGCCGGATCGAAAGGCTCGGGCAGGGGCATCCGCGACTCGATGTCGTCGTCGACGAGCAGGCCCCAGACGTTTTCGTAGGGGTACCTGCCGATCAGCGGCTCGACGTCGACGCCGCGGTAACGAAGCATCCCGCCTTCACGGTCGGGCTCCATGATCTCGGTCTCGACCGCCACGATCCCTTCGAGGCCCGGCTTGAAGTCGTTGCTGCTCATACGCTGATCTCCTCCAGCTCGATCTCCTGGCCGGCGCCACGTTCCCGCGCAGCGGCGAGCACGAGTGTCGCCGCGGCGAGGTCCTGGACGGCAACGCCGACCGACTTGTACAGCGTGATCTGATCGTGCGAGCTGCGACCGGCCCTCGTGCCGGCGATGATCTCGCCGAGCTCGATCACCCCGTCGCGGCCGCGCGGCGCCAGCTCGGGCGCGCCGGCCGGCAGCGGCGCGAACGCCGAGTCGCGCTGCTCGACGACGACGACGTCGGCGCGCTCGACGATCGCCGGATCGAGCTCCGAGCCGCCCGCGCCATACCCCACCGAGCTGACGTGCGCGCCCGGGCTCAGCCACTCGAAACGGACGACCGGCTCCGGCGAGGCCGTCGTCGCGTGGACGACGTCGGCGCCACGGACGGCCTCCTCGAACTCGCCGCGTCCTGCGACCCGCACCTCCGCGAAGTCGCGCGCGCGCGGGAACATCTCCTGCGCCGAGCGGGACTGCACGCCGGTGCCGAGGATCGCGAGCACCCGCGCCTCCGGTCGGGCGAGGAGCCGCGCGGCGAGCGCCGCCGCCGCCGCGGTCCGCATGGCGGTGATGTACGTCCCGTCCATGAGCGCCGCCGGCGTGCCCGTCGCCGCGTCGAAGACAGCGATGACGGCCTGATGGGTGGGGCGGTCGCGGTTGCCCGGAAAGAGCGTGACGAGCTTGCAGCCCAGACCGCTCGAGGGAACGTAGGCGGGCATAGCCCCGAGGATGCCGGCCTCGCCGGCGAACGCTCCGACGCGCGGCACGAGCGACGCCTGCCCGGTGGAGAGCTCGGCATGCGCGGCCGCGAGTGCGTCGAGGAGCGCGTCGAGGTCGAGCAGCTCCTCGACTTCGCTGCGAGTCAGGACGAGCATTCCAGCCCGGACGGTACCCCTAACCGAGCAGCGTCAGCGTCCAGTCCGGGCGGTGCTGCGCGTCGAGCGAAAAGAGAAGGATCCGCTGCCACTGGCCGAGGCAGAGAATCCCGTCCACGAACGGCACCTGCTCCGAGCGCGGCCCGAGCATGAAGGCGAGCAGCCGCTCACGTGACCGCAGCTTCCCGGGCACGACACGCTCGAGCAGCGACTCGAGATCCTCGAAGAACCCCGTCTCGCGTTCCTGCACGCGCACGAGCGAGAGATCGCTGTCGGCATGGAGGTACGCGATGCCGGCGGTCACCCCCGAGCCGGCGACCTCGCGCGAGACGTCGTTCGTGATGTCCATCACCGACAGCGACGGGAGGGCCGCGGCGATCGAGTACGGGACTTCGACGCTCGTCATGCCTGCGCTACCTCCTTGGGGAGCCTGAAATGGACGTCCTCCTTCGCTACCTCGATCTCCTCCGGCAGCGCGTAGCCCGCCTCGGCGAGCCGCGCCGCCGTTGCACGCACGAGCTCCTCGGGCGTCGATGCACCCGCGGTGAGGCCGATCGTCTCGTGGCCGTCGAGGAGCTGGGGATCGAGCTCGCTCTCGCCGTCGACGAGCGTCGCCTGCGCGCCTGCGGCCTGCGCGACCTCGACGAGCCGCTGCGCGTTCGAGCTCGTCTCGGAGCCGATCACCAGCACGAGCGTCGCACCGCTCGCGACCATCGCCTTCACCGCGTCCTGGCGATTCTGCGTCGCGTAACAGATGTCGTCCGCATGCGGCCGCCGCAGCGTGCCGAGATGATCCCCGAGCGCATCCACGATCGGAGCCACGTCGTCGAGCGAGAGCGTCGTCTGCGTGATGACCGCGACGGGCTTCTCCGTGTCGAGCTCGCGTGCCTGCTCCGGCGACTCGATCACGACCGTCGAGTCCGGCCGCTCGCCGAGCGTCCCGATCACCTCGACGTGATTCTTGTGGCCGACGAGGGCGACGAGGTGGCCGCTGTCGGCGTAGCGCCTCGCCTCGGCGTGCACCTTGTTCACGAGCGGGCACGTCGCGTCGACGACCCGCAGCCCGCGCCGCTGTGCGTTCTCCTTGACCGCAGGCGCGACACCGTGGGCCGAGAGAACGCAGATCTCGCCCTCCGGGATCTCCCCCTCGTCCTCGACGAAGACGGCGCCGAGCTGCTCGAGGCGGCGCACGACGTGCTCGTTGTGGACGATCTGGTGGCGGACGTAGACCGGCGGCCCGTACTGCTCGAGCAGCCGCTCGACGATCTCGATCGCGCGGTCGACCCCGGCGCAGAAGGAGCGCGGCGCAGCAAGGAGGACGCGGCCTCTCACGCCACTGCCTCTTCGAGAGCCTTCAGCGCGCGCAGGGCGTCGCGCATCGCACGGAGCGAGTCGCCCCGACGGATCGCGATCCAGCGCAGGAGGCCGGCGACGTTGGTGCGGCCGTCGGCGTGCACCGTTCCGTCCACTCCTTCGACGGCGCTGCCGGCGTCGTCGGAGATCGCGCGCAGCACGCCGGCGAGGCGGCCGCTCCGCGCGAGCACGCCGCTCTCCATGTCGACGGCGTCGGCACCGCTCGCCTCCTGGAGCCGCGCGCGCTCTGCGGTGTCGTGCACGAGGACGTCGCCCCCGAGGACGACGCCCATGCGGGCGCCGCGCACGCCGAGCCCGGGCCCTTCCCAGAGCGTGGCGCCGGTCTCGTCGACCACGCGCGTCGCGTCGAGCACGTCGCCGACGCGCAGCTCGCCGAGCGAGCCGGCGAGCCCGAACGAGACGAGCCGGCCCTCGGGGACGCCGTTCGCCGCGCCGGAGGCCGACACGAACCGTGTTCAGGCCGAGCCGGCGCGCGACGCGCTCCTCCGCGCTCGTCGCGCAGGTGAAGGTCAGCCCGTCAGCGTCCACGCAAGGCTCCGTACGGTCTCCTTCAGGCTGCTCGAGGCCTCGTATGCCGCCGACGGCTCGAAGCCGCAGTGGATCGCGCAATGCTCGCACCGCGGGTCGTTGCCGGGGCCGTAGGCCTCCCACTCCATGCCCTCGAGCAGCGCCTCGTACGTCGGGAAGATGCCGTCGGTGAGGAGGTAGCACGGTCCCTTCCAGCCGTACGGGTTACGCGTGATCGAGCCCCACGGCGCGCACGTGAGATCGCGCTTGCCGGTGAGGAAGTCCTGGTAGATCGGCGAGGCGATCCAGCGGTAGCCGTGCTCCTTCGTCGCGGAGCGGATCGCCCGGAACTTCTCCTCGTGCTCGTCGCGCGTCATCGTCAGCGCCGGGTCGATCTGCGAGTACTGGTAGCCGGGCGCGATCATCATCCCGTCGATCCCGACGTCATCGGTGAGGTAGCGCATCATCTCGATCACGTCGCCGACCTCGGTCTCCTTGAAGATCGTCGTGTTCGTCGTGACGCGGAAGCCGCGCGCGCGCGCCGTCTTGATCGCGTCGATGGCGATGTCCCAGAGCCCCGGGTAGTCGCAGACGTAGTCGTGGATCTCGCGCATCCCGTCGAGGTGAATGACGAAGCTCAGCCGGTTCGACGGCTCGAACCAGTCGAGGCACTGCTCGAGCCGCAACGCATTCGTGCAGAGCTCGATCGTCTTGCCGAGCTCCAGAACCTGTGGCACGACCTCGTCGATTCCCTTGTAGACCAGCGGCTCGCCGCCGCAGATCGAGACGACGGGAGCGGGGCACTGGACGGCCGCATCGACGCACTCCTCGACCGAGAGGCGCGCGCGGTTCGACTCGTATTCGCGGATCTTCCCGCAGCCGATGCAGGCGATGTTGCACGCGAGCGTCGGCTCGAGCATCAGCACGAGCGGATAGCGCTCGCCTTTCCGCTGCTGCGCCGCGACGTACTTGCCGATGGAAACCGTCGATGCGAGCGGGAACTTCATCCAGCCAACCTTTCTCTCAGTCGTCCGAGTGCCAGTAGGGGAAACGTGATGCGGTAGAGGTGATACCGAATCATGAAATCGAGCGGGAATCCTGTGCCGGTGAAGTGCTCCTCGTCCCAGTCTCCGTCCGTGCGCTGCGCGGCACAGAGATAGTCTGCCGCCCGGCGGGTGCTGGAATGCTCAGCGTTTCCTGCGGCCGCGTAGGCCAGTAGCGCCCAGGCCGTCTGCGACGCCGTGGTGAAATTCGCCCGGCCACGCCACGCAGGATCGGCGTAGGAGCGGATGTCCTCCCCGAAGCCGCCGCTCTCCTGCTGGACGGAGTCGAGCCAGGCGACGGCGCGGCGCATCGAGGGATGGTCGTGCGGGATCCCGCCCGCCTCGAGACCCGGGAGCACGGCTCCGGTGCCGTAGAGGTGGTTGACGCCCCAGCGGCCGAACCACGAGCCGTCCTTCTCCTGCTCGGCGAGGAGCCAGTCGACACCGCGGCCGGCCGCGTCAGCGTGGATGCCCAGGGTGCCGAGCGTCTCGACCGCGTGGGCAGTGACGTCGGCGCTCGGCTCGTCGGTCACCTTGCCGAAGTCGCAGAACGGGACCTTGTAGAGCCACATCGAGCTGTTGTCGACGTCGAAGGCCCCCCAGCCGCCGTCGCGCGACTGCATCCCGACGAGCCACTCGACGCCGCGCTCGATCGCGGCCTCCTCGCCGATGCCCATCCCGTAGAGCGCGAGCGGCAGGACTGCGGTGTCGTCCAGGTCGGGGTAGTTGTCGTTCTCGTACTCGAAGGCCCAGCCACCGGGAGCGAGGTCCGGCCTTCGGATCGCCCAGTCACCCTTGACTCGCACCTCCTGCGAGAGGAGGTACTCGCCGGCGCGAGCGAGCTGCGGGTGGTCGTCGGGGACGCCGCAGGAACGAAGCGCGAGCAGCGCCAGCCCGGTGTCCCAGACGGGCGACTGGCACGCCTCGGGCCGCAGCCGTTCACCGTCCTCGACCATGAAGCCGCGCCACCCCTCCACCGCCTTGCCGAGCGTCGGGTCGTCGAGGCCGTAGCCGAGGGCCGCGAGGGCGATGATCCCCCACACCCACGGCGGCTGGATCCCGGCCCACGAGCCGTCCGCCTCCTGCCGCTCCCGGATCCAGCGCTCGGCGACGGCCACCGCCCGCCGGCGGAGGGTCCCCGGCGGCCCCGGCGGCCGCGTCCGTCCCGGGATCGCGCCGATGGCGCTCAGGTCGAGATCGGCCGGCCGGACTGGGCGAAGCGACTGCGCCACCGCGAGCGCGACGAACGTCTGCCGCGCCCAGCACGAGAAGTCGTAGATCGAGAACGGCGAGCTCGGCGGCAGGAGGACGAGCTCGGGCGGGATCGGCACCATCCTCTGCCAGGGCCACTGGCCGAGCAGGGCGAGGAAGCACTTCGTGAACAGCCGGCTCCTGGGTATCCCGCCCCCGCGGCGGATGAACTCGAGCGCGCGCGGCCCGGGATCGACGCCCGCGAGCCGGCAGGCAACGTAGGCCTCGATCGAGGTGGACAGGTCGGGCGGGCCTTCGAACCAGATCGACCACGTGCCGTCGTCGCGCATCCGGGCCATGAGCTCGTTGGCGATCCCCCGGTCGAGCCCCGGGGTGCGCAGGCCGAGGTAGTGGTTCCAGAAGAGGTGCTGCGCGGTCATCGTCACGTTCGACTCGAGCTCGCCGATCCAGATCCCGTCGGGCCGCTGCAGCTCGAGCAGCCGACGCGTCCCGCGCTCGATTGCGGCGTCGAGTTGGGTCAGCTCTGCGGTGGCGCTCACGCCGTAACTCTGGCGGAAGCGCTGCTCAAGATGTGCTGAGCCGCCCGGCGGCCGCTGCGAATCGCGCTTTCCATCGTCGCCGGCCAGCCCGTGTCGGTCCACGTGCCGGCGCGGGCGACGTTGGCGCGGGAGGTCTCCACCCCCGGTCTGTGCACGCCCGGCCTGAGCGCGACCGTCGCGTGCGGCTCGCGGCTGACGCGCGACCAGAGCAGCTCTGCTTCGCCGAGCCGCGCGATGAGCTGTCCCGCGACCCGCTCGACGAGCCCGCGCCCTCGCACGTCGAGCAGCTCGGGCACGCCGCTCGAGACCACGGTGAGGTACTGCCCGCGCCGGGGCGGGTTCCCGGTGAGCGCGCCGCGGTCGAACACCCAGTGCGCGTCCGAGCCGAGCAGCGCGGCGAGCGGCCGGTCGAGCAACGGCCGGTCGAACCAGAGATGGACGCTGACGATCGGCGAGTCCTCGAGCGCGGGCTCCGGGTCGCCGAGCAGGCGCGCGCTCTCCCGCGGCGGTGTCGCGACGACCACGGCATCGGCATCGAGCTCGTCGAGCGAGGCCACACGCGCCTCGGTGACGAGGGTCGCACCGGCAGCCGCGAGCGCACGACCCGCAGCGTCCCCGTGCATCAGGCCGAGCGGTCTCGTCGGGAGGATGAGGTCGCTGTTCGCCCGCGGGCCGAGTAGTGCCGTGCGGACGGTGAAGAGTCCCGCGCCGGCGTCCACCTCGTCGCAGCGGAGGTTGAGCGCCGGCCGCACGAAGACGTCCCAGAAGCGATCTATGGAGTTGCTCGTCTCGCCCAGCCGTCTGAGCAATACCCCGAACGACTCTTGCGGTTGCGACCGCGCCGACCGCAGCCGGAGAGTCGTGATCGGGAGTCGGAGCCGTTCGCGAAGCGGCAAGTGCTTGTAGGCGAGCAGTGCGGGAAGGCTCGGTGCGATCGCCGCGGCCGTGCCTTCTTCGTCGAGCACCGGCAGCGCGAGCCGTGTGCGGAGGTACGAGCCTCCTTCGGCGATCCGGTCGAGGAAGCGCAGGTACTCCGTGAAGCAGCCCAACGCAATGTGCTGCCCGTTGTCGGGAGGCGGCTCGGGATCGCCCTCGCGCTCGGGCAGCGTCTGCACGGCGCCGCCGAGCGTCGGCCGCGCCTCGAGCACCGTCACGGCATGGCCGGCGTCGACGAGCTCGAGGGCCGCAGCGAGGCCCGCGAGGCCCCCGCCGACCACGGCCACCTTCATCGGACCAGTCCTTTCGCCACGACCACGAGCTTGCGTGGAGTCGAAAGCCTCGTCTTCTCGCCGAAGACCTCGAAGCCCCCCGCCTCGATTCGGTCGAGCGTCTCGCGGTAAAGCCCCGCGAAGGTGCGCACGCAGAGGGCGCTCCGGCGGTCGAGCGAGTGGAGCAGGAGCAGCCCCTCGGCCAGATACGCGCGGGCCCGCTCGGCCTCGAAGGCCATCAGGTCGCGAAACTCGGCCGAGGGGGCGAGCTCCTCGACGCCGAACGCGGCGAGCTCGTCCTGCGGCAGATAGACCCGACCCAGCCACCGGTCCTCGTCGACGTCGCGGATGATGTTGATCAGCTGGAGCGCGATCCCCAGCGTCATCGCATGCTCGGTGTCGTCGGATCCGTAGACCGGCACACAGGCGAGCCCGACCGCGCCCGCGACCTTCTCGCAATAGCCGCGGAGCTCGGCGAAATCGGCGTAGGTGGACTGGTCGATGTCCTGCAGCCCACCGTCGACGAGCGCGGCGAGTGGCGGGCGCGGGATGCCGAAGCGCTCGCGCGCGTCGCGCAGCGCAACGAACACCGGGTCCTGCCGGCTCGCCGTCGAGCGCCGCCCGAAGCTCCTCGAGGCGGGCGCGCTTCTCCTCCGGCGCCAGCTCACCGTCGGCCACATCGTCGACCCTGCGGGCAAAGGCGTAGATCGCGGCGATCGCCTGCCGCTTCTCCCGCGGCAACACCATGATTCCGTACGCGAAGTTCTTCGCCTCGCGCCGTGTGATGCGCTCGACCTCGGCGTACGCCTCCTGAACGTTCATCGCACCAGGACGAGCGCAGCCTCGCGCGCGAGGCGCGCGCGCGACGGCCGCGGGCGACGGCTGAACACGTCCCAGCCTGCCGACTCGAGCGCATCGAGCGCGGCGAGCCCGCCCCGGGCGAAGAGCGCGACCGCACGGCCGAGCCGCCCCCCGACCCGCACGCGCAGCACGTCTCCCGCCGCGAGAAGCTCGGTGGCGCGCCCGGCCTCGAAGCGGAGCAGCTCGCGCAGCTCATCCGTCGGCCGGTCGAGCTGCGGATCGCCGAAGGCATGGCGATCCTCGGCGGGAAGGTAGATGCGGCCGAGCTCGAGGTCTCGGGGCACGTCCTGGAGGAAGTTCACGAGCTGGAGCCCGGTGCACACGGAATCGCTCGCAGCGACCAGCTCCGGGTCGTCGATCCGGCGCAGGACGCCGAGCACGAGCCGGCCGCAGGGGTCGGCCGAGTGGATGCAGTAGTGCTTCAGCTCCGCCCACGTCTCGTACTCGCTCACGCGCTGGTCCATGCGGTTCGCCTCGATCAGCCGCAGGAACGGCTCGCGCGGCAGATCGAACTCGCGGATCGTCGGCTGCACGTTCCGCAGGACCGGCCATGTCGCCTCGCCTGCGAAGGCAGCGTCGACCTCCCCCTCGAGCTCGTCGAGGGCGACCAGCCGGTCGCCGTCGTAGGCGTCGCCGAGCTCGTCCACGAGCCGCGCGTAGCAGTAGAGCGACCGGATGTGCGGCCGCAGCGAGCGCGGAAAGAGCACCGAGCCGACCGGGAAGTTCTCGCCGGCGGCACGCTCTGCGATCTCGGCGACTTCCACGCGAGCATTCTTGCTTGAATGGCCGCGCGGGCGGCGGGCGCCGCGCGCGGGCCGAGAAAAGGGAGGGCAGCTTGACCGACGCGGGAGCACCGGGCCCCGGAGCGTCCGGAGGACGTGAGGCGGCGGTGGCCGGAGTCGACCGGCAGGACGGGGCGGTCGTCGTCTCCCTCGCGGGCGAGCTCGACCTCTACAACTCCGAGGAGGTGCGGAGCGCACTTCTCGACGCGTGCGCCTCGGAGCCGAAGGTCCTCGTGGTCGACCTCGAGGAGGTGCGCTTCATCGACTCGACCGCGCTCGGCGTGCTGATCGAGGCGCGGTCGAGGATGGCAGACCGTCGGGGCTTCCGTCTGGCCTCGCCCGGCCTCGAGACCCGGCGGGCGCTGGAGGTGTCGGGCCTCGACCGCCACTTCCTCGTCCACGACACGGTTGCGGAGGCGCTCGAAGCCGCTCGCTGATGGTGCGCGAACCGCTGCTGTCGCCCGAGTCGCTCGCACGCTACGCCGATGCGATCGTCCGCGCGTCGCTCGGGATCGGCGACGGCGACACGCTCGTCGTCCAAGGCGAGCCCGAGCATCGCGAGCTGTTCGTCGCGGTCGCGGAGTCCGCATACCGCGCCGGCGCGCTGTTCGTCGACGTCGTCACCGCCGACCCCCTTGTCATGCGCGCGAAGCTGTTGCACGCCACGGACGACGCGATCGGCGCGCTCTCGCCGTGGTCGCGCCGGCGGCTCCGCGAGGTCGCGGGGCCTAGCGGGGCACTCGCTGCAATCACAGGCGAGGGAGAGGCCGGCTACCTCGACGGCATCCCTCCCGAGCGGATTGCGACCGACTACTCGCGGCTCGCGAAGCAGACGGCGTTCCTGCGCCGCGCGCAGCTGAACATGCGGTCGCGCTGGACGATCGCCGGCTGGCCGACCGACCAGTGGGCGGGGCGCGTCTATCCGGAGCTCGATTCACTCGAAGCGAAGCGCCGCCTCGCCGGCGACCTCCTCCGCTTCTGTCGGCTCGCCGACGAGGACGGAAAGGGGACGAGCGGCTGGCTCAAGCACCTGCGTACGCTCCGCCGACGCTCTGCGCGCCTGACGAAGCTGGGCCTTACGCGGCTCGAGCTGCGCGGGCCTGGCACCGCGCTCGACCTCGGCCTCGTCGCGGACACGCTCTGGATCGGCGGCCCGGAGACTCTCGTCGACGGCCGAACGCTCGCGCCGAACATGCCGACCGAGGAGACCTTCACGAGCCCCGATCCGCGGGCGACGAACGGGGCGTTCCGCTGCACGTTCCCTCTCTCGTTTCGCGGCCGGCTCATTCACGGGCTCCGCGGCGAGTTCTCGAACGGCCGGCTCGTCCGGCTCGAGGCCGACTCGGACGACGATCGCGACTTCGTCGCCGCGTACATCGACACCGACAAGATGGGCCGGCGACTCGGTGAGGTCGCGCTCGTCGACGCCTCGTCGCGCATCGGCCAGACCGGCCGGATCTACTACAACACGCTGCTCGACGAGAACGCGGCGGCCCACATTGCGTTCGGCAGCGGCTTCGGCGGCACGCGCTCCGAGACTCCGGCGCGCGGCGTGAACCGCTCGGCGATCCACCTCGACGTCATGATCGGAGGCCCTGAGCTCGAGGCGACCGGCGTCAACGCGGCCGGCCGGAGAATCCCCTTGATCCGGGAGGGAAACTGGCAGATTTGACGGCAAAGGCCGTCGCCGGGACAGTGCTCGCCGCGACCGTCGTGATCGCGGCCGGCTGCGGCGGCGGCTCGCATCCCCGGACGACGACGCGCGCGGCCCGCGCGGCTCCGAAGTGCACGCTCTCGGCGAAGCAGCGGCGCGTGATCCGGCGCGCGAAGCGCATGATCGTCGACATGCACCGGCTCGAGGCGCCGCTGAAGACGGTTCACGAGGTAGGCCCGAAGGCGCTCGAATTGGAGCTGAACCGCTTCCTGCTCTCGATCGGTGTGCTGCCGGTGGACGAGCGTGCGCTGCTCATCCGCAAGGCGAAGAGCGCAGTCGGCCTCTGCCACGACTGCTTCGAAGCCCTCGAGGCGCTCGAGCCCGCGGTGCAGACCAAGCTCGGCGAGTCGCCTTGTAAAGCGGGCTTCTAGCCTAAGCCCACGAGACCTGCGGTGACCGCTACCCGGTGCGCTCGCGCGCGGCGCAGGCCGGCGCGAGCGCAATGCGGCCTGTCCTTTGCCCAGGTGGTCGATTGAAACGGCCTCGAAGTCTGACCGCGGCAAAGGCGATGGCGTAACGGTGCGTTACGACACCGCCGAATCCTCGCGAGCGGGCACGCCGCCACAGGCGGCATGCGCGCTCGCGACGTAAGCGCGGCCTGAACCTTGCGTCAGCCCTCATGTGCTCTCAGCACGGAGCCGGCCGGAGATCGCACTCTCCGGCCGGTGGAGTTCCTTGACGATCGGGCGAAGAGCGCAGCTCTTCGCCCGGATCAGCCGTCGACGAAAAGCCCGTTGAGCGGGCCCCAGAGCGCCTCGGTGCGGCGGGAGACGCCCGGAAGCAGCGTCAGCTTCCCGTCGGCCCAGCCGTCCCGCTTCCGTCGCTCGAGCCGCTCCTCGGCGAGCGGCTTCCATCGTTCGTCGAAGACCCGCGCAGGGTCGCCGTCGACGTCCCCGCGCGGCCGCTCGAGGTGCTCTTCCCACAGTCTCAGCCGTAGCTCGCGCGCGAGCGCCGGGTCGCGGACTACGACGTTCGCCTCCGTGTCGTTGAAGAGCGAGTGCTCGTTGAGGTTCGCCGAGCCGACGGTCAGCCACGTGTCGTCGACCACGGCCGCCTTCGAGTGGACGTAGACCGGGCGACCCCCGGGGCCCGGCTGGTAGAGCGTGCAGGCGAGGAAGCGGGTCGTGTCGTCTCCGGACTCCTTGTCGGCCGCGATGAGGAGCCCGACCTGCCCCCTGCTGTCGTCAGCGCCGTTGTTCGGATGCGAGGGGAGGAGCGCGATCACCCGGAAGTCGTCGTGTGGCGGCCGGCGCAGCTTCTCGGCGAGGACGAAGGTCACCTCCGGCGACCAGAGGAACTGGCTCTCGATGTAGACGAGCCGCTGCGCTGCGCGCAGCGCCCGCAGGTAGCTCTCGAGGATAGACCACTCGCCGTCCCGGCAAGGCTCGTAGAGCCGCTCCGGCACCGTGCGCACGAGCTGCGCCTCGACCCCGCCCGAGGTCGGCGGGCCGGCGGATCCTCCCGGCTCGCCCGGCTCGTCGTCCGCGACCGCGCGCCAGCGCATCAGGAAGTGCCGTGCGACATCCGCGACGATCGGCCCCTCGAGCCGCACGGCGGTGTCGTGCCAGCCGAGCCCGTCACGGGGCGGGTGCTCGTTCGAGTCGAGCCGGTCACCGGCCAGGCGCGTCAGATCGATGCCACCGACGAAAGCTTCCTCGTCGTCGACGAGGACGAGCTTCTCGTGGTGGCAGTGGAACGGCCGCTCGCGCGCGTCGAGCGCCATCGAGATCCGCGTGCCCCGGACGAGGTCGTCGCGCGCCTGCCGTACCTCTCCGCGGTCCGGGTGGAAGAGCGGCAACGGCGCGCCGGCCCAGGCGAGCACGCGCACATCCACTCGGCCGGCTGCTTCGGCGAGCGCCTCCCGTAGCGTCGGGCCGCCGTCCCCGAGCCGGCAGGAGGGATCGAAGTGCCAGCCTGCGAGGTGGACGTGCGAACGGGCCGACCGAATCGCATCCGCGATCCGGGGTAAGGCCTCGCTCCCGTCTATGAACGGCTGGACGCCACAGCCGGGACGCGGCGCGAACGAAGCGGTGCCCGCCCACCCGTCCCCGACGGGGTCGACGGCGAGCGCGCCGCCGTGGCGCCGGAGGCGCCGTGCATGGTGCGCGCGGACCATGCGCTCGATCGCCTCGCCGACGAGGTCGTCCGCCCGGTTCAGCGGGTAGAGGGCCACGACGCGCTCATGCCCTGCGCCGCGGGGAATCTCACCCGGTCGGGGAGAACGGCGAGGAGTATTGGGAGGAGCTGTACGTGCCGGTGCCGCTGATGATCGTGCCGTTGAGGTTCGGCTCCGGGAAGCCTTTGACCGGCAGATTTGCGACGGCGGGGCCCATGAAGTTGTGCCAGATCTCCGCGGGCAGCGTTCCGCCGGCGACCTCGCCTACGCCCTCGACGTTGTAGAGCGGGATCTCTCCCTGCGGATAGCCGACCCAGACGCAGGTCGCGAGTTGCGGCACGTAGCCGCAGAACCAGGCGTCCTGGTAGTTCTCCGCGGTTCCCGTCTTCCCCGCCTCGGCTCGTCCGATGTTGGCCGCCGCGCCGGTGCCGTGGGAGATCACACCCTGGAGCGCGTACGTGAGCTCCGCGGTGACGTTCGGACCGAGGACTCGCTGCCCCTTCGTGTGCAGCGGGATCAGCTTCCCGTTCGGCCCACGAACGCTCTCGAACGCCAGCGGCGCATGGTGAATGCCGCCCGAGGCGAACGTCGCGTAGACGTCGGTGAGCTCGAGCGGCGTGATCCCCACCGACCCGAGCGTGATCGCACACACCGGCCTGAGGTAGGTACCGCGGCTCGTCACTCCGAGCCGGTGCGCCATCGCGACGACGTTCCTCACGCCCACCTTCGCGATCAGCTGGGCGAAGATCGTGTTCACGGAGTTCGCGGTCGCGTCGAGAAGGCTCATCGTGCCGGCCTGCTCGTCGCCGTAGTTGTGGACGTCCCAGGGCCCGTTGTTCGTCGAGCACTGCGGGTCGGTGATGAAGAGTTCGGGCGGACCGTAGAAGGTCGAGGAGAGCGAGACGCCCTCGCTCAGCGCGGTCGAGAGCGTGATCGGCTTGAAGGCGCTCCCGGTCGAGCGGTGGCCCTGCGTCGCGAGGTTGAACTGCATCCGCCGGCCGCTCGGGAGGTAGTCGATCATCGCCTTCACCGCACCGGTGCGCGGGTCGATCGCCACGAGTGCCGCCGCGGGGTCTGTGGAGGTGTGCAGGACGGAGGTGACTGCGTGGAGAGCGAGCCCCTGCAGGCGCGTGTCCAGCGTCGTCCTGACCCTGAGGCCGCCGAGCTCCACCTGCCGCTGTCCGAAGTGAGGGAGCTCGGCGAGCTGCTGCGTCGCCCAGCCGAAGAAGTTCGGCTGGTGCTGCTGGGTGTAGAGGTGGCCGGGCTTCAGCAGCAGCGGCTTCCGCGTCGCCCGCCGGAGCTTGTCCGCCGTGATGTAGCCGTTCTTGAACATCGCGTGCAGAACCTGGTTTCGCCGGTGCCGCGCCGCGGTGGGGCTGACGAGCGGGTCGTCGGTGGTCGGCGCCTGCGGCAGGCCGGCCAGCAGCGCCGCCTGCACGAGCGAAAGCTGCGAGGCGCTCTTCGAGAAGTACGTCTGCGCCGCCGCCTGCGCCCCGTACGCATGCCTCCCGTAGAAGACTTCGTTGAGATACGCCGCGAGGATCTGCTTCCGCGACAGCTTCTGGAAGATCTTCTCTGCGAGACAGGCCTCCCTCACCTTGCGCGACAGCGTCCGCTTCGGGTTGCCGATGTAGAGGTTCCGCACGAGCTCCTGCGTGATGGTCGAGCCGCCCTGCACGATGTGCCCCTTGGAGACGTCCTGGTAGAGCGCGCGGGCGATGCCCCGGTAGTCGAGAGCGCCGTGCTGCCAGAACCGAGCGTCCTCGATCGCCACCGTGGCCTGCGGCAGCCACGGCGAGATCTGCGAGAGCGGCAGTGGCTGCCGGTTCGTGGCCGACGGGACGACCCCGAGCAGCCGCATGTTGTCGGTGTAGAGGAAGGAGTTCTCGCCGAGCGAGAGCGGGCGGAGATCGGAGAGGCTGCACGTCGAGAGGAGGATCTGGCGCCCCGTGAACGCGACGGTGGCGAGCAGGAGCGCCACGGCGGAGACGAGGAGCAGCGCCAGGAAGAGCAGGATGCCGCGCCGTTTGCGATTGCGGCGGCGCAGGCGCCCGCGACGGGCAGCGAGCAGCCCCTCGAGGTCATTGTCCGCGCGCGTCGGCTGCCGGCGCTGCGGCGGACGTCTCCCGTTACGACCCTGATCGCCTGCCACTGCCGACCATTGTGCTTGAAACAGCGGCGCGAGAAACAGTCCAATCGGACCGTGTCAGCCTGTAGAGCACATGCGGCCGTAGCGGATGGCCGGCCGGCACGCGCGGATGCTCGAAGTCCTCGGACGGGTCGCGGCTCATCCCGAGCCGCTCCATCACCCGCCACGACGGCTCGTTGAGCCGCGAGGTGAAGGAGACGATCTCCTCGAGACCGAGCTCCTCGAAGCCGTAGGCGAGGGCCTCGAGGCCGGCCTCGGTCGCGTAGCCGTAGCCCCAGTGCTCGCGCGCGAGCCGCCAGCCGACCTCGACGGCGGGCGTGAAGCGCGCCTCGAAGGTCGGGCGCGCGAGGCCGACGAATCCGACGAAGCTCGCGCCGCCCGCGACCTCGACGGCCCAGAGCCCCCAGCCCTCCTCCTCGATCTGCCGGCGCGCGCGCTCGGCGAGCCCGTCGCTCTCCTCGCGCGACGGCGGCGCCGGGAAGTAGCGCATCGTCTCGGGATCGGCGTTGAGCTTCGCGAACGGCTCGAGATCCTCGTCGCGCCACTGCCGCAGCAGCAGGCGCTCGGTGCGAAGCTCGGCCATGCAGCGATGATAGGAACGCCTCGGGCGCTTCGGCGTTTGCGCGGCGTCGGGGCGGGGATCTTGTCGTCCGTGACCCTCCACGGAATCCACGAGTTTCTCCACTCGACCGGTTTCGTGGTCGCACGGAACGTCGCGATCCTGCTCGCCGTCGTCTTCTGGCTCGCGCTCGCGTTCTGGGTGCACAAGGACGCCCGCCGGCGGATCAAGGACCGGTTCCTCGTCTTCCTCGCCACGCTGCTCGGGCTGGTGCCGCCGTACATCGGGCCGGTCGTCTACCTGCTGTTCCGGCCTGCCGAGACGCTCGAGGACGTGCGCATCCGGCGCGCCGAGCTGCAGGCGCTCGAGCAGCAGCTCGCGCAGGCGCGACCGACCTGCCCCGTCTGCAGCTCGACAGTCCGGGCCGACTACCTCGCGTGCCCGGTGTGCGCCACGATGCTCCGCCAGCCGTGCGCGAAGTGCCATGCGCCCCTCGAGCCTCTCTGGCAGGTGTGCCCCTACTGCACGTCCCCGATCGCGCCGACGCAGGTCGACCTCGACGCGGCGCTGACGGCGGAGGCGCACACGATCGCTCTGGTCGACGACGGCATCCCGCTCGTGCCGCAGGCCGACCAGCACACCGCCGGCCTCCAATAGGCTCCGGCCATGTGCCGGAACATCCGCACCCTCTACAACTTCGAGCCCGAGACGAGCGACGAGGAGATCCACGCCGCCGCGCTGCAGTACGTGCGCAAGGTGAGCGGGATGACCAAGCCGTCGCAGGCGAACGAGGCAGCCTTCGATCGCGCCGTCCACGAGATCGCCCATGTCACGCAGCACCTGCTGGCCGATCTCGTGACCGCCGCACCGCCGAAAGACCGCGAGGTCGAGGCGGAGAAGCGCCGCGCTCGCGCCGTCGCCCGCTTCGGCTAGACGCTCGCGCCCGTAGCGGAAGCCGACGGGGAGACTCGAACTCCCGACCCCATCATTACGAGTGATGTGCTCTACCAGCTGAGCTACGTCGGCGGGGAGGCCCAAGTTTAGCCCGCGTGCCGCCGCGTCTAGAGCGAGCGGTACGAGACCGTTTCGCGCTGCCCGGTCTCGCCGGAGCGGACGATCGCGTCGCAGACCTCGGAGGCGCGGTACCCGTCCTCGAAGTCGGCGCCGTACGGCGCGACCTCGTGCTCACCGGCGACTGCCCCGAGGAAGTGGTGCAGCTCGTGGACGAACGTGTCACCCCAGCCGATGATGTGCCCCGGCGGCCACCAGTGCTCCCAGAACGGATGGTCGCTTTCGGACACGAGCACCGTCTTGAAGCCACGTGCGCGATCGCCGTCGGCGCGAAAGACCTGGAGCTCGTTCAGCCGCTCCATGTCGAAGGCGAGCGACCCCTTCGTGCCGTTGATCTCCCACTGGAACGCGTTGCGGCGCCCGTGCGCGAAGCGGGTCGCCTCCAGCGTGCCCACCGATCCGTTCGCGAAGCCGACCGCGGCCTCGACCGCGTCGTCGACCTTCCGCCCCGGCAGGAACGTGTGCGCGAAGCCGGAGACCGTCTCGATCTCGCCGTTGAGGAACCGTGCGAGGTCGACGACATGTGTCATCAGATCGCCGAGGGCGCCGGAGCCGGCTGCATCCGCGTCGAAGCGCCACGTGTCGAGCGAGGGGTCGTCGCCCCAGTCCTGCAGGTAGCGGCCGCGGAAGTGGCGCACCTCGCCGAGCTCGCCCCCCTCCACCATCTCGCGGGCAAGCCGCACCGCGGGAACGAACCGGTAGTTGAAGCCGCACATGTGCTTGACCCCGGTCTCGGCGACGGCCTTCCAGATCTCGTGGCTCTCCTCCGCGTCGCGGCCGAGCGGCTTCTCGCAGACGACGTGCTTGCCCGCCCGCGCTGCGGCAATCGTCGGCTCGGCATGCAGCGAGTTCGGGCCGCCGTTGTCGAAGAGGCCGATCCGCTCGTCGGCGACGAGCTCGAGCCAGTCGGTGGTTGCGTACTCCCAGCCGTAGCGCTCCGCGGCCACACCGACGGCTTCCTCGTTTCGGCCGGCGATCCCGATCAGCTCGGGCTCGAGCGGCGGCGGCCACGTGATGTAGGGGATCTTCCGGAACGCGTTGGAATGCGCCTTCCCCATGAACGCGTAGCCGAGCATCCCGACGCCGATCCGCGCCACTCTGCGAGATAGTACGGGGATGGGTTCGCCAGTGAAGTGGGGCATCGTCTCCACCGCCGACATCAACCGGATGGTGATCCCCGGTGCGCACGCCTCGGAGAAGGTCGACCTGGTCGCCGTCGCGAGCCGCGAGCAAGCTCGGGCCGAGGCCTACGCGCGTGAGTGGGAGATCCCGCGCGCCTATGGCTCGTACGAGGAGCTGCTCGCCGACCCGGAGGTCGAGGCGGTCTACATCTCGCTGCCCAACACGCTGCACGCCGAATGGTCGATCAAGGCGCTCGACGCGGGCAAGCACGTGCTCTGCGAGAAGCCGTTCACGCGCCACCCGGAGGAGGTGGACGCCGCATTCGCTGCCGCCGAGCGGAACAGTCGGCTGCTCAGCGAGGCGTTCATGTACCGCCACAACCCGCAGACCGCGAAGCTGGTGGAGCTCATCCGCGACGGCGCGATCGGCGAGCTCAGGCTGATCCGGTCAGCCTTCTCGTACGGCCTCTACGACCACGAGAACATCCGCCTCCGCACCGACGTCGAGGGCGGGGCCTTGATGGATGTCGGCTGCTACAACGTCTCGGGCTCACGGCTGCTCGGAGGCGAGCCGGAGCGGGTCTGGGGCGAGGCGTGGTACGGGCCCTCGGGAACCGATTGGGTCTTCACCGGGACGCTGCGCTTTCCCGGCGACGTCATCGGGACGTTCGACTGCGGAACCGCTCTCGCGAACCGCGACGAGCTGGAGGCGGTCGGCAGCGAGGGCTCCCTCTTTCTCGACGATCCCTGGCACTGCAACGTGCCCGTCATCGAGCTGCGCCGGGACGATCGCGTCGAGCTGATCGAGCTCGACCGCGTCGACTCGTACCGGCTCGAGCTCGAGAACCTGAGCGACGCGATCCGCGGCGAAGCCGAGCTGCTGCTCGGCCGAGACGACGCGCTCGGCCAGGCGCGGGCGCTCGAGGCGCTTCACCGGTCGGCAACGACCAGAGCGCCTGTCTCGCTGTAGCCATTCGGGCCATTTTCAACAGGTCTCCAGGGCACTAGCATGGAGCGGGCGAATGAGCTCGCAGGCTGTACCGGCGCCTTCGGGCCCGACCTTTGTGATCCGCGGCACGCCGTACCCGGTCGTGCTTCCGAAGCTCGGCGACCCACGCCTCCACCTGGCCGCGACGATCATCTCGCTCCAGGTCATCGGGCAGGTCGGCTTCCACTTCGAGGTCTCCATTGCCCAGATCCTGCTCGCGATCGGCACCGCCGCCGTGCTCGAGGTGGCGATCGCGATGCGCGGCCAACACGCCCTCATCTGGCCGGCAAGCGCGATGCTCACCGGCAACGGGGTCGCGTTCGTGCTGCGCGTCCCCGGGACGGTGCACGGCGACTGGTGGAGCCTGCGCGGCTGGTGGATCTTCGTCGGGACCGCCGCGGTCTCGCTGCTCTCGAAGCACGTGATCCGCTGGCGCGGCGCGCACATCTTCAACCCGTCGAACATCGGTCTCGTCCTCTGCTTCCTTCTGCTCGGCCGCACTCGGGCTGCGCCCCTCGACTTCTGGTGGGGCCCGATGTCGCTCTGGCTCGTGCTGGCGCTCGCGCTCATCGTCACCGCCGGATTCGCCATCCTCCGGCGGCTGAAGCTGCTTCGGGTGGCACTCGTCTTCTGGGCGACGTTCGCCGCTGCGATCGGCGTGCTGGCGCTCGCAGGGCACACGATGATCGCGCGCTGGCATCTCGGCCCGATCTCGGGATTCCACCTGTGGTGGGTCCTCGTCACCTCGCCCGAGGTGCTCGTCTTCCTCTTCTTCATGATCACCGACCCCAAGACGGCACCACGCTCTCCGACGGGTCGCGTCGCCTACGCGGTGTCCCTCGGACTGCTCGCAGGCGTGCTGATCGCGCCGACGACGTCCGAGTACGCGGCGAAAGTCGCGCTGCTCGGTTCGCTCGCCCTCGTCTGCCTCGCACTGCCCCTTCTGCGGCTGATCCCGGCGCGGCTCGACCGGCGGCTGGTTTTCGCCGTCGCGTCGGCGGCGATCGCCGTGTCGGCAGCCGGGATGGTCGTCGGAAACGCGCCGGCAGTCGCGGATGCCTCTCGAGCGCTGCCGTCGGGGCCCCTGCCGCCGATCCAGATCCTCCCGTCACGAGGTGTCCAGACGAAGCTCGATCTCGGCACAGCTCGGCTCGTCGCCCATGACCTCCTCGCCGCCAAGCCGTCGGCGGGCAGCGGCGCGCTCCGGATCTGGCTCGTCCAGGGCGTGGAACAAGGCCCGCCGACCGCGACGGTGCAGCGCGCCGGGGTCACCTACAGCCTCCACCGGACCGCGAACGGGCACTGGGCGCTTCCCACGACGGCACAGTCGCGCCGGGTCGAGAAGGCGCCCGCGAGCTCTGTGCTGCGCGGCATCCGGCTCACCGATGTCGCGCCGGCGGTCGGCCTCGACTTCCGCCAGGGCTCGTTCCGCTACGGAATCTCGAACGACTACACCGCGATGATGGGCGGCGGGGTCTGCTGGCTCGACTACAACGGCGACGGCTGGCAGGACCTGTTCGCCGTCAACTCGTATGCGACTGCCGACTCGGCGCGGTGGAGCGGACACGGTGGGCTGCCGTCCACCCAGCTGTTCGAGAACATCCACGGCCGCTTCCGCGACGTCACCGCGAAAAGCCACGCGGGCCTCCGCGTGCAGGGCGACGGCTGCGTCGGAGCGGACCTGAACGGCGACGGCCGCCCCGACCTGGTGGTGACGACGACGACCGGGATCAAGCTGCTGTGGAACGAGAGCAACGGCGCTTTCCGGGAAGGCGCCCAGGCGGCAGGGATGACTGCGTCGGGCTGGTACACGGGCGTCGCGGTCGCTGACGTGAACGGCGACGGCCGCCCGGACGTCTTCGTCGCGGGCTACTCGCGTCCCTACGACCCGGTGCCGGGGTCGCTCGCAGGTTTCCCGACGAACCTGGTCGGCGTTCGCGACCTCCTCTACCTGAACGAAGGGAACGGCCCGAACGGCCGCGCCCGCTTCCACGAGGTCGGCGTCCAGGCGGGCCTCGAGGCCGCGGGCTTCTCGCACGGCCTCGGTGCGACCTTCCTCGATGCCAACGGCGACGGCCGTCCCGACCTCTACGTCGCGAACGACGAGGATCCGAACCAGCTCTACGTCGACGTGCCCTGGCCGGGCGGAGCGAAGGCCGACCCCGCCGGGCTGGGCTTCCGCTTCGAGAACCGTGCCACAGCCCTCGGGGTGGCGGATCCGTACGCCGGCATGGGCATCGCGGTCAGCGGCGCCGGCGGAAGCGGCTCCGACCTGTTCGTCAGCAACTCGCGCGACGAGCCACCGGCCGCGTATACGCAGGGGGTCTCGTCGTCGTCGTTCGCGAACGCCCGTCCGAGCTTCGACCCTGCGCTGGGAGCCGGCTTCGCGGGCTGGGGCGACTCGTTCGTCGACCTGTCGAACTCGGGCACGCCCGACCTCCTGGTCGCGACCGGCGGCATTCCGGTGAGAAGCCTGAAGAAGGACGCCGGGCCGGTGAAGGTGATCGCCCCTCTCGCAGGGGAGCTGGTCACGCGCTACGGAGTCGCGTCGGGCGTCGCGCCGGCTGGGCTACGCGTGAACGGTCGCGGTCTCGCGGCAGCCGACGTCGACAACAACGGCCGCATGCAGATCGCGGTCAACTCGATCGGCGGCAAGCTCCTGCTGTTGAAGACGACCGGCCCGATCGGTCACTGGCTCGACGTGAGGCTCTCGAGATTCACACCCGGGGCGGTGGTGACTGTCGGGCTCGGCAAGACGAGCCTCTCGCAGGAGGTGCGCGCGGGGAGCAGCTACCTCTCGTCCGAGGACGAGCGCATCCACTTCGGCCTTGGCGAAGAGACCGGGGCAGCGCGCGTGACCGTCCGCTATCCGTGGGGCGGCGAAAGCGTTCTGCGCCACGTTCGCGCCGACCGGATCGTCGAGGTTTCCGTCCCGCGGCCGCGACACCCGCGGCCCTCGCCACCGGCTTCGTATCGCCTCCCGGCCTGCACGGCGGCGACCCACGGCCGCTCGGTCGCGACCGCCTGGATGCAGACGGCGGTGGACGCGCTCCGGACCGGCGCCGCGAGCGAGCCGGTCCAGGCGCGCGACCTCTTCGATCTCTCCGCTGCCATGTGGAACGCCTGGAAGGCAAGCCGCGGCGATGGCGCCTCCGCTCGCGATGCGTGCGATCAGCTACGCGGCTTACCGGGTGCTTCTCTGGCAGGCGTCCTTCGACTCGAACTTGAGCCGAAGCTTCGCCCTGCTGACGAAAGCGCTGCGCACGCAGTGCTACTCGCCCGACTTCGCGATCACGGCAGGAGGCTCACCCGCGGCGCTCGGCAACCGCATCGCCGCCGCCGCGATCGCCGCCGGCCGGCACGACGGCTCGAACGAGTCGCTGCACTACGCCGACCCGACCTTCACGCCGCGCAACCAGCCCCTGATCGTCCACGCAGCCGGCTCCACGGTGCAGGACGCGACCTTCTGGCAGCCGCTGGCGCTCGGGACGATCCAGCCGGCGAGCCTGACGGCGGTGCCGGCGAAGGTCCAGACCTTCGTCGGCGCGGAGTGGGGACACGTTCGGAGCTTCGCGCTCCCGCGCGCGCGGCACGGGCTGCCGATCGACCCGGGCGCGTCGCCGCTCGGGGACCCGTCGAGCCCGTCCGTACAAGCGCGCGGCGATCGCCGTCCTGCGGGCGACCTCGGCCAAGCGGCACGGCCCCGCAGGCGTGGTCGCCGCTGACCTGGGCCTCGCTCGCGGCACACGAGGCGTCCGGCGATCTCGCCGACGACGTCCGCCTCTACCTCGGCCTCGGCGGGGCGCTCAACGACGCCGCCGTCGCCACCTGGGGCGCGAAGCGCGCTTACCAGGCGCCACGGCCGATCTCGATGATCCGGTATCTGGCGTTCCAGGGCCAGTCCAGCGACCCGAAGCAGCCGGACTACAGCAGGGACGGCCTGCCGCTCGTTCCCGGCCTGGTCGAGCTCCACGGCGGCAAGGTCGAGGTGCTCTCGCGCGGGCGTTGGATCGACGGCGCAGCGTGGTCGCCGCCCACGGCTACGCCGGCGTCGCCCGGCGGCGTCGCCGAGGGGAGCGCGTTCGCCTACGCGGCGGGAAAGGTGTTGACCGCGCTCACGGGACGCTCGTTCGCGAGCCAGGTGCGACAGGCCGGCGCGGCTCCGCTCGCCGACGGGATCGACGTCCCCTCGGACACGACGGCGGGTCGCGCGCTCGGCGAGCGCGTCGGCAGCGCTCGTCCTCCGGCGGCTCCGGCAGCTACCGCTAGCGGCCGGAACGCGCCTGCAGCCGGACCGCGACCGTGTCGAGCGTCACCGCCGCGAGCAGCACGAGCCCGGTGACGATGTAGATCCAGCCGTTCGAGATGCTCAGCGTGTTGAGGCCGTTCTGCAGCGTCCCGATCAGGATCGCGCCGAGCAGGGCGCCGCGTACCTCGCCGCGCCCGCCGAAGAGGCTGACGCCGCCGATCACCGCGGCGGCGATCGCGTTCAGGAGCAGGTTGCCCGGCGGGAACGTGAGCGCGACCGAGTTCACCTGCGCCGCGAAGATGATCCCGCCGATCGCAGCCATCGCGCCCGAGAGCGCGAAGACGAGGACGCGGACGCGCGGCACGTTGATGCCGGCGCGCCGCGCCGCCTCGGCGTTGCCGCCGACCGCGTAGACGTGCCGGCCGAACGTCGTCCACTTGGCGAGGAACGTCAGCAGCACGAAGAAGAGCACCATGAGCACGCCGGCGAGGGGCAGGCCCAGGGACGTCCCGATGACCTTGCCGTTGTTCGCGATCGCGACCGTCCCGAACGCCGCGATGCCGAGGCCGATCGTCTTCAGGATGGCCGACGTCCAGCTCTGCTGGGCGATCTGCGTGCCGCGGGCGACGATCTTCTTGTAGAGCACGCTGAGCGGGTAGAGCGCGGTGAAGATCGCGGCGATCACCCACCCGGCCAGCGGCGAGAAGATGTAGAGGTCGGTGTAGTTGATCCAGCGGTCCTGGATGATGATCGTCCCGCGCTGCTCGAGCGTGTTCAGGATCACGCCCTGCCAGATCAGGAAGCCTGCGAGCGTGACGACGAACGAGGGAACGCCGACGAACGCGACGATCGAGCCCTGGACACGCGCCGATCACCGGCGCAGATCGCGACGGCGACCAGCATCGCGAGGAGGCCGTTCATCTGCCAGCTGCTGCCCGGGGAGCTGGAGCTCGGCAACGACGAGCGCCCCGATGCCCGCGACGTAGCCGATCGAGAGGTCGATCTCGCCGAGCAGGAGCACGAAGACGACGCCGTAGGCGAGCATGCACGTGCCCGCGGTCTGCGTGATCAGGTTGACGAAGTTGGTCGACGTGAAGAAGTTCGTCGCCGTCAAGCCGAAGACGATGACGACCGCGACCTCGCCGACGATGAGCGGCACCGCCCCGAGGTTGCCGGTGCGCACGTTGAGCTTCGTGCGTTCCCAGGCGCCGCGGAGCCCGCTCGGGAGTTGCTCCTCCTCGAGGGGCGGCGCGCGATCCGGGCCGACGACGTCTGCCGAGGTCACGTGCCGGCTCCCGCGCCCGCGGTGGACGTGACCCCGGAGACCTTCGTGGGCTTGCCGGCCGTGATCGCCTCGACGACCGCCTGTTGGGTCGTCTGGCGCCGCTCGAACACGCCGACGTTGCGGCCGAGCCGGAGCACGCTGATCCGGTCGGCGGTCTCGAAGACGTCGTGCAGGTTGTGGGAGATGAGCATCACTCCGAGGCCCTGGCTGCCGAGACGGCGCACGAGCTCGAGCACCTGCTCGGTCTGCGCGACGCCGAGAGCCGCGGTCGGCTCGTCGAGGATGACGAGCTTCGAGTTCCACATCACGGCGCGGGCGACGGCGACGGACTGGCGCTGCCCGCCCGAGAGCGTTGCGACCGTCTGGCGGACCGACTTGATGGTCGTGACCGCCAGAGACTTGAGCGTCTCGGCGGTGTGCTGCTCCATCGGCGCCTCGGAGAGGATCTGGGCGCGATTGAGCTCGCGGCCCAGGTACATGTTCTGGACGACGTCGAGGTTGTCGCAGAGGGCGAGATCCTGGTAGACGACCTCGATCCCGAGCTTGGCTGCGTCCTTCGGCCCGTGGATGTGCACCTCCTGCCCGTCGAACAGGATCCGGCCGCTGTCGGCGGTGTGGGTGCCGGCGACGCACTTGACGAGCGTCGACTTGCCGGCGCCGTTGTCGCCGACGAGCGCCATCACCTCCCCGGCCCGCACCTCGAAGTCGACGTCGATCGAGTGCCTGCACCGAGCCGAACGTCTTCGTGATGCCCTGCAGCTGGAGAAGTGGTGTGTCGCTCATCGATGGCCGCTCCTGGACGAGGAGAGCGTGGTGGAGGCGTCCCGGCAGGGACGCCTCCACCATCTCACAGTGAACGAGCTACTTGCAGTACTTCTTGTACTGCCCGATGCACACCTCGCTCTTCTTCAGCCAGTGCGTGCTTGAAGACCGGCTTGTAGTTCTTCTTCGTGATCCACGTCACGGGAAGAACGAGCGTCGGCTCCTTCTTCGTCCCGTTCTTCCGGAACGAGTTCGACTTCGGCTTCTTGCCATGGAGAAGCGCGATCGCGGCAGCGGCCGCGGCGTTCGCCTCGAGCGGCACGTACTTGTAGACCGTGCCCGACTGCCAGCCCGCGAGGATGTTCTGCACGCCCTGCGCCGTCGTGTCCTGGCCGGACAGCGGGATCGGCTTGAGGTGATTCGCCTTCTCGTCGGCGACCACGGCGCCCGCGATGTTGTCGTTCGCGGCGATGACGCCCTGGATCTTGTTGCTCGTCTTGACGAGCATCTGGTCGAAGATCGTGGCCGCGTTGTTCGCATCCCAGTCGGGGACGAACTGCTGCGGGCCCTTCTTCAGCTTGTGCTTCTTGAAGAGCGGGTTGAGCACTTTGTCGTTGCCGCTCTTGAACCAGAACGCGTTCTGGTCGGTCTGACCGCCCCAGAGCTCGGCGATGACGCTGCTCTTCTTGTACGTGTGCTTCGCCTTCATCGCGGCGATGATGCCGTTGGCCTGCGCCGCGCCGACTGCCGTGCCGTCGAACGCGTCGTAGACCGCCGCCGTGCCGCCCGTCACCTGGCGGTCGTAGTCGATCGCGAAGCCGCCCTTCGACGTGAAGAGCTTCTCGATCGCGGAAGCCGAGCCGTTGTCGAGCGACACCTCGATGACACCCTTCGCGCCCGCGGCGAGGCACGCCTGCGCCTGTGCCGTCTGCTTCGACGGGTCGTTGAGGGCGTTGTTCATCGAGTAGGTGACGCCGGCCTTCTTCAGCGCGGCCCCGATGTACTTCGGATCGAACTGCGTCCAGCGGACGGACGACTTCGTGTCCGGCAGCAGGACGCAGACCTGAACGCTGGCGGACTTCTTGGCTGTGCTCGCAACCGCGCCGCGGAGACTGCCAGGGCGGCAATGCCGCCGACGAACACGAGGATCAGACCCTTCTTACCGAATCTCTTCACCCTCTTTGCCCTCCTTGTGCGCTTTTGCTTTTGCACCACGAGAGCGCCCTCGCGGCGCCTCTTGGGTGTGCCGCCCCTTCACACGCACGAGAAGCCCCCTCCACCCGTGTCCGCTCCGGTCGATCGGCGCGCCAGATACTACTCCCCTGCGCGAATGGTGCAAAGCCGCTGACGAACCGCGATCGCAATAGGGTCGCGCTCGATGAAGACGAGTCTGGGGATCTGGGCGTTCGGCGGCATGGCGACGCGGTTCAACCCGGGCGGATACAAGCCGGAGCTCGCGGGCGTCTCGACGGTCGACAAGGTCCGCACCGCGGTCGAAGGGCTCGGAGAGTTGATCGACGACTACGAGTTCCACTACCCACAGGAGCTCTCGCGCGAGAACCTCGAGGCGGTCCGAGGCGCGCTCGACGGGCACGGCATCTACTGCATCGCGAGCGGCCTCCATCTCGACCCCCGCTTCGGCAAGGGAGGCTTCTGCTCGCCCGACGACGCGACCCGCGCCGAGGCGCTGCGGCTGACGCGGGAGGCGATCGACCTTGCGGCCGAGGTCGGCGCGCAGATGATCATCTGGCCCGGGATCGAGGGGTACAACTACCCGTTCCAGACGCCGTACGCGGAGTCGTGGGCGCGCTTCGTGGATGGTGTCGCCGAGGCTGCCGCCCACGCAGCGGACCGTGGCGTCACGGTGTTCCTCGAGCACAAGAACTCCGAGCCGGCGATGAAGATCCTCATGCGCAACGTCGGCATGACGCTGCACGTGATCCACACCCTTCGCACCCGGGGGATCTCGAACGTCAAGGTCAACATGGACTGGCAGCACCTGATCATGAACGGCGAGAACCTCGCCGAGTACGCGGCGCTTCTCGCCGCCGAGGGGCTGCTCGGCCATCAGCATGCGAACTCCGGCTGGGGCACGTTCGACGACGACAACATGGTCGGCGCGACGGCCTTCATGGAGACCCTCGAGCTCGCGCTCGAGTTGCGCCGCGCCGGTTACGGCGAGAACGGCGAGCGGCTCGGCTTCGACCTCTACCCCTACACCGAGGACGCGGTCGGCGCCGTGAAGCGGTCGGTGCTGCAGTGGCGCTTCATCGACGGGGTCGCCTCGAGGATCGACGAGGCGGAGCTGCGGCAAGCGCAGCAGGCCAAGGACGCCGTCCGCGCCTACGAGCTCGTGTACGCCGCGCTCGGCGCCTGAGTGGCCCTCGTCGGCCTCGACGTCGGCACCTCCGCGGTCAAGGGCGTCGCGATCGACGAGGAGGGTCGCGTGCTCGCGACGGCGAGCGCCGACTATCCGCTCTCCCGGCCGCAGCCGGGGTGGTCGGAACAGGAGCCCGAGGACTGGTGGCGCGCGGCCGAGGACGTCCTGGGCCGGCTGCCCGAGGGGCCGGTCGGGCTGTCGGGGCAGATGCACGGCCTCGTCGTCCTCGACGCCGAGCAGCGCGTGCTGCGCCCGGCGATCCTGTGGAACGACCAGCGCACCGCCGCCGAGTGCGCCGAGATCGAGGAGCGGATCGGCTTCGCCCGGCTCGTCGAGCTGACCGGAAACCGCGCGCTGACCGGTTTCACGGCGCCGAAGCTGCTCTGGCTGCGCCGGCACGAGCCCGAGCTGTACGGCCGGATCCGGCACGTGCTGCTGCCGAAGGACTACGTCCGGCTCCGCCTGACCGGGGAGCTCGCCGTCGACGTCGCGGACGCCTCGGGCACGCTCCTCTTCGACGTCCGCCGGCGCACCTGGTCGCCGGAGGTCTGCGCGGCGCTCGAGATCCCGCTCGAGTGGCTCCCGCCCGCCCACGAGTCGACCGAGATCGCCGGCGCCGGCGACCAGGCCGCGGCCGCGCTCGGCGTCGGGATCGCGCGCCCGGGGCCGGTCTCGGTCGTCCTCGGCACCTCCGGCGTCGTCTTCTCGGCGCTCCCCGCCTACCAGCACGACCCCGAAGCGCGGCTGCACGTGTTCTGCCATGCCGTCCCCGACACGTGGCACGCGATGGGCGTGATGCTGAGCGCAGCCGGCTCGGCCGCCTGGCTTCGAGGCGTGCTCGGCGCCGAGCTCCCCGACCTGGATTCGGAGGCCGAGCGCGTGCCGCCCGGCAGCGATGGCCTGCTCTTCGCGCCGTACCTCGCAGGCGAGCGGACGCCCCACGCCGACCCCGACGCACGCGGCGCCTTCGTCGGCCTCTCCGTCCGCCACGACCGCGGCTCGCTCTGGCGGGCGATGCTGGAAGGCGTCGCCTACGGACTGCGCGACTCGCTCGAGCTGCTCCGCGAGCTCGGCGCCCGGCCGGAGAGCGGCCGAGTCTCGGGCGGCGGCGCGCGGAGCGAGCTCTGGCTCCGGATCCTCGCCTCGGTGCTCGGCCTGCCGCTCGAGACGACCGAGTCGGAGGAGGGATCCGCGTTCGGCGCCGCCCTCCTCGCCGGCGTTCGCGCAGGCGACTTCTCGGACGCCGACGATGCGGTCGCACGCTGCGTGCGGCCGCGGCGCCGGATCGAGCCGGAGTGGGACTACGACGCACGGCTACCGGCGCTTCCGCCGGCTCTACCCGACCCTCAGACCCCTGGAGGAGCCATGACCGACCTTAACGGCAAGACCGCCGTCATCACCGGAGCGAGCCGCGGCATCGGCGCCGCGGTCGCGCGCATGCTCCACGACCGCGGCTGCAACCTCGGCCTCGCTTCGCGCAGCGGCAGCGATCTCGGGCTCGAGCGCGTCGTCGCGCGCCCCTGCGACGTCCGCGACCTCGACGCACTCGTCGAGCTCTGCGACGCGACCGCGGAACGCTTCGGCGGCATCGACATCGTCGTCCCGAACGCGGGCGTGGGCGCCTACGGGCCGTTCCTCGACCTTTCGCGCGAGCACCTCGACGAGATGCTCGACGTCAACCTCAAGGGCACCGTCTACGCCATCCGGGCGGCACTTCCGCACATGCTCGGACGCGAGGGCGACGTCGTCACGGTGGCCTCGGAGGCCGGACGGCGAGGCCTTCCGTACGAAGCCGTCTACTGCGCGTCGAAGTTCGGACAGGTGGGGCTCACCCGCGCACTCGACCACGAGCTGCGGGAGCACGGGATCCGCTGCACGAACGTCTGTCCCGGTGGCGTCGCGACCGATTTCGCGCTCGACGAGGGGCGCGGCCGGACGAGGGACGCGCTCGCCGGGATGATGAGCGCCGAGGACGTCGCCGAGGTGGTCGTGTTCGCGCTCGAGCGCCCTCGCCACCTGCGGATCCTCGAGACGGCCCTGCGTCCCGCGAGCGAGCCCTCCTGGGGGTGACGGGCGGCTAGCGCTGCCGCATCGCGGCGAACGAGTAGCCGCCCTCGAGCATCGCGGGCGCGCGCGTCGTCAGCCGGTCCGAGCTCGGCACGTCCCAGCCGAGCGCGTCGGCGAGCCGCGTGATCATGTTGAAGAGCGCGCAGACCGTCGCCGCGTCGCGGAGCGCCCCCCGCGAGACCCCCGCGGCATAGGCGGCTTCGGCGTCCGCCTGCGTCAGCTCGCCGGGGCGCAGGGTCAGCACCTCGAGGAACGCGAGCGTCGCGCGCAGCTCGGTCCGCAGCGGGGCGGTCCGCCAGTCGGCGACGACCGCGTTCCAGACGTCTTCGCCGAGAGCGTACGACGCGACCGCGCCGTGGGAGCCAGCTCAGAACGGGCATTGCCGGAGCAGCGACGTGAAGGCGGCGAAGAGCTCACGCTCGCCGGCGCTCCATTCGGACGGGCCGCGCATCGCGATGTCGAGCGCCTCCGAGAACGGCTCACCGAAGAGCTCCGGGCGGTAGAGCAGGGTCTTGACGACGCCGAGCGGCTCCGCCCCTGAGCGCTCACGAATCGCCGACAGCATCTCCGCCTCAGGCGGCGCATGCCCTACGTCGACGATCGCGAGCCTCATCCGATCGCCTCGTTGGCGCGGTCGAGCCTCAGCAGGCCCTCGGCGATCGCGACCGCGACCGTCTGCTCGAAGATCACGTCCTCCGAGAAGCCGGCCTCCTTCAGCGCCTCGATGTCCGCGTCGACGACCGTGTAGGCACGGTCGCGAACCTTCTCCAGATAGGGGGCCATCTCCGTGGGAGCGGTAGCGCTCGCCGCGAGGACATCCCGCAGCTCCTCGATCGGATCGGCCATACCGTGATGCTACGGCCCCGCGGTCAGCAATGCGCTCCTCCGGGTCGTGACGGTGCCCGGATCGACGCGGCTGACGAGGCGGACGTCGAGGCGGTAGGCGCCTGTAGGGAGCTTCTGCTTCGGCAGCGTGACCGTCTTCGCCGCGTCCCCGCCGTTCAGCGCGCCGCGCCGAGCGACGACCGGCTTCCCGTCGGCGCGATCGAGCGTGACGAGGTAGAGGCAGTCGCGATCGCAGCCGAGGCCGACCGAGGCCCCGGACGAGCTGGAGAGCTGCTCCGGGAACGTGAGCGCGGTCGGGGTGACGCGCGCCGCGAGCCCCGGACAGACCGTGGCGCCGCGCGCGACTGTCCGGATCGCGAGCTTCACGGCGGCCGCCGACGCCTTCGCGTGGCCGCTCGCGTAGTAGAGGCCCGTCGCGGGCTCCGGCTCGGCGCCGTCGTCGACGAGCCGGTCGAGGAGGAGCCCGCTCACGTTCGGCGAGCAGGACGCGGCGCCGATCTCGGCAGCGTAGGTCGAGCCCTGCTCCGCCGGCGAGACCGCACCCGCCGTCGGAGGTGCCCCGCCCGCGTAGGCGCCCGACTCGGGCGCCGGCACCGTGGTCGGTGTGGCCTCCGCCTCGAGCAGGACCGGCGGCGCCGTTCCCAGCCCCTTCGCCAGCGCGGACTCGAGCGGTGCGAGGTCGCCGACGGCCCAGGCTCCGGCTGCGGGGAATGGCGCGGGCTGGAACGAGACGAGGTCGGCGCCAGCGCCGTCATGTGCAAGCTCCTGCGCGAGTGCGAGCGCGGTGCTCTGCGGCTGGGCTGTGGAGCCGTCGAAGGACGGCCCGACCGCGACGTCCGCCCTCGCCGCAACGACAGCCGCGCGGACGGCGGCCAGAGCGTCCGCATAGGCGGAGGCGGTTGAGAGCGACGGGGCGGGCGTCAGCACGAGGTCGCGGAGCGCCGGCGTCTGCTGGGCGAGCGAGGCCGCGTAGTGCGCCAGCGCTGCTCGGCCGGAGTCGTCGGAGGGGAGCTGAGCGGCACTCAGCTCGAGCACGAGCCCGACGCCCGGCCCCAGAGACTGCAGCTCGGCGACGACGGCCGGGTCGGGCGTCGTCTGACCGGGCTGCCACGCGACAGCGAGACGGACGAGCTGTAAGCCGAGCGAACCGGCCAGAGCCGCCTGGCTGGGGTCGTCGATCCCAACTCCGACGGCGAAAGGCGGCGTGGCGGCCGGGGCGGCCGCTCCCGAGAGCCCGCGCGCAAGCGTCGCCGGTTGCCGGGAACTCGGGACGCGGACGATCGGCAGGGCCGAGAACGAGGCGCGGTTGCCCGCGGGGTCGACCGCGGTCACGCTGACCCGGTAGAAGCCGGCGCGCTTCGGCTCGCCCCAGCGCAGCGTGTGCCAGCCGGCGTCGAGGAACAGCCGGACGGAACGACCGGCCGGCGTCGAGGCGCTCACCGACGCCGGCTTGGAGAGCCAGAAGCGAAGCGAGCCCGCGGCGGCGCTCGCAAGCTTGAAGGCGGGCGGCTGCCGCAGATAGGCGGCAAAGCGGTCGCCGGCCCGGGCGAAGCGCGGGTCGGCCGGTGCCAGCTTGTGCAGAAGCTGGACGACGAACTTCTGGTAGGACAGCGGAGAGGGGTTGCCGGCGAGCGAGTAGTACGACCAGTAGCCGGTGTCGAACCGCGACAGCGTCGCCGCGGCTGCCTGCTGCATCTGCGCGGCAAGCGACGTGGCCGCGGCATCGCCCGTCGCCTGCGCATACGTCTCGAGCGAGAGCACCGACTGCAGCTGGGCGTTCAGGACCGGGTTCGAGCTGAAGGAGTAGAGCCGGATCCACGGGCCCGCAGCGACCTTGGTCGTCAGACCCGAGACTGCGCGAAACGCGGCCGTGGCTTCGTGCAGCAAGGCTGCCGACTCGTCGGGCAGCAGGGACGCGGCACGCGCGAACGCCTGCGCCCCGACGGCCTGCGCCATCCCCGAGACCCACGGCGGCCGGCCTCCGAACGGGAAGTAGTACTCCCAGACGACGGCGCCACCCCGGCGGGGGACCCCCCGGGCGGCGAGGGCCGCGGCGAGTCGGTTCGTGGCGTCGACGTCCTTGGCCAGAACGTGTGCGTTGAGCGCGGCGACGTTGGCGAGTGGATGGAACTCGAAGCAGCGGCCCGGGAAGTAGCGGTAGACGACCCCGTCCGCGTCGGTGATGTCGGTTCCGTTTCGCGGGGCGTCGTGCGCCGCGAAGTACTCGTCGTTCGCGCGGAGCTGACCGAAGACCGCCACCGCGCGAGGCCCCGTCAGATTCCTCCCCAGGGCCCCGATCTGCTCGAGTGCGACCTCGACGTGGACCCGCCGCCCTGAGGGCAGCACGCGGGCGAGATGTACGGCGCGCGCGATCTCGGCACGGTCCGCCTTGGCAACGGCCCCGCTCAGCCGGCCGGCCGCGACCGCGTCCTTCACCGCGGCAAGCGCCGCCTGCTCGCCCGGCACGGGCGGAGGAGCCCCGGCAGCACCCGTCACGACCAACAGGGCTGCGAGACCGACAACGAGCCCGGTGAGACCCCTCACACTCACGACCCCGGCCGATTCTGCCGCAGACCGCCCGGCGCCGGGCCGATCTTTACGCGGCGCTGACAGTCACTCGCTCGACGCTCAGGGCTCGATCGTGACGAGTGTCCCGATCGGGGTGTGCGGCCAGACCTGCGCTGCAGCATCCTCCGGCAGCTCGACGCAGCCGAGGCTCTGCGGCGTCCCGAAGGTGGCGCGCGGAAAGGCGTGGAGCGCGTCGCCGCCGTGGAAGTAGCTGATCCAGCGTATGCCGGGGTCGTTGTAGTGCGACCCGTCGGGGTTCGTGCCGCTCATCGTCCCCACGGAGATGTGCTCGAACACCGGCCACGTGCCCGGCGCCGTCGGAGCCTGGGCGATGCCGGTGTTGCCGGGCGAGGTCAGGATCACGCGGCCGTCGTGCCAGAGGCTGAGCGATTGCGGGACGGTCTCGTGCACGAAGACATAGTCGTAGCCGGTGTCGGACCGCCGTCCCGCGAGATCGTCGCGGAGCAGCGCACGCCAGACCTGCGGGCCGGGCACTCCGTCGGCCGTCAGGCCGTGGTCGTCCTCGAATCGCATCACGGCACCCCGGGTGACCACGTTCCAGGCGCCCGTTCTCCAGAGCGTCCGCAGCGAGGCGGGCGTCTCCGAATACCGCCACGAGAAGGTCCCGCGCGGCGGCGAGACGGCAGCTGCGACCTCGGAGGCGAGGGTGGTGGTCGGCGGGTCGGCTGTGGGACGCCAGCGAAGGGGGAGGTAGCCGAGGCGCGCGAGGAGCTCCTGCAGCCGCAGCATCGACCCGTCGGCGACCGTCCAGGTGAGCGACTTCCCCGGGAGCCGCACGTGCACGCTGCCGCCGAGACCGAAGCCGAAGCCGGTCGGCTGGAACGAGAGCGTGTTGGGATCGACCTGTTTCCAGCGTCCCGGCGTCGCCGGTTGCAGCAGCGGCAGCCGTGACCCGAGCACCGCGGTGACCGGCCGGGCGAACGTCAAGGTCAGTGCGCCGTTCGGCCGGAGCCGAGCGCCTCCGGCCGGGTCGGAGATGATGCTCGTCCTGGCGCCGGCGACGAACCACGAGACGTGGACGGGCTTCGACAGGGTCTCCCACCGGCGTGCGGCGGCGGCGACCGTGGTCGTTCCCACGCTCTTCGTCCCGGACGCGACGATGCCGAGTGGGACGATGCTCCGGCCTGCCCCGAGACGCGGATGCCTTGCATGTCCGATCGTCGCGCGACTCACCGGCTCGGCAAAGCGAACGGTCACGACACTCCCGCGCCTCGGGCGCAGCAAGGTCGAGCGGATGTGCGCCGCCGGCGTCACGAGGGTGACCGTCCGCTCGGCATCGCGGCCGACGAGCCAGCCGATCCAGCTCGGGCGGCGAACTTTGACCGAAACGGTCACGCTCGCCGGCCGCGAGCCGGGCACGCGGCCAGACGGTGTCGCGGAACAGGCTCACCGGCAGCGGCTTCCCGTCTTCGCCGGTCACGGACACCTTCTCCACGTGGCCGGAGAAGCCGGGCAGCGAAACGGCCGCAAGGCCTGTTCGCGAGTCGGCGATCCCGACGGTTGGCCAGGCCAGGAGAGCCGCGGCGAGGGAAGCCCGCGGCGACGAGAGCGACGACGACGTGCCGAAGACCCACGCGCGCAACACGACTGTTTCAGTATGTCTACGCTCAGAAGAAGATGGCCAGTCCCGCTGCGGGCAGAGGCGTCCCACGCGAGCTCTCACGCCCCGAGATCGACGAGTTCCTCCGTGAGCAGCGGATCGCACGCCTGGGCTGCCACGCAGAAGGCGTGACGTACGTCGTCCCGCTCATCTACGCGTACGAGGACGGCGCGGTCGTGGCGGTCACGACCGAGGGCCGGAAGACCGCGATGCTGCGCGAGAACCCTCGTGTCTGCGTGGAGATCGACGAGTACGACAAGGACGGCAGAGGAAGCTGGCGCAGCGTCATCGCCCACGGGACGTGCTCAAGAACTGTCGGGCGACGCGATCGAGCCCGCGCTCGCCCTCTTGCGAGAGCGCTTCGCGGCGCCGCAGGCCGTACTGCGCGGCCGCGGCCGCTCGGGGAGAATGTCGTCGTCCTCCGCATCGTTCTCGAGGAGATTTCCGGACGCGCCGTCGAGCGGTGAATTTCCCGCTTAAGCAGGGAATGAGACTTTGTACGGAAATAGAAAAATACCTAGGTTTGGGAATGGACTTCGGTGCAACGCCGTTCTATAACTCGCATGGGTGGCGGCCCCGCGCGGGAACTTCTTTAGGCCGCCCGGGGCGCCGAAAACCGGCAGCCCACCACGACCGAAAGGAAACACACTGAGCGACACGATTCACCTGCATGATCTCTCCCCTGTCGAGCGCCTTCTCGAGGAGGCCGCCGAGCGCGGCTTCGTCGAGGAGAAGGAAATCCAGGCGCTCGCAGACGAGCACGAGCTGACCGAGGACGACCTCGCCGGGCTCCGCGCCGCGCTCGAGGAGCGCGACGTCGTCGTGCGCGACGAGACGCCCGACGAGACGCGCCCCGTCGCCGCGGCGCCGGTCACCGGCACGCTCGACCCGCTGCAGCTCTTCATGGACGCTGCGGGCCGCCACAAGCTGCTCACCGCCGCCGACGAGGTGGCGCTGGCGAAGCGCATCGAGCGCGGCGACCTGGCGGCGAAGGAAAAGATGATCAACTCCAACCTCCGCCTCGTCGTCTCGATCGCGAAGCGCTACCAGGGCCACGACGTGCCCCTTCTCGACCTGATCCAGGAGGGCGTGATCGGCCTCAACCGCGCGGCCGAGAAGTTCGACTGGCGCAAGGGCTACAAGTTCTCGACCTACGCGACCTGGTGGATCCGTCAGGCCTGCCAGCGCGCGGTCGCGAACCAGTCCAAGACGATCCGCATCCCGGTGCACGTCCAGGAGCGCCGCATCAAGCTCAACCGCGCTTCGGCCGAGCTGCAGGCCAAGCTCGGCCGCGAGGCCACTGCGGAGGAGCTCGCCCAGGCGACGCGGCTCAAGCTCGAGCACGTCGTGGAGGCGCTCGACGCGGTCGACTCCGTCTCCCTGAACCAGGGCCTCGGCTCGGACGGCGACTCGGAGCTCGGCGACCTGTTCGCCGACGAGTCGACGGTCGATCCGGCCGAGGAGGCGGTCGAGTCGGTTCGCCGCCAGCGCGTCCAGCGCGCGGTCGCGGACCTGCCCGAGCGGCAGCGGCGGATCATCGAGCTGCGCTTCGGCTTCGAGTCCGAGCCGGCCTCGCTCGAGACGATCGGCAAGGAGCTCGGCCTGACGCGGGAGCGCGTCCGCCAGCTCGAGAGCGACGCCCTCGCGCGGCTCCAGCTCGCGCTCGGCGACGAGCTCGTCTACGCCGCATAGGCAGAGGCCGAGTAGAGAGACACCGCGAAGGGCCGGGAGAGATCCCGGCCCGTCGCTTTTCCCCGCCGGTGCTACCGCTAGACCGCGACGGCCGTCGCGGCGAGCTCTCCGCGCAGCCGGATCAGGAGCGCCTCGAGCGCGAGCGGCGTCGAAACCTGCAGCTCCTCCGCCTCCCGCCATGCCGCGCGCACGAGCTCGCACGCCGCTTCGGCAGCATGCATCCGCTCGAGAGTCGCGTCCTGCGCAGCTCCTCCAGCCGGTCGACGTGGACGGCCGCTCCCTCGGCGCCCGCGGCGACGACCACGAGGTCGCGGTACCAGGACTCGAGCTCCTCGAGCAGCGCGAGCAGCTCCTCCCGTTCGGCGCCGCGCTGCGCGCGCCGCACACGCTGCTCAGCCTCGCGCCCGGTCAGCTCGAGGGCCTCGACCTGGACCTCGGCGGCCTCCTTCGCCTCGCGCCGCGCTCCGCGATGCCGGCGAGAAGCGACTCGGCTCCTCCGCCGGTTCGAACGCCGGGTCGGGGTAGGTCGCCCGGGCGACGCCGATCAGCGTCTCCCGCCGCCGGGACGCCGCTTGATCGAGGAGCTGGAGCGCACGGCCGAGGCGTCCGCGGACGCGCGCGAGCGTCGTCAGCTCGGCCTCGGCGAGCGGGTGCGTGCTCGCGGATGGCCTGGCGCACCGCGGGCTCCGAGAGGCGGCGGAAGGGAACGAGCTGGCAGCGGGAGCGAATCGTCTCGGGCAGCGGACCGAGGCGCTCGGCGACGAGGACGACGACGGCGTACGGCGGCGGCTCCTCGAGGTCCTTGAGGAGCGCGTCCGCCGCGTCCTCGTTCAGCGAATCGGCGCCGAAGACGAGATACACGCGCCGCTCGGCCTCGAACGGCCGCATGTGCAGGTCGCGGCGGAGCTCCCGGACATCGTCGATCCGGATCTGCTCCCCGAGCGGCTCGAGGACGTAGAGGTCGGGATGGGTGCCGCGCTCGACGCGCGCATGCTCGCCGAGCAGCTCGGCCGCGAAACGACGCGCGAGCTCGCGCTTGCCGACCCCGGCGGGCCCGTGGAAGAGGTAGGCGTGGGCCGGGCCCTCCTGCAGCGCGGCGGCGAGCAGGCGCTTCGCCTCGTGCTGCTCAGGAACGGTCTCGAAGCCGCTCACGTACCTCCCTTGCGATCTCCTCGGGCTCTCCGGTGGCGTCGATCGTGACGATTCTTCCGGGAACCGCTCCGCCAGCACGCGATAGGCGGCGTCGACCTTCGCCTGCAGCTCCGTTCCCTCCCGCTCGAGGCGGTCGGGGTCGACCTGGCGGCCGGTGGCGACATCCGGATCGAGGAGGAGCAGAAAGGTCGTGTCGGGGAGCAGCCCGCCCGTGACGGCGAGGTTGAGCTGGAGCACGGCGTCGATGCCGAGGCCGCGCGCGATCCCCTGATAGGCGAGCGAGGAGTCGACGTAGCGGTCGCAGAGAACGTCCGCGCCGCGCTCGAGCGCCGGCCTGATCACCTCCTCGACATGCTCGGCGCGCGAAGCCGCGAAGAGCGCGGCTTCCGCCCACGCGCCCATGACCGGCCCGTTGAGAACCAGCGCGCGCACCGCTTCACCGAGCTCCGTGCCGCCCGGCTCGCGGGTCAGGACGACATCGCGACCGTCCTCGGCAAGCGCGGCCCGGAGCAGCTCCGCCTGCGTCGACTTGCCCGAACCGTCGGCTCCCTCGAAGGTCACGAACACTGGCCCGGCACGATACGCCGCCGGTGGGCCACTGGGAGGAGCACCCACGCGCAGCGCGAACCGTGACGGTCCGTGGAGCACGTCCATCCCCTCCATCGCACCTTCCCCTGGCGCCTCGGAGTCCTCGTCGCGAGCGCCCTCACTCTCACGACGCTGGGCGCGCTGGTGCTCACCCACCGGCCGGGACAGACACGTCCGGTAGCAGCTACCGGCCGTGTCCCGAAGAGACAGGTGGCGCCCCCGCTCCGGTCGCGCTCCCGCATCTCCGTCCTCGTTCTCAACGGCAACGGCGCCTCGGGAGCGGCCGGCAACGAGGCGGCGGACATCCTCGCCCGCGGCTACGGCCACGCCATCCCGGCCGACGCGCCGAGCCCCGACTACGCGCGCTCGCTCGTCCTGTACAGGCCCGGCTGGCAGCGCGAGGCCGAACGGCTCGCACGGGACGCCCGGATCGCGACGGTC
>CAWEJU010000009.1:0-106982 GCA_963809465.1 uncultured Actinomycetes bacterium | reverse complement strand
TCCGCTGCGGTCCACGTCCGGGAGCGTCCAAACGGTGCATCAGAACTGCGATCGATCGGGGGATCGGTGGTAGTGCGGCCGAACCATCTTCGGCTGCTGGACGCCGACGCGCCGCCGGGCGGCGATCCGACCCTCGTCGAGTCGTACCGGCGGCTTGCCGACGTCTTCCACGCGGTTCTCGCCGAGCAGAGCCTCGACGCTCTCCTCGTGCGTATCGCCGACACCGTCGGCGACCTGATCCCGCTCGACACCCTGACGATCTACGAGGCCGACGAGACGAAGCGGGTGCTGAAGCCCCGTGCTCGTCCGGGACGTGTACGCGGACGAGATCATGAGCACGACGATCAGCTTCTCGGAGGGCATCACCGGTTGGGCAACGCTGCATCGCGAGGCTGTCCTCTCGAACCAGGCTCATCTCGACCCGCGCGTGCGCACCGTGCCCGGGACGCCGCTGGAGCCCGAGGCTCTGATCTGCGTGCCGCTCATCGCGCGCGGCCAGATCAAGGGCGCGCTCAACATCTACCGTGAGGGCGACGCCGTCGCGTTCAGCGAGATGGAGTTCGAGATCGCGAAGCGGTTCGGCGACGCGGCCGCGCTCGCGCTCGACAACGCCGAGAGCCGAGCGCGCCTCGAGCATCAGGCCCGCACCGACTCGCTCACCGGCCTCTTCAACCACAGTGTCTTCTACGAGCGGCTGCTCCACTCGCTGCAGGAGTCGAGCCGCACACACATGCCGCTGGCCGTGCTCATGCTCGACATCGACGACTTCAAGCAGGTCAACGACGTCCACGGTCACGCCGTCGGCGACGAGTTGCTCCGCTTCCTCGCCGAGGCTCTGCGCGCGATCGTGCGGCCGAGGACGTGATCTGCCGGCTCGGCGGCGAGGAGTTCGCAGTGGTCATGGACGGTTGCGGAGGCGAGGATGCCGTGCGGGTCGCCGAGCGGGTGCAGAGCCGGCTGGCGGCGGTCGACTTCCCCGGCATCGGCCGGATGACCGTCTCGGTCGGGCTCGCCCTCGGCCCTGAGCACGCGATGAACCCGCGCGAGCTGGCGGCATGCGCGGAGGCGGCGATGATGACCGCGAAGGCGCAGGGCAAGAACCAGGTCGTCCTCTACCACGAGACCGAGACGAGGCGCCCCGACGCTCCGGGGATCGAGCGGGACGTGCGCTCGATCGCGCATCTGAAGATGCTGCAGAGCCTGAGCGGGAAGCTCAACCGGCTGAACGACGTGCGGGAGATCGGAGAGGCGATCGCGGCCGAGCTCCGGTCGCTCGTCGATTACCACAACTGTCGCGTCTTCGTCGCCGACGGCGACGAGCTCCTCCCCGTCGCCTTCCTCGGCGACCTCACTTCGGGGATCGGACTCTCTCTCGCTCGACATCCTCCGGAAACGCGTCGGCGAAGGAGTCACGGGTCGTTGTGCGGAGCTCGGCGAGTCAATCGTCGTCGCCGACGCTGCGAACTGCGAGTTCGGGCAACTGATCGAAGGCACCGACGCGATCGAGGAGTCGCTCCTCGCGGTGCCGCTCCGCTACGGGACTCGGGTCGTCGGCGTGATCGTCGTTTCGAAGCTCGGGCTGAACCAGTTCGACGAAGACGACGTGAGGCTGCTGGAGGTGCTCGCCGGACACGCGGCAGTCGCCGTCGAGAACGCGAGCCTCTACGAGTCGGCGCGGCGCGAGGCCGAGAGCGCGACGTCGCTGCTCGAGTTCGGCCGTGAGCTTGCGACGCTCGTCGACCTCGACGACATCGCCGGGCGGGTGACCGAGCTCTCCGCGGAGATCCTCGGCAGCAGCAACACCTCCTTCTACCTCGAGACTGACGGCGAGCTGACGCTGCGCGCCGAGCACGGGCACTCGCCCGAGACCGCGGCCGAGCTCGCCTCGCGGCCCTTGCCGCTCGACCGCGCTGAACGTCGACCGCGAGCCGTACATCGCCGAGCCCGAAGACTACGAGCCCAAGATCGGGTACCAGGCGCCGGTCCCCGGTGGCCGCTACGCGGTCGCACCGTTCGACGTCGACGGCCGCACGGGCTGCCTCGTCGCCCTCGTCGAGCGTGACGACTTCGGGGAGCGCGAGCTCGCACTACTCGGCGGCCTCGCGCAGCAGGCGAAGCTCGCGATCGCCAACGCCTCGAGCTACGAGGGCCTCGAGCGGACGTTCGTCTCCACCGTCGAGGCGCTCGCGAACGCGCTCGAGGCGAACGACGAGTACACGTCGACCCACGCGCGCTGGATCACGGATCTCTCGCTGCGGGTCGGCCGCGAGCTCGGCCTCGACGAGCGCGCGCTCAAGTGCTCTCGAGCTCGGCGCGCTGCTGCACGACATCGGCAAGATCGGCATCCCGAGCGACGTGCTCGCGAAGCCCGGTCGACTGACGGCCGCCGAGCGGAAGCTCGTCCAGACGCATCCGGAGCTCGGTGAGCGGATCATCGCCCCGATCGACCGGCTCCAGGCTCGTGCGGCCGATCGTCCGCCACTGCCACGAGCGCTGGGACGGCCACGGCTACCCCGACGGCATCTCCGGCGAGGACATCCCGCTCGAGTCGCGGATCATCTTCGTCTGCGACGCGTATCACGCGATGACGACCGACCGGCCGTACCGCCGCCGGCTCAACCACCCCGAGGCGGTGCGCCGGCTCGCCGAAGGCGCGGGCAGCCAGTTCGACCCGGACGTCGTCGAGGTCGCGCTGCGCGTGCTCGAGCAGCAGGCGCCGGAGCCGGGCTCGGTGACGCGCTACTGCCTAGCCGGCGGCCGCGAGCTCCGAGCTCGCCACCCTCCAGCTTGTGGGCGAGGCGGCGGAACGGGCCGTCGACCGCGAGCAGCTCGCTGTTCCGCTCCCGCGCTGGATGATCTGCCCGTTCTCGACGACGAGGATCTCGTCGGCGCGGCGGACGGTCGAGAGGCGATGGGCGATGATGATCGAGGTCCGGCCCTTCAGGAGCCGGTCGAGCGCCTGCTCGATCAGCACCTCGGTCGGGCGGTCGATGTTCGAAGTCGCCTCGTCGAGGACGAGGATGCGAGGATCGGCGAGCAGCGCCCGCGCGATCGAGATCAGCTGCCGCTCGCCGGCCGAGAGCCCGGCGCCGCCCTCGCGCACCGCGTGGTCCAGGCCTCCCGAGAGCCGCGCCGCGACGCGGTCGACGCCGACGGCGGCCGCCGCAGCCTCGACCTCCTCGTCCGTCGCGTCGGGCTTCGCGAAGCGGATGTTCGACGCGATCGTGCCGCTGAAGAGGAACGGATCCTGGAGCACGACCCCGAGCTGGCGGCGGTACGAGCGGAGCTGCACGTCGCGCAGGTCGTGGCCGTCGACGCGCACCGCTCCCTCGTCGGGGTCGTAGTGGCGGCCGATCAGCCGCGCGAGCGTCGACTTGCCGTGCCCCGACTCGCCGACGAGCGCGAAGCAGCTGCCCGGCGCCATGTGGAACGAGATCCCGTGCAGGACCGGGTCCTTGCCGTAGGCGAAGACGACCGAGTCGATGTCGAGGTCGCCTTCGAGGCGGGGCAGCGGCTCGGCTCCCGGACGGTCGCGGATCTCGGGCTCCTCGTCGAGGATGCTCGCGATCTTCACCATCGCCGCCCCGGCCGACTGCAGCTGCCCGTAGACGTCCGAGAGCTCCTGCAGCGGCTGGAAGACGAGCTGCAGGAGGTAGATCGCGGTGATCAGCGTGCCGATGCGTGAGCGTCTGGTTCTCGTACAGGCTCGAGCCGAAGTAGATGACCGTCCCCATCGCGAGCACGCCGAGGAACTCGATCGACGGGAAGAAGACCGAGAAGATCCGCTGGACGTACGTCGACTGCGCCCGGTTGGCGTCGTTGAGCGCGTCGAACTCGGCCTGGAAGCGGCGCTCGCGGTTGAACGCCTGCACGACGGCCATCCCCGCCACCGACTCGGCGATCTGCGCCGTGACCGCGGCGATCCGGTTCCGCTGCTCGACATTCGCCGCGTGCGAGACGCGCTGGAACCATCGCGAGAGGATGAGTGTCGGCGGCAGGACGACGAACGCGATCAGCCCGAGGCGCCAGTCGGCGATGAGGAGCGCGATGACCGCCGCCGGCAGGAGGATGACATTCGAGACGAGGGTCGGCATCCCCTGCGAGAGCACGTCCGAGACGGCGTCGACGTCGCTCGTGAGGCGCGCGATGATCCAGCCCGCCTTCTGCTGCGAGAAGTAGCGGAGCGAGAGACTGGTGAGGTGCTCGAAGAGGTCGCGCCGCAGGCCGATCACGACTGCCTGGCCGATCGTTGCGAGCCCGCGGATGAGCTGCGCCTGAAGGAGCCAGCCTCCCGCGGCGACAACGAGGTAGATGACGACGATGACCGTCAGATGGTGCTCGTCGCGCGCAGTGATGCCCTTGTCGATTGCGTTCCGGACGAGCAGCCAGCCGCCGGTCTGCGCGGCGGCGTTGCCCGCGCCGACGAGCACCATCAGCGCTGCGAACCTCTTGCGGCCCTCCATGTATCTCCAGAGGCGCTTCACGCGGCGATCACCTCGTCGCCGAAGAGCGTGGCGAACTCGCCGCCGGCCCGGAGCAGGTCTGCAGGTGTTCCCGACTCGACGATCCGGCCGTCGACCAGGACGACCGCGCGGTCGGCGATCTCCACCGTGGAGAGCCGCTGCGTCGCGACGAGGACGGTCCGGCCCGCGAGCGCCGGGCGCAGGCGGGCGACGAGGCGCCGCTCGGTGAGTGTGTCCACCGCCGAGAGGGGATCGTCGAGGACGACGACGCGCGCGCGGGTCACGAGCGCACGCGCGAGCGCCACCCGCTGTCGCTGGCCGCCGGAGAGGTTGATGCCTCGCTCGCCGATCAGCGTGTCGTAGCCCTCGGGGAGGTTGGGCCCGAACGCGTCGACGCCGGCCGCCGCGCAGGCCGCGAGCACCTCGTCCCAGTCCGCATCCTCGCGGCCGGCGGTGAGGTTCTCGCGGAGCGGCACGGAGAAGAGCACCGCCCGCTGGGTGACGAGCGCGACGTCGGCGCGCAGCTCGGCGATCGGGAGTTCCCTCGTGTCGACGCCCCCGACGCGCACGTGGCCCCCGGTCGGGTCGTAGAAGCGCGGCAGGAGGTTGAGAAGCGACGTCTTGCCGGAGCCCGTGGCGCCGCAGACGGCGACGATCTCGCCCGGCTCCACGACCAGATCGAGGTCGTGCAGGACATCCACCTCGCCGCCGTACGCGAAGCTCACGCGCTCGAAGCGGACGCCGAGCGGTTCCGCCGACGGCAGGTGCCGTGGGCTCTTCGGCTCGGGCAGCGGCTCGATGCCGTCGAGCCACGCGAAGCTGCGGCCCGCCGAGGCGAGCGCGCGCTGTGCGAGATCGAGGATCCAGCCGATCGCCTCCAGCGGCCAGACCAGCTGGAGGAGGAGCGTCTCGAAGAGGACGAACTGGCCGATCGAGATGTCCCCGTCGATGACGGCGCGCCCGCCGAAGAAGACGACAGCGGCGATCGAGAGCGCGGGCAGGTAGTAGAGGCCGGGCACGTGCTGAGACTCGACGCCTGCCTGGCGCAGCGCCGCCGAACGCACCCCCTCGGCCCTCTCGCCGAACCGGTTGCGGATGTCGTCCTCGCGGCCGAAGGCCTGCACCATCTCGATCCCGACCACTCCCTCGTCCGCCGACTCCGTCACGTCGCCCTTCCGCGCCTGCACCTCGCGCGAGATGGGCGAGACCTTGCGTCCGAAGCGGTTGGCGACGAAGCCGATCGGCGGCAGCGACACGGCCGCGTAGAGCGTCAGCCTCGGGTCGACGAGCGCGAGGACGATCCCGGCCCCGACGATCATCATCACGCTCTGTATCCCCTGCACGAGCCCCCAGCCGATGAAGTACCGGATCGGGTACAGGTCGTTCGTGGCTCGAGAGAGCACCTGGCCGGTCGCATGCCGGTCGTAGAAGGCTCGTGGGTAGCGGAGGTACGCCTGGTAGAGGAGCTCCCGCATCCGCGCTTCGATTCGGATGCCGATCCGGGCCGTCGCGTAGCGGCGGTTGAAATTGATGGCGAAGCGCAGCAGGGCGAGCCCGCCGATGGCTGCGAGATACGGAGGCAGCCGATCCTCCTCGTGGGGGACGATCGCGTCGTCGATCGCCCGCTGGATCAGGATCGGGATCGTGATCGAGATCAGCGTGTACATGAACGAGCACGTGAGCGCGAACACGCCGAGCCGCCACTGCTCCCGCCACAGCCGCAACAGCCTGCGGAAGGTCGGAAGCAGACCGAGGTCGGGCGGGTCGACGGGGTTCACATACGTGGACATGCGTAGGTGCCCGTCGGTGACAGGCCCCCTGCCCGCGCGACGAGCGACCGCCGACGATACCAGGCGGCTGGGCTCTAGTCGCGTTTCCGCAGCTGCGGGTCGGCGAGCATGCTGCTGCGGTGGAGTTTCGCTCCCGCGGCCGGCTCGAGGTCCGGATCGGACGGCGGTTGCGGCAGGGGAGTGGGCGGTGGCGGCTCGCGGTCGGCGTCGGGCTCGCGGGCCGGCTCCGGCTCGCGTGGCCCAGACCCGCCGAGCCGCTCCCGTTCCTCCGTGAGCTGTATGCGCAGCCCGGCGAGCTCCCGCTCGACCTTCCGGATCGCCTGCTCGCGCTCGTCGAGTCGCTCCCGCTCGGCCTTCGCGAGTGCGAGCTCCTGGACGGCCTCCCGTTCGCGCTTCTCGGCCTTGGCGATCGCCTCGCTCAGGTTGCGGTCGCTCGAGCTCGGTGCGGTGGAGGAGCGGCGCGTGCCCTGCCGGCCCGCGACCTCGAGACGCAGATCCTCGAGCTCCTTCTCGCGCGCGGCGACGTTGCGGGCGTGCTCGCGCAGCGCACGCTTCATCTCCTCGACCTCCGCGAGCGCCTCCTCGTAGCGCCTCCGCATGTCCGGCCCGTCGCTCACAGGAGGAAGTGTGTCTTCGAAACCGGCTGGTGGCAACCGGGTACGCAAAGTACGTGCGTTGGTTTGGCTCGCAGTCGCGCGATTTGTTGGCAAGGATGACGGTCGTGGTCGATTCGGGGCCGTGGCAGGACGGCCCCGTTAGGCGGTTTCCGTGATCCTCGCGGGCCGGTCGTGTTGCGATCCCTGCGAGACTGACCACGCCGTAGACAACTCGAAAGGAGATTGATCATGGCAGTGAAGCTCGGGATCCTCGCTCTCCTCGAGGCAAAGCCCGGCAAGGGCGACGAGCTCGGCGACTTCCTTCGCAGCGGTCGTGACCTCGCCGCACGCGAAGAAGGAACGGTCACCTGGTACGCATTCAAGGTCGGCGACACGACCTACGGGATCTTCGACACCTTCGAGGGCGAAGAAGGGCGTCAGGCACATCTGAACGGCGAGATCCCGCAGGCACTTGGTCAGGTCGCACCGGACCTGCTCGCTTCCGATCCCGATATCCGCCTGGTCGAGATCCTCGCAGTGAAATAGAAGCCTCTCCGCCGGCTGCTACCGCCGACGAGAAAACCCGCCGTTTCCAGCGGGTCTTCAGGTGGAGCGTACCGGGATCGAACCGGTGACCTCCTGGTTGCAAACCAGGTGCTCTCCCAGCTGAGCTAACGCCCCGGAGAGCTTCAGTGTAGAGGCCGGTTCGGTTCAGGCCGCGCGCTCGAGCCGTTCCTCGACTCGTGCGCGGGCGACGATCTTCTCGCGGTCGCCGAAGCGGAGACGGGCGCGGACAGCTCGGTGCTCGTCCCAGAGGCGGTCGAGCTGCGCGTCGATCGCGTGGATCTCGGCTCGCACCTCGGGGTCATGTTGGTCGGAGAGTCGATGCCAGAGAGCGGTCCGCTCCTCGCTCAGGCGCTCGATCTCCTCGTGGATCTCGTCGGTGGTTCTCATGGCTGCTTCAACGGACGGGATGCCTTCGGCATTCCACGCAAATCCTCAGCGTTGGCCGAGGATCGGTCACCACGCCGCGCCGCGCCGCCGCGCCACTCCCGGCCGCCGGTGAGCGAGGATGAGCAGACCTCCGGTGGCCAGCCCGAACGCGAAGCCGCCGATGTGGGCGAAGACGGCGACGCCGCCGCCGGCGTCCGGGTGGACGAGCGAGAGGCCGCCGGTCCACGCCTGCAGCAAGATCCAGACACCGAGGAACCACACGGCCGGGATCTCGCGGATGAGGATGATCGCGAAGAAGATCAGCGTCAGCACGCGCGCGCGGGGGAGGAGGACGAAGTAGGCGCCCAGCACGGCTGCGATCGCGCCGCTCGCGCCGATGTTCGGGATGCTCGCCGCGTGCACGCCGGCGAACTCGAGAGTGACTGCGGTCTGCACCGCCATCGCGACGACGCCGGCGGCGAGGTACCAGAAGAGGAAGCGGACGTGGCCAAGGGCGTCCTCGACGTTGTTGCCGAAGATCCAGAAAAAGAGCATGTTCCCGAGGATGTGCTCCCAGCTCGCGTGCATGAACATGCCGGTGAACACGCCCTCGTACCAGGGAAGGGCGTGGAAGCCGGGGAGCAGGGGTCCACGGCCCGTCGAGCGCGCACGGGTAGAAGCCGTCGCGGAACACGTGCACGTCGACACCGGGACGGCTGAGCTCCCAGAACCAGACGAGGAAGTTCGCGACGATCAGGCCGATCGTCACGAACGGCACCGTCCGCGTCGGGACGTTGTCGCGGAGCGGGAGCATCGGCCGGCGTCTAGCCGTTCAGACCGCGGCGAGCGCCTCGCGGATCCGGTCGCCGACGGCCGCCAGCTCGAGCGACTCACCGGTGACCTCGCGGAGGAGCTCGTCGGCGGTCGGCTTCTGGCCCTCCGCCCACAGCTCGCGGAGGAGCGAGCCCGCCTCACGGCGTGTGAACCACGCGTTGCCGAAGCGCTCGCGAAGGTGAGCGCGAAGCTGCGCCTCCAGCGCCCACGCGCGGAGGTACTGCGACGCGTAGAAGCCGTCGTCTATGTCGTTGAGGTAGTCGGCGTCTGCGGGCTCGACCTTCGTCGCATCGGAGAGCAGCTCGACGTACCGCGGCCGCAGCGCAGTCACGTCCTCTGCGGAGTGGAACTCGAGCTCGTAGAGGAGCTTTGCGCAGTAGCGGCGGACGACCCAGAGGAGCTGCATCGCTCCCTCGGCGGCGAACTCGTAAGGGCGCGGGAAGTCGAGGCGCCGCTCGAGCCAGACCGGGTCGATGGTCAGATGCTCGAGGAGCATCGCCCACCCCTCGGTCACGGCGTTGTCGCCGAGCCGGCGCTCCTCGGGCGACAGGGAGGCGGAGGTATGGGCGAAGTGCTCCGTGTGCCCGGCCTCGTGGAAGAGTGTCCGCCAGTCGCCGGGGCCGCCCTGGGGCTTCAGCACGAGCACGACTCGCCCGGGCACCTCGATCGGCGAGCAGAACGCGCGCGGATCCTTGCTGGGGCGGTCCACGAGGTCGAGCTCGACGTTCTTCTGCGCGTGCAGGTCGACGCCGAGGTCGGCGAGAGTCGCCTCGAGGGCGGGCAGCATGCGATCGGGCGGAAACGCCGCGTCCCAGTCCGCGCCGCGCCATGCGCGTGCCACGTCCCAGCGCGCGACCTCGCCGAGCCCCAGCCCGACGCGCGAGCGGAAGAAACGGTCGCCCGTCTCCTCCCAGAGGCTCTCCGTGTCGGCGAGCAGGCGCCGGCACTGTTCCGCCAGGTCGTCGAGCGGCAGGCCGAAGCTCCGGTACAGATCGGCGTAGGTCGGAGCACCGAGCCGCCGCGCCTCACGCTGGACGACCTCCGCCGCCTGCAGCTCGAGCGCGTTCAGGTGCTCCTCGGTGAGATCGTTCCTCGCCAGCTCCACTCGCTCGCGGACGGCGCGGTCCTCCTCGTTCATCAGCCGAGGCCTGAGCATCCGGAAGGGGATCTCCTCGCCGTCGACCGTCGCGGTCAGGGTCGCCTCCAGCTCGGCGACGCGCTCGGCCTCCTCGCTCACGAAGTTGCCGAGGTAGCCCTCGCAGGCGAACTTCCACAGCTCCCGCCGACGCCGATCGCCGTCGACCGAGGCCCCGAGGGCCAGCGCGGTGTCGAGCTGCGTCAGGCGCTCGTGTCGCTCGTAGATCGGCGCGAGGTCGTACGTCTCCTTGAGGCCCGAGAAGTGGAGGTACGTCTCCTCGTCGAGCTCGGCGATGAAGCGGTCGGCGTCCGCGCTGAGCGCGTCGATCTCTCCTTGCTGAAGCGGCTCCGCCATGCGGGTTCGTAGGATAGACCCGTGCGGGAGATCTCCCTCAAGACCGAGCGCAAGACCCAGCTGATCGAGATCACCGATCTCTTGCGCGAAGCGCTCGACGGCACGAACGGCGCCTCGGCTGCGCTCGTCTACGTTCCGCACACGACGGCGGGCGTCACGATCAACGAGCGCATCGACCCCGAGCTCGTCACGGACCTCGAGAACGCGTTCCAGCGCGTCGTCGGCGACGACTGGGAGTGGCGCCACGACGACGCCGACGGGCCGAACGCGCCGTCGCACGCGCGGGCCTCGCTCGCGTCGAGCCCGCAGGTCCTCATCCCGCTCCGCGACGGGAGCCTGGCGCTGGGGACGTATCAGGGCGTCTTCTTCTGCGAGTTCGACGGCCCGCGCGAGCGCAAGATCTACGTCACCACGCTCTAAGAGCTTCTAGCGGAACGACCACGCGCTGACTGGGCGCGATGGGCGGTGCGATGCAAGGACGCAGGGAGCGTGACTAGCAGCGCTATTCGCGCGACCGAGGACGCCGCAGCGCGCCGTCCAGCACGTCCAGGCGGCCCGTGCGTCAGTGCGTTAGGAGCTCTAACGCTACGGTGAGGCGCGTGGCCGCGCCGGTGACAAAGGGAGAGGAGCTCGAGCTCGACGTCGACTCGCTCGCCTACGGCGGCAACGGCGTGGCGCGACTCGACGGCTTCGTCGTCTTCGTGCGGCGCGGACTGCCGGGCGACCGCGTGCGGGCGCGGGTCACGAAGGTCAAGCGCAGCCATGCCGAGGCGCTCGCGACCGAGGTGCTCCGGCCGGGGCCGGAGCGGGTGGAGGCGCCGTGTGCGCACTTCCCGGCGTGCGGCGGGTGTCGCTTCCAGGATCTCGCCTACGACGCGCAGCTCGAGCAGAAGCAGCTCCAGGTGCGCGACGCGCTGCAGCGACTGGCGGGCATCGTCGAGCCGCCGCTCGCGCAGATCGTTCCGTGCGAGCCGGAGATCTTCCACTACCGCAACAAGCTCGAGTACTCCTTCACGTCGACGCCGGCGGGCCCTGCTCTCGGCTTCCACCGGGCAGGCCGCTGGGACGAGGTGCTCGAGATCGAGCGCTGCTGGCTCGCCGACGAGGTCGCTAACGGGATCCGCGACGCCGTCCGCGACTGGGCGCGCGAGGAAGGGCTCGAGGCGTACTCGCAGGCCGACGGGAGCGGCTACCTGCGCCACCTCGTCGTGCGGCAGGGGCGGAACACGGAGCAGGCGCTCGTCCAGCTCGTGACCGCGCCGGGCGAGCGCTTCGAGACCGGCTACCTCGTCGACGTCCTCCGCCGCTTTCCGGAGGTCCGCTCGATCCACTGGTCGGTGAACGACACGCCTGCCGAGGTGACGAACTTGCCCACGCGCCTGCTCTGGGGCGAGGAATGGATCGAGGAGGAGCTAGGCGGGCTCCGCTTCCGGGTCCGCCCCAACGCCTTTCTCCAGACGAACACCGCCATGGCCGAGCGGCTGTACGCGCTCGCGGCCGCTGCGGCCGGGCTCACCGGCGACGAGACGGTCTGGGATCTCTATTGCGGGATAGGCACGATCGGGCTCTCGCTCGCCCGCGACGCGCTGACCGTCTGGGGAATCGAGGTCTCGGAGGAGTCCGTCGCCTGCGCGCTCGAGAACGCCGAGCTCAACGGGATCACGAACTCGGCCTTCTTCGCCGGCAACGTCGGCGAGGTCGTCGAGGAGCTGCTCGAGCGCTCGGGCCCGCCGGACGTCGTCGTGGTCGACCCGCCCCGCGCCGGCCTTGCGGGCAAGGCGCTGCGGCGGCTCGGCCGCATCGGAGCGCCGCGGCTCGTCTACGTCTCCTGCAATCCGACGACGCTGGCAGGTGACGTGAAAGCGCTACGCGAGGACCACGGCTACGAGCTGCGGCGTGTGACGCCCGTGGACATGTTCCCGCACACGCCGCACGTCGAGTGCGTCGCGCTCCTCGAGCACGTCGAGGCCTAGGCTCGCCGCCGGCGCAGCCGCCGCCAGAGGAGGTCGGCGTTGGCGAGCACGAAGCCGGCCGAGAGAAACGGCAGCGCGGGGAGGCCGCCGACGTCCGCGGCGTTGGCGACCACGAGCGTCAGCGAGTACATCCCGGTCATCGCGACCCACGTCCAGACGGGCCGGAGATGCCATCGCACGGTCGCCGCGAGGAACAGGGCGTAGAAGAGGATGTCTGGCGGCCCGAGATACGCGGCGCCGCCTCCGGGCGCGAGGAAGGCGACCGCGAGGCCCGAGTACACCTCGAAATGGTGATTGACGATGTGCTTCGTCGGTCCGGCGGCGACCGAGATCGCGTCGACGAAGGGGATGATCGCCGCGACGATGAGCACCCAGGCAAGCTCTTCGAACAGGCGGAGGAAAGCCCAGCCGGCGCACGTGTAGGCGGCGAGCTTGGCGAAGTTCGAGGCGAGATGCGAGTTCGCCTCCCAGGTGGCGACCGCAACGACTCCGAACACGATCCCGGCGGCGACGATCCAGCGGTTCGACCAAAGTGGGAGGGCGAGGAGAATCAGTCCGAGCGTCGCCGGCAGCACGCCGACGGCGACGATGGTGACCGCCGGCCAGAGCCCGACCGGGCTGAGATGTGGCGCGACGACGTACCACGCGACGACGCCGACGGCGAGGACGACGAACGCCTCGATCCGGAGACGCTGCCGCGCGGTCAGTACGGAGGCGTTTGGCTCCACCACTCGCCGAGCACCTTGAAGGCGTTCCAGAACGCCGTCTTCGCCGGCTGCTCGTCGAGCGACTCGTCGATGTCGGGCGTGACGAGTCCCTGGATCGTCGGCGTGTACTCCTGAAGCTCGCCCTGCACCGCCTGCAGCTCGCGCGCGAGCGGGAAGCGGGCCGCGTTGAGGAAGGCGACCGCGGGCCCGCCCATCGCGACGACGAGCTTCGGCTGGACGATGTGCAGCTCACGTAGCAGGTACGGGCGCGATTCCTCCTCGTCGCCGCCCGCGAATTTGAGGCAGTTCGTCCCGTAGATCGCCATCGGGTCGACGTGCAGTCGCTGCAGCGACTTGAGGAGCGCATTGCCGGCCCGGCCGTAGAAAGCGACTCCCTCCTGTAGCTCCGACGCCGTCGGTGCGTACTTGAGGAGGAACACGTCTGCGAGCGGATGGCCGGAGCCGAGCACGGGCACACGCGTCCCGCCCGCCGCGTGCGCGAGCTCGTCACCGAGAGCGTTGCTCTCGGTGATCGCCTTTTGCAGGTACTTCTCGTAGATCTCGTCGTTCGCCACGGTCACAGGATGCCCCGAGCGTCTTTCGGGGTCAGCGAACCCGTTCCTTGGCCTGCGCCACCCACTTGAGGCCCTGCAGGTAGGCGAGCGACTTCGGGCGGCGCAGCACCTCGGCATCGTGGAGCGAGACGAGGAACTCTTCCGGGCCGCTGAAGCGGCGCATCCGGACGGCGCCCGTGCCGACCCCGGCGAGGACGTGCGCGTCGGATCCCGCCCCCGCAGTGAGGTTGTACTTGCGCGCGAAGCGGAGCGCTTCGTCGTTGTAGGCCTCGAAGAGGAGTCGCGCGTTGTAGACCTCGAGCACGTCGATCTCCGCCAGGTGGCGATGGAGCGTCGCCGGCTCGGGGATCGCGTGGAGGCGGTCGAACGGATGCGGCAGGTAGACCAGGCCACCCTGGGCGCGGATCGCCTCAACGGTCTCGCCGAAGGACATGCCCCGCGGAATCTCCTCGCGCAAGAAGAGCCCGATCACCTCGCCCTGGTCCTCCGTCTTCACCTCTTCCCCGGGGATCACGACGAGGCGGCGGCCACGGGCGCGCTCGAGGGCCTCCAGCGCGCCGCCGAAGACGTTGTGGTCGGTCACCGCGATCGCGCCGAGCCCCTCTGCCTCGGCATGGTCGAGCAGCTCGTCGACCCCGATCGAGCAGTCGTGCGACCAGTGGGTGTGCATGTGGAGGTCGGCGACGATCCAGTCGCGCTCCTCGAACGGCCGGCGGGTGGCCTGGCTGCGCCGGCGGGAGGCGAGCCGCTCGTAGATGCTCTCGACGCGGTCGGCGAGCGCCTCCGCGGTCTGCGACTGCGCCGCCTCGAGGCCCTCGGCGGCGCGGCGCGCGCGGAACGCTTCGTCCTCGATCAGCCGCGCCGTCTCGGCAGCGGCGAGCTCGGGCTGTTCGGCACGGCCGGACGGCGCGGCAATCGCGGCGCCGGCGGTCTGCGCTTCGGCGACGAGTCGGGGCAGCCCTTCCACGGCCGGAACGAAGATGGCCGCGGAGCGGAGCAGCTCGGCACGCGCCGCTCCCGTCCGCGCGGTGCGGACTCGCATTCTCCCGCGCAATCGCGGTGACACGGCCGGGCGGGAGGACGGTGTCCGGATGCGCAGGAGCACGAGCTCCCAGCCCGGCTGCTGGGCGAGCTCGCGCACGAGTGCCCGGAGGAGCGGCCGCTCCGTCTGCCGCCACTCCAGCACGACGACCTGCTTCTTCTCCGCGGGCGCGAAGAGCTGCGAGTCGATCCCGTGCGGCACGAGCTCGTAGCGGCCGGGGAAGCGGGCGGCAGCCGCTTCCGCGACCGCCTCGTTCGTCGCGAGGAGCGCGTCGACGCGTCCGAGCAGCCGTTCGCGCTGCGCCCGGCCCGGGGGATAGCCAAGGCGCTCGGCCGAGAAGAACGTTGCAGCCGTGAGCGCCGCGGCGTCTCGGAGCGCGAGGTACGAGAGGCTCGGCAGTCCCGGCTCGAAGCCGTGCACGACGTCGAAGTCGCCGCGGGAGAGGGCAAGGGCGAGGCTCGCGCGGACTCCGACCGGCACGCCCATGCGACTGCGGCGCGAGATCGGCACGGCCGGGCCGAGGGCGATGAGCTCCGGGTCGTCGAAGGTGCCGTGCAGCGCGCGCCGCCCCGCGGCGAGGTCGCGGGCGCGGTTCGAGGGAGCCAGGACCGTGACTGCGTGGCCCCGGCGCAGCAGCTCGCGTGCCAGCCCGTCCACGTGCTCGTTCACGTCGTGCGGCTGCGACCAGGCGAACGGCGTGACGAGCGCGATCCGCACGGTCATTCGAGTCTAGTGTTCGAGCTCGAGCAGCATCTCGTGCTGGCGGATCCTGACCGTCGCGCCGAGCGAGCGAAGCGCAGCCGCGGCCGGGTCGTCGGCAGGCAGGTTGACGATGCTGACCGGGCCGAGCCGGCGCAGCGAATGCAGAAGCGGCTCCGCCTCTCCGGCGAGCTGGAGCAGCTGGACGGTGCCGCCGGCCGGGCCGCCGCCGCGGAACACGGTCGCGCCGTCGGCCGTCATGAGCCCACGCGCATCGCCGTAGCTCTCGACCGTCTCGTCGGCGCGCTGCCATGGCTCGCGTCCGCTCTGGAGCTCGCGGATGCGGGCATGCGCCTCGGCCGCGGAAACCTCGTGCTCCGCCGAATCTCCGTCCTCGGCGGCGGGCAGAGACCACACTTCGACGTCGCGCACGGTGCGGTAGCCGAGCTTCTCGTAGAGGGCGAAGGCGCCCGTGTTCTCGACGATGACCTCGAGCCAGACGCGCCGGACGCCGCGCTCCCGCGCCTGCTCGTGCAGCGCGCGCATCAACGCCTCGCCCACACCGGTCCGCCGCGCTGTGGGGACGACGCCCACGCCGCCGATCCAGGCGTCCTCGCCGCGAACGCCGAGGTTTCCGAGGCCGACCGGCTCGCCGTCGCGGAACGCGATCCGGGACGCATCGAGATCGAGATCGAACGCCTCGTCCATGGACCCGAGCTGCTGCTCGTCGAGGTGGAACGGGACGAGGTAGCCCTCGTACGCCGCGTTGAAAAGAGCGGCGCGCTCGCCCGGTGAGAGCGAGCGCGCCGAACGGAGCTCGAGGCCCACTAGGCCTTCGAGGCGGCCTTGCCCTTGGCCTTCGCCTTGCGGCGGTTCTTGCTGATGAACTGTTCGGTCAGCTCATACGCCTCGTCGTCGACGATCTGCTTCGGCGGCGACTTCATGAGGTACGAGCTCGGCCCGACGAGCGCACCCGCAACGTTGTTGTTCAGCGCGAGCTTCGCCATCCGCACTGCGTCGATGACGATCCCGGCCGAGTTGGGCGAGTCCCAGACCTCGAGCTTCAGCTCGAGGTTGAGCGGCACGTCGCCGAACGCCGAGCCCTCCATCCGGATGTAGGCCCACTTGCGGTCGGTCAGCCAGGGCACGTAGTCGGACGGGCCGACATGGACGTTCCCCTCGCCGAGGTCGTAGTCGAGCATCGAGGTGACGGCGTTCGTCTTCGAGATCTTCTTCGACTCGAGCCGCTCTCGCTCCAGCATGTTCAGGAAGTCGGAGTTGCCGCCGACGTTGAGCTGCATCGTCTTGTCGAGATGGACGCCGCGCTCGCGGAACAGCGAAGTGAGGACGCGATGCGTGATCGTCGCGCCGACCTGCGACTTGATGTCGTCTCCGATGATCGGCAGGCCCTTCTCCTCGAACCGCCCCTGCCAGTAATTCTCACGCGCGATGAAGACCGGCATGCAGTTGACCATGGCGCAGCCGGCCTCGAGAATCTGCTCGGCGTACCACTTCGTCGCCGCCTCGGAGCCGACGGGGAGGTAGTTGACGACGACGTCGGTCTTGGTCTCCTTGAGGATCCCGACCACGTCGTCCGTCTTTCCGGGCGCCTTCTCGACGACCTGCGAGAGGTACTTGCCGAGCCCGTCGTGCGTCATCCCGCGCGAGACCTTGATGCCGGTCTGCGGGACCTTCGCGAACTTGATCGTGTCGTTCGGGTGCGCCCAGATCGCGTCGGCGAGATCCTCGCCCACCTTGCCCTTGACGACGTCGAACGCGGCGGTGAACTCCACGTCGCGGATGTGGTAGCCGCCGAGGTTGACGTGCATGAGCCCCGGGACGAACTGGTCGTCCGGCGCGTCCCTGTAGTACTCGACGCCCTGCAGAAGCGAGTTCGCGCAGTTCCCGACGCCAATGAGCGCGACGCGGACTTTGCCGTCGTCGAGGCGAGCCCTACCGTTGGTCGATGCCATTGGTTCCTCCAGAAAGTTGCTTGCGGACGTGCAGGATGCGCTGGACGACCGTGAGCCATGCCGTCGCCGCGAGCACGGCGATCGCCCACGGCAGGCCGCCCCACGGCGCGAAGACGAGGCCGGCGGTGATGAGCACGACGCGTTCTGCGCGCGAGCCCAACCCGACGTCGCCCTTCAGTCCGAGAGCCTCGGCGCGGGCGCGCGTATACGAGACGAGGAACGAGCCGACGACCGCCGCGACGGCGAGCACGACCGCCCAGTCATTCCCGTGGCGCGCGAAGACGAGCGCGATCGCGGCGAGCATCGCACCCTCGCCCACGCGGTCCGTCGTGGAGTCGATGAAGGCGCCGAACGGCGTCGATTTGCCACCTACGCGGGCGAGCGCGCCGTCGAGGATGTCGAGCAGCGAGCCCACGACGAAGATGCCGGCCGCGAGCCAGTAGACGAGCAGCTTGTCCGCCCGGTTCTCGAACGGGACGAGGACGGCCGCCGCGAGACAGAGCGAGACGCCGGTCGCCGTGAGGATGTTCGGCGTGACGCCGGTACGGGCCAGCCGCGTGACCGACCGGCTGGCGAGGGAGCGGGCTCCACTCGTGTAGCCCTGCTTGACGCGGCGGAGCCTTGGGGTCGCGTTCATCTCCAACATAGCATTCCTGCTATGTGGACTATAGCAGGTTTGCGATAGCCGGACCGAGTCCGCGGACGCGCGCGAAGACCCGCGGCGCCCATGCCGTGACGAGCAGCGACGCGATCGCCACGGCGATCCCGGCGAGCACGTCGAGGACGTAGTGGTTCGCAGTCGCGATCACGCAGAACCAGACCCAGAGAGGCCAGAGCGCCCAGAGCGCCTTGGCCCAGAGCGTCCGGGACGTGGCGACGAGGAAGTAGCCCACGATCAGCGCGTCCGCTGCATGCAGGCTCGGCATCGCCGCGTACGGGTTCGCGAGGGTCTGCAGAAGCGCGCTCGAGTGGTTGACGCCGTCGACGAAGCCCTGGTGCGGGAACTTCCACGGCGGTGCGGTCGGCATCAACGTGAAGCCGACGAGGCCGATGAGGTTCGCGAGCAGGATCGTGTTGCGGAAGCGTGTGAATCGCTCGTGCCGGCGCAGGTAGACCCAGAGGAGCGCGAGGCCGATCACGGTGAACTCCGAGTTCCAGTACGTCCAGGCCGAGATCGTGAGCAGCGTCGACGAGGAGTCGGCGACCCGCTCCACGGTCAGCTCGAACAGGTGATGCGTCACGTGCCGCTCGAGCGAGATGACCCGCAGGCCGTTGACGATCGCCTTGCTCGGATCCCGGTCCGTCAGGTGTCGGACGGCGAGGTACGAGAAGTAAAAGCCGAACCAGATCGCGAGCTGAATGCCGAAGTCCAGCCACCCACGAGGAAGCACCCTGCGCCCGAGCGTGACGACGCGTTCCATACCGGAACTCTAAACCGAGCGGTTACGGGAGGGCTACTAGGTGGCTACCGCTAGCCACCGATGTACGACATCTCGACCTTCGGAAGCGCCGCCGTCTCTGCGGTTCGCAGCTCGGAGTAACGGTCGGTGCGGCGGGTCCAGATCGAGCGGAGCTGCTCCGCCAGCTCCTCGTCGGAGGCGCCAAGGCGCAGCGGGGCGCGGAGGTCGTGACCCCGCGCGGCGAAGAGGCAGGTGTAGAGCCGTCCTTCGGCCGAGAGCCGAGCACGGGAGCAGCCGCCGCAGAACGGCTGCGTGACCGAGGCGACGACGCCGATCTCGCCCGCACCGTCGACGTAGCGCCAGCGCCGAGCGGTCGCGTCCGGCCGCTCGGCGGACACCGGCTCGAGCGGCCAGCGCTCGGAGATGCGCCGGACGATCTCCTCGGCGCTGACGACGTCCTCGAGCCGCCACCCGTTCGTCGAGCCGACGTCCATGTACTCGATGAAACGGAGGACATGGCCGCTGCCGCGGAAGTGCTCCGCAAGCGCGAGCACGTCGCCGTCGTTCGCGCCGCGCTTGACGACCGCGTTGACCTTGACGGGGAGCCCGGCCGCCGTCGCCGCGTCGATGCCCTCCAGCACCCGCTGCACCGGGAAGTCGACGTCGTTCATCGCGCGGAAGGCCTCGTCGTCGAGCGAGTCGAGGCTGACAGTGACGCGGCCGAGCCCCGCCGCGGCGAGCGCCTCCGCCTTCTGCGCGAGCAGCGAGCCGTTCGTCGTCAGCGCGAGCTCGAGTCGATCGCCCGTGGGCGTTTCGATTGCAGAGAGCAGCTCGACGAGGTGCTCGACGTTGCGGCGCACCAGCGGCTCGCCGCCCGTGAGGCGCACGGTGCGGATACCCAGGCCTGCGAAGAGACCGACGACGCGGGCGAGCTCCTCGAGCGTGAGCAGCTCGCGGCGCTCGAGGAATGCGTGGTCGCGGCCGAAGACCTCCTTCGGCATGCAGTAGACGCAGCGGAAGTTGCAGCGGTCGGTGATCGAGACGCGCAGCGTCTCGAGCGGGCGCCCGAGCCGGTCGAGGAGCGGCTCCATGCCTTCAGTATGGCCGTTACTGCTCGGCCCACACGCGCGCGAGCTCTACGAGCGTCGCGGCGGCGAGGCCCATGTCCTCGACGCAGATCCACTCGCGCTCGCTGTGCGCGTCGTGCCCGCCCGTGAAGACGTTTGCCGTCGGCAGGCCCATCTCCGACAGCGACGACCCGTCGGTCCCGCCGCGGATCGCGGTCTGCCTCGGCTCGAGCCCGACCCGCCGGATCGCCTCCTCGAGGTTCGCCACGATCTCGGGATGCCGCTCCACCGCCTCGCGCGTGTTGCGGTACTGGATCCGGTCCTCCACCTCGATCGAGCAGCGCGGCTCTTCGGCGCAGACCTCGTCCGCGAGCCCGCGCAGGAAGGCGACGTGGTCGGCGAGGCGGTCGTTGTCGAAGTCGCGTGCGATGAAGCGCAGCTCGACCTCCGACGAGTCGCCCTCGACGAGCACCGGGTGCACGTACCCCTCGCGCCCCTCGGTGGTCTCGGGAGAGAGGCGGTCCTGCGGCAGCCGCGCCAGGATCTCGCCGGCGATCTTGATCGCGTTCACGAGCTCGCCCTTCGCCCAGCCGGGATGAATGGCGCGGCCGCGGATGCGCATCCGCACCTGGGCTCCCGAGAACGTCTCCGCCTGCAGCTCGCCCGCGGTGGAGCCGTCGACCGTGTAGGCGATCGTCGCGCCGAAGGTCTCGATCGGGAAGTGGACGACTCCGCGACCGATCTCCTCGTCCGGGTTGAACGCGACCTTGACGGTTCCGTGCTGAATCTCCGGCTGTGCGGCGAGATGTGCGACCGCGGCCATGATCTCGGCGACGCCGGCCTTGTCGTCGGCTCCGAGAAGCGTCGTCCCGTCGGTCGTGATCAGCTCGTGCCCGACGTGGTTCGAGAGCTCCGGCGACTCATCGGGACGGATCGTCTGGCCCGAGTCGCCGAGCTGGATCTCGCCGCCGTCGTAGCGCACGCGCTGCGGCGAGACGCCGGCACCGCTCACCTCGCGGGCCGTGTCCGCGTGGGCGAACCACGCGATCACGGGGACGTCGTGCTCCACCGTCGCGGGGAGGGTCGCGGTGACGTAGCCGTGCTGGTCGATCGCCGCGTCCGCTGAGCCCCACCTGCTCGAGCTCGTCCCGGAGGAGCCGCAGCAGCACGAGCTGGCCCTCGGTGCTCGGGTACGTCTCCGATTCCTCGTCGGACTGCGTGTCGATGCGGACGTAGCGGAGGAAGCGCTCGGCCGCGTCCTCGGCGAGCCGGGCGGCGGCCGTCGTCTCCGCAGGCATCGCGCGAGTGTACGTTCGGGGAGTGCGCGTACGCCTGGTCCAGCTCTACGCGGGGCTCCTCCTCTACGGGGTCAGCTCGTCGCTGCTCGTCCTCGCCGGGCTCGGGCTCGATCCGTGGGACGTCTTCCACCAGGGGCTCTCCCGGACCTTCGGGCTCGCGATCGGGACGTGGGCGATCATCGTCGGCGTCGTCGTGCTCCTGCTCTGGATCCCGCTGCGGCAGCGGCCGGGGATCGGGACGGTGAGCAACGTCATCCTCGTCGGCTTGACGATGGATGTCGTGCTCGGGCACGTGCACGCGCCGCACGCGCTGACCGTCCGCGTTGCCTGCCTGCTCTGCGGCGTGTTCCTCAACGGCGTCGCGACGGGTGCGTACATCGGTGCGGGGCTCGGGCCCGGCCCGCGTGACGGCCTGATGACGGGGCTGGCAGCGCGCGGCCACTCGATCCGGCTCGTCCGCACCGGGATCGAGGTCACGGTGCTCGCGACCGGCTGGCTCCTGGGAGGGACCGTCGGCATCGGCACGGTGCTCTACGCGCTCGCGATCGGCCCGCTCGCGCACGTGTTCATCCCGCTTTTCGCGCACGGCAGGCCCACGCCGGAGCACGCGCTGGAGGCCGTATAGCCGCCGTCGGGCTGGCGCTCGCGTCGGCCTTCCTGTTCGGAGCGATGAGCGTCGCCCTGCGGATGGCGCTCGACAGCGATCCCGACGTGGCGCTGGCGACGCTCGCCACGTCCGCGACCGCGCTCGTCGTCGGGCTCGTCGCCGCCGCGGCCGAGACGCCGTCTCGCGGGCTCCATCTCTCGTCAGCCTGGCCGTTCCTCCTCGCCGGCCTGCTCTCGCCCGGCGCCGCGCAGATCCTCGTCACGCTCGCAATCCGGGAATCGGGCTCGTCGCGCGTCTCGATGATCTTCGGAACCGCGCCGCTCGTCTCGGTGACGATCGCGCTCGTCGTCCTCGGCGAGCCCGCGAGCGCCCCGCTGATCGTGGGAGCCGTCCTCATCGTCGCCGGCGGCGTGGAGCTCGCCCGCGAGCGCGAGCGACCGGCGCACCTGAACCGGCGCGGGCTCGTCTACGCGTTCGCCGGCGCGACCCTCTTCGCGATCCGGGACAACCTCGTGCGCCATCTCGCCGTCGGGGACGCGGGCGTCCCGCCGGCCGTGGCCGCCGCCGCCGCGCTACTCGGCGGGACGGTGCTGATCGCGGTCTGGGCGCGGCAGCCGATCGGGCGCCGCTGGCTCCGCTTCGTCCCGGCCGGGCTGCTCTTCGGCGCCTCCTACGTGTCGCTCTTCGAGGCGTACTACCGCGGACGCGTCACGGTCGTGGCCCCGCTCGTCGCGGTCGAGTCGCTCGTCGGCGTCGGGCTCTCCGTGCTGTTCCTCCGTGACTCGGAGATGGTGGGGAAGAGGCTCCTCATCGGCGCTGCGCTCATCGTCGCCGGTGGGGCGCTGATCGGCGCCTACCGCTAGGAGCTCTAGCGCGCGAACGTCTGGATGACGACGAGCGCGACGAGCGCCGCTGCCGCCGCGGCGATCCCGACCACCCCACCGAAGATCCCGGCTATGACGAAGATCGGGATGAAGACCCCCAGCTCGCCTTCGCGTACGCGACGGCTGGGCGCTCGCCGCGCCTTGACCTTCTCGTCGATCCGGCGGTCGAGCTCCCGGTCGATCTTGTCGAGGAAGCCCGCAATCAGATGATCCTCGTGCTCGCTCCCGAGCTCGCGGCGCGCTGCGACGGTCGCTTCCAGCTCGTGCCCGACCTCCGCATCCACCGCTCGATTATCGCGCACAACTGACCCCAATATCTGCTATAAAGAGGCTCAGATTTTCTCTACCCAGGAGGCAGAACACAATATGGCGAAGACCATCGGCATCGACCTCGGCACGACGAACTCGTGCATGGCCGTGCTCGAGGGCGGCGAGCCGACCGTCATCCCGAACGCCGAGGGCGGGCGCACGACGCCGTCCGTCGTCGCGTTCACGAAGGACGGCCAGCGGCTCGTCGGCGCCCCGGCGCGGCGGCAGCAGGTCACGAACCCGACCAACACGATCTTCTCGATCAAGCGCTTCATGGGGCGCAAGTTCGACGAGGTGACGGAAGAGATGACGATCGTCCCGTACGAGGTCGTCAAGGGCCCGAACGGCGACGTGCGCGTCAAGGCGGAGGGCAAGGACTACGCCCCGCCGGAGATCAGCGCGATGATCCTCCAGAAGCTCAAGCAGGACGCGGAGTCGTATCTCGGCGAGACCGTGACCGACGCCGTCATCACCGTTCCCGCGTACTTCAACAATGCGCAGCGGGAGGCGACGAAGGACGCCGGCAAGATCGCCGGCCTCAACGTGCTCCGCATCATCAACGAGCCGACCGCGGCCGCACTCGCGTACGGCCTCGACAAGGAAGGCTCGGATCAGACGATCCTCGTCTTCGACCTCGGCGGCGGCACCTTCGACGTCTCGGTGCTCGAGCTCGGCGAAGGCGTCTTCGAGGTCAAGTCGACCGCCGGCGACAACCACCTCGGCGGCGACAACTTCGACAAGGCGGTCGTCGACTGGATGGCCGCCGAGTTCAAGCGCGACCAGGGCATCGACCTCGCCGCCGACAAGATGGCGCTCCAGCGCCTGTACGAGGCGGCCGAGAAGGCGAAGATCGAGCTCTCGTCCACGATGACGACGCAGATCAACCTGCCGTTCATCACGGCGACGCAGGAGGGCCCGAAGCACCTGGACCTCCAGCTCACGCGGGCGAAGCTCGAGGAGATCACGGCCGACCTGCTCGAGCGGACCGTCGGCCCGACGAAGCAGGCGCTCTCCGATGCCGGCCTCGACGCCTCGAAGATCGACCACGTCGTCCTCGTCGGCGGCATGACGCGCATGCCCGCCGTGCAGGAGAAGGTCAAGGAGCTGATCGGCAAGGAGCCGCACAAGGGCGTCAACCCCGACGAGGTCGTCGCCGTCGGCGCCGCGCTCCAGGCCGGCGTGCTCAAGGGCGAGGTCAAGGACATCCTCCTGCTCGACGTCACCCCGCTCTCGCTCGGGATCGAGACCAAGGGCGGCGTGATGACGAAGCTCATCGAGCGCAACACGACCATCCCGACGAAGAAGTCCGAGGTCTTCACGACCGCGGAGGACAACCAGCCCTCGGTCGAGGTGCACGTCCTCCAGGGCGAGTCGGAGATGGCCGCGTACAACAAGACGCTCGGCAAGTTCCAGCTCGTCGGGATCCCGCCGGCGCCGCGGGGCATGCCGCAGATCGAGGTCACCTTCGACATCGACGCGAACGGGATCATCAACGTGTCCGCGAAGGACATGGGCACCGGCAACGTCCAGCAGATCCAGATCCAGGGCGGCTCCGGGCTCTCCGAGGACGAGGTGCAGGAGATGATCCGCAACGCGGAGTCGCACGCCGACGAGGCGCACCGGCTGCGCGAGGCGGCGGACACGAAGAACCTCGCCGAGACGCTCGCCTACCAGACCGAGCGCTCGCTGAAGGAGCACCGCGACAAGCTCGACGAGTCCGAGGCCTCGACGATCGAGGGCCGGGTCATGGAGCTGCGCCAGGCGCTCGAGGGCGACGACCTCGGCGAGATCCGCGCCAAGATGGAGGCGCTCCAGGAGGCCTCGCACAAGCTCGCCGAGGCGGTCTACGCCGAGGCGACGGCGCAGGCGCAGGCCATCGGCCGGCGGCGGCAACGGCGAGGCGGCCTCCGCCTCCGACGACGAGGTCGTCGAGGAAGGCGAGTACGAGGTCGTCGACGAGGAGGCTCCGACGTCGTGATGGGCGACGAGCGCGTTCAGCAGGGAGAGATCGAGCAGGTCGAGCAGGCAGCAGGAGCAGCGAGCCGGAGCCGCAGGACGACCGGCTGCTGCGGCTCGCCGCCGACTTCGAGAACTACAAGAAGCGGGCCGCGCGCGAGCGCCAGGAGTACGTCGCGCTCGCAAACGAGCGGCTGATCGGCGAGCTCCTGCCGATCCTCGACGACCTCGAGCGCGCGTTGGCGGCGGCCGAGGAGCATCAGGAGGCGCAGCTCGAGGAAGGCGTCCGGCTCGTCCACCGCTCGCTGGCGGCGCTGCTCGAGCGTCACGGCGTGCAGCCGATCGAGACGGACGGGAAGTTCGATCCCGCACGTCCACGAGGCGCTGCTCTCGCAGCCGTCCGAGGCGGAGGAGGGCTCGGTCATCGACGTCGTCCAGAAGGGCTACAAGCTCGGCGACCGCGTCGTCCGGCCAGCCCGGGTCGTCGTCGCGGCGCCGCCGGCGAGGAGCAGCCTGCGGGCGATGCCTGAGTCGCTCTACGACACGCTCGGCGTCAAGAAGGGCGCCTCGGCCGACGAGATCAAGAAGGCGTACCGGAAGCTCGCGCGCCAGTACCACCCCGACACGAACCAGGGCGACAAGTCCGCGGAGGAGCGCTTCAAGCAGGTGCAGACGGCGTACGACGTCCTCTCCGACCCGGAGAAGCGGAAGGCGTACGACCGCTTCGGCTCGACGAACGGCCGCGGCGCACCCGGCCCGGGCGGCGCCAACGTCGACTTCGGCAACTTCGACTTGACGGCGATCTCGGCGACATCTTCGGCGGGCTCTTCGGGAACCTCGGCGGCCGGCGCGCGGCGGCCGCGCGGCGCGCTCGCCGCAGGCGGTGCGCGGCGCCGACGTCGAGACGGAGGTGCGGCTCTCGTTCGAGGACTCGCTGCGCGGCGCCGAGGCGAAGGTGCCGGTCGAGCTGACCGTCGCGTGCTCGAAGTGCGGCGGTACCGGCGCGAGCCCGGCACGGCGCCGGTCATCTGCCCGGAGTGCAACGGCCGCGGCGTCATCTCCGAGTCGCCAAGGCCTGTTCGCGCTCTCGCAGCCGTGCCCCCGCTGCCGCGGCAACGGCACGGTGATCGAGAAGCCGTGCTCGAAGTGCCACGGCTCCGGCCGCGAGCGGCGGCGGCGCACGTTCACCGTGAAGATCAAGCCGGGCGTCAAGGACGGCACGAAGATCCGGCTCAAGGGCAAGGGCGAGCCCGGCCAGCACGGCGGCCCGAACGGCGACCTGATCGTCGTCACGCGAGTCGAGCCGTCGCCGACTCTACGAGCGCCGCGGCGACGACCTGATCGTGCAGGTGCCCGTCTCCTTCCCGACCGCCGCGCTCGGCGGCAAGGTCGAGGTGCCGACGCCCGAGGGCCCGGTCTCGCTCAAGATTCCCGCGGGCTCCGAGGACGGCAAGCTGCTGCGGATCAAGGGCCGCGGCGCGCCGCAGCTCAAGGGCTCCGGCAAGGGCGACGTGCTCGCGCGCGTCCGCATCCAGGTGCCGAAGCGCGTGAACAAGAAGGAGCGCGAGCTGCTCGAGGAGCTCCAGAAGGCGGTCGGCTGATGGAGACCTCCGACCGGCCCATCTACATGATCTCGGTCGCGGCCGAGCTCGTCGGCATGCACCCGCAGACGCTGCGGATGTACGAGACGAAGGGCCTCGTGCGGCCGCAGCGGACGCCGGGCGGCACGCGGCTCTACTCCGAGGCCGACATCGAGCGGCTGCGGATCGTCCAGCGGCTCACCTCCGAGCTCGGCCTCAACCTCGCCGGCGTCGAGCTCGTGCTGCGGCTCGAGGACGAGCTGCGCAAGGCGCACGCGCAGGTCGAGCGGCTGCAGCGGCAGTTGCGCCGGGACGTGCAGAACGTCCACAGGCAGTACCGCCGCGACCTCGCTCTCTACCAGCCGCCGCAACCCGTGCAGGCCCGGGGCCGGCGCTGATGACTACCGAACGCTCCGCGCTGCGCCTGCGGAAGGCGCTCGACGGCCTGACCTTCGGCGAGCCGGTCTCGTACGTCTACAACCCGCTGGATTACGCGTGGGCCGCTCATCGGGAGTACCTGAGGCGCTACGCGAGCGGGCGGAAGCGCGTCGTGTTTCTCGGGATGAACCCTGGTCCCTTCGGGATGGTGCAGACCGGCGTCCCGTTCGGGGAGGTCGCCGCAGTGCGTAACTGGCTGGGGATCTACGCCCCGATCGACCAGCCGGTGAGGCAGCACCCCAAGCGGTTGGTCGAGGGCTTCGCCTGTCCCCGGTCCGAGGTCAGCGGCAAGCGCTTGTGGGGTCTCTTCGGCGATCGGTTCCTGACGGCCGAGCGCTTCTTCGCCGAGCACACGGTTCTGAACTACTGTCCGCTCGCGTTCGTCGAGGGAACCGGACGAAACCGAACCCCCGAGAAGCTCTCGGCCGTGGAGCGGAGTGCCGTGTTCGGCGAGTGCGACAAGCACCTCTCCGAGGTCGTGCGGATCCTCGACCCGGCGTGGGTGATCGGAGTCGGCGACTTCGCAGCGAAGCGCGCTGAGCACGTCCTGGATGGCGTGAAGGTCGGGCGGATCCTGCATCCGAGCCCGGCGAGCCCGGCAGCCAACCGCGACTGGGCGGGCCAGGCGACCGCGCAGCTGTGCGAGCTGGGAGTCTGGTAGTGGACTTCAACAAGCTCACGATCAAGGCGCAGGAGGCCGTCGCGGCGGCGCAGGAGCTCGCGCGCCGGAACGGCAACCCGGAGCTCTATCCCGAGCATCTGCTCCTCGCGCTGCTCGACCAGGAGCTGCCGCGCGAGCTCGTCCCCGACGTGGACGGGTTGCGCGCGCAGGCCGAGGCGACGCTCGCCCAGAAGCCTCGCATCGAGGGCTCGCAGCAGCAGCCGGGCGTCTCTTCCGCGTTCTCTTCACGAAGCTCACGATCAAGTCGCAGGAGGCCGTCGCGGCCGCGCAGGAGCTTGCGCGCCGGATGGGCAACCCCGAGCTCTATCCCGAGCATCTCCTCCTCGCGCTGCTCGACCAGGAGCTGCCGCGCGAGCTCGTCCCCGACGCCGACGCGCTGCGCGCGCAGGCCGAGGCGACGCTCGCGCAGAAGCCCCGCATCGAGGGCTCGCAGCAGCAGCCGGCCGTCTCTGCCGCGTTCTCGAAGGTGCTCGACCGCGCCTTCGACGAGGCGAAGAAGCTCGAGGACGAGTACGTCGCCGCGCAGCACCTGCTGCTCGCGCTCGACGTCGTGCCGCGCGACGAGTTGCTCGCGAAGATCGCCGAGGTCACGGCCGGCCGGCGCGTCACGTCCGCCGATCCCGAGGGGACCTACCAGGCGCTCTCGAAGTTCGGCCGCGACCTGACGGAGGCGGCCGAGAGTCGGGGAAGCTCGACCCGGTCATCGGCCGCGACGAGGAGATCCGCCGGGTCATCCAGGTGCTCTCGCGCCGCACGAAGAACAACCCGGTCCTGATCGGCGAGCCCGGCGTCGGCAAGACGGCGATCGTCGAGGGGCTCGCGCAGCGGATCGTCGCCGGCGACGTCCCCGAGTCGCTGAAGGGGAAGCGCGTCTGGGCGCTCGACATCGGCGGCCTGCTCGCCGGCTCGAAGTACCGCGGCGAGTTCGAGGAGCGGCTCAAGGCCGTGCTCGACGAGATCGCGCAACGCCGAGGGCGAGATCATCGTCTTCATCGACGAGCTGCACACGATCGTCGGCGCAGGCGCGGCCGAGGGCGCCGTCGACGCCGCGAACATGCTCAAGCCGATGCTCGCGCGCGGCGAGCTCCGCTGCGTCGGCGCGACGACGCTCGACGAGTACCGCAAGCACATCGAGAAGGACGCGGCGCTCGAGCGGCGCTTCCAGCCGGTCTTCGTCGGCGAGCCGTCCGTCGCCGACACGATCGCGATCCTGCGCGGCCTGAAGGAGCGCTACGAGGCGCATCACAAGGTGCGGATCCGCGACGCGGCGCTCGTCGCGGCGGCGGTTCTCTCCGAGCGCTACATCGCCGACCGGCAGCTGCCGGACAAGGCGATCGACCTCGTGGACGAGGCTGCGTCACGGCTGAAGATGGAGATCGAGTCGTCTCCGGTCGAGCTCGACGAGGCGAACCGGCGCGTGACCCAGCTCGAGATCGAGCTCGCCGCGCTGGCCGGCGAGCCGGACGCGGTGCGCGCGCCCCTCGAGAGCGAGCTCGCCGAGGCGAAGGAGCGGCGCGACGCCCTCGCCGCGCGGTGGGCGCGCGAGAAGGAGGCGCTCGACCGGATCGGCGAGATCACGCAGCGGATCGACGCGCTCCGGATGGAGGCCGAGCGCGAGGAGCGCGCCGGCAATCTCCAGCGCGTGGCCGAGATTCGCTACGGCGAGCTGCCCGCGCTCGAGAAGGAGCTCGAGGAGCGCGACTCGCTCCAGGCCGACTCGATGGTCAAGGAAGAGGTCGACGAGGACGACGTCGCGGCCGTGGTGGCTCGCTGGACCGGCATCCCCGTCGACAGGCTGCTCGAGGGGGAGACGGAGAAGCTCGTCCACATGGAGGAAAGGCTGCACCAGCGCGTCGTCGGCCAGGACGAGGCGGTCGAGGCGGTCGCGAACGCGCTCCGCCGCGCCCGGACCGGCCTCCAGGACCCGAACCGGCCGATCGGCTCCTTCGTCTTCCTCGGGCCGACCGGCGTCGGCAAGACCGAGCTCGCGCGGGCCCTCGCCGAGTTCATGTTCGACGACGAGCACGCGATGGTCAGGCTCGACATGAGCGAGTACCAGGAGCGCCACACGGTCGCGCGCCTGATCGGGGCGCCGCCCGGCTACATCGGCTACGACGAGGGCGGCCAGCTGACCGAGGCGGTGCGGCGGCGGCCCTACACCGTGATCCTGCTCGACGAGATCGAGAAGGCGCATGCCGAGGTCTTCGACGTCCTGCTCCAGGTGCTCGACGACGGGCGCCTGACAGACGGCCAGGGCCGCACGGTCGACTTCCGCAACACGGTCCTGATCATGACCTCGAACGTCCGCTCGGTGGAGGCCTTGCAGGACGTGTTCCGGCCCGAGTTCCTCAACCGGATCGACGAGGTGATCGAGTTCAAGCCGCTTTCGAAGGAGCAGATCGCCGAGATCGTCGAGCTCCAGCTCGCACGGCTGCGGGATCGGCTCGCAGAGCGGCACATCGAGCTCGAGCTGACGGACGCGGCCAAGGAGACGCTCGCCGACGAGGGCTGGGATCCCGCCTACGGCGCGCGGCCGCTCAAGCGCGCGATCCAGCGGCTCGTCGAGAACCCGCTCGCGCTGCGCCTGCTCGAGGGCGACTTCGCCGACGGAGACGTGATCCGCGTGGACGCCGAGGACGGCGAGATCCGCTTCGAGAAGGTCGGCGCTGCGGCCGTCGCCGTGGCCTAGCTTGCTCGTCGTCGCCGCGACCGAGCGGGAGCTCGCGCTCCTCGACGGGCGCGACACCTTCTGTTGCGGCATCGGCCCGGTCGAGGCGGCGCTCCAGACCGCCCGCGCTCTCGAGGAGCGCCGCCCGGCGGCTGTCGTCCATGTCGGGATCGCGGGGTCGCGGATGCTCGAGCCGCCGGCGCTCGTGCTGGGGAGCGAGGCCGTCTACTGCGACGTGATCGACCCTGCGTCGACGCTGCCGCGCGTCGAGCGGGCGCGCCCCGACTCCGCACTCCTCGAGCGTGCCGGCGTCGCGCTCCCCGAGGCGCACGTACTCCCGATCGCGACCTGCGGCAAGGTCGGCGGGGGGACCGGCTTCGACGTCGAGGCGATGGAGGGCTTCGGCGTCCTGCGCGCCTGCGAGATCGCCGGCGTTCCGGCTGTCGAGTTGCGCGCGATCTCGAACTCGCCGGACGAGGGTGACCGGACGCGCTGGCGCTTCGACGAGGCCTTTGCCGCGCTCGCCGAGGCGCTAGAGCGACTCGACGTCGTCTAGGAACTCGGCGTTGCCATGGCGCGTCGGTGCGCCGTAGGCGAGAAAGAGAATCTCCTCGCCGGTCTCGTTCCGAGGCTGGAGCGGAGTGCCGGAATGCACGACGACGACGCCACCTGGCTCGACGTCTACCCGGTCCCACGGCTCCCCCAGCAGCATCGTCAGCGTGCCGCGCAGCGGGACGAAGACCTCCTCCTGATCCGGGTCGAGGTGGCGGCGCCCGCGGGTGTGGGCGGGATAGCGCCACATCCGCGCCCGCGACTCGGTCATCTGCGCCGGCTCGGTCAGCGCGGCGGCGTGGCGCGGCTCCTGGCCCTCGTGACCCGGCCGTTCCTCCCAGTCGAGGTCGGCGTGGTGGACGACGTCGTAGGCCACGGCCCGAAGATACCCTCCCGCGGGTGGCCGAGCTGCGTCCTGTCGCGCTGCCGCCCGCGGAGCGGACCGTCGGGCAGCTCGTCGCTGAGTCCATACGGTTCTACGGCGACCACTTCCTGCGCGCGCTCTGGCTCGGGCTGACTCCGGCGACGATCGCCGTGGTCGGCGCCAACGTCTCCCGGCGGACAGCTTTCATCCTCTCGCCGACGGTGTTCGGCGCCCTGCTCAGCGCCACATACGTCCATGCCTGCGTGATCGTGCTCGGAAGCCGGGCCTCGCGGGCCAGGCTGGTCGCCGCGTGGCTCGCCGGCTGGCTCGTCTTCGCTCCGGTGCCGTTCCTCGTGCTCGCGTACGTCGTGCCCGGCCTCGTCTGGCTCGCGTTGTTCGCACTTCTGGTCCCGGTTCTCGTCGCCGAGGACGTTCCTCTACGGGGAGCCGTCGCGCGTGCCTGGCGGCTGGCGCGGGCGGACTACGTCCACGAGGCCGGCTCCCTGATCACGCTCGCGATCGTCGCCTTCCTGACGCAGGCAGTCCTCGCGTTCGTCCTCCGCGGCTTCGGCGACGCGGCGGAATGGGTGGCCTACTTCCTCGCGAGTGTCGTCGTCTCGCCGCTCGTCTTCGTCGGCTCGGCGCTGCTGTACGTCGACCAAGCCGCGCGGACCGAGGTCGTTTAGTCTCCGGCCATGCCGATCTACATCCTCCTCTCGCGGCTCTCACAGCAGGGCGTGCAGACGCTGCAGAGCAACCCGGCCCGTCTGCACGAGGTCAACCGCGACGTCGAGGAGCTCGGGGCGAAAGTGCTCCACCAGTGGGCGACGCTCGGCGAGTTCGACTTCGTCAACGTCGTCGAGGCGCCCGACACCGCGACGATCGCCCGGGTCTCGGTCGCGCTCGGCGCCCGCGGATCGACGCGGGTCGAGACGCTCCCCGCGCTCACGATCGACGACTTCGTCAGCTCGATCCAGTAGCTACTCGCCGACGGCGACGCGTCGTACGGTGACGCCCCAGGCCGTGCCCGTGGCGAACAGCTCGTCGGGATCGACCTCGCCCAACCAGCCGAGGAAGTGGGGCTCCGGATCGTCCTCCGTGCATCCGTAAACCGCCGGCTGCAGCTCGGGCGCAGGCGGTTCGTCCGTCCCGCGCGCCGCCTCCTCTGCGCGTCGCTCCGCTTCCTCTGCGGCGGGGCCTTCCATGTAGCCGCGCGGCATGGCGGGAGGGTAGTGGCTACACGATCGCCGGAGCGACTTCCGTCCCGGCGAGGGCGACCGCGATCTCGCCCGCGAGGCGTGCGTTCTGCGCCACGAGCGCCCGGTTCGCAGCCTCCGTGCGACCGCCGCTCTCGCGGTGGAGGTGAGCGAGGACGTACGGCGTCACCGCCTGCCCGCTCACCCCCGCGGCCGACGCCGCGGCCAGCGCCTCGTCGAGCAGCGGCTCCACATCCTCGAGCGGCTCGTCCGGGGGCCTGCCGAGAAGGAGCCCCGCGCCGCCGAGCCGCCAGTGCGCCTGGGCTACGTGGGCCGCCTCCTCCGCCGACTCGACGCGAGCCGAGACCGGCGGCCCTCCGGCAGCGGCGTAGAAGAGCGGCAGCGTGTCGGCGCCGAACCCGAGCACGGGCACGCCGAGCGACTCGAGCAGCTCTGCCGTCGCGGGCACGTCGAGGAGCGACTTCACGCCCGCGGAGACGACGAGGGCGGATGTTCGTGCGAGCTGCGCGAGGTCGGCCGAGACGTCCGGCGGATATGGGAAGCCGCGATGGACGCCGCCGATCCCGCCGGTCGCGAGGACGCGGATGCCGGCCGCCCGCGCGACGGCGAGCGTCCCCCCGACCGTCGTCGCGCCGACCGCGCCCTGGACCGCGGCGGCAGCGAGGTCGCGCGGCCCGACCTTGCGCGCAAAGGGCCCGAAGTCGGCGAGCTCCTCCTCCGTCAGGCCGACGTGCACCTCCCGGTCCAGAACTCCTACCGTCGCGGGAACGGCCCCCGCTGCGCGCACCTGCCGCTCGGACTCCAGCCCGACGTCGACGCCTTCGCCGGGAGGGAAGCCGTGCGCGACGAGCGTCGTCTCGAGCGCGACGACCGCGCCGCCGGCGGCGAGCGCCTCGCGCACCTCGTCGGCGATGCGGATCACGCCGACCGTTCCATCTCGACGAAGCGGCTCTCCTCGCCGCGCCTCGCGACGTGGAAGCCCGCGCGCCGGTACGCGCGCAGCGCACGCTCGTTCCAGCGCGCCACCCAGAGCCGGAAGGTGCGGGGCCGCCACTCCCGGCGCGCGTAGTCGAGCCCGGCCTCGATGAACGGCTGCGCGAGGCCGCGCCCGGTCAGGTCGGGCCGCATGCCGAGGCCGATCCGCACCTCGTGCCCCTCGGGGACGAAGTTGAAGAAGCCGACGAGCTCGCCGTCGTCGTCGACGACGGCGCGGAGGTGTGTCCGCCGGGCCGGGTTCGCGAACAGCTCGACGCGGCGCGGGTCGGCCGACGTGTCGTACCACTCGTAGGGAAACTCGTATCGCCACCCGGCGATCGCCGCCGCCTGCTCGTCGGTGATCGGCTGAACCTTCACGGCATGGACCCTACGGTCGCGATGCAGCGCGCGGCCGCGTCGAGGCCGCGCCGCGCCGCCTCCTCGAGCGAGCCTCCCACGAGGAAGCCCGCGGCGAGCGCGTCCCCGGCTCCCGTCGGGTCGACCACCTCCGCGTCGACCGCCGCGAAGTCGAGCTTCGCATCCTCGGTGAACACGGTGCAGCCGCGCGCGCCCCGCTTCAGCACGCCGAGCGGCGCCGAGAGATAGGCGCCTCCCAGCAGCTCCCACTCGGCCTCGGTGGCGAAGAGGACATCCGGCGCAAGCTCGTCGAGGAGCTCGCGGAACCGCACCGGGCCGTAGTGGCGGATCTCGGTCCAGGCCGCGACGTCCACCGAGACGCGCGCGCCCTGCCGGCGCGCGAGGCGTGCTGCGAGGAGAGCCGCCTCCGCGATCGGATCGCGCAGGAGCGCGTAGCCGGAGAGGTGGAGGACGTCGCACGCGAACCAGGCCGCGTCGAGCTCCTCCGGCGCGAGCGACGACGCGACGCCGGGGTCCGAGGCGAGCGAGCGGTCGCCCTCGCGGACGATCGAGACGACGACGCCTGTCGCGCCCGTTGCCACGGGACCGACGAGCTCGACACCGCGAGCTGCGAGCTCGCGCGCGACGAGCTCGCCCGCGGGGTCGTCGCCGCGCTTCCCGATGCACCGCGCCCGCGCGCCGAGCTCCGCCGCCCACGCGGCGACGTTGGTCGCCTGGCCTCCGGCTCCCGTCCGGTTCGAGGCGCGCACGTCGCCGCCGGGAGCGAGCGGCTCCGACAACAGCACGACCACGTCGAGCAGTACGTCACCGAGCGTCGCGATGCGCAAGGCACAATCGTCCCATGGACTCGGAGCAGAGGAGGGGGAGAGCGAGGGATTTCCTGCTGGGCGGCCTCGTCGGCGCCTCGGCCGCGGCCGCGACTGCGCGGCGCCGTCGGATGGTGCGGCGGCGGCGCGAGCAGCGGCTGGAGCAGCCGGCGGGCCTCGCCGCCTTCGAGGGCGCTCCGTGCTTCGAGGAGCTGCTCGAGGAACGAGCGGCGGAGGCCGAACGTTGAACCCTTCGTTTGACACGCCCCTTCGGTGAGAATGCTCCACTGATGGTCCGGCCCGCCCGTTTCCTTTTGCTGCTCGCGGTTCTCGCGTCCGCCGGCGTCGCACTCGCTGCGCCGGGGCCTGCGGCTGCCCGCCAGCAGCCGGTGGACGCGGCGTTCCAGGTTGTCGTCCTCGACCGGATCAGCGACGCGACGTTCGCCTCGCTCGCCGAGCACGGCGCCGTCGGGCTCCTGCGGCCGGGGTTCGGTCCGACGACGAACCGCCGGCGCGCTCTCGCGGAGCTCGTCCGCGGGACGGAAGTGAATGCGCGGCTCGGCGGCGTGCCGAAGGGCAAGCCGCTGATCGAGGCCGGAAAGGCCAGCGTCTTCCCGAACTGCCACATGTGCATCGTCCTCCAGCTGCCGCCGCGTGGCGCGCCGACCTCGAACGACCGGCTCTACCGCATCGCCGTCATCGGCCGCGGCTTCCACGGGCTGTTGACCTCGCCGACGACGCAGATCCCCGGCCTCGTCTCCGTTGTGGATGTCGCGCCGACGGCGCTCGGCGGACACCCGTCGACCACTCTGTCGTGGGCGCCTTCGACGGACGCCGTGGGCCAGCTGTCTCGACTCGGCCACGCCATCGGCTCGAACAACCGGCTCAAGTTCGCGGTCCTCTTCATCCTGGCGGGAGTGCTGCTCGCCCTCGCGCTGCTCGGCCTGCGCGCGGCGGCGACTGCAGTTCCCGCAGCGCTGCTCGTCAACCTCGCTCTCGGGATGGGACAGGTCTCCAACGAGGTCCTCCTGTGCGCTGCGATCTCCGCGGGGACGGTGCTCGTCGCGCTTCTGCTCGCGCGTGTCTGTCGAAGTGAGTCGGCGCTCCTCGCGCTGTACGGCGGCGTCGTCGCGCTCTACGCGCTCGTCATCGTGCGTCGGCCCGAGTGGCAGGCGGTCACGCCGTTCGGCCCGACGCAGAACTCGCGCTTCTGGGGGATCGGCAATCAGGTCGAGACCCTGTTGCTCGCGCCGCTCCTCGCGGGAGCCCTCCTCGCGCGCCGGCGCTTCGGGCTCCTCGGTTTCGTCATCTTCGGCGTCTTCGGCCTCGTGGTCATGACGGACAACCGGCTCGGCGCGGACGGCGGCGGTGCGATCGTGCTCGGCATCGCGCTCGCGGTGCTCGGGACACGGCTCTTCAAGCTCGGTCTGAGCGGCTTCGTCGGGCTGCTGGCCTCCGCGGCTGTCGCGGTCCTCTGGATCGTCTCGCGCGGCCTGGCCCAGCCGGGCCCGAATCACCTGCGCAGCGCGTTCTCGAACAACGGCGGCGGGCTGCTCGCGTCCCTCGAGAGCCGGGTGCCGCTCTCCTACGTGCCCGCGCTGCACGAGTGGCAGCTCGTGCTGCCGCTCCTGCTCGCGCTTGCCGTCTCCTTCGCGCTCGCGTGGCGTGCGGCCAAGCAGCGGTCGACGCGCGACGTTCTGCTCGCCTTCGGGACCGCGATCGTGACGTCGCTCCTGATCAACGACTCCGCCGCGTACGAGCTCGCAGCCGGAATCGCCGTCGTGGGCGCCTTTGCCCGCTTCGCGCCGGCCCCGGCGCCGGCCCGCGCTCGCGTGCTCGCGCCTGCGACGCTCGAGCCCGAGCCGGTTGTGACCGAGTCGCCGCCAAGCTAGAACCGCCTGCGTCGCTGGTACCGTCCTCAGCCGTGCCGATCTACGAGTACCGCTGCCCCAACGGCCACCACTTCGAGCGTTTCCAGTCCATGACGGCCCCGGCGCCGGAGGAGTGCGACGTGTGCGGTGCGTCGCCGGTCGAGCTCGTGCTCTACCCGGTCGCGATCCACTACAAGGGCTCGGGCTTCTACACGACCGACTATGGCAAGGGGAAGGCCGCAAAGAAGGACGGCGACGGCGGTAGCTCGTCCGGCGGCGACGGCGGCGGCTCGTCCGGCGGTGAGAGCGGCAAGACCGAGTCGAAGCCGGCGGAGAAGAAGGCCGCCGCAAGCGGCGACTAGCGGGCTCTACTTCCCGTTGCCGACGATGCAGCCCGGCGCGTAGGGGTTGCCCTTCTCCGGCGGCTGCGGCGCCGACTGGCCGAGCACCTCGTCGATCACCTGGATGTTCTGCTCGTTGCCGATGATGTAGTCGCCGCCGCCGATGTTCTCGGAGGTGCCGCCGAGGCGGCAGTGGATCGAGCGGCCCGCGCGGAACTTCGCCCAGGAGAGCTGGAGGAGCTTCCAGGTCGAGAGGTCGGTCGCGATCGGCTTGAGCAGCGAGCTGCCCTTGAACGGAAGCGAGAAGAAGAGCGTCGGGCTCGAAAGCTTGTTCAGCGTTGCCTGCTCGACGAGCTGCTGGTCGTGCTGGCGGTCGAAGTCCGTGAACGAGCCGGCGAGCTGGTTCTCGCGAACCCGGGAGAAGATCAGGGCCTGGTGCCCGCTCATGTGCGTCGGGCCCTTGTGGAAGCGCCAGCCCTTCCACTCCGAGCAGCGCTGTGCCGTCGAGTACGGGCAGTCGAACCGGTTCGAGAGGATGTTCATCGGGACGTTCACCGTGATCCCGCCGACCGCGTCGATGAGCTTCTCGAACTGGTTGAAGTCGACGATCACCACGTGGTTGATCGGCAGCGCGCTGCCGACGAGAGCGTCCAGCGCCTGCACTGCCAGCTTCGGCCCGCCGAACTGCATCGCAGCGTTGATCTTCTGGTCGCCGTAGCCCGGGATGCTCGTCCGCAGGTCGCGCGGGATCGAGAGGTAGAAGAGTCGGTGCCGGCCGGGATCGGTGTGGAGGAGCGTGATCGAGTCCGAGTGCTGGTCGGCACCGCGGCCTGCGCTACCCCTGCCGGTCGCATGGTCTGTGCCGAGCAGAAGGATCGTCGTCGGGCTCGACAGGAGGAGCCCGTTGTCGGGGGTGAGCACGGGCCGGACGTTCTTCGGCAGGCGCGCGTTGGCGTCGCTCACGCCGCTCGAGACGGACAGGTAACCCGCAGCGCCCCAGATCACGAAGAGGACGATCAGGCCGAGGACGGCCACGAGTGCCCAGCGTCGCCGCGTCCAGCCGAGCCAGAGCCGGCGGCGCGGGCTGCGCTCGACGATCCGTCCGGGTCCGCCGCCGTCGCTGCGAACGGCCCGCCGTTCCTCGCGCCGCCGCCGCTCGAGCGGCACCTTCCCCTTCGTCCGGCCGCCGCGGTAGACGCGGTACGGCTTCTCCCCGGAGGCGGCCATGCGGGGGTTTACGGTACCCACTGTGCAGGCGGGCCATGCGATCGGAGTGGACCTCGGCGGCACCAAGATCCTGGCCGGCGTCGTCGCCCGCGACGGGAGCGTCGTCCACCGGCACGAGCGCTCCACGCCGCAGGATTCGCAGGAGCACCTGCTTGCCGAGCTCGAGGCCGCGGTCGCCGAGCTGCTGGACGAGTCGGTGGGCTGCGTGGGCTTCGGTGTGCCGTCTCCGATCGACCAGGAGCGGGGAGTCGTCGTCCGCTGCGTCAACGTCCCCCTCGAGGACGCGCCCCTGCGGGACCGCATGCACAGGCGGTTCGGCCTCCCGGTCGGGCTCGAAAACGATGCGAATGCGGCCGCCATCGGCGAATGGCGCGCGGGTGCCGGGCGCGACGACGAGGACGTCGTCATGCTGACGCTGGGCACCGGCGTCGGCGGTGGGGTCATCGCGGGCGCGAAGCCCTTCCGCGGCCGGAACGGCGCGGGCGCCGAGTTCGGCCACGTCGTGATCGTCCACAACGGCCGGCCCTGCCAGGGCGCGTGCACCGGGCGCGGCCACCTCGAGGCGTACGTGAGCGGCAGCGCCGTGACGGCCGCGGCGCGTGACGTGTTCGGGCCGTCGGCGGATGCCCACCGGCTCGTCCGGCTCGCGAACGAGGGCGACGCGCAGGCGGCGGAGCTGCTCACCGAGGTCGGCGACTACCTCGGCTCGGGCATCGGCTCGTTCGTGAACATCTTCGGGCCGCAGCTCGTCCTGGTCGGAGGCGGCTTCGGCGTCGCGGCCTACGAGTACCTGCAGGGGCCCGCGGAGGAGGTGATGCGGCGCGAGGCGCTCGAGCCGATGCGCGGCACTGTGCGGCTTGCGAAGGCCGAGCTGGGCACGGCCGCCGGCCTCATCGGCGCGGCGTTCGTCGGCTTCGAGGCGCTGGACGCGGCAGAGAGCAACTGATGCCCCTCGCGGTCTGCGCGACCCCGATCGGGAACCTCGAGGACGTGACGCTGCGCGCTCTCGCCGAGCTCGGCGCCGCCGACGTCGTCCTCTGCGAGGACACCCGCCATACGCGCGTCCTGCTCGATCGGCACGGTTTGAAGGCGCGTCTCATGTCGTATCACGAGCACAACGAGGCGCAGCGGACCGCCCAGCTCCTGCCGCGACTCGAAGCGGGGGAGCGGGTCGCGCTCGTGTCGGACGCGGGACTGCCCGGCGTCTCCGATCCCGGCGCGCGGCTCGTGCGCGCGGCGCTCGATGCCGGCGTCGACGTCACGGTGCTGCCCGGGCCGTCAGCGGTCGAGACGGCACTCGTCGCCTCCGGGCTCGTCGCGGAGCAGTACCGCTTCCTCGGCTTCCTCCCCCGGGGAGAGAGGCGGCTCGCCGCGCTGTGGGACGAGCTGCGCGGCCGGCCGTGGCCGGCAGTGGCCTTCGAGTCGCCGCAACGCCTGCCCGCGACTCTTCGGTCGCTCGCGGCGGCCGATGCCGGCTGGCCCGTCGCTGTCTGTCGCGAGCTCACGAAGCGGTTCGAGGAGGTGGTGCGGGGGACGGCCGCCGAGCTTGCAGAACGGTTCGAGGCGCCGCCGAAGGGCGAGATCACGCTCGTCCTCGGGGCCGCTGCGCGCGATGACCGCGGCGAGGGCGCAGAGCGCGCCCTTGCGGCTGTAGTCGAGCTCGTCGCGGCCGGCCTGGCGCGGCGGCGGGCGGCCGAGATCGTCTCGGGCCTCACCGGCATCCCGCGGAACCAGCTCTACGAGGACTCTCTGTAAGCAAATTTGACAACGGACGGCAAGTTGCGCTAGGCTGCGGTGGCGTTGCTCAGACTGACAACATCAACAGCGATTCGGCTCGTCCTGCCGCTGCTCGTGTTCCTGGCCTGGACGTCGGCCGCGCAGGCGTGGAGCTGGCCGGTCCGCGGGCCTGTGCTGGAGCCGTTCGTCTATGACGAAGCGCATCCCTACGCCTCCGGGCAACATCGCGGCATCGACATCGGCGCCGACGCGGCGGGCGAACCCGTGGTTGCGCCGGCGGCCGGCACGGTCAGCTTTGCGGGCACGGTGCCGACGAACGGGATGTCCGTCACCGTCGAGACTCCGGACGGGTACTCCGTCACGCTGACGCACCTTGGCTCGATCTCCGTCGCCAAGGGGGCGGCTGTCACGGAGGGAGAGGCGGTCGGGACGATCGGCCCGAGTGGAACGCCCGAGGTCGACGACCCATACGTCCACCTCGGGATCCGGACCACCTCCGATCCCAACGGCTACGTCGACCCGCTGACCCTGCTGCCGGCCGTTCCCTCGGCAGGCCCGGCGCCGGACGATTCGACGGCATCGCAACCGAGCGCGAGCGGCGGAGCCGCGGGCACGCCTGCAGGCGCGCCTGCGAGCACGGGTGCGACTGAGCCCACCCCGGTGGTGGCGGCGAGCACGCCGCCCGTTACCACGCGACGATCGGAGCGGGCCACTCGGCCTCGTGTCTCGCCTCACGCGCGCACTCACGCGCACGTGCAAGAGTCTCGCGCAGAGGTTCAGCGCCCGAGCTCGTCACAGCGGCCGGCGGTGCACGGCGAGAACGTCGTTGCCCGCGCGCCCCATCTTGCGGCGACGCGCCAGCGACGGTTGAGCGAGGCGCCGAGCTCTTCAAGCCGGCGGCCGGTCGTCGAGACGGCGGCTCCCCGCGAGCCGACCGGCCTGAGCGTCGGCCGCGAGCCGCAGCCGAACGTGCGCGTCGGGCAGCCCCTGGCGCCCCCGAGTCGGCCATCCACGGTGATTCCGCTCGTCTGCAACGGCGTACCCGCGCTGGTCGCGCTGACCGCGGCGCTCGCGACCGCGCGTCGTCGCCGCCGCCGGCGTGCCGGCACGAGCCCCGTCGTCGGCGCGCAGGTTCTCCATCTCCCGCGCCCGCTGTTCGAGCACCGGCGCGGGCGACGCGCTGCCTGAGGGCCGGAGCCGCCCTCGTATCATGGCCGTGTGCGCTTCTACCTGACCACGCCGATCTACTACGTCAACTCGACGCCGAGCATCGGGAACGCCTACACGACCGCAATCGGCGACATTCTGGTCCGCCACCAGCGGCAGCGCGGCGCCGACACCTTCTACCTCACCGGCGTCGACGAGCATGCGACAAAGGTCTGGCGCGTGGCCGAGGAGCAGGGGCTCGAAGCGCAGGAGTACGCGGACCGCATCGTCGTCCCGTGGCGGGAGCTGCCGGAGCGGATGAACGCGTCGATCGACTTCTTCATCCGCACGAGCGATGAGGGCCACAAGCGTTTCGTCCGCGACTTCCTGCAGCGGATGTACGACAACGGCGACATCTACCAGGACGTCTACGCCGGCTGGTACTGCGTCGGTTGCGAGGAGTTCAAGAGCGAGGAGGAGCTGACCGAGGACGGTCAATGCCCGATCCATCTCACGAAGCCCGAGTGGATCGAGGAGAAGAACTACTTCTTCCGGCTCTCCGCGTACCAGGAGCGGCTGCTCGCGCTCTACGACGAGCGGCCCGACTTCGTGCTGCCGGACTTCCGTTTCAACGAGGCACGCTCGTTCATCGCCGGCGGCCTACGCGACTTCAGCATCTCGCGCGCCGGCCAGCCGTGGGGAATCCCGCTGCCGTGGGACGAGAGCCAGGTCGCCTATGTCTGGGCAGACGCGCTCGTCAACTACATGAGCGCCCTCACCTATGCGCGCCCGGGCGAGGACCTGCGCGAGCGCTACTGGCCCGCCGTCCATCACCTGCTCGCCAAGGACATCCTCCGCTTCCACTGCGTCTACTGGCCGGCGATGCTCCTCGCGGCCGGCTACGAGCCGCCGCAGCAGCTCTTCGTGCACGGCTACCTGCTCCTCGACGACCGCAAGATCTCGAAGTCGCTCGGCAACGCCGTCGACCCGCTCGAGCTGATCGACGTCTACGGCGCCGACGCCCTGCGCTACTGGATGGCCCGGGCGATCTCGTTCGGCCAGGACGGCAGCGCCTCGATCGAGGGGATTCGCGAGCGGTACGAGAACGAGCTCGCCAACGATCTCGGCAACCTCCTCTCGCGCACTACCGCGATGGTCGCGCAGTACCGCGGGGGGAGCCTGCGGCGCGGCGACGCCGAGCCTCCGCTCGACCTCGAAGCGCTCGGTGCCGAGGTCGGTGAGCGCCTCGACCGGTTCGACGTCACCGGCGCGCTCGACGCGGTCTGGGAGGGAGTGCGCGCTCACAACCAGTACGTCACCGCCGAGGCGCCGTGGCAGCTCGCGAAGGACGCGGCGAACGACGCTCGTCTCGACGGCGTGCTCTACAACCTCGTGGACGGGCTGACCGCCCTGGCCGTCGCGCTCGCTCCGTACCTGCCGGAGACGGCGCCTCGCATCCTCGCGGCGCTCCGCCAGCCGGACGACCTCGCCTGGGATCGCGTCCGGAACGGGGTCGCGCAGGAGGTCGACGGGATCGTCGCCGCGCAGCCGCTCTTCCCGCGGATCGAGCTGCCTGCGCCTGCGTGATCGACACGCACGCGCACCTAACCTCGCTCGACGACGCCGAAGAGGCCATCGGACGTGCCGCCGAGGCCGGCGTCACGCGGATTCTCACCGTCGGCACGGATCTCGAGGACTGCCGGAGAGCGCTCTCGTTCACCGAGCGGCATGACGGCGTGTTCGCGATCCTCGGCATCCACCCCCACGCGGCGGGAACCGCCGCGTCAGAAGACGTCGAGGAGCTGCGCGATCTCCTCGGGCACCCGCGGGCGGTCGCGGTCGGCGAGACCGGGCTCGACTGGTATCGCGACTACGCCCCGCGCGACGACCAGCAACGTGTCTTCGCGGCGCAGCTCGCCCTCGCCGCCGAGCTGGGGAAGCCGGCCGTGATCCACACGCGCGCCGCCGACGAGGACACCCTCGCAGCCCTCGCCGGCTTCACGGGCACGGTCGTCCTCCACTGCTTCTCGTCGCCGCACCTGCTGCCGACCGCGCTCGAGCGCGGCTGGTACGTGTCGTTCGCCGGCAACGCGACCTTCCCGAAGGCCGTCGACCTACGTCTCGCGGCGACCCAGGTTCCGGCGGAGCGCATCCTCGCCGAGACCGACTCGCCCTACTTGGCGCCACAGCCCGTCCGCGGCACGCGAAACGAGCCGGCCAACGTCGTGCACACGGTGGCTGCGATCGCGCGGGCGCGCGGGGAGGAGCCCGCCCAGCTGGCCGGCCAGATCGAGCGGAACGCCTCGGAATGCTTCGGGCTGTGAAGAAGGAGCTCGGCCAGCACTTTCTGCGGGATCCCAACATCCTCGGAGTGATCGGCCGGCTCGGCGAGCTCGCGCCGGACGACGTCGTGCTCGAGATCGGCCCCGGCGAAGGCGTGCTCACGCGCTACCTCGCCGAACGGGTCGCGCGCGTTCACGCGGTCGAGATCGACCGTGCGCTCGAGCCGGCGCTCGGTGGCCTCGCCGACAACGTCGAAGTCGTCTTCGGAGACGCCCTCCGGATCGAGCTGCCCCAGGACGCGACGAAGCTCGTGGCCAACCTGCCGTACAACGTCGCGACGCCCCTGATCGTCGAGAGTCTCGACCGGCTGCCGAACCTCCGGCTCTGGTGCGTGATGGTGCAGCGCGAGGTCGCCGACCGGCTGTTCGCTGCCCCGCGGACGAAGGCGTATGGCGCGGTCTCCGTGCTCGTGCAGCTCGCTGCCGAACGGACGGGCTTCCACGCGGTCTCCCGCACCGTCTTCCGGCCGCAGCCGAACGTGGACTCGGCCCTCGTCGCCTTCCACCGTGTCGAGCTCCCTGCGGAGTACCCGCGTGTGAAGGAGGTCGTGACCGCTGCGTTCGCGCACCGGCGCAAGACGCTGCCGAACTCGCTCGCGCTGGCGGGCCTGGCTTCGCGTGAGCACGCGGGGGAGGCGCTCGCGGCGATCGGTCGGCGGGCGGAGACGCGCGCCGAGGCCCTCGCGCCCGAGGAGTTCGTCGCGCTGACGAGGGCGCTCGCGTGAAGCGCGCGCCGGCGGCCGCGAAGATCAACCTCGCACTCGTGGTCGGACCGCCGCGCGACGACGGAAAGCACGAGGTCCTGACCGCCCTGCAGCGGATCGACCTGGTCGACCGGATCCAGCTGGACGCGGCAGAGGAGCTCCGGGTCGAGGGCTTCGAGGCGGACACGCTCGTCGGCGGCGCCCTCCGTGAGCTCGCCTGTACGGCCGGCGTCGAGCCGCGCTGGCGCGTGCGGATCCAGAAGCGGATCCCGGTCGCAGCCGGCCTCGGCGGCGGCAGCTCCGACGCGGCGACGGCCCTCCGCCTCGCCAACGAGACGCTGCCCGAGCCCCTTCAGGCCGACGAGCTGCGCCGGATCGCGGCGACCCTCGGCTCCGACGTCCCTTTCTTCCTCGCCGACGGCCCGCAGCTCGGCTCCGGCGACGGGAGTGAGCTCGAGCCCCTCGGCCTGCCGCAGGATTTCTGGACGATCGTTCTCCTGCCGCGCGGAGCCTCGAAGGTCTCGACTGCCGACGTCTACGCCGCCTTCGACGAGCGAAAAGGGGCCGTGGGCTGGGCGGAGCGGCGGCAGTTGCTTCTCGACAGGCTCGCACAGGTGAAGCGGCCGCGCGACCTCGCCGCGCTGCCGCCGAACGACCTCCTGACCTCGCCCCTCGCGACAGCGATTCGCGAGACGGGGGCCTTTCGGGCGGACGTCTCCGGCGCCGGCCCTGCGCTCTACGGGCTGTTCCACCAACGGGCCGACGCCGACGCTGCGAGACGGGCGCTTCGACGCCTCGGGCGGAGCTGGCTCGCGGCACCTGCGTGGTACGGTTGACCGGTGCTGAGCGAGACGTCGCACGCCGTCGAGCCCGGCCCGGGCGGCTGGCTGAGGGCGCGCCGCAACCGGCTCGCGCTCTGGATCGCCGCGGCGGAGGGGATCATCGTTGCGGTCTCCCACGACCTGACGAAGTGGGCGGTCGTCGTGCTCGCGGCTATCGCGGTTCTCGGGTGGGCGTTCGGCCGGAGAACCGGCTCGGGCGTCCTCCGGCAGACGCTGTGGATCTTTGCCGCCTCGCAGCTGCTGGCGCTCCTGCTCGTCCTGTTCGCCGTCGTGCTGAAGTGGCTGGTGATCGTGGGCCTCGTGGCATTCGTCGTGCTCGGGCTCGCCTTCCTCTTCTTCGACCGTCGGTAGACTTGCGACCCCGCGCAGGGGAGCCAGCTGAAGACTTTGGGGCGTAGCCAAGTGGTAAGGCAACGGGTTTTGGTCCCGTGATCCCAGGTTCGAATCCTGGCGCCCCAGCCACCTCTTCCGACATGGCAGACAATCTCGCAGCAGTCGTGATGGCCGCCGGCATCGGCACGCGCATGAAGAGCGCGATGCCGAAGCACCTGCACCCGCTGCTCGGGCGGCGAATGGTCGACTGGGTGGTCGAGGCCGCGCGCGGGGCCGGCGTCGAACGGCTCGTGGTCGTCGCCTCGCCGCTGACGGCTGACCTCCTCGAAGGCGTCGAGGTCGCAGTGCAGGAGGAGCCGCTCGGCACCGGCGACGCCGTCCGCTGTGCTCGTGCAGCGCTCGAGGGCTTTGGCGGTGACATCCTCGTCCTCAACGGCGACGTCCCGGCGCTCAGGCCCGAGACGATCCGGGGGCTCGTCGACACGCATCGCGCGGCGGGCGTCGCTGCGACCGTCCTCTCCTTCGAGCCGTTGGACGCCGGTGCCTATGGGCGGATCGTTCGCGACGGCGACGGCAGGCTGGCCCGGATCGTCGAGGCCGCCGACGCCTCTGCCGAGGAGCTCGCCCTGCGCGAGGTCAACTCCGGCATCTACGTCTTCCGGGCCGAGAAGCTCTGGCCCGCGTTGGAGCGGCTCGACGCACACAACGCCCAGGGCGAGCTGTACGTCACCGACACCCTCGGCGTGCTCGTCGCCGACGGCGAGTCATGCGCCGTCCAGCTCGTCGACGATCCACTCGAGGCCGAGGGCGTGAACACCCGTGCCGAGCTCGCGCTCGCCGCCGCCTCCCTCCGCGACCGGATCAACGAGGAGCACATGCTCGCCGGCGTCACGATCGTCGACCCCGCATCGACGTGGATCGAGGCCGGCGTCGAGATCGAGCCCGACGTAGTCGTGCATCCCTACTGCGTCATCCGCGGGGGGGTCCGGATCGAGACCGGGGCCGAGATCGGGCCGTTCGCATACGTGCGGCCGGTGAGCGTGATCGGCGAGGGAGCGAAGGTCGGCACCTTCGTGGAGGTCAAGAATGCGGCGATCGGAGCCGGCGCGAAGGTCCCGCACCTCTCCTACATCGGCGACGCCGAGGTGGGCGAAGGCACGAACGTCGGGGCCGGCAACATCACCGCGAATTTCAGCCATGTCCCCGGGGAGCCCAAGAAGCGCACGCGGATCGGGAGCAACGTCAGGACCGGCGTGGACAATACGTTCCTTGCTCCCGTCGAAATCGGCGACGACTCCTGGATTGCGCCAGGTGCGGTCATCACGGATGATGTCCCCCCCGGTTCGCTGGCCGGGTTTCCCCCGCGGCAGATGACGAAGGAAGGGTGGGTCTACGAGAAGCATGGAAAGCCCGACAGCGACTGAGCTCCCCTTGCCGGGGTTGGAAGGCGGTGTCGCCATGACCGACCCGGCGCCGCAGCACTCCATCGTGCGTGGCCCACAGAAGCGGCTGATGGTCTTCTCCGGCCGCTCGCACCCCGACCTCGCCTGCTCGATGGCGGAGAAGCTCGGCGTCGAGCTCGGCGACGTGGAGCTGAAGACGTTCGCCAACGACGAGACGTACTGCCGGTACCTCGAGTCCATCCGAGGTGCCGACGTCTTCCTCGTCCAGACGGGGTGCCCGCCCGTGGACCAGAACCTGATGGAGCTCGTCTTGATGATCCAGGCTGCGAAGCTTGCATCGGCGAAGCGCATCACGGCGGTCATCCCGTGGTTCCCGTACGCCCGCCAGGACCGGAAGGCGAAGCCGCGCGAGCCGATCTCCGCGCGACTCGTCGCCGACATGCTCCAGCTCGCCGGCGTCGACCGAGTGCTCACGATGGACCTGCACGCCGGCCAGATTCAGGGCTTCTTCACGATCCCGGTCGACCACATGACCGCGTTGCAGCTCTTCGCGACCCACTTCCGGGACCTCGGGCTCACGGGCGAGGGTGTCGTCGCGGTCGCGCCGGACGCGGGCCGTGCGAAGCACGCTGTCCGCTTCGCGGAGATGATCGAGGCGAGCTTCGCGATCATGCACAAGATGCGGCCCGAGCACGAGCGCGCCGAGATCACCGAGGTGACGGGCAAGGTGCGAGGGAAGGTCGCGATCGTCGGCGACGACGTCTCGATCACCGGGGGCACGCTCATCGCCGGCGCGCGGGCGCTGAAGGAGCACGGCGCAACCGAGGTCAACGTGTTCGTGACGCACGCGCTTCTCTCCGACGAGGCGCTCGAGGAACTCGGAGACTCGGAGATCGACCGCATCGTGGTCACCGACACCGTGCCGGTCGACCTCCGCCGGCGACCCGACAACATGACCGTCCTGAGTGTCTCGGGGCTGCTCGCGGAGGCGATCATGAACGTCTTCGCCGACGATTCGGTCTCCGCGATCTTCGGCGGCGAGAACCAGCTCTTCTAGGCGGAGGCCGCCTCGGTGAGGCGTCGTCGCACGAGCCGGTCGGCGGCCTCGGACGGCGTGACGCCTTCCGCCGCCGCTTCGGCGAAGAGCGTCCGCAGCGTCTCGCCGATCCCCGCGAGCCGCTCCTCCAGCTGCGTCTCGTCCCAGCGCTCGTCCTCGAGCCCGATGAGCTGGACGATGCCGCCGGCGCTGACCACGTAGTCCGGGGCGTAGAGGATGCCGCGCTCGTGCAACCGCTCGGCGTCCTGAGGCTCGGCGAGCTGGTTGTTCGCGCAGCCTGCAATAGCGCGGCAGGCGAGGCGAGGGATCGAGCCGGCGTTCAGGGTGCCCCCGACGGCGCACGGCGAGTAGACGTCCACCTCCATCTCGAGTGCGCGTTCGGGCGGGACGGTCTCGCAGCCGGTCGCGGCGGCCCGCGCCTCGTCGACGTCGCTGACGAGAACGCGTACACCGGCCTCCGCCAGCTCCCGCGCGAGGACGGCGCCGACGGCTCCGGCCCCCTGGACGAGGACGCTGCGGCCCGCCAGCTCGGCTGACCCGAAGACGTGCTCGACCGTCGCGCGGATCGCGTGCAGCGCGCCGCGGGCGGTGCCGCGGCCGCTGTTGCCGCCGCCGCTGCTGGTGCCGTAGACCCACGGACAGGTCTCGGCGACGACGTCGAGATCCTCCGGCGAGATGTTCATGTCGCCCGCGGTTCGATAGGTGCCGCCGAGCGATGCCACGAGCTCGCCGTAGCGCCGAAGGAGCCGCTTGCGTGGCTCGCCGACCGGCAGCTCCGGCACCGCGAGCACGGCCTTTCCGCCGCCGCGCGGCATCCCGGCCGCGGCCATCTTCCACGTCATCGCCGCCGACAGCCGCATCGCGTCCGCGAGGCCGTCCGCGGGAGCGGGGTAGACGCGCATGCGCGTCCCCCCGCCCGCCGGCCCGCGCACGGTGGAATGGACGCAGACGAACATCCACGCCCGGCTCTCGGTGTCGTAGCGGACGACCGCGTGCTCGCCGTCCCAGGCCGCGACGAGGCCCTCGAAGTCCATGCGAAGGACGGTACCGGAGCGCCTCTCGGCTACACTCCGCCGCCGGAATGGCCGGAGAACGGACGAAACTCGTGGTCGCCGAACGTGAGGAGCTCGGCTCGGCCGAGGTGCGGCGCCTGCGCAAGGAAGGCTTCGTGCCGGGTGTCCTCTACGGCAACGGCGAGCCCATCTCGATCACGATCGCCGAGCGCGAGCTGCGCCGCGCGCTGACCGGCGGCGGCGGGCTGCACGCGATCCTCGACGTCGAGATCGACGGCAAGGGCGAGACCCACGCGTCGATCCTCAAGGAGTACCAAGTCGACCCCGTCCGCGGCGGCGTCACGCACGTCGACCTGCAGGAGGTACGGCTCGACAAGGCGATCAGCGCCTCGGTCTCCGTTCAGCTTCTCGGCGGCGAGGACGCACCGGGCGTGCGCGAGGGCGGCGTGCTCTCGCAGCCGCTGCGCGAGGTCACCGTCGAGGCGCTGCCGCTCGAGGTTCCGGAGCATCTCGAGCTCGACGTCTCCGGCATGGACATCGGCGCCACTCTGCGTATCTCGGACCTCGCCGTGCCCGAGGGCGTCGTGTTCCTCGACGATCCGGAGATGGTCGTCGCCACGATCACCGCTCCGACCAAGGTCGTTGAGCCCGAGCCGACGGAGGAGGAGCTCGCAGCACTCGAGGCGGAGGGCGAGGCCGCCGAGGGCGAGGAGGGGGCCGAGGGCGAGGCTGCCGAGGGTGCAGCCGGAGCTCCCGCCGAGCCGGACGCGGACGCGGCCGGCGACCAGGGCACCGTCGAGGGCTAGGTTCTCTCGGTGCGCCTCTGGCCGCGCCGTCAGGGATCGTCGCTCGATCTGCTCGTCGTGGGGCTCGGCAACCCGGGCCGCCAGTACGCGCGCAACCGCCACAACGTCGGCGCGATGGTCACGGACGAGCTCGCGCGTCGGCACGGCGGCTCCTGGCGCTCGAAGTTCTCGGGACGGATCGCGGAGATCCGGCTCGAAGGGCACAAGCTCGCGCTCCTCGAGCCCGAGACGTACATGAACGAGTCGGGCCGCTCCGTCGGTGCCGCGGCGGCCTATTTCAAGGTCCCCCCCGAAGCGGTCCTCGTCGTCCACGACGAGAGCGATCTCGAGCTCGGCCGGCTCCAGCTCAGGCTGGGGGGCGGGCTCGCAGGCCACAACGGCTTGCGCTCGATCGCGCAGCACCTGAAGACGCAGGAGTTCCTGCGGCTCCGCGTGGGCATCGGCAGGCCCGAGCGCGGCGATGCGCGCCCGCTCGCGGACTGGGTGCTCGCGGACTTCGAGCCGCACGACGACGCCGAAGCGCTCGTCGCGCGTGCCGCGGACGCCGTCGAGACGCTCGACGCCGAGGGCATCGAGCGCGCTCAGGTCCAGGTCAACAAGCGCTGATCTCAGCCGCGGAGAGCGGCGTGCGCTCCGGGCTGCAGATCGAGGCTGGCGGCGAGCCGCCCGAGCAGGTCGAGCAGCTGCTCGAGCTCGGCCTCGCTCAGCGGATCGGTCACCTGCCCGTCGAACTCCTGGGCCTGCCGTTCCGCCTGCTTGAGGAGCTTCTTCCCGGCCGCGGTCAGTCCGAGGTTGCGCACGCGGCGGTCGCGCGCGTGCGGCTTCCGCTCGAGAAGCTCGCGCCGCTCGAGCTGGTCGACAACCGCGACCATCCAGCTCGGGGAGATGTGCAGTCGTTCGGCGAGCGCGTTCTGCGACTCGCCTTCGCTCGCCGCGACGGCGCGCATGAGAGCGAACTCGCCAGGCTCCAGCTCCAGCGGCCCGAGCACCTCGTGGAAGCGTCGCGAGATCGCGTAGCCGAGGCTCGAGACCAGGAAGGCGACACTCCGGAACGGCGGTGTCGCGGGCTCGGCGAGTTGGGGGTTGCGAGCGGCCACGCGGATATGATACAGGTACCGAAAGATTCAGTGAAAGTACGATTCACAACAAAATGAATATGAGGTGACATGGCGCAGGCGGACTCGACCAAGCTCGGCAGACTCGCTCATCTGATCGCCCGGAACCGCTGGAAGGTGATCGGCGCCTGGGTCGCCCTCACGCTCTTCGGCGGCTTCGCCGCGGGGCAGGTCTCCAGCCGCTGGTACCAGAGCTTCTCGATCCCGGGCAAGTCGGCCTACGAGGCCAACCAGCGCACGCTGAAGACGTTCGGCACCGGCGTCCGGCCGCCGGACGTCGTCGTCTTTCACACGGCGGGCGACGCGACGAAGAGCCCGGCGATCGCCGCCGCGATGCGGCGGGCGGCCGAGGCGATGCCCGGCGCGCGCACGAGCTCGTACTTCTCGACCCACGACCTGATGTACGTCTCGCGCGACCGGCACACGACCTTCGAGGAGATCTATCCGCCCGGGCCGTCGACGTTCTCGACGACGAGCGGGGCCGCAGGCCTGCGCGCGGCCGCCGCGCGCGGCCTGCCGCAGGGGACCCAGGTCGAGGTGACCGGCCACGACCCGCTCGAAGAGGCGAGCACACATGGAGGCGGCGGCGGCAACGTCCTCGTCGAGGCGATGATCGGCGGCCTCGGCGCGATCGTGATCCTCCTCTTCGTCTTCGGGACGCTGCCCGCCATCCTGATCCCGGTCGTGGTCGCCGCTGCGGCGATCCTCAACACGTTCACGCTCGTCTGGGCGCTCACGTACCTCACCAACGTCTCGATCATCGTCCAGTTCCTGATCGCGCTCGTCGGCCTCGGAGTCGCAATCGACTACGCGCTGCTGATGATCTTCCGCTTCCGCGACGAGCTACGCGAGGGGGAGGACGTCGAGACGGCGCTCGTGGAGACGATGACCCACGCCGGCCGCTCGGTGATCGTCTCCGGATCGACCGTCGCCGTGGGCCTCCTGTCCATGATCATCCTGCCGCTGCCCTTCATCCGTTCGATCGGGATCGGCGGGATGCTGATTCCGGCCGTTTCGGTGCTCGCGGCAATCACGCTGATGCCGGCGCTGCTCGCCGTGCTCGGTCAGCGGATCAACAGCGTGCGGCTGCTGCCGAGTCGGTTCGTCGACCGCGGCCATCCCGAGGACGGCGCCTGGGGGCGCTGGGCGCGCTTCGTGCTCCGCCGGCCGTGGCCTGTCGCGATCACGGGGGCGACGATCGTCGCCGTGCTCGTGTCTCTCGGCATCCAGCTGAACCCGAACGAGTCCCAGCTGAAGAACTTCCCCGGCACCGGCACGGCCATCGCCGGAAGGACGCTGCTCGCTGACGCCGGGATCTCGCCGGGTGTGATGAAGCCGTTCGTGACTCTCGTCGAGCACGGCGGCAACGCTCGAGCGGTCGCGGCGAAGGAGCGGACCGTGTCCGGCCTCGTCGGCGCGACGGTGCCGCCGGGCCCCGGCTGGCACCGCGGACAGGACACGCTCGTCGAGGCGTTCCCTGCCATCGACGGTGCGGCGCCCGGGATTCAGGGCATGATCGACCGCACCAACGACGTGCTCAGGGGAACCGACGGGACGCTGGGTGGCGTGCCGGCGGTCGACCGCGACTTCGTGCACGCCATCTACGGGAACTTCCCGTACCTGCTCGCGTTCGTGCTCGTGCTGACGCTCGTGCTGCTGACGCGGGCTTTCCGGTCGATCGTGCTGCCCATCAAGGCCGTGATCCTCAATCTCGTCTCGCTCGGCGCGGCGTTCGGGATCGTCGTCTTCATCTTCCAGGAGGGCCACGGCTCATCACTCTGGAACATCACCGCGACGCAGGCGATCACCGCCTGGATCCCGCTGATGATCTTCGCCTTCCTCTTCGGCCTCTCGATGGACTACGAGGTCTTCATGCTCAGCCGCATGCGGGAGGCGTACGACGAGACGGGGAACACGTACGCCGCGATCGAGCTCGGCCTGGCGCGCACCGGGAAACTCGTCACCAGCGCCGCGCTGATCCTGATGTTCGCCTTCCTCGTCCTCTCCTCGAGCCCGGGCTTCGAGATCAAGGAGTTCGCCATCGGCCTCGCCGCGGGGATCATCTTCGACGCGACCGTGATCCGGGCGCTGCTCGTTCCCGCGCTGATGCGCCTACTCGGCGATGCGAACTGGTGGCTGCCGGACTGGGCGCGCCGGGCGCTGTTCATCCGGGAGGAACGCGAACGCCGGCCCGAGGCAGAGGCCGCGTACTAACCGGCACGGCGCGGTTACCATCGAAGTCCGCGGAACCCGCCGGTTCCGCCCTTCGTCATGGACCGTCCGGTACTACACGCCTTCGTCCTGGAGCTCGTCGAGAGCGAGCGCCTCGGCGAGCTCGCCGAGGCGCTCCCGACCCGCGCGCGGGTCTCGGAGGCGGCATTGCCGCTGCTCCTCGCGGCGCTGCACGAGCGACTTGGCCGCGCTCTCGTCGTCCTGCTGCCGGAGGACGCGGACGCGCGTGACGCGGCCGAAGGCGCGGCCTGGTTCATCGGCGACGACGCGGTCGGGCTGCTGCCGAGCCGCGGCGTCAGCTGGGAGTCGGGGCTCGTGCCACCGCCGCACCTCGTCGGCGAACGCGCGCGGGCGCTCCACGTGCTCGCGCGCGGCGGGCTCGTCTGCGCCTCGGCCAGAGCGCTTGCCGAGGGGCTGCCGCCGCCGGAGGCGCGTGCGGAGCCGGTGGAGCTGCGCGCGGGGCTCGAGCCCGGCGTCGACGGACTTGCCGAATCCCTCGCGCTTGCCGGATACGAGCGCGTGGAACGCGTGGACGACCGTGGCCAGTTCGCGGTGCGCGGCGGCATCGTCGACGTCTTCCCGACGACGGGCCGGGAGCCGCTCCGCGTCGAGTTCTTCGGCGACGAGATCGAGTCGGTGCGCGCTTTCTCACCGTTCACGCAGCGCGCGCTCCACCCGGTCGCCGAAGCGACGCTGTACCCGGCGGCCGAACGCCGATTGGACAGCGTCGACCTCGCTGACAGCCCGCTGCTTGCGGAGGATGAGGAGCTTGCAGCACCGGAGGCTCCCGAAGACCTTGTGTCCCCGCTCGAGGGACCGCCGGGCCTCGTCTTCCGGCCGGAAGACGTCCGCCGCGTCTGGGAGGAGGACGGACTCGTCGATCCGCCGTCGCTCGCGGGCTCGACGGAGCTCGACCCGTTCCCGCAGGCGCAGCCCTTCGCATTCGAGGCGCAGCGGCCCGCGATCGCCGCCCGCGGCCTGGCCGAGGCCGAGAACGAGCTCGCGGCGCTCCTTCGCTCGGGCCAGCGGGTCGTCGTCGCCTTCGCGCACCGCGGCGAGGCGCTGCGGACGCAGAATCTCCTCCGCCGCGTCGAGGCCCGAGTGCTGGAGCCGGGGGACGAGCTGCCGGAGGAGCCCGAGCTCCTCTTCGCCGTCGCGCCTGCGCGGCGCGGCTTCGTCTGGCGCGATCTCGGACTCGTCCTTCTGCCCGACCATCAGGTCTTCCGCCGCCGAGCGCCGCGCGAGCGCCGCCTCGGCGGGCGCGCGTTGCAGTCCTTCGCCGACCTCCGCACCGGCGACTACGTCGTGCACGAGGATCACGGCGTCGGCCGGTTGCTCGGGTTCGAGACGAAGACCGTCGCCGGCGTCACGCGCGACTACCTCCTGCTCGCCTTCCGCGGCGAGGACCGGCTCTACGTCCCGCACGAGCAGCTCGGCAAGGTCTCCCGCTATGTCGGCGCCGACGCCTCGGCACCCGCGCTCTCGAAGCTCGGCGGCAAGGCGTGGCTGACGCTCAAGTCGCGGGCGCGCGAGTCTGTCCGCGAGCTGGCCGGCGACCTGATCCAGCTCTACGCGCAGCGGCAGACACGCGAGGGAGTCGCGTACGACCTCTCGCACGAGTGGCTGCCGCGACTCGAGGCGAGCTTCCCCTACCGCGAGACGCCCGATCAGGAGGCAGCGATCGAGGCGGTCAAGGAGGACCTCGAGACGCCGCGGCCGATGGACCGCCTCGTGTGCGGCGACGTCGGCTTCGGCAAGACGGAGGTCGCGGTGCGCGCCGCGTTCGCCGTCGCCGTCAACGGCCGGCAGGTGCTGCTCCTCGCGCCGACGACGATCCTCACCGAGCAGCACTTCAACACCTTCCGCGAGCGCTTCCGCGACTTCCCCGTGCGGGTGGAGATGGTCTCCCGGTTCGTGCCGCCGAAGGAGACCAAGCGGATCCTCGCCGACTTCAGCGCCGGCAAGGTCGACGTGCTGATCGGGACCCACCGCGTCCTCAGCCGCGACGTGATCCCGAAGGAGCTCGGGCTGGTGATCCTGGACGAGGAGCAGCGGTTCGGCGTCGCGCAGAAGGAGCTGCTCAAATCGCTGCGGCTCGAGGTCGACGTGCTCACGCTCAGCGCCACGCCGATCCCGCGGACGCTCCACCTCTCGCTCGCAGGCATGCGCGACATCTCGATCATCGAGACGCCGCCGGAAGGGCGCCGGCCGATCCGCACGACCGTCGGCGAGTACGACGAAGAGCTCGTGAAGCTCGCGCTCGAGCGCGAGGCCGAGCGCGAGGGGCAGGCGTTCTTCCTCCACAACCGGGTCGAGTCGATCGAGGAGCGGGCGGCGCAGCTGCAGCAGCTCTGTCCGGGCCTGCGCTTCCTCGTCGCTCACGGGCAGATGCGCGAGAAGGAGCTCGAGGAGCGGATGCACGCCTTCCTCCGCGGCGACGCAGACGTGCTCGTCTCGACGACGATCATCGAGTCCGGGATCGACATCCCGCAGGCCAACACGCTCGTCGTCGAGCGCGCCGACGCCCTCGGCCTCGCCCAGCTCTACCAGATCCGCGGCCGGGTCGGACGCTCGGACGCGACGTCGTTCGCGTACCTCTTCTATCCCGACGCGCGCGAGCTGACTCCGGAGGCGCGCGCCAGGCTGGCGACCCTCGCCGACCATACGGAGCTCGGCGCCGGCTTCGCGATCGCGATGCGCGACCTCGAGATTCGCGGCGCGGGCGAGCTGCTCGGCGCGGAGCAATCGGGTCACGTCGCCGCCGTCGGCTTCGAGCTCTACGTCGAGCTCCTCAACGAGGCGGTCGCCGAGCTGCAAGGCCAGAAGCGGATCGCGGTCCGGCCGGTGCGGGTGGACGCCCGCGTCGACGCCTACGTCCCGGCCGCGTACGTCGACTCCGAGGCGCTGCGGATCGATGTCCACCGCCGGCTGGCGCTGGCGGAGACCGAGGACGAGCTGCGGGAGCTGCAGGCGGCACTGGAGGATCGCTACGGGCCGCTGCCGGATCCTGTCGAGAACCTGTTCCGGATCCAGGAGGCGAAGATCAAGATCGCGCTTCTCGGCGCCGACTACCTCGTCTTCCAGGAAGGCAAGTCCACCGTCGGGCGGCTGGTGCTCGGTTCCGCCGAGTTGCGCGAGCTCCGCGACCGCGCGAAGACGGCCATATATGTCTCGGCTAAGCAGGAGGTAAGCATGCGCGGGCAGGAGCAAATCGCCCAGGCGGTCGAGCTGGTCGATGCTATCTTGGACGCGCGCCGGGCGGCCTGAGCGACCGACTTTCGCCGCCCCCGCGCTCCCGCGACCCCGACCTCACTGGATGGAAATGAAGACTCGCCTGCTTTCCCTGTCTCTGCCTCTTGCGCTCGTCGCCGTGCTCGCCGCCGGGTGCGGCGGTGGCGGTGGCTCGAGCTCCGTGCCCGCCGACTCGATCGCCACGGTCGGCTCCACGCAGATCTCGAAGTCGACCTTCAACGCGCTGATGACCGTCGCCTTCGCGCGGTACAAGTCTCAGGGACAGATCCTCCCAAGGTCGGCACGGTCCCGTACACGCAGCTCAGGGACCAGGCCGTCAGCTTCCTCGTCCAGGAGCAGGAGCTTCAGCAGGAGGGCGAGAAGATGGGCGTGACGGTGTCGCAGAAGGACATCGACGACCGTCTCGCACAGATCAGGAAGACGTACTACCACGGGAGCGAGCAGAAGCTCGAGGCCGCATTGGCCAAGGACCACCTCACCCTCGACGAGCTCGAGCAGTACAACCTTCGGCCGACGCTGCTGAGCGAGAAGCTCCAGGCAAAGGTGACGTCCGGCGTCAAGGTCTCGAAGGCGGACGCGCAGAGCTACTACACCCAGAACAAGGCGGCGTTCAAGACACCGTCGACGCGCGAGGTACGGCACATCCTCGTCAACAGCAAGAGCCTTGCCGACCAAATCGAGACGAAGCTGAAGAACGGCGCAGAGCTTCGCCGAGCCTGGCGAAGAAGTACTCGAAGGACACGGCATCCGCGAAGCAGGGGGGCAAGCTCTGCGTCGCGCACGGCGGCTCGAGCGGCGCGTGCCAGCAGACGGTGCCGCCGTTCGACAAGGCCTCGTTCTCGCTCAAGACGAACGAGATCTCGCAGCCGGTGAAAAGCGTCTACGGCTATCACATCATCCAGGCGCTCTCGCCGGTCCACCCCTCCCAGACGCAGTCGTTCGCGAAGGTGGAGTCGCAGATCCAGGCGAACATGGCCCAGCAGAAGAAGCAGACGGCCTGGTCGGCCTGGCTCGCGAAGCTGAAGAAGGACTACCAGGGCAAGGTCGCCTTCCAGTCCGGCTACAGCCGGCGACGACCACGACTCCGACGACTCCGACGACGCCGACGACGCCGACGACGACAGGCTGACGTGGCCGGCGCCGAAGGCGGGAACTTTCCGCCGGGCGCCGGCGGCTCGGCCGCCGGCGCTTCCAGCGAGGGCCCGGCCGCCGAAGGCGGAACGTTCCGCCGGGCGCGCGCTCTGCCGCCGGCATCCAGCACAGCGAGGCCCTCCTCGAGCTACAGCGCCTGACCGAGCGCCTGCGCCGCGAGTGTCCGTGGGATCGAGAGCAGACGGCCGCGACCATCGTCCCGCACACGGTCGAAGAGTCCTACGAGGTCGCCGATGCGGCGCTCGCCGGCGATGACGAGAAGCTGCTCGACGAGCTCGGCGACCTCCTCTTCCAGGTCTACTTCCTCGCGCTTCTGCTCGAGGAACGAGGCGCCGGCGACCTGGCGCAAGTCGCCCGCGGCGTGCACGAGAAGCTCGTGCGGCGTCATCCGCACGTGTTCGGCGACGTCGAGGCGCGAACCACCGAGCGCGTGCGCTCGAACTGGGAACGCATCAAACGCGAGCAAGAGGGTCGCGAGGGCATCTTCCACGACGTCGCGGAAGGGCTGCCGGGCCTCCTCTACGCCCGCAAGATCCAGCAGCGGGCGAAGGCCGTCGGCTTCGAGTATCCGGACCTCGCCGGGCGCGCTCGCCGATCTCGCCGACGAGCTGCGGGAGCTGGAGGAGGAGCCGTCCGGCGACGAGCTCGGCGATGTCCTCTTCGCCGCGGTCAACGTCGCGCGCAGGCTCGACGTGGATCCCGAGCTCGAGGTGAGACGGGCGGCGCAGCGATTCCGCCGCCGGGTCGAGGTCGCCGAGCAGCTCGCTGCGGAGAAGGGCGAAAGCTGGAGCGAGCTCACGCTCGAGCAGCAGGACGCGTGGTTCGACCGCGCCAAGGAGGCAGCCGAATGAGCCGTATCGCCGAGGTCCGCGCGCGCCAGATCCTCGACTCGCGGGGAAATCCGACGGTCGAGGTCGACCTCCTGCTCGAGTCCGGCGCGGCCGGCCGCGCTGCCGTGCCGTCGGGTGCCTCGACCGGAGTTCACGAGGCTGTCGAGCTGCGCGACGGAGGAGAGGCGTACGGCGGCAAGGGCGTTAGCCAGCGCGGTCGCGAACGCTCGCCGGCGAGATTGCAGCGGCGTCGCCGGGATGGATGCCGGAGACCAGGCCGCGCTCGACCGGCGCCTGATCGAGCTCGACGGAACGCCGAACAAGGGCCGGCTCGGCGCGAACGCGATCCTCGGCGTCTCCCTCGCGAGCGCCAAGGCCGTGGCGGCCGACGTCCGGCGTCTCGCTCTTCCGCCACCTCGGCGGCGACGAAGCTACGACGTTGCCGGTGCCGCTGCTCAACGTGATCAACGGCGGTGTCCACGCCGACAACTCGATCGACCTGCAGGAGTTCATGCTCGTCCCCGCCGGAGCCGAGAGCTTCTCCGAAGGGCTCTCAGGATCGGGGCCGAGACGTACCACGAGCTGAAGAAGCTCCTCGGAGAGCGCGGGCTCTCGACCGCGGTGGGTGACGAGGGCGGCTTCGCGCCCGACCTCGAGTCGAGCGAGATCGCGATCGAGGCGATCCTCGATGCCGCCGAGCGGGCCGGTCATCGCGACCGTGTGGCCATCGCCCTCGACCCGGCGTCGAGCGAGTTCTTCTCCGACGGCCGTTACCGCTTCGAGGGGCGAGAGCTCGCTCCCGAGGACATGGCGGCGTTCTACGCCGGCCTCGCCGATCGCTTCCCGCTCGTCTCGCTCGAGGACGGGAACGCCGAGGACGACTGGGAGGGCTGGCGCGTTGCGACCGACCGGCTCGGCGACCGCCTCCAGCTCGTCGGCGACGACGTCTTCGTCACCAATCCCGAGCGGTTACAGCTCGGCATCGAGCGCGGGATCGCCAATTCGATCCTCGTCAAGGTCAACCAGATCGGGACGCTGACGGAGACGATCGAGGCCGTGCGCCTCGCTCACGCGAACGGCTACACGGCCGTCATGTCACACCGGTCGGGCGAGACCGAGGACGCGACGATCGCCGATCTCGCGGTCGCCCTCGGCACCGGCCAGATCAAGACAGGCGCGCCCGCGAGGAGCGACCGCGTCGCGAAATACAACCAGCTTCTCCGGATCGAAGAGGAGCTTGGTGACAGAGCGGTGTACCCGGGCTGGGGCGCGTTCCCCCGCCTGCCTCGCTAGTACGCTGAACGGTATGCCGATCGACCGCCGGACGAAGATCGTGGCGACGCTCGGGCCCGCCTCCGACTCGCGCGAGCGCCTGCGTGCGCTCATCGGTGCCGGCGTCGACGCAGTCCGCTTCAACCTCTCGCACGGCACGCACGCAGACCACTCCGAGCGGGCCTGGCTCGTGCGCGAGATCGCGGCCGAGGTCGGGCGCCCGATCGCGCTGATCGGCGACCTGCAGGGACCGAAGCTGCGCATCGGCGAGCTGGCGGAACCGGTCGTCCTCCACACGGGCGACCACATCACCGTGTGCGCGGAGGAGGCGGCGACGAACGGCGAGCTGCCGATCGCACCGGCGGTGATCGGTGACGTGCTCGAGGCCGGCCACGAGGTACTCATCGACGACGGGCTCATCCGGCTGCGCGTCGACGACGTCGAGAAGGGCCGCGCGACCTGCGCAGTCGTCGTCGGCGGCCTCGTGACCTCGCACAAGGGCGTGAACCTGCCGGGCGTACCCGTACCGATTCCCTCGCTCACGCGCAAGGACGTCGCGGACCTCGAATGGGCGGTCGAGACCGGCGTCGACTTCGTCGCGCTCTCCTTCATCCGCTCGCCGGCGGATGTCCGCGACCTGCGCGCGCTGCTGGAGCAGGCCGGCTCGCACGCTCATGTGATCGCGAAGATCGAGAAGGCCGAGGCAGTGGACGTCCTCGACGAGGTCCTGGCCGAGACGGACGCGGTGATGGTCGCGCGCGGAGATCTCGGCGTCGAGATCGGGCCGGCGCTCGTGCCGCTCGTCCAGAAGCGGATCATCCAGAAGGCGCTGGAACGCGGGAAGCCGGTGATCACCGCGACGCAGATGCTCGAGACGATGGTGCATTCGCCCGAGCCGACCCGCGCGGAGGCGAGCGACGTCGCGAACGCCGTCCTCGACGGCACCTCCGCCGTGATGCTCTCCGGCGAGACGGCCGTCGGCGAGTACCCGGTCGAGGCGGTCGCGTACATGGACCGGATCGCGCGGGCGGTGGAGCCGAGCCTCGACTACCGCCACGAGCTGCCGCAGGCGACCGACAACCCGACGATCGGACAGGCGATGTCGAACGCCGCGTGCGACCTCGCCGAGGCGCTCCAGTCGAAGGCGATCCTCGTCCCCACGTTCACGGGGCGGACGGCGAACGCCGTCGCACGGCTGCGGCCGCGCCGGCCGATCGTGGCGCTCACCCACGTGGACTGGGCGATGCGGCAGCTCGCGCTCGAGTGGGGTGTGACGCCGTTGCTGATCTCCGAGACCGAGGACGTCGAGGAACTGTGGCGACTTGCGGTCGAGGCAGCGCGCGACGCGGGAATCGTCGAGAGCGGCGACGGGGTGGTGATCACGGCGGGAACGGCCGTCAACATCCCGGGCTCGACGAACGTGATCAAGGTCGACATCGTTCAGTAGCCGGAGGACCCCAGCTTCCGCCGCAGAACTCGGGCTGGATGGCTGCGAGGAAGCAGAAGCGCCGTCGGCGCCTCGGTGGACCCGCCGCGCGCCGCTGGCTCGCGGTGGGAGCGCTCGTTCTCGTCGGGCTCCTCTACTACAGGCCGCTGCACGACTATGTCGACGCGCGCTCCCAGCGCGCGGTCCGGGTCACGGCCGTGCGGAAGCTGCAGAAGGAGCGGGCCTCCCTCGAGCGGCGACTCAGGCGGGCCTCGTCGCTCACCGTCCTCGTCCGTGAGGCACGCATGCTCGGCTACATCCGGCCGGGCGAGCACCTCTTCCTCGTCAAGAACATCCCGCAGTGGCGGCGCAGGCATCATGCTGCCGCTGGTGGTCACGGACGCTGATCGGGCGGTCGTAGCGCGTCAGCTCGGGCGGGAGCCGCGGACGCTTCGTCGCGTCGCGGTCCGCTGTCCATTCGGCGCACCGGCCGTCACCGAGCAGAGCCCGTACGACCCGGTCGGAAAGCCCTTCCCGACGACGTACTACCTCACTTGCCGCCATCTCGTCGCTGCGGTGTCGCGACTCGAGGCCGCCGGAGGCGTCGAGCGGTGGAGTGAGGCCGTCCGCGCCGAGCCGGCACTCCTTGCGAGCCTCGCGACCGGCGATGAGGAGCAGCGGCGCCTGCGGAAGGAGCTTGCCGGCACCACCAGCGGCACCGACGGCGGGGCCTCGCTCGACTACGGCATCGGCGGCTCGAGACGCGGGGGCAGCCTCAAGTGCCTCCACGCGCACGTCGCCTTCGCCCTGGCGCGTCCCGGCTACGAGCTCGGTGAGCGCATTCTCGCGGAGGTGGAGCCGCGCTGGCCGGAACGCTGTTGCTCCGAATGAGCCGCATCGCGTGAGCCGGATCGAGGTCGCGCGGCAGGAGTGGGCGGAGGGGAGCCGCCGCCTCGAGGCTGCCCGCGACGACCCGCGCCGCTACCGGCAACTGCTCGAGGTTCTCGAACTCGTGCTCGACGAGCTGCGAAAGCGGATCGGGCAGACGTACACACTGCAGGAGCTCGTCGAGGCCTACGGCGAAGCGGAGCGCTGGGCGCGCGAAGTGCTCGAGGAACGCGCCGAGGGGCCGGGCTGGTCACGCGATCTCACGATCGTGCTGGCCGCGGCCTTCGCCGCCTATCAGCGAGGCGCTCTCGACTACGAACCGTGAGGATGTATGCGCGTACGGCACGCATCAAGGTGTAAAAAGTGTGAGTTTTGGTCAAGTTCCCACCGATGGCCTACAGAGACGACACCGCGAGGCGCGATCCCGAGTGGCTGACACTCGGGCAGGCGGCGCGCTTCCTCGGAGTTGCCCAGAGCACGATCCGCAAGTGGTCGGACCAGGGCCGCGTCCCGGCCTTCTACACGCCGGGCGGCCACCGGCGTTTCCTCCGCGGCGACCTCGAGGGATTCCTCGCTCGCTCCGGTCCCGGCAGCCAGCAGACCGGCCCGACCGTCCTGCTCGTCGACGACGACGAGCGGATGCGCGAGCTCGTCCGGATCGAGCTCGAGAGGCAGGGCTACGACGTGCAGGAGGCCGCGAGCGCGGACGAGGGGCTCGCCTCGATCGAGAGCCACAAGCCGGAGCTCATTCTCCTCGACGTGATGATGCCGCACGTCGACGGCTGGGAGATGCTGCGCCGGATCCAGGAACGCCACGGCGCCGGCGCGATCCCCGTGCTCATGTTCAGCGGCCAGGTAGACGACGCGGCCAGGCGGCAGGCCGCCTCGAGCGGCGCGCGCGGCTTCGTCGGCAAGCCGTTCGACCTCGGGGAGCTCATCGAACAAACAAAGGCGATCGTCCCCGTCTAGCTCGCGAAGCTCCCGCTTCGTTCTGTTCTGGTTTCGATGCTCTTGACGATCTGGCTGCCCGGTGCGCTCGCGCGCGGCGGAGGTCGGCGCGAGCGCAGTTCGGCCTGCGGCTAAGCCGCCGCTCGCGCGGCCGTCTTAGCCTCCGGCCCTTCGCCTGGTTGTGGTTCAAGCCGTTTCGAGCCTGCATTGCGGCGGGCTACTCGCCGCGAAGAAGGATCGCGAGCGGCACGACTGCGGCGAGGGCCGCTGCGAAGAGAACCATCGCCCATTGCGCAGAGGCCTCCTCGACGACGAGCCCGCTGACCAGCGGCGCGAGCGCGGCGAGTGCCGTCGCGACCTGCAGGATCCCGTTGTTGACGCGGCCGTGCAGGGCCGGCGGCGTTCGCCGGAACATCATCGAGAAGAGCGCTGCGTTCGTCGCGGGTGACAGTGCGAGTGGCAGCGCCAGCGGGATCGCGACGGCCGGGGACGGCAGGATGACGGCCGCGACGAACATCATCAGAGCGCCGGAAGTGGTCAGGAGGACGAGTGACTGCCGCACGGACAGGCGACTGCCGATCCGTGGTGCGAGGACCGCGCCGACGATGCCACCGACCATGATCACCGCCTCCGCGGCACCGATCACCGTCGCCGAGACGCCGTTGCGGCGGAGCCCGAGGATGACGGTGAAGATCGCCCCGGTGAAGGCGAAGTTGATCAGGGGCGCCTGGATCAGGACGGCGCGCAGCAGCGAGTCCCGCCACAGATGGCTCAGGCCTTCGAACGCCTCGGCCCAGAGGCCGCGCCTCGACTCCGTCTTCGCCGGGGTCGCGAAGACGCCCGTGAGGCGGTGGGAGGTTACGACCGAGATCGCGTAGGAGACCGCGTCCGCCGCAAACGGGATCGCGCGGCCGAGCGTGTAGAGGAACCCTCCGAGGACCGGGCCGACGAGGTTGGCCGCGTACTGCCGGCCCTCGGTGGCCGCCCAGGCGGTTTCCAGCTGCTCGTCGGCCACGATCAGCGGCAGCGCTGCCATCGAGGCGGGGGTGAAGAGCGTGTCGGCGACCCGGTCGACCACCGCGACGACCAGGATGACGGGCCACGTCGCGGTGTCCGTGGCGACCAGCGCCGCGAGCGCCGCGACAGCGACGGCCCGTACGGAGTCGCAGAGAATCATGGTCCGGCGGCGATCGAGCCGGTCGGCGAGCGCTCCCGCGGGCAGCCGCACTGCGAAGGCAGAGGCGCTCGCCGCGGTGCCGACCGCCCCGGCGATGAGCGCCGAATGAGTCAGCGCGAGCACGAGCAGCGGGTAGGCGATCGACCCGATCCGCGAGCCGAGATCGGAGAGCACCTGGCCTATCCAGACCAACCTGAAGTTGCGGTTCTCCCGCAGGGCACTCAGGCCGGCGGGCGCGCGCAGTGGGTCCGGAGCCGTGGTCAAACGAGCTTCGGGCCGAGCCTAGCTACGGCAGGTCTTCTGCCGTTCGGAGCAGCCCTGCGCCGAGCAGCCCGAGCGCCGCGAGCAGACTGATGTAGATCCCGATGCCACGCGCGGTCGAGACGAAGTACGTGTCCGGCACGGAGATCAGCCGGATGAGGACGAAGATCACGGCGAGCGAGCCGAGCCCGATCAGCAGCAGCCGGTCCGGCACGGCGGCCGGCAGCAGGATCCCGGCCTCCCGCGACGCCTCGAGAATCAACGTGGCGAGCCCGACGAAGAAAACGAGCTTGCCGAGCGTGCCGCTGTGCCAGCCGGTCACCGACAGCGTCAATCCGTTCGGCAGCGTCCCGGAGTACCAGTCGGTGAACGCGGAGATGCAGAGGACGAGCCCCGAGACCCAGGCGAGCCGCACTCCCCAGCTGCCTACGACGGGCGTCGCCCGCTCGGGGCGGGGCGGCCGATTCTGGGGGCGCATCCGGAATGGGCGTGCCGGCTCGGGCGTTTGCACACGGGCAGTATGGGCAAATATCGGATCGGGCGCGCGGAGGGCGGGCCCTCTCCGAGGACAACGAGGCGGTGAGCAGGTGGGGGTTCAGGTCGAGCAGTCCGCTCTACCTGCCGTTCCGGCGGTAGGGGTGCCGGTCGAGGACGTCGGCTTCATCGACTCTGCCGTTGCTGGGAAGCCGGCCGCGGGCGAGTTTCGCTGCGCCGAATGTGGCTACGGGGCCGTCGTGCAGCGCATCCTTCCGCCTTGCCCCATGTGCGGCGGTGCCACCTGGGAGAGCCGCGGACCGTTGCCGCGTCGCCTCGCCGACTGATCCGTTCCCGCCGCCGGCTCTGTCCGGCCGGAATACTTTCGGATCGTGAGCGGTCTGCTCGACCTGGACTCGGCGCGAGGGGACTCGAGGGACGTCACCGTGGCGCCGTCGTCGCTCGCGACTCTCGTGCATGCGGCCGCGGCCGCGGCCGCCGCGCCGAGCTCCTCGGATGCGCTGCGCGCGCTGGCCGACGCGGCTCGCGTCGTATCGGGTGCCGACGTCGCGCTCGTTCGCGCTCTCGACGGCGGCTCCGAGCGGCTCGAGGCGGTGGCCGTCGCCGCGCCGCAGACGCTCGCGGCCGAGCTCGAAGGAACGGTGCTGCCGGCGGCGGAGCTCCCTGAAGCGACGCTCGACGAGCTCGCGCTGGCGCCGCCCGCGGTGCGCCGGATCGCCGAGCGCACCGGCGCCACACAGATTCTCGTCGTGCCGGCGCGCGCAAACGGCTGCGCAGTCTCGCTCGAGCTGTTCCGTGCCGGAGAGCCGTTCGACGCGCAGCAGCGGCTCGCCGCCGAGCTGTGCGCGGGGCAGGCGGCTCTCGTCCTCCGCGCCTTCGCGGCCGGAGGCGACGCGTCCTCCCTGGCGCGCCCGGCGCTCGAGCTGGCCGGCGAGGCGCTCGCAGCGGCGCTACACGAGCGGGACGCAGCGGCGGAGGTCGTTCGGCTCGCCGCCGCCGTTGCCGGCGCGTCGGCCGCGATTCTCTGGCAGAGGCGCGACGGCGGGCTCGTTCCCACCGCCTCGTGGGCCGTCGAAGCCGATGCCGAGCTCGGGCCGGCGCGTGAGATTGCGGAGGCGACGCTCGCCGAGCCCGGACCGATCAGCGCGCGGGCCGCCCGGCTCCCCCAGGATTGCGAGGTCTCGACGACGCTCCAGCTCGGCAGGCCGTCCCTCGGTGTCCTTCAGCTCTTCCATCGCGCCGGCGACGAGCCCGGTGCGGAGCAGCTCGCCCGGCTCGCGACGTTCGGCGTCCGGGCCGCGCACGCGCTACGCACCGGCGAGCATGCGCGGCTCCTCGCGCTCGAGCTCGAGCGGACACGGGCGCTGCTCGAGGTGATCGCTCAGGCGACGGCGGAGCTCTCCGTCTCGCACACGCTCGAGACGGCCGTGGAGCGGGTCGCCGAGCTCCTCGAGGTCGACCGTGTGGCCGTCTACCTGCGCGGCGCCGGTGAGGGTGAGCTCGAGGAGGCAGCCAGCCGCGGCCTGTCAGGCGCGCACGCGCGCGTCGCCGAACGCCTGCTCGACGTGGCGCTCGGCCCATCGCGCCACCTGGCCGTGCTCGAAGTCGCGGACGTCGTGCGAGACCCTCGGCTCGCCGCGGCTGCGGCGAGCGCTCGCGAGCTCGAAATTGGATCGGCGCTCGCCGTCCCGCTCGTTGCGCGCGGCGACGTGATCGGGCTGCTCGCCGCCTATCCGGCCGGGCGGCCCACGGCGGGCGAGCACGAGACTGCGCTGCTGGCGGCGCTCGCCGGTCAGCTTGCGGTCGCGGTCCAGAATGCGCAGCTCCATGAGCAGGCGACCCGGCTCGGGGAGGAGCGGGAGGCGGCGCTCGCCGCGGAGCGGGCGGCGGCCCGTCGGCTCCGGGCGCTCTACGAGGTTTCGCGCTCGTTCGCGCAGAGCCTCTCCCTCGACGCGACGGTGGCGGCTCTCGCCCGCACAGTCGTGGAGGTGCTCGATCTCGACGCCGCCGTCGTGCGGATGCCGGATGAGCGGCGCGATCAGCTCCTGCCCCGCGCGATCCACGTCCAGGACACGCAGTTCGCGGCTCCGGTCGGCGCGATCCTGGCCCAGCCGGTGCCCTTCGGCCAGCGGGACGTGCAGCGGCTCTTCCGCGACCGGCGCAGCTTCCGGCTCGGCCCCGGCCGCGCCCGCGGGGAGCCCTTCCTGCCGGCACTCGTGCCGTTCCTCGAAAAGGGCTGGACGGCGGCCGTCGTGCCCGTTGCCCTGCAGACCGAGGTGATCGCCTCCCTCGGCGTCTTCTCCTTCCGGCCCGGCGACCCGCTTTCGGAGGAGACGATCGACGCCGCGACGGCGCTCGCGGCTCAGGCCGCCCTCGCGATCGACAACGCCCGCCTGTACCAGCAGCAGAAGCAGTTCGCCGACACGATGCAGCGCTCGCTTCTGCCGCGGTCTCGTCCCGTCATCGAGGGCCTCGAGGTCGGCGAGGTGTACGAGCCGTCGGCCCGCGTCGAGGTCGGAGGCGACGTCTACGACTTCCTCGCGCTCGACGACGGCCGGCTCGCCGTCGTCCTCGGGGACGTGACGGGGCACGGGGTGGACGCGACGGCGGACATGGCGATGGCGAAGTTCGTGTTCCGCTCGCTTGCTCGCGAGCATCCCGAGCCGGCCGACTTCCTCGCCGCCGCGAACGAAGTGATCTGCAGCGAGATCGGCCCCGGCAAGTTCATCAGCATGAGCTACGTCGTCGTGGACGGCGCCAGCGGCAAGGTCGCGGGCGCGAGTGCGGGTCATCCCGCCCCGCGAATCGTGCTCCCCGACGGGTCGCTGCGGGTCCTCGAGGCGCACGGCCTCGTGCTCGGCATCGATGGCGGCCAGGAATACGCGGAGTCGCACACGGAGCTGCCCCCGGGGGCGTCGCTCGTCCTCTACACGGACGGCGTTGTCGAGGCCCGGCAGGATGGGGAGCTCTACGGAGACGAGCGCCTCGACGCCCTGCTCGCCGAGCGGCGCGAGCTGCCGGCGCGCGAGCTCGCCGACGCAGTGGCCGAAGATGCGCGCGAGTTCGCCGGCGGCGACCTCTCCGACGATCTCGCGGTGGTGGTCATCCGCCGAACCTGAGGGAGGCGTTACGACCTGAGGCTAGAATCCATGCGATCCGTGGCCACACGCGCCGGCTTCATCCTCTGTCTCGCCTGCTGTGCCCTCGTCGCCGGCACGGGCTACGCCCGCGCTGACGGCACGCCGCCGCCGGCGGCGATCGCGGACGGCGTCCAGATCGGGTCCGTCGTCGTGGGCGGGATGACCGCAGACGAGGCGACGGCTGCGGTGCAGCAGGCGTACTTCGCGCCGCTCGTCGTGCATGTCGGCCATCGCAACGTCTCGGTCTCGCCGCACCACTTCTACACCTCCCTCGATGTCGGCCCCGCGGTGCAAGCGGCGCTGACCGCGGCACCCGACACCGTCGTTCCGCTCAGGCCGACCTTCGACATGCAGCGCGTCGCCAAATGGGTGACGGCTCTCGCCGCCAAGACAGATCTCGATCCCGTCGCCGGCATCGTGATCCTGCGACACGACAGGCCGGTGCTTACGCACTCGCGTCCGGGACGCGCGCTCGCGAAGTTCCCGACGCGGATGCGGATCCGCGCCTCGATCGTCAGCGGGACCCGGACCACGATCCTCGCTCCCTTGCGCAAGATCGCAGCCGCTGCGGCGACGGCCGAGCCGATCATCGTGATCCACCGCGGCCTCAACCGCCTCTATCTCTATGACGGCGTCCGGCTCGTGCGGACGTTTCCGGTGGCCACGGGGCAGGCGATCTACCCGACCCCGCTGGGCCGGTTCCAGATCGTCGTCAAGTGGGTCAACCCATGGTGGTATCCGCCGACGCAGGACGCGTGGGCGAAGGGCCTCAAGCCGGTCCCGCCCGGGCCCGGCAACCCGCTCGGCACTCGCTGGATGGGACTGAGCGCGCCCGGCGTGGGCATCCACGGCACCGACGAGCCATGGTCGATCGGTCACTCGGAGTCGCACGGCTGCATCCGAATGGAGGTCTCGTCCGCCGAATGGCTGTTCAACCGCGTGCGGATCGGGACGCCCGTGTTCATCGTCCCCTCCTAGCCGCGTCGTGGCGGGCCGGCTGAAGCTCGGGGCGCAGGCGCTCGCCGTCGCAGGGGTGGGGCTTCTCGCGACGCTGCTCGTGTGGAAGCTGGCGCACCAGACGCCGCCGCCGAAGGTCGGCGCGCCGGCACCCGCCTTCTCGCTCAGCCGCCTGACGGGTGACGGCGACCTCTCGCTGAGGGTCGTTGCGTGGGAAGACCGTGGTGCTCAACTTCTTCGCCTCCTGGTGCAACCCGTGCAAACGCGAGGCGCCCGTGCTCGAGCACCTGTGGCGGCAGGACAGGGCGCACGGTCTCGTGGTGCTCGGCGTCGACGCGAACGACTCGCGCGGCGACGGCCGGCGCTTCGTGAGCGTGCACGGCCTCACGTACCCGGTCGTCTTCGACCACGACGGCCTCGTCGCAGCGAACCGATACGCGATCGCGGACCTCCCGGTGACCTACGTCCTCAATCCGAAAGGGAGGATCGTCGGCGGGCAGATCCTCGGGCCGGTGAGCGAGCACGCGCACTCGCAGGCGCTGTTGCGTTACGTCCACGCTGCGTTGAAGTCGTGACAGGGCGCGTCAAGATCGCCGCTCAGGTAGTCGCCCTGGCCTGCGTGGCCGGGCTCCTGGCACTTCTCGTCTGGCAGCTCGGGCACCAACACCACGCGCCGCGCGTCGGCCAGGTGGCGCCCGGCTTCACGCTGCGGAAGCTCGACGGTCCGGGCAAGGTGTCGCTCGCCTCCCTCCGCGGACGGCCGGTCGTGCTGAACTTCTGGGCATCGTGGTGCAATCCGTGCAAGAGCGAGGCGGCCGTGCTCCAGCGTGACTGGGCCCGCTACCACGCGAGCGGCGTCGTCTTCCTCGGCATCGACTACCACGACCTCGCGCCGGACGCGCGCCGCTTCGTGCGCGCACACGCGCTGAGGTTCGGGATGCTCGAGGACGGATCGGGCCGCGTCACCGGCAGCTACGGGATCTCCCAGGTGCCGGAGACGTACGTCGTCAGCCGGCAGGGGCGCGTCGTCGCCCACCTCGCCGGCCCGATCACGGATCCCGGCTTCGCGAGCAAGTTCCGTAGCGCGCTCGCGAAGGCGGTCGCGTGATGCTGCGCTTTCTCGCGGTTGTCGCGGCTGCGCTGGCGCTCGCAGGGCCGGCGGCGGCGTGTGCGCATCCGCGAACGTCGCTCACCTACCTCGAGGGCCAGGTGATGTGCCCGACCTGCCACACGACGCTCGACCAGTCCGACTCCGCGGCGGCGCGCCAGATCGAGGCCTTCATCTCGAAGCGGGTCGCCCAGTGCGCGACAACCCACCAGATCGAGTCGGAGCTGGTCGCGAACTACGGCCCCGCCATCCTCGCAGCCCCGCCGCACAAGGGCTTCGACCTGCTCGCGTGGTGGCTGCCGATCGCGGGCGTGCTCGCCGGTTCGCTCGTGCTCGCCGCGGGCGTCTGGCGCTGGAGCCGGCGGCGAGAGCCCGAGGAACCGGACGAGCCGACCGGCTCCGGCCTCGACGAGGAGACGGAGCGGCGTCTCGACGATCTCCTGGCACGCTTCGACTGATGGGAACGCGGCTCGCGATCTCCTTCGCCGTCGGCTTCGTCTCCATCATCACGCCGTGCGTCCTGCCGCTCGTCCCGGGCTATCTCGCCGCGCTCTCAGGGGTTGACGCACGACAGCTCGGGGAGCGCGGCACGACACGGCGCGTCGTCGCGTCGAGCATCCCGTTCGTGCTCGGCTTCACCGTCGTCTTCGTCGCTCTCGGAGCGGGTGCGGCTGCGATCGGCAGTGTCGTCTCCGGCAATGCGCAGACCGAGATCGCCGGTTTCGTGCTCGTCGTGCTCGGGCTCGCCTTCATGGGGCTGCTGCCGGTTCCGGAGCGCGTCATGGCACCGGGCCTGCTCGCGGGAGCGCGCCGGCGCGGCTCCGGTGCGCTGCTCGGTGGTGCGTTCGCCGTTTGCGCCGCGCCGTGCATCGGCACGGTGCTCGCCGCTGTGCTCGTGCTCGCGAGCAACACCGGCACGGTTCTGAAGGGAGCGGTGTTGCTCGCCGCGTATGCGCTCGGCCTCGCCGCGGCCTTCCTCCTCGCGGGCGTCGCATTCGCCCGCGCGATGGGCGCGTTCCGGTGGCTGCGCGACCGGTACCAGCTGATCCAGGTCGCGAGCGGCGTCGTGCTGGTCGTGCTGGGCCTGCTGCTCTTCTTCCACCGCGACTGGTGGCTCCACGTCGCGCTCAACCGCGCACTCGACGACCTCGGCCTGACGAAGCCCTAGACCTCGGGTGGATCGAGGTCGAGCGAGCCTGCGGCGACTCGGGCCTGCGCCGCCTCCACCTGGGCGAGGACGGCTGCGACGTCGACGCCGCGGTGCGCCGGGGCGAACGGCCCGAGCCGTCGCGCCGCCTTCTCGAGCTGTCGTCCGGTTGCGACGGGACGGCCCCGGCCGGCCTGGTACCACGCGACCGCGACATGGACGAGACCCTGGAAGAAGTCCCGCTCCTCGGCCGGCGCTGCGCGCCACGCTTCCTCGAGCTCCTCGTGGGCCGCGAAGTAGTGCCGGGCGCGAATCTCCCCGAGCCCGCGCTTGAATGCCGCCTCCATTGCTCTAACCTTCCCTTGTGGCGACGATCCTGCTCTGTGGGGTCGATCTCTTCTTGCGGGGCAAATTCGAGGCCCTTCTGCCTGGCCACCGCCTGATCACGGTCGACCACACCGAGGATCCCGATCTCGTCCTCGCCGACGTCTCGCGCGTCGACCCGGAGGAGGTCGCGGATGCGTATCCGGACATCCCGATCGTCGGCTTCACGAACCACACGGACACGTCGGGCCTTCGCGCCGCGCACGCGGCCGGCTTCGACCAGGTCCTCGCCAAGTCGGCGCTCGCAGAGCGGCTCGGAGACCTCGTTGTGGAGCTCACGGACTCCCCGGAACCCTGACGGTTGGCGCTGCGGACGTTCACGACCGCTATCTACAGTAGGGCGCTGTGACGTACATCATCGCCGAGCCCTGCATCGACATCAAGGACCGCTCGTGCGTCGACGTCTGCCCGGTCGACTGCATCCACGAGGCCGACCGGATCCTGGTGATCGACCCGGAGGAGTGCATCGATTGCGGCGCGTGCGAACCGGAGTGCCCGGTCGAGGCGATCTTCCCCGAGGATGCGCTGCCGGACAAGTGGAACGCGTTCGTCGAGATCAACTACGCGTACGACAAGGGCATGCCCGTCGTGAACGAGCTCACGCAGAAGTACGCGGACGAAAACGACGTCCACAACGAGCCGATCGAGTAGCTGCCCACTACGTGAGGCCCCTCACGCTCGACCACGTCGCCTACTGGCTCTCGGACCGCGATGCCGTGGCCGACTTCGCGGTGCGGCACCTCGGAATGCACGTGATCGACCGGACCGACGCGTTCACGCTCGTCGGCGCCGACGCGCGGCGCGGCAAGCTGACCCTGTTCGCCGCCGAAGGCCCGCGTGAGCGCGGGGCCCTCGAGCACGTCGCCCTCCGAGTGCGCGATCTCTCCCGCGCACTGGCTGCGTTGCCCGACGGCCTCGACGTAGAGCGGCGGCGGGAGGGCGAGGCGTACTTCGAGCTGCGGCGAAGGTGTCGCGCTCGGCCTCGTGGAGGCGGAGACCGATCTCGACTACGACCTCGACCACGTCGCGCTGCGCTCGGCCGACTCCCACGCGACCGCGTCGGAGTACGGCTCACTCGGCTTCCGTGCCGCCGCACCCGGCCGGTCAGGCTGCCCGCGCGTCGAGGTGGGCGGCGCATGGATCGAGTTCCAGCCCGGCGAGCCCGGCGCGCCGGAGCGTCCGCTCCTCAACCACATTGCCGTGCTGGTGGACTCGGCCGACGAGCACGTTGCCGCCGCCCGTGACCTCGGGGTCGAGATCGACGACATCGTCGATGCCGCGAACACCCTCGCGGTCTTCGTCTGGGGGCCGGAGCGCGTGCGGATCGAGTACGTCGAGCACAAGCCGACGTTTTCTCTCACCTGAAATTGCGGGTCACGGTCGCGGGTGCAGGCATGGCGGGCCTCGTCGCCGCCGCGCGCCTGCGCGAGCTCGGTCACGAACCGCTCCTGCTCGAGAAGGGGACGAGGGCCGGCGGCTCGATGCTCCTCTCCTCCTGCGTCGTCTGGCGGCATCGGGAATGGGAGCGGTTCCGCGCCGAGTGTCCCGGCGGCGACGAGCGGCTGCAGCGGCTGATCTGGGAGCGGCTCGACGACGCGCTCGGCTGGCTCGAGTCGCTAGGGGCTGAGCCGGTCTGGCGCGACACGGAGAACCCGCTCACGACCGGCCGGCGCTACGACCCGAAGGCGCTGACGCGGCTTCTCGCGGAGGCGGCGGGCGAGGTGGCGCTCGAGACACCGCTGCCGGAGGACGCCGAGCCGCCCGTGCTGCTCGCATCCGGCGGCTTCGGGGGACGCCTCGTGCGCGAGCGAGGGCTGCTCCTCCGCGCTAACCCGTGGAGCGAGGGCGACGGTCTCGACTTCGCGGTCGCCCGCGGCGCCGCGACCACGTCCGCAATGGACGAGTTCTACGGCCGCGTGATGCCGGCTCCGCCGGCGCTGATCCGGGAGGAGGACTTCGTCCCTCTCGCCCAGCTCTACGGCCGGGAAGCACGCGTTTTCACGGACGACTGGAGCGAGATCACGCCGCCGCAGGTCGCATGGCACGAAAACGACCTCGCCCAGCTCATCGGCCCGCGCGCGTGGTACGTCGTCGCCGAGACGAACGAGCGAATCGAGGCTGCGCGCGCCGCGGGCGCCACGGTCGTGCAGCGCGAGGAGGGGATCGGCGTGCATGTCGCCGCCGCGGTGACGCACACCATCGGCGGTCTGCGGGTGGATACCCGTGCCCGCGTAACGGGCGTGGACGGCGTCTGGGCGGCGGGAGTCGACGCCGGCGGCGTGGCGAGCGGCGGCTACGCCAGCGGCCTCGCGCAGGCGCTCGTGCTCGGCCTCGCTGCGGCGGAGTCGCTCGCGGGCCGCGACTAGGCGCCGAGGTAGGCGCAGACGCGGCGGTCGCCCGGCAGCGGGGAGGGCGCGAGCTTCGTCACGCGTAGCTGCTTGCCCTCGACCTCGACCTGCGCGCCGATCGCCGGCGGGTCGCCGTCCTGCTCGACGAGCTCGTAGCCGGAAGGCTTCCAGACGAAGAGAAGATGCTGCTGCGCGCCGTCGCCGTTCACCGCGGAAACCAGCTCGCGAAGCTGGCGCTTCGCTCGCTGGGATGGACTTCGCCGCCCGAGAGCGTCTCGGGCCGCTTCGTCTGTTTTCTTTCGATGCTCTGGACGAGATGGCTCCGGCGCTCGCGCGCGGCGAGGCCGGCGCGAGCGCATTCGGCTTGCGGCTAGTCCCCGCTGCGCGGTTCTTAGCCTCCGGCCTTTTGCCTGGTTGCGGTTAGACGCTTCGAACCCCGCTACCACAGGCGGATCTTCGCGGGCGGACGCGCCGCAGGCCCGTCCGCCCGCGGCAAACGCGATCTCGAATACTGCGTCGCCCTACACGGCCCTACTCCACGGAGCCAACGGGAGACCGCGCTCTCCCGTTGGCGTAGTTCGTTCAACACCGGCGCGAAGAGCGCAGCTCTTCGCGCCGAGCCCCTAGCCGGTCGGCTGGCCGCGCAGCTCGAGGCTCATCGTCGTTCCGCCGACCTCGTGGTCGAGCGTGAGCGTCGCCCCGAGGGTGCGCGCACGCTCCCCCATGACCTCGAGCGCCCGGCGTCGGCGCTCCGTCGGCGCGTCGTCGCGGATCACGAGGCGGAGCGTCCCCGGCGCGTCGCTCGTGGCCGAGACGTCGAAGCGGGAGGGAGGACCGCGACGGATCGCCTCCTCGAGCGCTTCGCGCACGATCTGGTAGAGCGCAGCCTGTGTCCGCTCGCCGAGCGAGTCGATTTTCGCTACGTCGAGCGAGACCTCGATGCGGTGCTCGCGGCAGCGGGATTGCGCGAGCGCGTCGACCGCCGCGGCGAAGCCGTGGTCGCGCAGCGCCACCGGCTCGAGGTTGAAGGAGAGGTCGCGGAGCTCGCCGACCGTCGTCCGCGTCCGCCCGAGTGCGCGGTCGAGGATCTCGCGCGCCTGCTCGAGGTCGCCGCGGCGGACCAGGTCGAGCGAGGCGTCAAGCATGAGTGCGACGCCGGCGAGGGACTGGACAGGTCCGTCGTGGAGGAAGAGGGCGATCCGCCGGCGCTCGTCCTGCTCGGCCGCGAGGACGTGCTCGGCCAGCTCGCGATCGGCGTCGTCGATGATCCCGTTCCCCGGGCTAGTCGATGATCGCTTCACGGAGCGCGATCGCGACAGCGTGCGTGCGCGTGTCGGCCTCGAGCTTGGCGAGGATGTGCCGGACATGGCTCTTCACCGTCTCCTGGCTGATGAAGAGCTGCGTCGCGACGTCGGCATTGGACATGCCGTCGGCGAGGAGCTGGAGGATCTCGCGCTCCCGCCCCGTGAGCATGTCGTCCTTGTCGCGGCCGGTGAGGAAGGCCGGCATGAGTGCCGGGTCGACGTAGCCCTCACCGCTCGCGACCTTCTCGATCGCGCGCAGCAACGTCTCGTGCGGCGCCTCTTTCAGGACGTAGCCCTTGGCGCCCGACTCCAGGCCGCGGCTGAGCAGGCTGCGCTCGCTGTAGGCGGTGAAGATGAGGACGGCGCTGTCGGGCACCTTGTCCATCAGCACCTTCGTCGCCTCGAGCCCGTCCATGCCGGGCATGCGGACGTCCATGATCACGACGTCGGGTCGCCGCCGCTCGGCGAGCGCAACGGCGGCTTCGCCGTCGGCGGCCTCTCCGATCACGCGGATGTGCGGAGCCCGGCTGAGCGACAGCCGAAGACCCTCGCGCACGACCTCGTGATCGTCGACGATCAAGCAGGTGATCTCCGACGTGGCCACGGCCGGAAGATCATAGAACGACGATGCGCTGTTACATAACGGAGATTTCCAGCTGCTCGGCTTGCGGAGGCGGCGCGAGCCGCGTGGGGCGCCGGTCGCGGACTCCGTGGCTGCGCGCCAGCGCACGGACGCGTTTCCGCACCGGCTCGGTCGTGTCGCGCTGCAGGTAGGCGCCCCGGCGGTACAGCCGCTCGTACTTCGGGAGCAGCTCGGGCCAGTCGCGCTCGAGCGCGGCGAGGAAGTGCTCGCGTGTGCCCGGCCGGAGGTAGAGGAGGTTTGCCCAGATCCCGGTCGCTCCCGCTGCGCGCGCCTCGCGCACGACCTCGGCGAGCAGCTCGGGCCGGTCGCTCAGGCCCGGCAGGATCGGCGCCATCCCGACGCCCGCATCGATACCGGCGTCGACGAGCCGCGAGAGGGCCCGGAGACGCTGCCGCGGCGGCGCGGTCCCCGGCTCGGTGCGGCGCCAGATCTCCTCGTCGAGCGTCGGGACCGAGAACGTGACCGAGACGCGCGCGCTGCGCGCGGCCGCGGCGAGAACGTCGACGTCCCGCACGACGAGAGGGCCGCGCGTGATGATCGAGAACGGGCTCGCTGCCTCCGCGAATGCCTCGATGCAGGCGCGCGTGAGGCGGTAGCGGCCCTCCGCCGGCTGGTACGGGTCGGTCGCCGCGCCGATCGCGACGGCCTCGCGCTGCCACGACGCCCGCGCGAGCTCTCTCCGCAGCACCTCCGCGACGTTCGTCTTGACCCGGATGCTCGAGCCGTAGCGGTCGTCCGACGGCCTGTCGGCCCGCGCCTCGAATGCGCGGACGTAACAGAAGGTGCAGCGGTGCGCACATCCCATGTACGGGTTGAGCGACCAGGCGAAGGGCATGCCGCGGACGCGGTTGAGGGCGCTGCGGCACGGCTCCTCCCGGTATTCGGCGCGCATCGGAGGAGCATAGCGAACGTATGTTCGTACAGGCAAGGGTGGCCGAAGGCGTCCCTATACTCCGGCCGGAGAGTTGGACGAGAAACCTCCTAGTACCCACGCCCTCGAGGTGAGGGCGTGACAGTCGGTCTGCGAGCTGGTCGGGGTCGCGATCCTGATCCTGCTCAACGCCTTCTTCGTGGCGGCGGAGTACGGCCTCGTCACCGCGCGCCGGACGCGGATCATCGAGCTGCAGCACCAGGGGAACCGCCGCGCCCGCGACGTCCTGCGGATCACGGCGGATCCCGGCCGCTTCATCGCGGCGATGCAGCTGGGCGTCACGCTCACCTCGCTGGGCATCGGCGCTCTCGGCGAGGCGACGCTGTCGCGCGAGTTCGACAAGTGGATGGCGACCATCCTCGCGATCGTGCTCGCCTACGCGATCCTCAGCTTCTTCCACGTCGTCTTCGGCGAGCTCGTGCCGAAGGGCGCGGCGCTCGGCCACGCCGAAGGGACGGCACTGTGGGTCTCGGGGCCGGTCCGCGCCTTCTTCGTCGTCTTCGGCCCCGTCATCTGGGTCCTGCGGCGGTCCACCGACGCGATCCTGCACGGCTTCGGCCTCGAGCCGCCCGGCGCGGAACGCGAGGTGCATTCGGAGGCGGAGCTCCGGATGCTCGTCTCCCGCTCCACCCAGCAGGGGCAGATCGAGGAGGGCGAGCGGGAGATGATCGACAAGGTCTTCGTCTTCGGCGACAAGGACGTCGCCGATGTGATGGTGGCCAAGCCGGACGTCGCGGCCGTGTCGATCGACCTGCCGCCCGAGGAGGCACTCGCGGTCGTGCTCGACTCGCCGTACACGCGATATCCGGTCTATCGGGAGTCTCTCGACGACATTGTCGGCGTCCTCCACGTGCGGGATCTGTTCAGCGCGCTCCACGACCGTGGGCTCGCGGACGTCGACCTCGAGGGGCTGCTGCGACCGGCCTACGTCGTCCCGGAGACGAAGGATCTCGCCTCGCTTCTGCAGGAGTTCCGGCGCACGAACAACCATTTCGCGGTCGTGGTCGACGAGTACGGCGCGATGGTCGGGATCGCGACGCTCGAGGACCTGCTCGAGGAGATCGTCGGCGAGATCGAGGACGAGTTCGACGTCTCCGAGGAGCCGGTCGAGCAGGTCGGCGACGACACGTACCGCGTCGACGGGATGTTCTCGATCGACGACTTCAACGAGCGCTTCGGCACCGACCTGCCGGATGAGGACTTCCACACCATCGCCGGCTTCGTCTTCGGCCAGCTCGGGCGGGCGCCCGAGCCCGGCGACGACGTCTCCTACGACGGCATGCGCTTCGACGTGCTCGAGGTGGAGGGCAACCGGATCGAGCGCATCGCGGTGACCTTCGTCGAACATCCGCAGCGGCGCGAGCCCGGCGAGCTCGCCGACGAAGACGAGGTCGAATGAGTCGCGCGGTTGACATATTCCGATATCGGAATATATTGGAGCCGTGGCCCGCTCTTCCGCGACAGCCGACGTCTTCAACGCAATCGCCGAGCCGCGTCGTCGCGACATCCTTGACGCGCTGACGGCAGGCGAGAAGGCGGTCGGGGCGATCGTGAGCGACCTCTCGCTGTCCCAGCCTCAGGTTTCGAAGCACCTCCGGGTGCTCAGCGAGGTGGGGCTCGTCACGTGCCGGGCGGACGGACGTCGCCGGCTCTACAGCCTCGATGCAGCGCGACTTCGGCCGCTGCACGACTGGCTCGCCAAGTACGAGCAGGCGCTGAACGAGCGGCTCGATCGGATGGACGGCTACCTCAATGACCTGCAACGACAAGGAGGGCCGCAGTGATGCCGAATCGGCATGGATCGTCGGTCACCGAATTCCCGAGCGAGCTCGAGATCGTCACCTCGCGAAAGTTCGACGCTCCGATCGAGCTCGTCTTCGACGTGCTGACGAAGCCTGAGCATGTGCGCAACTGGTTCGCTCCATTCGAGGATCGGGTGACGGTGTGCTCGATCGACCTGCGCGTCGGTGGGGAGTACCACATCGTCTTCGTGACCCCGGACGGAAAGGAGTGCTCGTTCCGCGGGACGTACCTGGAGGTCGAGCGGCCGACCCGGACCGTCGAGACGTGGTGGTTCGAAGGGTGGGGGCCGGATACGGACGCCGTCGAGACCGTGGATCTGCACGAGGCCGACGGAGTGACGACGCTGACGATGCGGATGGTGTTCAACAACGAGGCCGGCCGTGCCCGCATGACCACCGACGACGGCCAGGCGGACAGCTTCAACAAGCTGGAGGACTACCTGAGCTCGCTGCTCAGCTGAGCTCGAGCGGCTCGATGCGGTCGTCCTCGATCGTCCACGCCGCCAGCTCGTCGCGCGCGACCGAGTAGATGAGATAGGGGCGGCCCTGCCAGAGCCCGACGTTCTCGACATCGGTGCGCGAGGGCCGGGGCGGAGCCGAGACGTGCGAGTGGACGACCGCGAGCTCGTAGCCCTCGTCCTCGAGGAACCAGAGCTCTGGGGCGACCTCGAGCTCGAAGCGGTACGGCGACTCCGCGGCGTTGCTGCCCGGCTCGTAGCGATCGGCGACCCGGTCGCGCAGCACGAGCAGGCCGCAGCTCTCGTTGGGCAGCTCCTGCCGCGCGTGCTCGGCGAGTGCCTCGCGGACGGCCGGCGGCACTACCACCACAGCTTGCGCTCGTCGATCTCCTCGCCCTCCCAGAAGCCGGCGGAGAGGTACTTCCAGCCGCCGTCGGCGAGGACGCAGACGACGACGCCCTCGGTCCGCTCCTCGGCGAGCCGACGCGCGACGTGCAGCACGGCGCCGCTCGAGACGCCGGCGAAGATGCCCTCGCGGTCGAGCAGCGCCCGCGCGCCCAGAACCGCATCCTCGTTCGAGACGAGCAGCTTCCGGTCGAGCTTCGCGACATCCAGGATCGGCGGGACGTAGCCGTCTTCGAGCGAGCGGAGCCCCATCACCGGGTCGCCCGGCAGCGGCTCGGCCGCGGCGACCACGACGGCGGGGAAGCTCTCACGCAGCCGCTCGCCGGCGCCCATCAGGGTGCCGCCGGTGCCGAGGCCGGCGACGAGCACGTCGACGCGATCGAGTGCCTCCGCGATCTCGGCACCGGTGCCCTCGCGGTGAGCGCGAGGATTCGCCTCGTTCGCGTACTGGAACGGCATGAAGTAGCGGGGCTCCCGCTCCGCGAGCTCGAGCGCCAGGCGGACGGCGCCGTTCGAGCCCTGCTCGCCGGGCGACTCGACGATCGTCGCGCCGTAGAGCCGCAGCAGCCGGCGCCGCTCCTCGGTCGCGTTCTCCGGCAGGACGCACGTGAGCGAGTAGCCCTTGAGCTTCGCGACGAGGGCGAGCGCGATGCCGGTGTTGCCCGAGGTCGGCTCGAGCAGCTCGCGGCCGGGCTCGAGCTCTCCGGCGGCCTCGGCCGCCTCGATCATGGCCAGCGCGACGCGGTCCTTGATCGAGCCGGTCGGGTTCTGCCCCTCGAGCTTCGCGTACAGGCGCACGGACGGCTTCGGCGCGAGGCGCGGCAGCTCGACGAGCGGGGTGTTGCCTACGAGCTCGAGCAGGGAGCCGGCCGTGCGGAGGCTAGAGCCCACCGGCCATCGCGGGCAGGAGGATGACCGTCGATCCGTCGTCGACCGACGTGTCGAGCCCGTCGAGCGTGCGGACGTCCTCGCCCTCGACGTAGACGTTCACGAACGGTGCGATCTCGTCGTCCTCCACGAGCTGCGGTCGCAGGCCCGGGAAGCGCGCCATCAGGTCGTCGAGCAGCTCGCGCACGGTGCCGCCTTCGGCGGGAACCTGGCGCGCGCCGCCGACCTCGCCGCGCAGCATCGGTGGGATCCGGACGAGACTCATGCGTGCGCAGGTCTCCCCGAGCAGAACTCGACGTAGTCCACGTATTCGGTGATCGTCGGGCTGTCGCCGCACACGGGGCAGGCCGGGTCGCGCCGGAGCTTGACCTCGCTGAACTCGGTGGCGAGCGCGTCGAAGAGGAGTAGCCGGCCGACGAGCGGCTCGCCGATCCCGAGGCAGAGCTTCAGCGCCTCGCTCGCCTGCAGCGAGCCGATGATGCCCGGCAGCACGCCGAGCACGCCGCCCTCGGCGCAGCTCGGGGCGAGCTCGGGCGGCGGCGGCTGGGGGAAGAGGCAGCGGTAGCACGGTCCCGCGCCCGGCTTGAAGACGGTGGCCTGGCCCTCGAAGCGGTAGATCGAGCCGTGGACGAGCGGGATGTCGTGCCAGACCGCGGCGTCGTTGATCAGGTAGCGGGTGGGGAAGTTGTCCGCGCCGTCGACGATCACGTCCCAGCCGTCGGCGAGGATCCGCTCGACGTTCTCCGACGTGAGCCGCTCGATGTAGGGGACGACCTCGACGTCGGGGTTGAGCTCCTCGAGCGTCCGCTTCGCCGACTCGGCCTTCCACTCGCCGAGGCGGCCGGTCGAGTGCATGACCTGGCGCTGGAGGTTCGAGGCATCCACGCGGTCGTCGTCGACGATCCCGAGCCGCCCGACGCCGGCCGCGGCCAGGTAGAGCGCCGCCGGTGAGCCGAGCCCGCCCGCGCCGAGCAGCAGGACGCGCGAATCGAGCAGCTTGAGCTGGCCCTCCTCGCCGACCTCGGGGATGAGGACATGCCGGCTGTAGCGCTGCCGCTTCGCGCCGTCGAGCGTGCGGGGCAGCTCGGTCGGGAAGCCGCTGCGCTTCCAGTCGGTGTAGCCGCCGGCGAGGGAGACGACGTTCTCGTAGCCGAGATCCTCGAGCGACTTCGCGCCGAAGGCCGAGCGATTCCCGGCCGCGCAGTAGAGCAGGATCGGCTGCGCGTGATCCGGCGCCGCCTGCTCGATCCGCGACTCGAGGTTGCCCCGTGGGATGTGGATCGCGCCGGGAATCCGTCCCTCGGTCCACTCGTCGAGCTCGCGGACGTCGATGACGAGCGGCCGCTCGCCGGCGGCGAGCAGGTCGCGCGCGCGGGTGACGTCGACCTCGTCGATCTCCGACTTGACCTGCTGCAGCAGTTCCCGGTAGCTCGGCATCGCTTTCGGAAATGTAGCGACCCGCTTCCGGGCTACGCTCGAAACGTGGCCACCGAGGCGCCTCCTCTCACGGCGAGCCGCAACCGGCGTATCGTCCTCGTCGTCACCCTCGCCGCGCTCGCAGCGGCCGCCGCCGTCGTGGGGGCGACGCTCCTGCAGAGCCGCGGCGAGAGGACGACCGTGCCCGGCGCGGTGACGAAGGCGCGACCCGGCCGGCCCCCGCTCGAGCTCGAGTTCGGAGTCCGAAACGACCCAGAGACGCGGGCCCTCGGGCAGGCCGAGACCCTCCTCGACAGGAACCACCAGGCTGCGCAGGCGGCTTCCATCTTCCGGCGCTACCACTCCGTCGAGGCGCAGCTCGGCGCGGCGTTCGCGAGCTGGCAGGGGCCGTCGAGCCTCGGCACGGTGAAGAAGCTCGCCGCCGCGCATGCGAACGACCCGGCGGTGCTCCTCAACCTCGGGTGGGCGGATTACCAGGCCGGTCGAAACGCCGACGCCGCGGCCGCCTGGCGCCGGACGGCGCTGCGCTTCCCCGACTCGCCGTACGGTGTCGACGCGGAGGACGCTCTCCACGGCGGGCCGGCGGGGCTACCGCCCATCGTGACCGGCCTCGAGCTGCCGAACGCGCTCGCGGGTCTACCCGCCGCCGCCCAGATCGCGGCACTGAAGCGGGCTGCAGCCACCAGGGACGTGAAGGCGAAGCTCCTCTACGGGGCAACGCTCTGGAACTACCTCCGCATGCCGGTCTCGGCGGAGCGACAGTTCGCGGCGGCCGCAAGGCTCGCGCCGCACGATCCGCTTGCCCGCGCGGCGGCGGCCGTGGCGCTCTTCTCGAAGACCAGCCCCACCCGCGCATTCGCGCACCTGGGCCCGCTCACCGCCGTCTTCCCGCGCTCGCCGGCGATCGAGTTCCACCTCGGCGTCCTCCTCCTCTACATCGGCGAGAACCGCAAGGCGGCGAAGCACCTCGGAGCGGCCGTCTCCGACGGGCCACGATCGCCTTACGCGAAACCCGCGAGAACACTGCTCGCGAGTCTGGTTCGCACTAGGTCTAAGTAAAGGAAATATGAGCCGAACGGCCTATGGCGCCTTCCCGGCCGCGCATGGCATGGTGCGGCATCGCGAGGGAGGGGGAGGAATGACCGCGACAGCAACGGAGGACGGATCCTCTGTCGACGTGCTCGAGACGGAGGAAGCGAGGACACTGTTGGAAGCGGCGCAGGCCGCGGGCCGGGTGAACGCCGAGGAGGTGGCGCTCGCGCTCGACGAGCTCGATCTCGATCCTGCCCAGGTCGAGGAAGTGTTCCGCGCGCTCGAGGAGCTCCAGGTCGAGATTGTCGACGCAGCGGCGGAGCCGGAAGCGAAGGAGGAGGAACGGATCGTCGAGGCCCGCGAGGTGTCGACCGACGCGCTTCAGCTCTTCCTCAAGGACATCGGCAAGGTCGAGCTCCTGACGGCCGCCGAGGAGGTCGAGATCGCGAAGCGGATCGAGCGCGGCGACCACCGGGCGAAGCAGGAGATGGTGGAGGCGAACCTGCGGCTCGTCGTCTCGATCGCGAAGCGCTATCGCAACCAGGGGCTGCCGTTCCTCGATCTGATCCAGGAGGGGACGATCGGTCTCGTCCGCGCCGCCGAGAAGTTCGACTGGCGCAAGGGCTACAAGTTCTCGACGTACGCGACGTGGTGGATCCGCCAGGCGGTCGCGCGCGCGCTCGCCGACAAGGGGCGCACCATCCGGATGCCCGTCCACGTGGTGGAGAAGCTCAACAAGATCGTCCGCTCGGAGCGCAAGCTGCGCGGCGAGCTCTGCCGCGAGCCCACGCCTTTCGAGATCGCGAGGGATGTCGACCTGCCGCTCGACGAGGTCGAGCAGATCCTGCGCACCTCGCAGGCACCCATCTCGCTCGAGAAGCCCGTCGGCGACGAGGAGGAGTCGGAGTTCGGCCACTTCCTCACCGACGAGAACGCACCGCTCCCCGACGAGGCGGCCGACACGACGCTGCGCCGTGAGCTGCTGCGTTCCGTCCTCGGCGCGCTCTCGCACCGGGAGAGGCGCGTGCTCGAGCTGCGCTACGGGCTCGACGGCGAGCAGCCCCGCACGCTCGACGAGGTCGGGCGCGCGTTCAACGTGACGCGCGAGCGGATCCGCCAGATCGAGAACCAGAGCCTGAAGAAGCTCCGGGCGCTCGCCGAGACCGGCTCCCTCCGGGACGTCGCCTAGAAGCTCAGACGGACCGGCGGTGCGGCGAGCTCGAGCACGAGCTCGACCGGATGCGCCTCGGCGGGGCGGGCGGTCGGCAGCCAGCCGCGGCCGGGCGGCGCGAGGATCAGCGTTCGGCCCTTCTCGCCGACGAAAGCGAGTCGGTCGGGCTCGTCGACCGTTCCGTCCCAGAGCTCGAGCCCATCTGCCTCGAGCTGCCGGAGCAGCTCCGTCGGGTCGCCGACGATCCCGAGCTCGGAGAGGCCGACGAGCTCCTCCGCGGCGAAGCTGCCCGTGCGGCCGTTTTCCTCCAGCCCGCGGTGCGCGATGAGCTCGACGATGCTGCCGGCCGGGTCGTGGAAGTAGACGGCGCGCGCGTCCCACGCGTCGAAGTCGAAGACGTCGCCGAGCAGCTCCACGCGCTCCTGCGCCCACGCGACTGCCGCCTCGAACCGGTCGCCCGGCACGAGCAGTGCGAAGTGGTAGAAGGCGCCCCCGTTCTCGACGCGGAACCGGAGCCGCGTCTCGCCGACGACGATCGTCTCCCGATCGAGCGGTAGCCCCAGCTCGTCGCCGTAGAAGGCTCCGCAGGTCGAGGGGCGCGGCAAGGGTGACCTCCACGAACCGCATGGGGCTGAGGTTAGTGTCCGGCTCGTGGACGAGGCCTCGCGCGCCGAGCTGGCGGAGCTGATCGCGATCCCGAGCGTGAGCGCCGACCCGGCCCACCGGGAGGACGTCACGCGCGCCGGCGAGTGGGTGTGCGACTTCATCCGCCGCATCGGAGGCACGGCGGAGCTGACTCCGTTCGGCGAGCATCGGCGCGAGCTCGCGCTCGGCGAGATCCCGGCGTCCAACGGCGCCGGGCACGCTCCGACGGTCCTCGTCTACAACCACTTCGACGTCCAGCCGCCGGCGCCGCTCGAGCTCTGGGAGTCCGATCCGTTCGAGCTCGACGTCCGCGGCGAATGGGCCTACGGGCGCGGAGTCGCCGACGACAAGGGCCAGCTCTGGATCATCCTCCGCGCGGCGCAGCGGCTCGTCGAGGCCGGTGCGCTTCCCGTCAACCTCCGCTTCGCCTTCGACGGCGAGGAGGAGGTCGGCGGCCACACGATCGCCGACTGGGTCGCGCAGGACGAGCGTGGCGCGGACGCCGCCGTGATCTTCGACGGCGGGATGCTCCGGCGCGACGTGCCGACGATCGAGCTCGCGACCCGCGGGCTGGTCGGCTTCGACGTCGAGGTGAGGACGGGCGCCCGCGACCTCCACTCCGGGGTCTACGGCGGAGTCGCGCTCAACGCGATCCACGTCGTGATCCGCTGTCTCGAGGCGGTGCTAGCCGGTCCGGACGGCCGCTTACCCGAGCCCTTGCGGGAGGGAATCGCCCCGCCGACGGCGGAAGAGCTCGAGGCGTGGTCGCAGCTGCCGCCGGGCGCCGACGCCATGTCGGAGCAGGGCGCACGGCCGCTCGATGCGAAGGCCACCGACGAGTTCTACGTTCGCACGTGGGCGGAGCCGTCCCTGGACGTGAACGGGATCATCGGCGGCAAGCCGGGAGTCCAGAACACCACGCTGAGCGTCGCCGCGTCGGCCGAGTTCTCGATCCGTCTCGCGCCGGGGCAGGACATCGAGACGATCGGCGCCGCGGCGGAGCGGCTGCTGCGCGAGGCGGCGCCGGAGGGAGCCGAGCTCGAGATCGTCCGAAGCGGCGCTAACCCGGGCCTCGTCCGGGCCGACGCTCCGGCCGTTCGGCTCGCCGTCGACGCGTTCGAGCAGGCGCTCGGCGTGCGGCCGCTCCTGACGCGTACCGGCGGCTCGATCCCGCTCCTGCCGGCGCTGACGGAGATGGGCATCGACACGATCCTCACCGGCTTCGCCCTGCCGGACTCGAACATCCACTCGCCGAACGAGCGCTTCCTCGTCCCGTACTTCGAGGCGGGGATCGACACCGCCGCCGAGCTCTTCACCGCGCTCGGGCGTCTGAAGAGCTAGCGCCGCCCTAGAGGTCGTGCGGGTGCGTGTGCCCGCACGGGAGCCACTCGTGCCCGAACTCTCGCATGGCGTCGATGATCGGCAGCAGCGACTCGCCCTTCGCGGTCAGGCGGTACTCGACCCGCGGCGGCGTCTCGGGATAGCTCTGCCGCTCGAGGATCCCGTCGGACTCGAGGGCGCGGAGCCGCTCCGCAAGCGTGCGCGGGCTGATGCCGCGGCACGAGCGCTCCAGCTCGGAGAACCGCCGAGGGCCTTCCGAGAGGTCGTGGACGAGCAACGCCGTCCACTTCGCGCCGATGATCGCCGCGGTGGCGGCGACTGCGCACGTAGTTGCCTCGTGCACCGGGTTCATCGTCCGAACGGCCATTTCCAGGAGGATTGTACGCCTGGGACCGAATCAATCCCAGGGCGGAGGGTTGTGCGTCCAGCGGCCGCCGAGCATCGTGGCGACGACCTGCACCTCCCGCAGCTCTTCGGGCTCGCAGGCGAAGGGGTCGCGGTCGAGCACGACGAGGTCGGCGTACCGGCCCGGAACGAGCGTGCCTCGCACGCGCTCGTCGCGCGAGAGCCACGCCGGGGCGACGCACACTGCGTGCAGCGCCTGCTCGAGGGTGAGCCTCTGGTCTTCACGCCAGTGGTCGAGCACGGCGGCCACGACGCCGGCCCACGGCTCGAGCTCCTCCACCGGCGCGTCGGAGCCGTTTGCGAGGAGCGCGCCGGAGTCGAGCAGCGAGCGGAAGGAGTAGGCACGGTCGAGCCGGTCGGCCCAGTAGCGCCTGGCGAGCTGCTCGTCGGACGGCGCATGGGAGAACTGGACGGACACCGCGACGCCGAGCGCCGCGAAGCGTGGGACGTCGTCCGGATCGAGGCATTGCGCGTGCTCGATCCGCTGCCGCAGGCCGCGCGGCTGCCACGCCTCCCGCGCGCGCTCGAAGGCGTCGAGAGCTGCGCGGTTGGCGGCGTCGCCTATCGCGTGCACCCCGACCGGCCAGCCCGCCTCGGCTCCCTCCCGCACGATGGCCTCGAGCTCCTCGCTCGTCGTGATCGTGACGCCGCTGCCGTCCGACATCCACGCCGTCTGCGATCCAAGGGTGCCGTCCATGAACGTCTTCAGGTAGCCCAGCCGGAGGAGCGGCGAGCCGGCGCCGCTGCGGAGGCCGACTTCGCGGAGGTCGCCGAGCCGGTCGGCCGGCGTCGACTGCCAGACGCGCAGGGCCAGGCCGCCCTGTTGCTCGAGCTGCTGCCACAGGCCGATCGCGCCAAGCCAGCCGTCCTTGTCGTGCACGGCGGTGACGCCGCGGGCCGACGCCAGCCGCACGCCCTCGCGCATCGCCTCGACGTACTCGTCGGCCGGCGCCTGCGCGTGGCGTTCCTTGAACTGCCACGCCGCACGCTCGTAGAGGACGCCGGTGGGCTCGCCGCGCTCGTCCCGGACGACGACGCCGCCCTCGACCTCGAGATCGCCGCGCGCGAGCGCGAGCGCGGCCGAGTTGAGCCAGAGAGCGTGGTAGTCCTTCGAGATCAGCATCGCCGGCCGCTCCGGCTCGATCTCGTCGAGCGCCTGCCGCGTCGGCGGGCCGTCGGGCCAGTCGGCGTCACGCCAGCCCTGCCCACGCAACCAGGTCCCGGTTCGCGGAGCGCCACGCACGCAGTCGAGCGCCTCCGCCAGCGACGCGCAGCCGTGCAACCGGACGTCGCTTCGCGCGAGCGCCCACGTGGGAAAGTGGACGTGCGAGTCGGTGAAACCGGGCAGCACGCAACGGCCGCCGAGGTCGACCGTCTCCGGGCTCGGCAATGAGGTCTCGTGGACGCCGACACCGCCGGCGATTCGCTCGCCCGCGATCCACAGCGAGGCCACGGTCGGCAAGGACGGGTCGAGCGTGCGGATCGTCCCGTTCCTGAGGATCATCGGCGCTGAGCGTAGACCACGCTTCCCTTACGATCCTCTCCGCCATGCCCTGGGACGTCCTGAGCAGTGAGCAGCGGGAGCTGCGCGACCTCGTCCGGCAGCTCGCGCGTGAGCGGATCGCGCCCCGCGCGGCCGAGATCGACGCCTCGCACGAGTTCCCGTGGGACGTCGTCGAGCTCTTCCGCGAGAACGACATCTTCGGCCTCTTCTTCGCCGAGGAGCACGGCGGCCTCGGCACCGGCGCGCTGCTCTCGCTGATCGCGATCGAGGAGGTGGGGAAGGTCTGCGCGACCTCCGCTCTGATCCTCGCGGTGCAGGAGCTCGGCTCCCTCGGCCTCAAGCTCGCCGGCAGCGACGAGCAGAAGGAGCGGTATCTGCCGAGGCTCGCCTCGGGGGAGTGGCTGCCGGCGTACGCGTTGACCGAGTCCGGCTCCGGCTCCGACTCGGCCGCGATGCGGACGACGGCGCGCCGCGAGGGCGACGAGTACGTCCTCGATGGCTCGAAGCGCTTCATCACGAACGCCGGCGTCGCGAACCTCTACACGGTCTTCGCCAAGACCGACCCGGACGTGGGACACGCCGGGATCTCGGCGTTCCTCGTCGAGTCGGACGCGCCGGGCTTCGACGTCGCGCGGCTCGAGCCCAAGATGGGCATCTCCGGCTCGACGACCGGCGAGCTGACGTTCGACGGCTGCCGCATCCCGGCTGCGAACCGTCTGGGCGAGGAGGGCGAGGGCTTCCGGATCGCCATGCGGATCCTCGACCGCTCCCGGCCCGGCGTCGCCGCTCAGGCGCTCGGCATCGCGCAGGGCGCGACCGACTACGCGCTCGAGTACGCGAAGACGCGCGAGACGATGGGCAAGCCGATCGCGCAGCACCAGCTGATCCAGGCGAAGCTCGCCGACATGGAGACGGAGTGCGAGGCGGCCCGTGGCCTCCTCTACCGCTTCGGCCGGATGGTCGACGAAGGCGCCGACGACGCCGAGCTCACGAAGGCGTCCGCGATGGCGAAGCTCAAGTGCGGCGACGTCGCGATGGCCGTCACGACCGACGCGGTGCAGATCCTCGGCGGCTACGGCTACATCAAGGAGTACCCGGTGGAGCGCTTCATGCGCGATGCGAAGATCACGCAGATCTACGAGGGGACGCAGGAGATCCAGCGGCTCGTGATTGCCCGCGAGATGGTGCGTGAGTCGCGTGCCTTCCTGCTTGCCGGCGTTGGCTGAGCTCTGGCGCCCGTCCGAGCACGAGCCGCTCGCGGCGGCGGAGTGGGACGAGGCGCGCGCCGAGGAGGCGATCGCCGCGATCGTGGCGGATGCCGAGGCCGCCTTCGACGGCGAGCGGTGGCCGTGGCATCCGCGAGACGGCGAGGAGTGGGGCTTCTCGGACGTCTACATCGGCGGCGCGGGGATCATCTGGGCACTCGACGAGCTCGGCTCGACCGGCTGGGAGGACGCAGCCGTGTCGTTCGTCGACCGCTATCGCGCGCGTCCCTCACCGTGGGACGAGGACCCGGTCGAGACGAGCTACCACTTCGGAGAGGCCGGGATCGCCCTCGTCGCCTTTCGCTCGGCCCGCGATGCCGGTCTCGCCGACCGCGTCCACGAGCTGGTCCTCGCCGGTCTCGATTCCGGTGCGAACGAGGTGATGTACGGGACGCCCGGCTCGATGCTCGTGGCCGAGGCGATGCTTGCGTGGACGGGGGAGCCCCGTTGGGACGAGGCATGGCGCGCGGCTGCGGAACGCGTCGAGGCTGCCCGCGATGCCGACGGCCTCTGGACGGCGCATATAGGCGGACACGCCGACCGGTACGTCGGTCCGGCACACGGCTACGCCGGGAATGTCCGCGCGTTTGGCAATCGAGGGCGAGCGCCGGAGCGTCTCGCCGACCTCGGGCCGTACCTCCTGCGCCAGGACGGGCTCGCCAACTGGATGCCGACCACGGAGAGCAGACCGGAGCAGATCCGCGTGCAGTGGTGCCACGGCGCGCCCGGCATGGTGGCGACGCTCGGGGACCTGCTCGACCTCGAGCTCGCTCTCGCCGGCGGTGAGCTGACGTGGCGGGCAGGGCCGCTCGCGAAAGGGCCCGGTCTCTGCCACGGCACCGCCGGCAACGCGTACGCGTTCCTCGTCCTCCATCGTCGCACCGGTGACGAGCTCTGGCTCGACCGGGCGCGCGCGTTCGCACTGCATGCGATCGGCCAGGTCGAGCGTGAGCGCGCCGCGGTCGGCCGCGGCCGGTACTCGCTCTTCACCGGCGACGTCGGGGTCGCGCTCTTCCTCCGCCACCTACTCGGCGGCGACGACCGCTTCCCGACGATGGGGCCGTTCGGCGGCGAGTAGCCTTCGCACCATGGACGACGGGGACCCGGTTGTCGTGAAGGTGGTGTCCGGCGAAGCCGAGGCCCAGGTGGTGTGCGGCCTGCTCCGGTCGGAGGGGATCGAGTGCGCCTATCGCGACACCGAGGCGATCGATTCGTCTCTCGAGGATTTCATCGCGGCGGGCTCCCGCGAGATCCTCGTGCACCCGTCGGACCTGGAGGCCGCGAAGGAGCTGCTCGCGGCCCCGGAAGCCTGACGTGCGACTCGACGGTATCCACCACGTGACCTGCATCACGGCCGACGCGGCGGGCAACGTCGACTTCTACACGCGCGTCCTGGGGCTGCGGCTCGTGAAGAAGTCCGTGAACCAGGACGACCCGACCGTCTACCACCTCTTCTACGCCGACGAGGAGGGGCACGCCGGGTCCGACATCACCTTCTTCGAGTACCCGAACGCGCGGCCGGGGCAGGCGGGCGACGGGATGGTTCACACCGTCGTCTGGCGCGTCGGCTCCGCGGACGCCCTGCAGTTCTGGTCCGACCGGCTGAGCGCGGAGGGGCACGAGGTCGAGCCCGCCGGGGAGTCGCTCCGCTTCGCCAATCCCGAGGGGCTGCAGCACGAGCTCGTCGTCTCGCACGTGGAGGACGAGCCGCTCGTGGCGCGCCATCCCGAGATCCCGCGGGAGCTCGCACTCGAGGGGTTCGAGGGCGTCCGTGCCTACGGCCGTACGAACGACGAGTTCCTCACGACGCTCGGCTTCGAGCAGAAGGACGGCCGCTGGGACACGCGCGGCGAGACGCGCGGCGGCTGGATCGGGTACGAGGACGCGCCGGAGGCGCCGGGGATCGGCGGCGCCGGCACGGTCCACCACGTCGCCTGGGCCTCGACCATGGAGGACCACCAGGCGTGGCATGACCTCGTCGCCGACGCCGGAGGACATCCGACGCAGATCATCGACCGCTTCTGGTTCCGCTCGATCTACTTCCGCGAGCCGAGCGGCGTCCTCTTCGAGATCGCGACCCTCGGGCCTGGGTTCGCGACCGACGAGGACCCGGCACACCTCGGCGAGAAGCTCATCCTGCCGCCCGCGTTCGAGCACCTGCGTGACCGGGTCGAGCCGCTCCTCACGCCGCTGCCGGATCCGCGCGCCAGCTGGGCCGCGCGGTAGCCCTCGCTACTTTCCCGGCTCGGGCAGGGAGGAGGTGTCGACGACCTCGAAGTCGGCACCCGTGAGCCGGCCGAGGGAGTGGAGGTCGTCGTTCGACCAATGCGGGTTCGGTGCGCCCGAGACGTACCAGGGCGAGCCGTTGTCGGCGAGGATCATCCCGTAGCGCTGCAGCGCCCGCAGCACGATGCGCGCCTGGCGCGGGAACGACGAGACGTTCACCGTCGCCTTCAGCCGCACGCGCAGTCCCATCGGCGGCAGCGCCGGGTCGTTCGAGCTCGACGCGTAGTGGCGTGCGGGATAGACGTAGGCGCGACGCGTCTCCGGCGCGGTGAAGCGGAGCGCGTGGTCGATCGTGCCGCGCGAGACCTCGTCCCAACGGGCGAGGCCCGGGAACATCGGAAGCCCGGCCGCGTCCGCGGACGTCCAGCCGGCCCGCCGCAGATGGTTCGAGCGGAGGCTCCAGACGGCACCCGAGCCGGCCGTCCAGCCCTTGCTCGTGTGGTGCAGGTCGTACAGCTCGTAGAGCCGGCACGCGTGTTTGTCGACGAGGATCGCGTGCCGGTCGCCGGTCGCGTGCGGTCCTCCTTCGATGTGGACGCTGCGCGGGATCGGGTAGCGGACGCGGTCGGACTCGTCGGCGTACTCGAACGAGACGCGCGAGCGCGGCGTCGTGTGCGAGACGACGTCGAACGGGATGCCGATCGGCCCGCCGTCCCACGTGCCCGAGCCGAAGTCGGCGTGGACGGGGGCATCGAGGCCGATCGAGGCGATCAATTGGGCGGAATCAGCCGATACAGGAAGCTTGTCGACTCGTTGGTTCCACGGATTGCTCGCCGGAAAGACCGGGCAGTGCCGCGCCGCCGGTAGCCGAAGCGCCTGCGCAGACGACCCCGTGAGGAGCAGCAGGGCGAGCGCTGCGGCGAGGGCGAGTCGCTTCATAGCCTTTTCATCGGCCGGAGCGTTCCTCATACTGAGTGTGGTGGCCACGGCACCCTTGCGGCGGGTGCTCGTCGTCGACGACGACGACGACATCCGCCTACTGCTCGACGAGCTTCTGCGAGGCGCCGGTTACAGCGTCGAAACGGCGAACGATGGACGGGCTGCGCTGCGAGCGTTCCACGCAAATCCGTGCGACATCGTCGTGCTCGATCTCTCGATGCCGGAGCTCGACGGATTCGAGACACTCGAGCGCCTGCGCGACCTGAGCGACGTGCCCGTGATCCTGCTCACCGCGCGCGGTGGCGAGATCGACAAGGTACGGGGCTTCCGTGCGGGCGCCGACGACTACGTCGTGAAGCCCTTCGGCCGCCAGGAGCTGGTCGCCCGGATCGAGGCGCTCCTGCGGCGCGCTCCCGAGCCGACGCACCTGGAGCACTACGACGACGGGGTCATCTCGATCGACTACGGACAGCGGCTCGTCCTGTGCCGCGGCCTGCCCGTGCGGCTGACCCCGCTCGAGTTTCGGCTCCTCGACGCGCTCGTCAGGCATGCGGGCCAGGTGCTCTCGGCAGACCAGCTCATCGAGCACTGCTGGGGCCATGCCGCCGGCGTCTCGCGTGACCAGGTGAAGCTGTACGTCTCGTACCTGCGCAAGAAGCTCGGGCAGGCGGCGGAGGGCTTTGCCCCGATCGAGACCGTGCGCGGCTTCGGCTATCGCTATGTTCCGCCGCCGGCGGCCTGACCCGCCGGAATTGCGACGCTGACTCGAGTCCCCTCGCCCTCGACGCTCGCGAGCGAGATCGTGCCGCCGTGGCCCTCGACGATCGCGCGCGCGATGACGAGCCCCAGCCCGGTGCCCGGGATCGCGCGGCGGGTGGCATTCGAGGCGCGGTAGAAGCGCGAGAACAGCTGGCCGAGCTCCTCGTGCGGAATGCCCATGCCGGTGTCCGTGACCTCGACGCGCAGCGCGCCGGTGCCGTTGCTCGCCGAGAGCATCACCGACCCACCACGGGGCGTGAACTTGAGTGCGTTCGAGACGAGGTTGTCGAGCACCTGCCGGAGCCGGTCGCCGTCGGCTTCGAGCGGGAGCGGCCCTTCCACATCGAGCACGAGCTCGATCCCCTGCTCCGCAGCGGCGGGGAGTGCCTCCTCGACGGCCTCGGTTGCGAGCTCGGCGAGGTCGGTCGGTGCCGGCTCGAGCTCGAGCCGGTTCGCTTCGATCTGTGCGACGAGGAGGAGGTCCTCCACGATCCGCTGCAGGCGCATGTTGCCGCGCCGCATGACGCTCAGGTACCTGCGACCCGACGGGCTGAGGACATCCTCCTCGTCGCGGAGCATCTCGAGGAAGCCCGAGATCGACGTGAGCGGCGTGCGCAGCTCGTGCGACACGGCGGCCACGAATGCATCGCGGAGCCGCTCCAGGTGGCGCTCGGCGGTCACCTCGCGCAATCTCCAGACCCGACCGACGAGCGTTCCGTCGGGACGAGGCACCGGTGCGGTGTAGCCGCGGAAGACGCGTCCGCTGTCGGCGAGCTCGAACTCGTCCTCACTCGCCGTCAGATCATGCGCCAATGCCTGCATGCGCTCCGCGAATCGGGTCTCCTCGGTCGTTCTGTCGGCGAGCATGAGCAGCCGCTCCGAGACCGTGCCGTAGGGCGGGAGGCCGAACTCGACGGCGAAACGCTGCAGCGACGCGTTCGCGAGGATGATGTTGCCGGCGGCGTCAGTGAGGCAGATGCCGTCGACCGTCGCGTCGAGCAGGGCCCGCTGCAGCGCGGTCGTCGACTGCAGCTCGAGGGTGTCGGATGAGATGCGCCGGGACGAGAGGCCGGCCGCGGCGCCGACGGCGACGAGGGCGGCAAGCCGGATCCCTATCGCGAGCGGGTCGGCAGCGCCGCCGACCGTATCGGCGGCGACGAGATAGAGACCGGTCGCGGCGACACCTGCGAGGCTGCCCGCGAGCGGCCCGAGCTCGGCTGCGAACAGAGCAACCCACGGGACGAAGGTGATCGTCCCGATCCGGCCGACGCTGTCTGTGGCCACCATCACCGCGAACGTCACGAGCAGCCCGGCGACCGCCGTTCCGAGCACGAGCGCCCGGTTCCGCGCCAGACGAACGATCGTCGCGTATAGCCGCTCGAGGAGAGCTCGGCGCTCGACGGCGTAGAAGTCGGCGACTGCGCTCATCTCAGCGCGCGTCCTCGACATCTTCGGTGTCTGTCCTGTCCGCACCCAAAGCAATCCAGAAGAAGACGCCGAATGCCGTCACCAGGCCTAGAAAGAGGGGTGTGTGGAGGAAACGGAGGAGGATCCACGCGTCCGGGACCCGCACGAGCTTCGCCCCCATCACGTCGTGGTTCGTCGGCCGCCAGAGATCGGGGGCCGTCCGGTTGTCGCCCTGCGTCCTCCAGCCGGTCGCCCCGTTGCCGCCGATGATCCGGTGGATCACCACGAAGCCGGCTCCGGGCTGGCCTTTCGGCACGTGGTAGGCAACGACCTCGCCGACGTGGTAGCTCGGCTGGTGCTCGACGAGGACGAGGTCGCCGGTGTGGAAGCGGGGCAGCATGCTCGTCCCGCTCACCAGCACCCAGTCGGCTCGACCCCCGAGGCCTTGCGGCAGGCCGAACCAGAGGCAGGCCGCGACGACGCCGCCGAGGCACGCGAGTTTTGCGATCGCGAGCGGGAGCCGCAGCCGATCCCGCGGCTCGATGTGTTCTTGGGCATCGAGGCGGGCGAACGCCTGAGCGCGAAGCTCCGGCGAGAGGACGAGCACGAGCTCCGGTGAGAGCGGCTCATCCAGCGCGAGCTGGCCGCTCGGGATCGTCTCGGCGCTACTTCTCATAGCTGAGCGCGATCGAGGGGTCCTGGCCCGATCCGTGGCCGGCGATCACGGTTCTCGCGTTGTTGGTGCCCGTGGTGTCGATGAGCATCCATCCGTAGAAGGCGCCGTTCTTGATGCCGGCGTCGAGAGCGGCGGTGACCGTGAACGTGTACGTGCCGACGCCCGAGAAGGTGAAGTCGGGGGTCGAGCTGTACGTCGGCATGGTGTTCCAGGTAACGGTCGAGGCGTTCCAGGACGACGTGACCGGATAGGCGGAGACCGTGTCGGGGCCTTTGAAGGTGCTCGTGACCGCGATCGTCAACCTGGCTGAGTCGGCGCCCGCGGTAGCGGGTAGCGAGCAAGGCGAGCCGGCAGGGTCGAACCCGATGAGCACGTATGAGTCCCCGCTGTTCTTGGAGAGAACCGTCTCGGAGGACTGGTTTCCGAAGTTCGTGTTGGGGCTACTCGCATCGATCTCCGCGTCGGACTCGGTAGGCGTGCACGTCCCCTTCGCCAATGTCTGGCTCCATGCGTGGAGCTTCTTCGAGCTGATCCCGAGGCTCGCGGCATAGGCGACGCTCGCGAACGACAGCGATCCGATCAGCATGGCGGCGACTAGGCGGAGAGGGGTGATGCGGAAGCGGCGCATCGTCGTCCTACTGGGTGAGGGAGAGGGCGTAGGCGGTGACGTTCGCGGAGGACACGGTGCCGAAGCCGGTAAGGGTGACCGTGCAGCCGCCGGTGCAGGCACCAACCGTGGTTGAGGCGCTGCCCACGGTCGCGTGCGAGCCGTTCTCCAGCGTCACTGCGAGCGTCTCGCCCGCGCACACCTGAGGCACGTTCGTCACGTTGACCTGGGTGACGTTGCCGCTGTTGTCGACGTTGCGAGTCGCGGTGAGGGCGGATGAGGTGCAACCCGTAACTGCGACGTGCGCTGCGGACAGCTTCCCAGTGCCGATGGTCAGGCTCGCGGCGGCTGCGACCCCGACCGATAGCAAAGCCACCGTCGAGATTGCGCCGATGATGCTGGTCAGCCGCTTCACGTGCTCCCTTCCCTTCGATGGGCCGAGCGGGGCGCCGGTGGCGCCCCGCTCACAGTCCGCCGGTACGTCGGATCGAGCCTTACGAGACGGTGACCGCGACGCCGGTGACGAGGCTGGCGTCGATCGTGTTCGAGGACGGCGTGATGGAAACGCTCGAGGTCGTTCCCGCCGCGGGCAGCGTCGCCGAGACGGCGGAGCCCACCGCGTTGTTGCCGCCGTTGTAGAAGGTCACCGACAGGTTCTTGCTCAGGCAACCTGCGGGGATGTTCGTGAGGTTGATCCCGTTGACTGCATACCCGGGGACTCCCGAGTAGTACGACGTCGTGTAGGCGAAGGTCATTCCGGTGCCGCAGGAGGCGACCACCTTCGTGTCGGCGCCGAGGCCGCTCGTGCTGATCCCGAGCGACGCCGCGAAGCCGTAGGTGCTCGCGAAGACGATGACCGCAGCCACGCCGGCGATGACCATCTTGGCCGTCCGCGTGGCATTCCGGATCTTGCGCATGTTGAAGCTCCTCTGGTCTCGTTTGTACCGGCCGGACTCGTTGCCCGGTGACCAGAGCATCGTTCGGCGAGGAATGAAATCCAGTAGCCGCGCCGTATGGGTTCCGTATGAGCCGAGCATCACCCGAAACGGGTAGGGAGGAGCGCAAGGACCGCAGTCACTAGTGATTCTTCGGCCGCCGCGCTGCTCCCCAACAGAGGGGCTCCTCACGTGTCGTCCGAAGCCAGTTCGTCGATCCGTCACCGGCCGCCGGCGAACCTCGGGGTCAGCTGACGTTGAAGAGGTTGCTGATCAGGCTCGTGAGTCCGGGTGAGGTGGCTGTGAGGGTGTAGCCGCTGCCGGCGAGGTTGATTTTGCAGCCGGCGAAGGTGGCGATGCCGGCGGCGGCGGCTTTGGGGTTGGCGGTGCAGGTCAGCAGCGCGCCGGGGGTGCCGCTGCCGGGGGTGATGGCGAGGGTGACCGGGGCTGTGCTGGTGGTGATGGTGTTGCCCTGGGCGTCTTGGATCGCGAGCTTGGGTTGGGTCGTCCAGGCGGTGCCGCCGGTGCCGCCACCGGGCTGCTGGCTGAAGCCCAGCTGCGCCGGCGCACCCGGGCTCACGTTGAACGCGGCGCTTGCCGCGCTGGTCAGGCCCGTGCTGGAGGCGGTGAGCTTGTAGCCGTTGGCCGAGCGGTTGATCGAGAGGTTGGAGAAGGTCACGATCCCGTTGACGGCGTTGATCGACGTGGTGCCCGAGAGGGTGCCGCCGCCGGGGTTGGTGCTGATCGCCATGGTGACGGTGGCGTTGCTCGTGCTCGCGAGGTTGCCGCCGGCGTCTTGGACGCTCAGCGTCACGGCGGGGCTGATCGTCTGGCCGGCTGTGACGGCGCTCGGGCCTTGGGTGTAGACGAGCTTGCTCGCCGGGCCGACCGCGACGTCGAACGAGCTGCTGAGCGCGTTGCTCAGTCCGGGTGAGGTGGCTGTGAGGGTGTAGCCGCTGCCGGCGAGGTTGATTTTGCAGCCGGCGAAGGTGGCGATGCCGGCGGCGGCGGCTTTGGGGTTGGCGGTGCAGGTCAGCAGCGCGCCGGGGGTGCCGCTGCCGGGGGTGATGGCGAGGGTGACCGGGGCTGTGCTGGTGGTGATGGTGTTGCCCTGGGCGTCTTGGATCGCGAGCTTGGGTTGGGTCGTCCAGGCGGTGCCGCCGGTGCCGCCACCGGGCTGCTGGCTGAAGCCCAGCTGCGCCGGCGCACCCGGGCTCACGTTGAACGCGGCGCTTGCCGCGCTGGTCAGGCCCGTGCTGGAGGCGGTGAGCTTGTAGCCGTTGGCCGAGCGGTTGATCGAGAGGTTGGAGAAGGTCACGATCCCGTTGACGGCGTTGATCGACGTGGTGCCCGAGAGGGTGCCGCCGCCGGGGTTGGTGCTGATCGCCATGGTGACGGTGGCGTTGCTCGTGCTCGCGAGGTTGCCGCCGGCGTCTTGGACGCTCAGCGTCACGGCGGGGCTGATCGTCTGGCCGGCTGTGACGGCGCTCGGGCCTTGGGTGTAGACGAGCTTGCTCGCCGGGCCGACCGCGACGTCGAACGAGCTGCTGAGCGCGTTGCTCAGTCCGGGTGAGGTGGCTGTGAGGGTGTAGCCGCTGCCGGCGAGGTTGATTTTGCAGCCGGCGAAGGTGGCGATGCCGGCGGCGGCGGCTTTGGGGTTGGCGGTGCAGGTCAGCAGCGCGCCGGGGGTGCCGCTGCCGGGGGTGATGGCGAGGGTGACCGGGGCTGTGCTGGTGGTGATGGTGTTGCCCTGGGCGTCTTGGATCGCGAGCTTGGGTTGGGTCGTCCAGGCGGTGCCGCCGGTGCCGCCACCGGGCTGCTGGCTGAAGCCCAGCTGCGCCGGCGCACCCGGGCTCACGTTGAACGCGGCGCTTGCCGCGCTGGTCAGGCCCGTGCTGGAGGCGGTGAGCTTGTAGCCGTTGGCCGAGCGGTTGATCGAGAGGTTGGAGAAGGTCACGATCCCGTTGACGGCGTTGATCGACGTGGTGCCCGAGAGGGTGCCGCCGCCGGGGTTGGTGCTGATCGCCATGGTGACGGTGGCGTTGCTCGTGCTCGCGAGGTTGCCGCCGGCGTCTTGGACGCTCAGCGTCACGGCGGGGCTGATCGTCTGGCCGGCTGTGACGGCGCTCGGGCCTTGGGTGTAGACGAGCTTGCTCGCCGGGCCGACCGCGACGTCGAACGAGCTGCTGAGCGCGTTGCTCAGTCCGGGTGAGGTGGCTGTGAGGGTGTAGCCGCTGCCGGCGAGGTTGATTTTGCAGCCGGCGAAGGTGGCGATGCCGGCGGCGGCGGCTTTGGGGTTGGCGGTGCAGGTCAGCAGCGCGCCGGGGGTGCCGCTGCCGGGGGTGATGGCGAGGGTGACCGGGGCTGTGCTGGTGGTGATGGTGTTGCCCTGGGCGTCTTGGATCGCGAGCTTGGGTTGGGTCGTCCAGGCGGTGCCGCCGGTGCCGCCACCGGGCTGCTGGCTGAAGCCCAGCTGCGCCGGCGCACCCGGGCTCACGTTGAACGCGGCGCTTGCCGCGCTGGTCAGGCCCGTGCTGGAGGCGGTGAGCTTGTAGCCGTTGGCCGAGCGGTTGATCGAGAGGTTGGAGAAGGTCACGATCCCGTTGACGGCGTTGATCGACGTGGTGCCCGAGAGGGTGCCGCCGCCGGGGTTGGTGCTGATCGCCATGGTGACGGTGGCGTTGCTCGTGCTCGCGAGGTTGCCGCCGGCGTCTTGGACGCTCAGCGTCACGGCGGGGCTGATCGTCTGGCCGGCTGTGACGGCGCTCGGGCCTTGGGTGTAGACGAGCTTGCTCGCCGGGCCGACCGCGACGTCGAACGAGCTGCTGAGCGCGTTGCTCAGTCCGGGTGAGGTGGCTGTGAGGGTGTAGCCGCTGCCGGCGAGGTTGATTTTGCAGCCGGCGAAGGTGGCGATGCCGGCGGCGGCGGCTTTGGGGTTGGCGGTGCAGGTCAGCAGCGCGCCGGGGGTGCCGCTGCCGGGGGTGATGGCGAGGGTGACCGGGGCTGTGCTGGTGGTGATGGTGTTGCCCTGGGCGTCTTGGATCGCGAGCTTGGGTTGGGTCGTCCAGGCGGTGCCGCCGGTGCCGCCACCGGGCTGCTGGCTGAAGCCCAGCTGCGCCGGCGCACCCGGGCTCACTGCCACCGAGACGGTGCCCGTCACAGTGGGGTCGGCGACATCGTTCACCGTGACGCTTTGGCTCGGGGATGTGTTGAGGGTCACCCCGTTCGCGAACGTGTGCGCACCGTCGTCGCCCGCCACAAACGTGTAGTCGGCGGGAAGAACCGCGCCGTTGAGATCCGAGGTCGCGAAGTGCGCAGTGCCGACGTACCCTGTGATTGTGTTGTTCGCCTGGTCCTGCGCCGTCACCGCGACGGTGAACGATGCGCCGGCGGTCGTGCTCGCGGGCGCGGTGATTTCGAAGTGGGAGAGCGCGTCGATGCTGATGGCCGCACTCGGCGCGGAGTCTGCCGTCGAGGAGCCGAGCACAGCGGTGACCGTGTACGTGTAGGTGCCGTCGGGAGTGTCCGTGTCGTCACAACCGGAGGTCCCCGGCGCGAGCAGGCTGTCGGGCGAGCTCGAACAGGCGGGACTCGGCAGGCCACCCGAGAGGCGCTGCACGTAGTAGCCATCCACTGCGCCTCCGCCCGGTCCCGTGACGCCTGTCCATCCCACCGAAGCCGTCGAGCTGCCCGCCGCCGACGTCGCCGTGACGCCGGTCGGTGCCGCCAGTGTGCCGACGCCGGCGAAGCGAGTCCCACACGACCCCGACCTGTTGCCTGCCAGAACCTCGGCGTCCACCGTGGCCGATCCTCCGCTGGAGAGATCCGCCGGGATACAGACCGGTTGGGAGCGGTCGGCTTGCGAGCTAGAGGGATGAGCCGACGCCGTGACACTGTGGAGGTGGGCCTTGCCTGCAGTGGAGTTGTCGAGGTTCCCGCGCCGGTTCTGCGCCGCCGTCCCCGGGTGCGGAGTCGTGATGGACGGGCTCGTCTGGTGCACGGTCGGCGCCGGGTTGGTCGTCGCCGACGCGGAGCCGGTTCCGGTCCCGCCGCGCGCCCAATAGGCGACCGCCACGCCGACGGTGCAGAGCATGACCACAAGCACGGCGCCCAAACTGACTCTCCGCGAGATCCGCGCGCTCTGCGTCCCTCGTGAGGTCATGCGCCCTGATGCTGGCGAAGACGATGAATGCTGCCACCGCTGCGACGACCATCTGGCCCGTTCTGGTGGCGGGTGCAACCTTGCCGCATGTCGAAACTCCTCTGGCCGCGTTCGTACCGGCGGGGCTCGCTGGCCGGTGACCAGAGGATTAGGCGGCGCCTTATGAAATCGAGGGTGGCCCCGGTATGAGTCCCGTATGAGCGGGAGATCCCCGAATTGGGGAGGCGAGGGGCGCAAACGCCGCAGCCACGGTGATTCTGCGGCCGTCGCGCTGCCGCCCAACACAGGGCTTCCCCTAGAGATTCACCGGGGGATACCGCATTCGCACCGCGTCGACGAAGGCGGCCAGGCGGTCGGCGAGCTGCGGATCGGCGAGCTCGAGGACGTTCTCGGCGTTCAGCTCGCCGGAGTGGGAAAGGTTGAAGCTGCCGACGAAGACGTGGTCGTCGGCGACGGTGACCTTCGCGTGCATGTAGTCGTGCACCGAGCCGGGCGCGTAGGGCGTCGACCGCTTGCCGGAGAAGGGCGCGCGCGTCAGCACCGTCCGCAGCAGCGGTCCTTTCCAGTCTGCGTTCCCGTTCTCGTGCCACTGCGCGAGCACCTCGGCGATCTGGGTGGCGTCGACGACGCCGGCGAGGTCGACCTTCCCGTCGGAGGCGACCTCCGCAAGCGTCCCCAGGATCGGCGCGGAGCTGATCACCGGTGAGGCGATGCGGACGCGGCGGCGGGCTGAGCCGATCGCCTTCGCGATTCGATGTGCGAGCTTCTCGCCGCGACCGGGGCAGAACCAGGCGCGGATGCCGTCGGCGGGCGCCGTGTCGATGCGGCCGCTGTGGGAGACGTCCCGCGTCGTCCAGAGCTGCTCGAAGTCGTCGCGGTAGCGGGCGGCGACGGCAGGCGAGTCGACGGTGGCGACGACGTTCTCCTCCCGCGTCCAGGAGTCGGCTGTCCAGTTCGTCGACCCCGTCCATACGGATGCGCCGTCGCGGACGACGTACTTGTGGTGCATGAGGTCGGGCACGCCCGGGATCGCGGCGGTGGGGAAGGGCTGAGCCTCGATTGCGACGGGATCCGTGCTCGGTGGCGCCGGGACAGGCACCTCCTTCGCGTGGTCCAGGTTGTACGCGAGGCGGACGGCGACGCCGCGTTTCTGTGCGGCGACGAGCTCACCATGGACGATCTCACTGAGGTCCGGCGGCAGATGGAGGTCGTAGACCGCGATCTCGAGCGTCCGCTTCGCAGCGGCGAGGAACTCGGCGAGGGCGTGCGCGGTCTCCTCGGCCGGCTGACCGCCGTCGGTCAGCGTGCGGACTTCGACGCCAGCCACTCGGCCTTATGAGCTTTCTTGGCCGCCTGGTATTCGGCGAGCGCCTGCGCCGAGTCGACGTCGCCGAGAGTTGGATGGCTCGGGACGAGATCCTGCGCCACCGCGATGCCGAAGTGCTTCGCGAGCACGGAGCCGAGCGCCTTGACCTTCATCTCCCCGAAGCCGGGCAGTGCGGAGATCCGTCCGCGGAGGTCGGCGCCGTCCGTGGCCTCCTTCCAGAGGCGGGAAGCATCGCCGCCGTACTCCTCGACGACGGTCGCCGCGAGCTCGCGCACACGCTCTGCCATCGAGCCGGGGAAGCGGTGGATCGCGGGCTTCTCCCGGAAGAGCGGCTCGAGGTCGGCGTCGGCGACAGCGCGCGGGTCGAGCGTGCCGAGCCGCTCCTTCAGCCGCAGCGGGCCGAGGAACGCCTGCTGGACCGTGACCTGCTGATCGAGGGCGAAGCCGACGAGGAGGGCGAACGGATCGTCGGCGAGCAGGCGGTTGGCGTCCTCGTCGTCGGTGAACCAGAGCGCCTCGGGCATGGCTCGATCCTACGCGGAGGCCTGCATGAGCGCTCGACAGCGTTGGACGTAGGGCGTCGCCTGCTGCTCCTCGAAGTACGCGAGCGCCGCGTCGAGACGCGACGTGTCGCCGCGCTCGGCTGCGAGCAAGCCTGCCCACGCCTCGGGGAATCGGGCGCCCATGGAGCCGTACAGCTCCGACGCCCGCAGGAGATCGCCCACCGCGGCCGCCCGGTTCGCACCCAGCCAGATGTGCCCGGGCACCCCTTCGATCAGCGTGAGGTACTCGTCGCCACGTTCGAGCTCGGCGAGCTGGAGTGCCAGGTCGTACAGGATCTCGTCGCAAGGCTGAGCGAGAGCCTCTGCGAGTAGGGCATCGGCCTCTTGCTCCTGCCCGTTGGCTCGCCGGCTGAGCGCCGCGACGGTGAGGATGAACGGTGCGACCTGCGCGTCGGCTCCGCTCTCGCGCAGGCCCGCGAGCGCCTGCTCGGCGTCGGCGGAGGCCTCGCCCGCTCTTCCGCGGGCGAGCAGCGCCCGGGCGCGGGTCGAGAGCATCGGTCGGAGCTGATAGCCGAGCTCTGACCATTCGCGCGCCAGGAATGCATCCGCCAGCGCGAGCACGGCCTCGAGGTCGCCCTGGAAGTGGGCGTCGTACGCGAGCTCGGCGTCGTTCCACAGCAGCGCGGTCGTGAAGCCGTAGCGCTCGCAAAGAGCTCGCGCCTCCTGGATGCGGGCCGACCCCTCGTCGAGACGGCCCACCTCCCACAGCATGTTCGCGAGGTTGTTCAGCGAATTGTGCTGGTGGAAGACCGAGCCCGAGCGTTCTGCGCGCTCGACGCTGCGCTCGAGGTCGTCGATTCCGCCGGCGTCGCCGGAATGGACGCGCGCCATCCCGATCGAGTTCAGGGCGATCGCCGCGGTCTGATCGTCCTCCACCTCTTCGGCGAGCGCGAGAGCCTCGTGGGCGAGCTCGAGCCCCAGAACCAGATCGCGGTCGAGGATCTGCAGCGACCGCGAGACGGACGCGAGGGCGCGGGCGGTCGCGCGAGACGGGGGCGCTCCGCGCGCGAGCTCGAGCGCGCGTCCCCTGAAGCTCCCGCACGCGCTCGAGGTCGCCGAGGTAGAAGTAGCCGGTTCCGATGAGCACCGCTGCCTCGGCGGCGCGCCCGGGCTCACCCTGTGCCAGGAAGCCCTCGATCGCCGGCTCCACCAGCTCGGCGAGGCCTTCGAAGCCGACGAGTTGCTGAGCGTAGCCGAGGAGCAGCTGGAGCGACGGCCGCTCCGGATCGTTCTCGCCGGTCAGGGCGAGCGCTTCGAGCCCGAGCTCGCGGGTCGGTCGCTCCGTCGCCGAGCGAGAGCGCGCGTTGGGCGCCGTCGGCGAACGCCCGCCGCGCCGGCTCGCGCAGCGAGGCCGTGTCGATCCCGGCCGCCTGGGCGAGCGTGAGCGCCTCGCGGTAGTGGTGGGCGAGCATGGCGGCGTGGTCCTCGGCTGCGGTCGCCCGCGAGGGAGGCGAGCCATTCCGCGGCTCTACGGTGCCTGTCCAGCCGCTCCGCACGCGGGATCTGGCCGTAGGCGACGTCCCGGACGAGCGCGTGGAGAAACGCGTATTGCGTCTCCCCGGCGATCGACGAGCGCCGATCGCGGCGGATGAACTCCTTCCGCTCGAGCGCATAGAGGATGCGCTCGTCCGCGTCCGGCAACGCGCCCGGCCAGAAGACCTTGCCGATCACCGACGCGTCCTGCAGCACAGCCTTTTCTTCCGGTGCGAGCCCGTCGATCCGCGCCGCGATCAGACCCTGCACGGTCTCGGGCAGCTGCAGGTCGCCGCCCTCGTGCTCGGCGAGCATGCGCGCGTACTCCTCGGCGTAGAGCGGGTTCCCCTCGGCGCGCCGGAGCACGGCCTGCTGCGCGCCGGCGTCGAGCACGGCGCGGTCGAGGAGCCGCTGGAGGAGGACGGCGGTCTCCTCGTCGCTGAGCGCGCCGATCGAGAGCGTGAAGGCGTTGCGCTTGCCGCCGCCCCAGCCGGGCCTGCGGTCGAGCAGCTCCGGGCGCGCCGTGCCGACGATGAGGAGCGGAACCGTCGTCGCCCAGTCGGCGAGGTGGTCGACGAAGTCGAGCAGCCCGTCGTCGGCCCAGTGCAGGTCCTCGAAGACGAGCACGAGCGGCCGCTGCTCGGCCGCCGCCTCGAGCAGCCGCCGCCAGGCGGCGAAAGCCTCCTCGCGTTCGGCCCGTTCGGCGCCTTCGAGACCGACGAGCGGCCGGGTCTGGCGGGCGAGCCATTCCTGCTCGCGCTCGTCCTCGCAGAGCGCCTCGATCATCGCGACCAGCTTCTCCTCGGCCGTCGCCGCGTCGTCGGATTCGAGGATCCCCGCGTGAGCCTTGACGATCTCGCCGAGCGCCCAGAAGCTCACGCGCTCGCCGTAGGGGAGCGAGCGGCCCTGGCGCCAGGAGATCAGGTCGGGATCCGCCTCGGTGATCTGGAACAGCTCGGCGACGAGACGGCTCTTGCCGATCCCGGGCACGCCGACGAGCGTGACGAGCTGCGCCGACTGCTCCGCGCGCGCATGCGCGAGCGCGTCGGCGAGCAGGCCGCGCTCGCGCTCGCGTCCGACGAGCGGCGTCCGCAGCTTCTGCTCGACGTCGCTGCCGAAGCGTGAGCGGGCGGCGACCGCCTCCCACACCTTGACCGGCTCGGACTTGCCCTTCGCCTCGACGGCCGGCGCTTCCCGGTAGTCGATCGCGTCCCGCGTGGCGCGGTACGTCGCCTCGCCGACGAGGATCCCGTTCACGGGCGCCGGCACTCTGCAGGCGCGCGGCCGTGTTGACGACGTCGCCGGAGACCATCCCCTCGCCCTCGACCGCTCGGGCGCCGAGGGCGACGAGCGCCTCGCCGGTGTTGACGGCGGTGCGGATCTGGAGCTCCTCGCCGATCGAGTCGCGGATCGCGAGCGCCGCCCGCACGGCGCGCTCGGCGTCGTCCTCGTGGGCGACCGGCGCGCCGAAGATCGGCCATCACCGCGTCGCCGATGAACTTCTCGACGGTGCCGCCGTGCCGCTCGAGCTCGGCGCGGAGCTGCGCGTAGTACGCGGAGAGGGTGGCGCGTACGTCTTCGGGGTCGAGCCCCTCGGCACGCGCGGTCGAGCCGACGAGGTCGGTGAAGAGAATCGTCACGACCTTGCGCTCCTCACGGGCGGGTGCGGCCGCCGGCGTGAGCGCGGCTCCGCACATCCCGCAGAGCCGGAAGCCCTCGGGGTTCTCCTGCCCGCAGGAAGGACATGTGACCATGCCCGTACGGTAAACCTGTCAGCTGAGCCGGTCGAGGACCGCCTGCGGCAGGTGGCCGAGCCGGACGGAGCGTTCGAACGTTTCCCGCCAGCGCTCATTCGATCGGCGAGCGGCTTGAGGTGTGCCGCGGCCTCGTCGAGATCGTCCCTCGCCACCTCGACGGCGCGCCGTGATCGCGACCTGGTCCGGCGGCAGGCCGGCCGCCCGGGCGAGCTCGATCTCCTCCTCGGCGTCGGTCAGCTCGTCGAAGCCGCGCCGCCTGCGGTAGGTCGCGGCGAGCCGATGGAGGCGGCGGAGCTCCTGCAGTGGCTCGGCGTGGCTGTCGACCCGGAGGTCGAAGACCTGCTGCCACGGCTCGTCCGCCGCGTCGCCGGAGACGACGAGCAGCGTCGCGCTCTCGCGGCCGCGGAAGTCGCCTCCGGCCTCCTCCGCGGCGTCGAGCGCGGCGAGCAGCCGCTCGGCGAGCGTGCCCGTCGCCTCGGCGAAGGTGTCGGCCGCGGCGAGCCACACGGCGGGCGAGGCGAGCATGTTCCCCTGGGCCGATACGCCGGGACGGACGGCCTGGCCGCAGTCGGCGATGCACGCTGCGCCCGTGTGTGCAGCCGTTCGGCCGTCGGCGGAAAGGAAGGCGACCTGCCTGAAGTCGCGCTGCCCGTCCGCGGCGACCAGCTCCGCGAGCGCGTCCACCGGCGCTCGCCTGCGGCGAGCAGGTCGAGCCCGCGCGGGCCATAGCCCCGCTCGGTGAACGACTGGGTCGCCACCACGCCGACGCCGGGCCGCGCCCAGGCGCACCCGCCCGACGCCGAACGCGCGCGACTGCACGGCGACGCCGAGCTCGCCGCTCCTCTCGTCCCGTGCGACGATCGAGTACGTCACGCGGGGAGTTACCCTGCTCGACGATGGACCCGCTGACGGTTTCGGCCCGAGACGCGCGCCTGGTTCGAGCAGAACTTCGCCGCCCCGACCCCGGCGCAGGCACAGGGCTGGCCCGCGATCGCGGCCGGAGGCCACGTCCTCATCCAGGCGCCGACCGGCTCGGGGAAGACGCTCGCCGCGTTCCTCTCCTCCATCGACCGCTTACCTCCGAACCCGGGCCAGGGGCTCCGCGTCCTCTACGTCTCGCCGCTCAAGGCGCTCAACTACGACGTCGAGCGGAACCTGCACGGCCCGCTCGCCGGGCCTCCGCTCCGAGCTCCGCGTCGCCGTCCGCACCGGCGACACCCCGCAGAAGGAGCGCGCGGCGATGCTCCGCGAGCCGCCGGACATCCTGATCACCACCCCGGAGTCGCTCTTCCTCCTGCTCACGTCGCGGGCGCGCGAGCTGCTGCGCAGCTCGACACGCTGATCCTCGACGAGGTCCACGCGGTCGCGGGGACGAAGCGCGGCGCCCATCTCGCGCTCTCGGTCGAGCGGCTCGAGGCGCTCGGCGCAGCCCGTCCAGCGCATCGGCCTCGGCGACCCTTCGCCCACTGGAGGAGACGGCATGTTCGCTCCGGCGGGGCGGCCAGATCGAGCGCGTCGACGCGGGCTACGCCAAGGCGCTCGACCTCGAGGTCGTCGTCCCGATCGAGGATTTCCGCGAGCCGGGGGAAAGTGGAGCCCCGCTCGATCTGGCCGTCGTATCTATCCCGGCGCTGGTCGACCTCGTCCGCGCGCACCGCTCCACGATCGTCTTCGTCAACAACCGCCGCCTCGCCGAGCGGCTCGCGCT
>CAWEJU010000008.1:0-56667 GCA_963809465.1 uncultured Actinomycetes bacterium | reverse complement strand
AAGAGGTCGGCCATCTCGAGCGCGGCGCGGGCGGCGTCTGCGCCCTTTTCGACGCGCTCCTCGGCCTGCTCGGCCGTGTCCACCGTGAGCACGCCGAACGCGACCGGCACGCCGGTCTCGAGGCCGGCGAGCTGGAGGCCGACGCGGCCTCGCCCGCCACGTAGTCGAAGTGGGCCGTCTCCCCGCGCACCACACAGCCGAGCGCGACGACGCACGAGTACCGGCGCGTCTTCGCGAGCGCCATCGCGCCGATCGGAAGCTCGAACGCACCGGGCACGGGCATCACCGTGATCCGTTCCTCCGGCACGCCGGCCGCGTCCAGCGCTTCGAGCGCCGACTCCAGGAGCCGGTTCGAGATGTCGCCGTTGAAACGCGAGACGACGACGCCGACGGTGCGCTCGGCGCCCGAGGGCGACCCTTCGAGGACTGCGACGCCGTCCGGGATGTCGAGCTCGCCGGGAATGTGCACCGCCGTGGCGGCCACCGGCTCCTCGTCCTCGGCGTCCGGTTCGGGCTCGAGCTCTGGTCGCGGCCCGGCCGCCGCGGTCGACGCCGGCTCGGCCTCGACCTCCGGTTCCTCCTCGAGCTCGGGCTCCTGCTCGGGCTGCTCGGGCCATCCGACAGGCTCCGCCGCCGCGCGCTCCTCGATTTCCTCCTGGTCGGTAGCCGGAGACTGAGACTCGCCCGGCCAGAACCCTCCTGAGCTCATTCGCCCTCCGGCTCGTATTTGAGACCCTGGTGATGCAACTTGTGCCCGAGCTTATCCCGCTTGGCGGCCAGATAGCGAAGGTTCTCGGGATGAGGCGGCATCTCGATCGGCACCTGCTCCGTCACCTTCAAGCCGTACGCCTCGACGCCGGAAACCTTCTTCGGATTGTTCGTCAGCAGCCGCATGGTCGTGATCCCGAGCTCGGCGAGGATCTGGTTGCCGATCCCCCACTCCCGCTCGTCGGCGGCGAAGCCGAGCGCGAGGTTTGCGTCGACCGTGTCGAGCCCGTGCTCCTGCAGCTCGTACGCCCTGAGCTTGTTGAGGAGGCCGATGCCACGCCCCTCCTGCGCCATGTACAGGAGGACGCCGGAGCCCTCGGCCGCGATCGCGGCGAGCGCGGCTTCGAGCTGCTCGCCACAGTCGCAGCGAAGCGAGTGGAAGACGTCGCCGGTGAGGCACTCGGAGTGGACGCGGACGAGCACGTCTTCGCCGACCTCGCCCATGACGAGGGCGACGTGGTCGCGGCCGGTGAGCGTCTCTCTGAAGGCGATCGCGGTGAAGGCCCCGTACTCCGTCGGCAGGTCCACCGAGACGACACGCTCGACGAGCTTCTCCGTCCGACGGCGGTACTCGATCAGGTCGGCGACGGTGATCATCCGCAACCCGTGGTCTTCGCAGTAAGGGACGAGATCCGGGACGCGGGCCATCGTCCCGTCCTCGTTCATGATCTCGCACACGACGCCGGCCGGGGCCAGCCCGGCCATGCGGGCGAGGTCGACGGCCGCCTCCGTCTGCCCGGAGCGGACGAGGACGCCGCCGTCGCGCGCACGCAGCGGGAAGACGTGGCCGGGCTGAACGAGGTCGTGCGCCGCCGACGCCGGGTCGATCGCGACGTGGATCGTGTGTGCGCGATCCGCGGCCGAGATGCCGGTCGTCACGCCTTCGCGGGCCTCCACCGAGACCGTGAAAGCCGTGCCGAGGCGCGCCTCGTTCCGGTGGGTCATCGGCGGCAGGCCGAGCTGCTCGCACCGCTCGCCGGTGAGGCAGAGGCAGATCAGACCGCGTGCATGTGTCGCCATGAAGTTGACGGCGTCGGCCGTCGCGAACTGGGCCGCGACGACGAGATCGCCTTCGTTCTCGCGCTCGGGATCGTCGACGACGACCACCATCTTCCCGTTCCGGATGTCCTCGACGGCCTCGTCGATCGTGGCGAAGGGCGTGACTGCCGAGCTCATGGCAGCCTCGCCGCCACGAGCCGCTCGACGACCTTGCCGAGCACATCGCCTTCGAGATTCACCTCGGCACCAGGCTCGAGCCGCCCGAGCGTCGTCACCTCCAGTGTGTGAGGGATCAGCGCGACCTCGAAGCCCTCGTCGTCGAGAGCGGCGATCGTGAGCGATACGCCGTCGACCGCGACCGAGCCCTTCTCGAGGCAGTAGGCGAGCACCGTCTCGGGCGCGTCGAGCCACACGCGGCGGCTGTCCCCCGCCGCCTCGATCGAGCGGACGCGACCCACGCAGTCGACGTGGCCTTGCACCACGTGGCCGCCGAGCTGGTCGCCGACGCGGAGTGACGGCTCGAGGTTCACCGCGTCGCCTTCGTCGAGCCGGCCGAGCGCGGTCCGCGAGAGCGTCTCGGCGGTGACGTCGAAGGCGAGCCTTCCCTCCCCCGTCTCCACGATGGTGAGGCAGACGCCGGCCACGGACACGGAGTCGCCGACTCCGGCACCGGCCGCCGTCTCGGGCGCCGTGACGACGAGCCTCGCTCCGTCGAACGCGGCAACGCTCCCTACTTCGCGAACGATCCCGGTGAACATGCCAACCAAGGTTACGGCTCGCGGAGGTATGCCTCCAAGAGCACGTCCTCGCCGGACGGTTCCGCCCGCAGGTGGAGGAGCTCGATCGGCCGCCCGAGCTCGCCGAGCACGTGTGGTCCCTCTCCCCCGACCACGGGCGCGACGAAGAGGAGCAGCTTGTCGACGAAGCCCGCTGCGAGAAACGCCGTCGCCAGCGTCGGCCCGCCCTCGAGCAGGAGCGACTGGACGCCCTCGGTCGCGAGCGCGCGCAACTCCTCCTCCAGCGGGCCGCTGCGCAGCTCGAGCTGCGATCCCTCAGGAAGCGGGCCGCGTCCGAAGGCGAGCCGGCGCGGCTGCCGGACGGCTCCGACCTCGCGCGCGTCGAGCCGCGGCGCGTCGGCCCGCACCGTCCCCATTCCGACAGCGACGGCGTCGGAGGCCGCGCGCAACTCGTGCACCCGCCGCCTCGACTCCTCGCCCGACACCCAGCGGCGGCCGGGCACGGCGACGCGGCCGTCGAGCGTCACGGCCGCTTTGTACGTGACGAAGGGACGGCAGAGGGATTTCCACACGCGCCACGCCTCGTTCTGGCGACGCGCGGCAAGGTCGTCGAGGAGCTCGACCTCGATCCCGGCGGCGCGAAGGCGCTCGACTCCTCGACCGTCGACTACCGGGTTCGGATCGCGGACGCCGACGACGACGCGCGCGACCCCGGCGGCAACGACCGCGTCGGCGCAAGGGGGCGTGCGACCGTGGTGGGAGCAGGGCTCGAGCGTCACGTAGAGGGTCGAGCCGCGCGCCGCATCGCCGGCCTGCTCGAGCGCGACCGTCTCGGCGTGGCGGACCCCCTCGAACTCGTACCAGCCTTCCCCGACGACCTCGCCGTCGCGCACGACGGCGGCGCCGACGAGGGGATGGTCGCCGGTCTTTCCCCGTCCGCGCTCGGCGAGCTCGAGCGCGCGCTCGAAGTGGCTCACAACGCCTGCACGAGACCGCGATAGGCCTGCATGATGTCCTCGCCTCCGAAGATCGCCGAGCCGGCGACGAAGAGCGTCGCGCCCGCCTCGTGCGCACGCCCGATAGTCGCGTCGTCGATCCCGCCGTCGACCTGGACATAGACGCGCTCGGGCAGCGCTGCGCGGAGCCGCGCGATCCGGTCGAGCGCCTCCGGCATGAACTCCTGCCCGCTGTAGCCCGGGTGGATGCTCATGCAGAGCACGAGGTCGGCGTCCGCCGCCACCGCGGCCACGTCCTCCGGCTCGGTCTCGGGGTTGAAGGCGACGCCGACCTGGAGACCGTGCTCGCGGGCGGCGGCGATGGTGGCGGGCACGTCGTCGACGACCTCGTAGTGGAAGGTGGCGCTGTCACCGCCGGCGCGGGCGATCTGCGGGAAGTGACGCAGCGGGTTGTCGACCATCAGGTGGCAGTCGAGCACGCCCCCCGCTTCGTGTACGAGTGGAGCGATCGAGTCGAGGACGACGGGGCCCATCGTCACCGGCTCGACGAAGTGGCCGTCGCCGACGTCGAAATGGAAGATGCGGCACCCGGCCCGCAGCAGCACGTCGATCTGCTCGCCGAGGCGCGCGAAGTCCGCCGCGTAGAGCGACGGCTCGACCTCGACCGTCCTGATCCACTCCTGCCAAGCCATTGCGCCGCCGCGATCGTACGCCGCTCAGTCGCGGGCGAGGCGGGCGACGAAGAAGCCGGTCGTCCCGTGCACGTGCGGCAGCGTGAGCAGGAACTCCGGCCGCGACGGGTGCACGAACGCCGGCCACTCCTCCCCGAGTGGGAGGACGCGAAGCCCGCCGGCGTCGACAACCCCCTCGCACTCCTCCGGATTGAGCGTGCAGACGGAGTAGACGACGGTGCCGCCGGGCCGCACGCGCTCGGCGGCCGCGCGCAGTAGCGCGAGCTGGAGCTCGGGCAGCGGGGTCGCGCGCCAGCGGAGATCGGGGCGCTGGGCGAGCACGCCGAGGCCGGAGCACGGCGCGTCGACGAGGGCGCGGTCGAACCCGTCGAGCTCCCGCGGCAGTGCCGTGCCGTCCGCTTCGACCACGGTGACGTCTTCGCGGCGCATCGTCGCGAGGTTTTCGCGCAGCTCGCGCGCGCGGGCGGGGTCGATCTCCACCGCGGTCACCTCGCCGCGCAGCTGCCCCGCCTTGCCGCCCGGCGCGGCGCAGACGTCGAGCACGCGCTCGCCGTCCCGGGAGCCGACGCAGAGGCCGGCGAGCTGCGAGCCCCGGCTCTGCGGCCAGATCCTCCCCTCCGCCACGAGCGCCTCGTCCACGCGCGCGACGCGGTAGGCGCCCGGGATGTCCGTCTCCTCGGCCCCGGGCGGAGGGTCGCCGTCGAGCCAGCCGCACCACCGTCTCGAGCGGCTCGTTCATCGCCCGCATCAGCGCGAGCGAGCCGTCGTGCCCGAGTACGCGCACGAAGGTCTCGTGGATCCAGTCGGGATAGGACTCCTTCAGCGGCCCGTCCGGCAGCGAATCGAGGAGCGGCCGGAGCCCGTCCCCGAGCCGACGCAGAACGGCGTTCGTGAACGGCACGGCCCGCTCGAGCCGGGCGCGCCGCACGAGCTCGACCGACTCGTTGACGGCCGCGTGCGGTGCGGTGTCGGTCCAGCCGAGCTGGTACGCGCCGAGCCGCAGTGCTGCGAGCACCGGCGGGTCGAGCTTCCGCAGCGGTCTCCGGCCGAGCGTCTCGATCGCGTAGTCGAGCGTCCGCACGCGCTGCACGGAGCCGTACGCGACCCGCTGCGCGAACGCCCGCTCCCGCTCGTCCAGGCCTTCGGCGGCGCTGCGGAACGCGCGGTCGGCGTAGGCGTCCTGCTCGAAGACGCGCAGCAGCACCTCGTATGCCACACGACGGGCGGGCGTGATCACGAGCGGCAGACGAAGATCGCCCAGCCCATCACGGCCCGTTCCCAGCGCAGGTAGCGGTCGCGGTGCCCTGCGCCGCGCGCACGAAACTCTTCCGCTTGCGGGTGATCCGGGTTCGCCTCGAGCCAGCGATCGAGCGTCTGCCAGTGGAGCGACTCGTAGCGGTCCCAGTCGTCTTCGGAGGACGCGATGAGCGAGACGACGCGCACGCCGGTTGACTCAGCACGCTCGATGGTCTCCGGCAGCGGCAGCCAGTCCTCTTCGTCGGTCCGCTTGTCCGCGTCCGACTCGGGCGCGGGCGGCGGCAGCGGCCAGCTGCGCCAGTACGGCTCGCCGACCCCGAGGAGCGGCGCTGCCGCGCGGAGGCGCTCGAGCGTTGGGACCAGCCCGCCGTAGACGAACGTGGCGCCAAGGCAGAGCGCGGCGTCGTAGCGGCCGAGCTCGAACGTCGCAGCGTCGGCCGCGACGAGCTCGATCCGGTCCTCGAGGTCTTTCTCCCTGATGGATTCTCGCGCGGCGGCGAGGAACTCCGGTGCCCGCTCGACGCAGGTGACCCGACACCCGAACTCCCGCGCGAGCACGAGCGCCGGCCCGCTGCGGCCGGAGGCGATGTCGAGCACGTGTGAATCGGGCCGGAGGCCGAGCCGCCGGCCGAGCAGCCGGATCTTGTCCGCACTCGTCGGGTTCTGGATCTCGTGCTCCGACTCGACGACGGCATGCCACCAGGTCATCGGCGCCCCCGGAGGTAGGCGTCGTACGGCATCCGCCGGCCGCCGGCGGGCTGGACCTCGACGGGCTCGAACGCGCCGCCCTCGCCGACGCGGGCCCGCCACACGATCAGATCGCCGAGACGGGCGCCGATGTGCGGCGAGAGCGCCCGGACGCGGTTCACGAGCTCCTGCGCGGGAGCGTCGGCGTCGAGCTCGCGATCCTCCGGGCGGATCTTCTCGGCATACGTCACACCGTCATCCGGCTGCGGCTCGAACTGCGGCTCGTCCTGCGTGAGCACGTCGCGCAGCAGCTCGGCCGCGACCTCGGCGGCGCGCGCGTAGACGGCACCGGCGTCGTCGTCGGGCCCAACCGGAAACGCCCGCCTCGCCGCGACCGGGCCCGCGTCGAGCGCCTCCACGGTGCGGTGGATCGTGACGCCGGTCTCGTCGTCGCCCGCCATGATCGCGCGCTCGACCGGGGCGGCACCGCGCCAGCGCGGCAGCAGCGACGGGTGCACGTTCAGCCAGAGCGCGCGATCGAGCAGCACGTTCGGGATCAGGAGCCCGTAGGCGCAGACGACTACGGTGCCGGCCCCGAGCTCGACGGACTCGTCGAGCCGCGCCGGCTGCGCCACCGCGATGCCGAGCCGCTCGGCCGCCTCCTTCGCCGGCGGCGCCGCAACGCGGCGGCCTCGCCCGCGCGGCTTGTCCGGTCGCGTCAGCAGCTGGACGACGTCGTGCTCCGCCGCCAGCCGCTCGAGCACGTCCGCACCGAAGGGCCCGGTCGCGGCGACGGCGATCTGCCGCGGAGCCATGCGGCGCCTAGCCGATGACGATGCGCGGGCGCAGGCTTCCCAGCGCCTCGCGCCGCGCCTCGGGCGTCGTGCGGTCGAGAATCAGGACGCCGTCGAGGTGGTCGCTCTCGTGCTGGGCGACGCGCGCGTACGGCTCCTCGAGCTCGTACCGCACCTCGGCCCCGTGCTCGTCCTGCCCGACGATCGCGATCTTCGCCGGCCGCTCGACGGGGACGAGCACCCCCTGGATCGAGAGGCAGCCCTCGTCGTCCACGGTGGTCACCTCGCTGCGCTCGACGATCTCGGGGTTCGCGAGCGCGACGATCTCGTCCTCGGCGACCTGGAACACGAACAGGCGCTGCAGGACGCCGACCTGGGTCGCGGCGAGACCGATTCCGTTCGCGTCCACCATGAGCTGCTTCATGCGGTCGGCCAGCCGCCGCAGGTCGTCGTCGAACTGCTCCACCGGGCGGGCCACGAGCTTGAGCGCCGCATCCGGGTACTGGCGGATCTGCGCGAGCGCCATGCGCCGCCGGGCCTCCTGCTCGGGGTCGAGCCGCTCGTCCTTGACCTGTCCTTCAATCTCCGCCATGGAGCCGGACTGTACCCTCGCGGACGTGGATCCCAGGACGCTTCGGGAGATCATGAACGAGGGCGCGACGCGGCCCGAGACGTCGCAGGAGCGGCACCAGCGAGAAGTGCTCGAGGCGGATCTCGAGTCGAGCCCGGTGCGCGGAGAGCCGCTGCGTGGGCGGATGCGCAACTTCCGTCCCGACCCCGAGTCGGCGGTACGGGCGCTCAGCGGCCCGACGATCTGGATGCGGCGGCTGCGCGCGATCGAGGACGCCGTCGAGCAGCACGAGCGCCAGCTCGGGGAGGCGTGGCGGACGCTTGCCGAGGAGGTCGAGCAGCCCGCGGAGTTCGCAGCCGCCTGGCGCAAGCTCGCCGGCACCTGGAGCTTCGCCGAGGTGAACGAGCTGATCGAGCGCCACAACCGCAACTTCCCGGCCGAGGCGCGGCTGGCGATGGATCCGCGCACCCGCGACTTCGTCCGCATCAACGGCCGGCCGTACGTGCGGCAGCCGCTCGACGCGCGCTGGATCCTCGACCGTTTTCCGCCCGATCGCGCGGCGGCTCTGCGGTGATTCGGCCGGTGCGGCCGGAGGACGGCGAGGAGCTCGCCGCGCTATACCGCGCGAACCGCCACTTCCTCGCGCCGTTCGAGCCGGTGCGGCCGCCGGAGTTCTTCACGGCCGAAGGGCAGCGCGAGCGCCTCGTGCGGCAACTCGAAGGCGAGACCCACCCATTCGCGATCCTCGACGGGGACTCGATCGCCGGGACGATCAACCTCTTCGGCATCGTTCGGAACAGCCTCCAGAGCGGCGTCATCGGCTACTGGGTCGATCACGCGCGCAACGGCCTCGGCCTCGCCACCGGCGCCGTCGGCGAGATCCTGGCCTATGCGTTCGACGACCTCGCCCTGCACCGCATCGAGGCCGCGACGCTCGTCGACAACGTCCCCTCGCAGCGGGTGCTCGAGAAGAACGGCTTCGAGCAGATCGGGCTGGCGCGGAGCTACCTCCGCATCGCCGACGGCTGGCGCGACTTCTTCCTCTTCCAGCGATTGGAGGACGGCAGCGGCTAATGCCGGCTCTCGCGGTGCTGCGCGGCGCCGTCCACCGGGTGCAGCCACGGCTCGCGCCGTTTGATCCAGACCTCCGCCTCGGGCCGGAGCTCGAACGGCGCGTCGTCGAGCGAGCCGAGGCGGATCTCGGCGCCTTCCTCCTCCACGGTGAACAGGCTCGAGCCGCAGCGGGGGCAGAAGCTTCGCCCCTGGTACGTCGCGTACTCACCGTCGACGGAGAAGGCCTCGAGCGGCCACTGGCCGTAGATCGTGTACGTGCTCCCGGATTCCTTGCGACAGTCGGCGCAATGGCAGCGGCCGACGTGGAAGGGATCGCCCTCGACCGAGTAGCGAATCGCGCCGCAGAGGCAGCCGCCGGTGCGCACACCGGTAGGTAATCAGACGGACTGCGGGTCGACGTCGACGACCGCCGTGAGGCCGGCGCGGCGCATCGCGGGCGCCGCTGCGGCGAGCAGCGCCGCCGCGCGGGTGGCGAGGGCGCGCGGCCGGTCGGTCTTGCCAACGAGCTGAGCACGATGGCGGCTCCGCAGCCTCAGCAGCGGCGCGGGGCCGAGCAGCTCGAAGTCGGCCAACCCCGCTTTCAGCTCCTCGAGCGCCCGGGTCGCGTCGGCGAGCTCGGGCCCCGAGACGAGAATGCGGACGAGGTGGCGGAACGGCGGGTAGCCGAGCGCGCGGCGGCGCTCGAGCTCGCCGGCGAGGAAGCCGGCCACGTCGTGGCGCGCGGCGTGCTCGACCGCGCGCGACTCCGGCTGGAACGTCTGGACGAGCACGCGGCCCGGCGCGTCGCGGCCGCTCCGGCCGGCGAGCTGGGTGAGGAGCTGGAACGTCCGCTCCTCGGCGCGGAAGTCCGGCATGCCCAACCCGGTGTCCGCGTCGACGACGGCCGCGAGCTCGACGCCGGCGAAGTGGTGGCCTTTCGCGACCATCTGGGTCCCGACGAGAACGGCGCGCTCGGCGCGGGCGAACCGCTCGAGCGCCTCGCGAAGCTGCTCGGGCCTTGCGACCGCGTCGGCGTCGAGCCGGATCCGCTCGAGCTCGGGGACGTGCTTCTCGAGCTCCCGCTCGAGCCGCTGCGTCCCCGCCCCGATCCGCGCGAGCTCGGGCGAGCCGCACGCCGGGCAGGTCTCACCCGCGGGCTCACGGGCGCCGCAGTGATGGCAGCGGAGCGTTCCGTCGCCGTGAAGGGTGAAGGCCACGTCGCAGTTCGGGCAGCGGCGGGTGACGCCGCACGCGCGGCAGTGGAGTGCGGGCGCGACGCCGCGCCGGTTGAGGAGGAGGATCGCCTTGCCGCCTTGCTCCGCGAGCCGTCCGAGCTCCGCGAGCAGCGGCGCCGAGAGCGGATAGCCGGTCTCACGGCGCAGGTCGACGACGCGCACCGTGGGCATGGGCGCCGCGATCCGGCCGCCGAGCTCGAGCCGCTCGAGTGCTTCCCAGGACTCGGGCCGCGGCGTCGCGGAGCCGAAGATCGCGACCGCGCCCTCGAGCGCGGCCCGCTTGGCAGCGACGGTGCGGGCGTCGTAGCGCGGGTCCGACTCCTGCTTGTACGAGGCGTCGTGCTCCTCGTCGATGCAGATGACCCCGAGCGAGGGGAGCGGCGCGAACACGGCCGAGCGGGCACCGACCACGACAGGCGCCTCGCCGGCGACGATCCGCTCCCGCTCGTCCCGCCGCTCCGCCTCCGACAGGCCGGAGTGGAGAAGGGCCACACCGTCACCGAAGCGCGCCCGGAAGCGTCCGAGCGTCTGCGGCGTCAAAGCGATCTCCGGCACCAGCACGATCGCGCCGCGACCCGCGGCGAGGGCGGCCTCGCACGCACGGATGTAGACCTCGGTCTTGCCGCTGCCGGTCGCGCCGGCGAGCAGGACGTTGCCGCCGCCGGCGGCGAGGAGCTCCTCGATCCGCTGCAGCGCGACCTCCTGCGTCTCGGAGAGGCGGGCGGGTGCCGGCTCGGCGGCCAGCCCCGCAGTCGCAGTCACGTCGCGCCGCTCGCCGCGCCGCTTGGGCTGCTGCGGCGCGATCAGGGCGAGCGCACGGGCCGGCGTCGAGCCGTAGTAGTCGGCGAGCCAGAGCGCGAGGTCGACGAGCGCCGGCGGAAGCGTCTCGAGTACCCGCTCGGCCGCGACGGGCTCGACATCCGGGGGCGCCTCGGCATCGGCGTCGACGACGACGCCGCGCCGCCGCGCGTTGCCGAAGCGGATCGCGAGCACGGCTCCCTTCCCCACCTCGTCGTCGATCTCGTACGTGAACGGCCGCGCGAGCGCGCGGGCGCTGACGATCGGGTAGACGGAGGCGAGGCGAGACACGGGCGGCGAGCGTAGCTTCGGCGCTGGTCGGCGCTCACGCGCCGGACTGCAGCTCCCACGCGCCGATCACGGCGTCCTCGACCGCGTCCGGGTTCCCGTGCTCGAGGTCGGCGACGATCATCATGTGCTTGGCGAAGCGCGCGGGGACCGAGAACGTCTCGGGAAACGAGTGGAGCAGTAAGTCCCGGAAGTCGAATGTCGCCCGGATGACGACGTGGCAGTCGTCGAGCTGACGCGCGACGAGGCGCCCGTGGTACCGCCAGTCGAGGAGGCCGTCGCGACGCCTCTCGGAGACACCGTCGAGCTGCGTGACCAGACGGCTGAGGTCGTCGAGCGTCACCCGGTCATGATCGCAACCTCAGTCGATACGGACGACAAGCTTGCCCTGCGTGTGACCCTCGCCCATCGCTTCGAGCGCGTCGGCGACCTCGGCGAGCGGGTAGACGCGGTCGACCGCGGGATGCACCTTTCCGTCCTCGATCATCTCGCGCAAGGTGTCGAGGTTGGCGCGATTCGGCTTGCAGACGAAGAAGACGAGCGTCCGCCCACGGCCGAGCCGGGACGTGAGCCAGAGCCGTGCCAGGCGGCCCAGCGGCCCCGTCAAGCGATTGCCCGTCTGCATCCCGGTCAGCACAAGCGTCCCGCCCGGCGGGAGCACGCGGAGGTTCTGGCGCCATGAATGGGTACCGGCGACGTCGACGATGAGGTCGTAACTCTCGCCGCTGCGCGTGTAGTCCTCGTGGGCGTAGTCGATGACCGCGTCAGCGCCGAACGACCGGGCGCGCTGAACGTTTCGGGTACTGCACACGGCTGCCACGTGCGCGGCGCCCAGCGCTTTCGCGAGTTGCACGGCGAAGCTTCCGACCCCGCCAGAGCCGCCGTTGACGAGGACGCGCTGTCCCGGCTGAAGACCCCCGTGGTCGCGCAGCGCCTCGAGTGCCGTCAACCCTGCGACCGGCACCGCCGCCGCCTCCTCGAAGGACAGGTTGGCGGGCTTCCGCGCGACGGCCGCTTCCGCCGAGACATACTCACCGAAGGCGCCGCGGCTGAACCCGTACACCTCGTCTCCGGGCCGAACGCCGGTGACGTTCTTGCCGACTGCCTCCGCGATCCCCGCGAAGTCGCCGCCGAGGCGCTCCTCCTTCGGCCGCAGAAAGCCGCCCATCATCGGCCGCATCAGCACGGCGACGCCGCCCAGGGAGTAGTAGTCGCTGCGGTTGACCGATGAGGCGCGCACCCGGACGAGCACCTCGTCCTCGGTGGGTTCCGGCTTCGGGAGCTCGCCCAGCTCGACCACGTCGCGCGGTCGGCCCCACCGCCGCCGGACGGCCGCCTTCATCGTCCCGCTTGCCTCCACCGGAATCGCCATCATCATCACGCTCCTCCACATACGCTGTAAGCTTATTGCGTAAGCTAAACATACGCCGTAAGCTTGTCAAGACGATGACCACCAGACCCCGCACCCGAAGGCCCCTCTCGAAGAAGCGCGTCCTCGCGAAGGCGATCGCGATCGCCGACAAGAACGGCATCGAGGGGCTGAGCATGCGCAAGCTCGGCGAGGCGCTCGGCGTGGAGGCCATGTCGCTGTACAACCACGTTGCCAACAAGGGCGAGCTCGTTGCAGCGATGGTCGACTCGATCGTCGAGCAGTTCGAGCTGCCGGACGACGAGCCGCGCTGGGACGCCGCGATTCGCCGCTGCGCCGTCCACGCGCACGACCTCCTCACGGAGCATCCGTGGGCCTGCAGCCTGGCCCTCGTCCCGAGCGACGTCCGCACCGTCGGCGGCCCACGCATCCGGTACATGGAATGGTTGCTGCGCCGCCTCCGCGAAGCCGGGTTCTCGCCGGAGCTCGCGTATTCGGCGTACCACACGCTCGACAGCCACATCTTCGGCTTCACGCTCTGGCAGCTCGGCCATTCCAACGCGACGCGAATGTTCGCGACGGCCGACGGCGAGACGCTCGAGGAGCTCTTCGAGCGCCTCCTCGAGGAGATGCGGCCGCAGTACCCCTACCTGGTCGAGCACGGGGAGCAGCACATGGCGTCGGACGCGCCGAGCGGGAGACAAGAGTTCGAGTTCGGGCTCGACCTGATCCTCGACGGACTGAAGCAACAGCGCCGCAAACGCTGACCGGCGCGGCCGCGGCTACCCGAGCTCAGTCGCGCGAGGGTCTGCCCTTCGCGGTTCCCCGCCTTGCGGTTCACTCCTCGTCCCCGAGCTCCTCGCATTCGAGGCAGACCCAGTCGCCCTCGTGCTTGTCGCCGGCGCTGAGCGCGGTGGGCACCATGGTCACGCCGCAGCGCGGGCAGATCGGCGGGCGGTCGTCCGCATCCATGCCGGACGCTAGACGCCGGCGGCAGTGACGACGAAGTCGGTCGCGAAGCCGAGCAGGATCCCGGTCACGAGGAGCCAGCTGACGAGTACCGGATGGCCGTACTTGCGGTTGACGGCGAACAGCTCCCGGACGACGTAGAGGATCGAGCCGCCGGCGATCGTGAAGAAGATGACCGAGACGGCTTCGCTCGTCCACGCCTGTCCGACGACGGTGCCGAGGAACGTGGGCACGCCGCCGATCAGCCCGAGCAGGCCGAGCAGCCGCCAGCTCGGGACGATTCCGGCGCCGCTCAGCGGGCCGCAGATGCCGAATCCCTCGGTGGCGTTGTGCAGGCCGAAGCCGATGATCAGCGTTACCGCGAGCCCGATCTCGCTCGCCGCGGCCGCCTGCCCGATCGCGAGACCCTCGCCGAAGTTGTGCACGCCTATCCCGATCGCGATCAGGAACGCGAGCCGGATTGCAGGGTTCGTGAGGTCGAGCCGCCGCCGCTCCACGAACTCGTCGACGGCCGCGGCGCCCGGCCCGATGAGCGTTGTCGACCGGCGATTCACGCGGTTGGTCATCCACGACTCGTAGTAGACGAGGCTCATCAGACCGCCGACGAAGCCGACGACGCCCAGCACGCACAGCTCGGTGAAGTGCGACCAGTGGTGCGCGTGAAGCGCGGCGTCGATCGGGTCGACGGCGTTCGACATCACGTCCCAGAAGAGGAAGACGAGGATTCCGGTCGCGAGCGACGACAGCCCCGAGCGGGCGCTGGGGCCAAGCCGTTGCATCCGGCCGATCGGCAGGCCTAGGAAGATCGTCGACCCGGCGACCGCCCCGAGCAGGAAGATTTGCGCTGTCGACATGAAGAGTTGGTGACTGCCCCGTGTAAGGGTGCCCTTACACGCAGGCTCGCGGGCAATATAGCTGTGTGCCAGCCGCCGGCCACTCGGTAGACGAGTACCTCGAGACGATCTACTTCCTCGCCTTTCCGATCGGCGAGTACACGCCGCACGGTGCCGGCGCGCCTCCCCTCGCGTCCCGCGTGGCCGAGATGCTCCACGTCTCCCGCGCCTCCGCCGGCGAGATGCTGAAGCGGCTCGAGGCCGAGGGGCTGATCGAACGCGGCAAGAAGAAGGAGGCGCTCCTCACGGAGAGCGGCCGCGAGCGAGCCGAGCGCGTCGTCCGCAAGCACCGGATCATCGAGCGGCTGCTGACCGACTTCATGGGCTACACCGGGTACGAGTCGCACGAGCGCGCCGACGAGCTCGGCGACACCTTCAGCGACGAGATGATCGAGCGGATCGACGACAAGCTCGGCCACCCGCAGCGCTGCCCCCACGGCTGGCCCGTCGACCCCGGGGTGGAGCAGGCGGAGAACGCGGAGCTCGCGCCGCTCGCGACGCTGCCTGCCGGGACGCGGGCGACGATCGTTCGCCTCGCCGAGCACGACGGCGACCTCCTCCACTGGTTCTACGACCAGGGCCTCGTGCCGGGCACGAGCATCCTCGTGCGCACCGCCGAGCCGGCGGCGGATCAGTTCACCGTCGCGATCGAGAAGGTCGGCGAGCGGGCGATCTCGGAGAAGGCCGCCGCCGGGCTCTTCGTCAGACCGTCGTAGCCTGGGCCAACCCGGCCGCCGCGCGCAGCGCGTCCGCCTTGTCCGTCCGCTCCCACGTGAACTCGCCGTCGTCGCGGCCGAAGTGGCCGTACGCCGCGGTCTTCGTGTAGATCGGCCGGCGCAGATCGAGGTCACGCAGGATCGCCGCCGGGCGCAGGTCGAAGTGCTCGTGGACGAGCTCCTCGATCGTCGCCACCGGGATCGTTCTCGGTTCCGAAGGTGTCGACGAGGATCGACATCGGGTGCGCGACACCGATCGCGTACGCCACCTGGATCTGGCAGCGATCGGCGAGCCCCGCCGCGACGACGTTCTTCGCCACGTAGCGCGCCGCGTATGCGGCCGAACGGTCGACCTTCGTCGGATCCTTGCCCGAGAAGGCGCCGCCGCCGTGCGGGGCGGCGCCGCCATAGGTGTCGACGATGATCTTGCGGCCGGTCAGGCCGGCATCGCCCATCGGGCCGCCGACGACGAACTTGCCGGTCGGATTGCAGTAGAAGAAGCCCTTCTCCTCGAGCCGCTTGGGGTCGTAGAGATCCTTCGGGAGGATCGGCTCGAGGACGGTCTCGGTGAGATCCGGCTTCATCAAGGACTCGATGTCGATGCCCTCGCGATGCTGGGTCGAGACGACGATGCGCTCGATCTCGACGGGCCGCCGCCGGCCGTCCGTCTCCTCATACCGGATCGTCACCTGCGTCTTCCCGTCCGGCCGCAGATACGGAAGGACGTCCGACTTGCGGACGGCTGCGAGCCGCTTGGCGAGCCGGTGCGCGAGCATGATCGGCAGCGGCATCAGCTCCTCGGTCTCGTTCGTCGCGTAGCCGAACATCATCCCCTGGTCGCCGGCGCCGACCCGGTCGAGCGGGTCGTCGTCGCCGTGCTGCTGCTCGTAGGAGCTGTCCACACCCTGGGCGATGTCGGGCGACTGGTTGTCGATCGCAACCGTGACGCCGCACGTGTCCGCGTCGAACCCGTACTTGCCGCGCGTGTAGCCGATCTCGCGGATCCGCTCGCGGACGAGACCGGGGATGTCCACGTAGGTCGAGGTCGTGATCTCGCCACCGACGACGACGAGCCCCGTCGTGAGGAAGGTCTCGCAGGCGACGCGCCCCTGGGGGTCTGCGGCGAGCACGGCGTCGAGCACGGAGTCGGAGATCTGGTCGGCCATCTTGTCGGGATGGCCCTCGGTGACCGATTCTGAAGTGAAGGAAAAGGAGCGGGTCGGCATGCGCGTGAGGCTAGCGGACGCGCCTCACTCCTCGGTCGGCTCCCTCCCCATGAGGCCGGCAGCGAGGTCGGTGATGCTCTGGCCGGAGAGCACGGCGCAGACGCCCTCGGTGATCGGCAGCTCGACGCCGAGGCGGTGCGAGAGGTCGCGGAGGATGGGCGCCGTCGTGATGCCTTCGACCGTCTGGCCGATCTCGGCGACGGCCTGGTCGGGCGTCAGGCCCTGCGCGATGAGCTCGCCGGCGTGGCGGTTGCGGCCCTGCCTGCTCCAGCACGTCCCGACGAGATCCCCGATGCCGGCGAGGCCGGCGAACGTCTCGGGCCGCGCTCCGGCCGCCTCCCCCAGCCGCGTCATCTCCGCGAGGCCGCGCGCGATGAGGGACGCCTTCGCGTTGTCGCCGAGCCGCAGCCCGTCGACGCCCCCCGCGGCGAGGGCGATCACGTTCTTCGCCGCCGCGCACAATTCGACGCCGACCAGGTCGGGGTTGACGTAGGCGCGGAAGAGGCTCGAGTTCAGGGCGTGCTGGAGCTGGCCCGCGAGAAAGCCGTCCTCGCTCGCGATCACGGCTGCCGTCGGCAGCCGCTCCGCGATCTCCTGCGCGAAGTTCGGCCCCGCCAGGACCGCGACCGACCTGCCGCGCACCCGCGTCGACAGGCGCTCGCCGGTCTCGGGATCGAGCCCTTTCGCAAGGCTGAGGACGGGCGCGCCGCCGGGCAGCGCCTCGACGACGTCGGCGAAGGCCCGGCTCGGCACCGCGGCGACCGCTACGTCGACGTCGCCCGGCGCGTCCGCGAGCGCGACCGGCGTCACTGCACTGAGGTCGACTCCCTGCAGGTAACGAGGGTTCCAGCCCGTGCTCGCGATCGCCTCCGCCTGCTCGCGTGAGCGGCATCCGAGTACGACCTCGTGGCCGCGATCGAGGAGCAGGGAGGTGAACGCCGTCCCCCACGAGCCCGCGCCTGCGACGAGAAAGCGCATGCGTCAGGATCGTTTCACGAAGTCGATCGAGACCGGGACGCCCTCGAGGCCGAAGCGCTCGCGCAGCTGGTTCTCGACCCAGTAGCCGTAGTCGCGGGTGACGAGGCCCGGATCGTTGACCGAGAAGCGGAAGCGCGGCGGCCGCACCCGGACCTGCGCGCCGTAGAGGAGGTTGAGCCTGCGGCCGCGCGACCCGCTCGGCGGCTGCCTCGCCTCGCGGAGCTCCTTGAGCGCGCGGTTCAGCTCGGGCGTCGGGATCCGCGCCATGTGCCGGTCGAAGAGCTCGGCGATCCCGTCGAGCAGCCGCTCGAGGCCGCGGCCCGTCTGCGACGACACCGCCACGAACGGCGGCCGCTGGCGCAGGCGCCGGCGCAGCTCCCCGCGTGCGTCCTCGACGTTGATCGTCGTCGCGTCCCACTTCGAGAGGACGACGAGAGTCGAGCAGTCGGCGTGCCGGGCGACGTCGGCCACCGCGATGTCCTGCTCCACGATCCCCTCCGACGAGTCGACGAGGACGAGCGCGACGTCGGCGCGCTCGGCCGCCTCGAGCGCGCGGAGCTCGGAGTAGTACTCGATTCCTTTCCGGTGCCGCCGCTTGCGACGCAGACCGGCGGTATCGATCAGGACGAACGTCCGCTCGCCGCGCTCGAGCACGGTGTCGACGGCGTCGCGGGTCGTGCCGGGGATCTCGCTCACGATCAGCCGCTCCCGGCCCAGCAACGCGTTGACCAGGCTCGACTTTCCGACGTTCGGGCGGCCGAGGATCGCGACACGGATCGCGTCGTCCGGCAGCGAGGGCCGCCCCGCCGGCGCGAGCCGCTCGAGCTCGGCCACGATGCGATCGAGCAGGTCGCCGCTCCCGGTCCCGTGCAGGCCCGAGATCGGGATCGGATCGCCGACACCGAGGCGATGCAGCTCGAGTGCGAACGGCTCCTGGCTGGGATCGTCGATCTTGTTGGCGAGCAGGAGCACCGGCTTGTGCGACTCGCGCAGGATCTGGGCCACCTCCTCGTCGCCGGGCGTCACGCCGGCGCGCGCGTCGACGACGAAGAGGACGAGATCGGCCTCCGCTACCGCCTCGCGCGCCTGCTGCGCGATCGCGCGCGTGAGCGGCGTCGGGTCGGCGATGTCGACGCCGCCGGTGTCGACCAGGACGAAGCGCTTACCCGTCCACTCGCAGACGAGCTCCTTCCGGTCGCGCGTCACGCCCGGGCTCTCGTGCACGACCGCCGCGCGCGTCTCGGTCAGCCGATTGACGAGCGTCGACTTGCCGACGTTCGGGAAGCCGACGATCGCCACCGCCCCGATGAGCGGCGGCGGTGGGGGCGCGGGCAGCTCCTCCGGGTCGATGTCGCTGGTATCCGTCACGCCGGAAGCGTGACCGGCGCGGCGTCCTCCCGCGTCGGCGGAACGGCGACGCGTGGCCGGCCGACCTCATGCAGATCATGCAGCCATGCCCACAGCCGGTGGAGCTCCTGCTCGATCTCCTCCGACGCCGCGCGGTAGCCCTGGCCGCCGCGCGGCAGGCCGTCGAAGCGCATCGGCTCGCCCCACGCGATCGAGACGGGCGCGAAGTTGCCGACCCGCCAATCCTGCGAACCGTGGATGGCGGCGCAGATGACCGGCACGTTCTCCTGCAGCGCGACCATCGCCGCGCCAGGCTGGACGTGCCCGAGATGGCCGCTGCGCTGTCGCGTCCCCTCCACGAACACTGCGAGCACGTTTCCGTCGCGGACGACCTCGCGCATCCTGCGCACGGCATCGCGGTCGGACTCCCCGCGCCGCACTGCCAGCGTGCCGAAGCTGCGGATCAGCTCCCCGAGCCCGGGGACCCGGTGCGCCTCGACCTTGGCCAGGTAGTAGAGGTTGCGTGGGGTGACCCAGCCGATGCAGGGGATGTCGATCCAGTGGAAGTGGTTGATCGCGAGGACGACGCCACCGGTGCGAGGCATCCGCTCCGCGCCGTAGGAGCGAAGCCGCGTCGCGAGCGCCGCCGACCCGCCCAGCACCGGCTTGCCGAGCTTCCAGACGACGTCCTCGGACCTCACGCTGCCGCCGAGCGCTCACGCACGAGCGCCTCGATCTGGTCGACGACGTCCCCGACCTGGAGGCTCGTCGTGTCGATCTCTGTCGCGTCGGACGCCGGTTGCATCCTCGCCGCGTCGCTCTCGTCGCGGAGGCGCAGGTCGGTTGCGAGCGCGTCCGCGCCGATGCCGGGCCGTTCCGCGACGCGTCGCTTCGCGCGCTCGTCCCGGTCGGCGACGAGGAACACCTTCACCTCGGCGCCGGGTGCGACGACGGTGCCGATGTCGCGACCCTCGATCACCACGTCGCCGTCGCGCCCGAGCTGCCGCTGGCGCTCGCGCATCACCTCGCGCACCGCGGGATGACGCGCCACGACGGGCACCATCCGGTCGACGCGGGTCTCGCGGATCGAAGAGGTGACGTCGGTGCCCGAGATCCAGACCCTGTCGTCCTCGGAGAACAGCACCGGATTCTCGCGCGCGAGCTGCGCCAGTCCTTCTGCATCACCGAGGTCGAGGCGCCGATGCATCGCGAGCCACGCGAGGGCCCGGTACATCGCGCCCGTGTCGAGGTAGCGGAACCCGAGCCGCTCTGCGAGCGCGCGCGCCACCGTGCTCTTTCCCGCGCCCGCAGGCCCGTCGATCGCCACGATCATCGTCTCGTCACCGACTCCAGGAGGTCGTAGAAGCCGGGGAAGCTTATAGCCGCAGTCTCGGCTCCCTCCACGGCGACACCCTCTCGTGACGCAAGGCCTGCGACGGCGCCGAGCATCGCGATCCTGTGGTCGCCGCGCGCGTCGACGCGACCGCCACGCAGCCGGGTTGGGACGCCCGTGACCGTCCAGCCGTCGGGCTGCGAGTGCACCCTGGCGCCGAGTGTGCGCAAGCCGTCGGTGACCGCCTCGATTCGGTCGGTCTCCTTCACGCGCAGCTCGCCCGCTCCCGAGACGCGCGTCTCGCCGCGCGCGTGAGAGGCGAGGAGCGCGACGAGCGGCAGCTCGTCGACGAGCCCCGGCACTTCGTCGGCTCCGATCTCGGTCGCGACGAGCTCCCCGGGCTGCACCTGCACGGACGCGACCGGCTCGCGACCGGCGCGACGCCGGTCGAAGACCGAGACGCGTGCGCCCATCCGTTCGAGCACGGTGAGCAGCCCCGTGCGGCGCGGGTTGACGCCGAGGTCGTGGATCGTGAGGTCGCTGCCGGGGACGAGCGCCGCGGCCACGAGCAGCGGCGCCGCGGAGGAGAAGTCCCCGGGAACGACGACCTCGGCGAGCCGCAGCGTGCCCGCCGGCTCGACGGTCACCGAAGTCGTGCTGCGACGCAGGCGCGCGCCCGCGGCCTCGAGTATGAGCTCCGTGTGGTCGCGGGTCGGGATGCGCTCGATCACGGTCGTCGGCCCCTGCGCGTTGAGACCCGCGAGGAGGATTGCGGACTTCACCTGCGCGCTCGCCACCTCCGGCTCGATCTCCGATCCCGCGCAGTGTGTCGGAGCCGCGAATGACGAGGGGCGCGTGGCCGTCGGTCGTCTCCACCGACGCTCCCATCTTGCGCAGCGGCGCGGCCACGCGCTCCATCGGCCGCGCGTTGAGCGATTCGTCTCCCGCAAGCGTGAACTCGCCCTCCTGTCCGGCGAGGACGCCCGCCAGAAGACGCATGAGCGTTCCCGCGTTGCCGCAGTCGACGCTGCCGGGGCGCAGCCCGCGCAGGCCGACCCCGCGCACGACGAGCTCGTCGTCGGCGACGTCCTCGATCTCGGCGCCGAGAGCGCGCACCGCGTCGACGGTGGCCTGCGTGTCGCCGGACCGGCCGAAGCCGCTCACGCGGGTCTCCCCCTCGCCGAGCGCTCCGATCAGGACGGCCCGGTGCGAGATGGACTTGTCTCCGGGCACGACGACGTGCCCGACGACCGCGACGGCCGGCTCCACTCGCACTAGTAACGCCCCACTAGCCGATCGTGCGGCCCATGAGGGACGCGAGCGCGCGGATCTCGTCGGAGAAGTCGTGGAACTCCGAGGTCGGGATCTGCTGCGCGGCGTCGCACAGCGCCTCCTCGGGCCGCGGGTGCACCTCGACGATGATCCCGTCGGCGCCGGCTGCGACGGCGGCCCGCGCGAGCGGCAGCACGAGGTCGCGCCGCCCCGCCGGATGGGACGGATCGACGATGACGGGCAGGTGCGTCTCCTGCTTGAGCACCGGAATCGCGCCGATGTCGAGCGTGAAGCGGGTCGCCGTCTCGAACGTCTTGATCCCGCGCTCGCAGAGGATCACCTCGGAGTTGCCCTCCTTGACGATGTACTCCGCGGCCATCAGCAGATCCTCGACCGTCGAGGAGAGCCCGCGCTTGAGGAGGACGGGCTTCGGCGCGCGGCCGACCTCCGAGAGGAGCGAGAAGTTCGACATGTTCCGGGCGCCGATCTGGATCACGTCCGCCGCCTCGACGACGGGCTCGACGTGCCGCGGGTCCATCAGCTCGGTGACGAGCGGCAGCCCGGTCTCCTCGCGTGCCTCCTTCAGGATCTCGAGCGCCTCGTCGCCGAGCCCCTGGAAGGCGTACGGCGAGGTGCGCGGCTTGAACGCGCCGCCGCGGAGCATCGTCACGCCCTCGGCGGCGACGCAGCGCGCGGTCTCGAGCGTCTGCTCCCGCGTCTCGACCGTGCACGGGCCGGCGATGAAGCCGAAGTAGCCGTCGCCGATGCGGCGCCCGCGCACCTCGATCACGGTCGGATCGGGCGACAGCTCGCGCGAGACGAGCTTGTACGGCTTGAGGATCGGCAGCACCTGCTCGACGCCGGCGAAGCCCTCGAGCGGCAGCGTCGCGAGCAGCTCGCGCTCGCCGATCGCGCCGATCACGGTCGCCTCGCGGCCGGGAGTGACGAACGCCGAGCAGCCGGCCTCGTCGAGCCGCGCGACGACCTCGTCCACCTGCTCCTGGGTGGCGCTCGCGCCCATCACGATCAGCAGCTCCGGTGCGCCGGTGATCGCCATCGGAACAGCTTAGGCAGAATCACCCTCCATGGATCCCCCGCCGACACCACATCCGCAGCGAAACCGCGAAGCCACGGGTCTTCTCCGGCATCCAGCCGACCGGTCGGAAGACGCTCGGCAACTACAGCGGCGGCTTCCGCCAGTACGCCCAGACGCAGGCGACGCACGACGCGTTCTTCTGCATCGTCGACCTGCACTCGATCACCGTCGAGTACGACCCGGCGGAGCTTCGCGAGCTCGACGCTCGACCTCGCGGCGATGCTGTTCGCGACGGGCCTCGACGCCGAGCGCTCGACCGATCTTCTGCCAGAGCCACGTCACCGCCCACGCCGAGGCGGCCTGGCTGCTGTCGGCTGTCGCCAGCTACGGCCAGTTGGGCCGCATGACGCAGTTCAAGGAGAAGGCCGACCGGCACGAGTTCGTGTCCGCGGGGCTTTTCACGTACCCGGTGCTGATGGCGGGCGACATCCTCCTCTACCAGACCGACCTGGTGCCCGATCGGCGACGACCAGCGCCAGCACCTCGAGCTCGCGCGCGACATCGCCGAGCGGTTCAACTACCGCTACGGCGAGACGTTCCGGGTGCCGGACGGGAAGTTCCCCGAGGTCGGCGGGCGGATCATGGACCTGCAGGAGCCGACGAGCAAGATGTCGACCACGCTCTCGTCGGAGCAGGGCGCCGTCTACCTGACCGACGAGCCCGACGCGATCCGCAAGAAGTTCAAGTCCGCCGTGACCGACTCGGGCCGCGAGGTTCGGTTCGACCCGGAGCAGAAGCCGGGCGTGTCGAACCTGCTCGAGATCATGAACGTCGCCACCGGCGAGCCGATCGACGCGCTCGAGCAGCGCTTCGACGGCGCCGGCTACGGCGAGTTCAAGGAAGCGGTCGGCGAGGCGGTCGTCGAGCTGCTGACGCCGATCCGCGAGCGCTTCGAGGCGCTGCGCGCCGACGAGCGGGAGCTGCAGCGCCTGCTCGCGATGGGCGCGGAGAAGGCGCGGCGGGCGAGCGAGCCGACACTCGAGGCGATGTACGACCGCATGGGCTTCGTCAAGGCGGAGGCCGGCCGGTTGTTCGGCGCAGCCCGCCCCCGCGGTCTGTAAGTCTCCCGCGCGAGGGGTTCACAGCTTCGTTTCGACCGCGTCACCACGGCGACGCCCACGCCGGCGGCGCGGCGGCGAGGCTCGCCCCGCCAACTGCGGCGGTAGGTCAACCGCAACCAGGGGGGAAAATGAAGAAGCGCTCTAGTGGCGACCGTCGGCGCTGCCTGCCGCGGACTCGCCGCGCTCGTCGCCGTGCAGGTCGCCGGCGCGAGCAGCCACGGCGCCGCACCGCGGCCCGGCGCCGGAGGGCCGGGCGGCGAGTGCACGCTCGCGAACGGCGTCAAGCACGTGATCTACCTCCAGTTCGACAACGTCCACTACAACCGCGACAACCCGAACGTCCCGTCCGATCTGCGAGCAGATGCCGCACCTGCTCGACTTCCTGAAGCACAACGGCACGCTGTTCACGAACGACCACACGATCCTGATCTCGCATACGGCGGGCGGGATCCTGTAGCTCGCTGACCGGCCTCTACCCGGACCGCCAGGGGCAGACGGTGTCGAACAGCTACGACTACTACCCGGCACCGCGAACAAGCCGAACTTCACGAGCTCGTTCAAGTACTGGACGAACCCGGTCGACCCGACCAACGACACGAAGCCGAACATGATCACGGACACCGGCCAAACGACGCCGGCTCCGTGGGTTCCGTTCACGCGGGCCGGCTGTGACGTCGGCGGCGTCGGCACGGCGAACATCGAGCTCGAGAACAACTCGACCAGCTCCACCGGCGACATCACGCAGGTCTTCGGCAACGGCTCGCCCGAGTGGAACGAGGCAGTCGCCGAACCCGCAGCAGGCGCAGACCGACTTCGTCGGGATCGCCATCCACTGCTCGAAGGCGCCGCGACCAGCGCGTGCACGAACAACCCCGACGCGAAGCCCGACCTCCTGCCAGCCCCGACGAGCCCCGGGCGGCTACACGGGCTTCAACGCGCTGTACGGCGCGAAGTACGTCGACCCGGCGATCACAGGCGGCAACGCCTGCGTGAACGACACGAACGGCAACGCGATCACGGATCCCGACGGCTACTGCGGCTTCCCCGGCTTCGACGGGATGCTCGCGCAGAACACGCTCGGTTACGTCGCGCGATGCAGGAGCACGGCGTGCCGGTCACCTACGGCTACATCTCGGACGTCCACGACCTCCACGCCCCGATCGCGTCGAGCGACTCGTACTCGAGCGCGGCGACAGGTCCCGGGCGAGCTCGGTCACGAGCAGCAGCTCAAGGACTACGACCACGCGTTCGAGAACTTCTTCCAGAACCTCAAGCAGCACGGGATCGACCGGCACAACACCCTCTTCGCGATCACGGTGGACGAGGGCGACCACTTCGCCGGCGGCGTCGGCACGCCGCAGTCCGGCCAGAACTGGCTGCTCTACAACCACACGCAGTGCAACAACCTCTCGACGTGCCCGGCGAACCAGATCGGCGAGATCCACGTCGAACATGTTCGCGCTCACCGGGCTCGAACAACTACGACATCCACTTCGACGACGCTCCCGCCGTTCTACGTCAACGGCAAGCCGGGACCGACCGACACGGGCGTCCGCGCGCTCGAGCGGAACGTCGGCGGCCTGATCTCGGTCGATCCGTACGTCCGCGCTCGACGGCGTGCCGCAGACGGTGAAGATGACCGACGCCCTCGCCGACCCGGTGGAGCTGGCAGGCGCTGCACATGGTCAACGCCGATCCGAACCGGACGCCGACGTTCGTGGACTTCGGCAATCCCGACTTCTTCTTCCAGGAGTCGAACTGCTCCGGCGGCTTCAACGAGTGCGCGCTCGTCGGGATTCGCCTGGAACCACGGCGACATCCAGCATGAGATCGGGAACACGTGGGCCGGCATCGTCGGGCCCGGAGTCGCGAAGGGCGGCCTCGACCCGAACACGTGGACCGACCACACGAACCTGCGGCCGACGATCCTCTCGCTCGTGGGGCTGAAGGACGACTACACCGACGACGGCCACGTGCTCGTGCAGGCGCTCGAGAAGCCGAAGCTCCCGAAGGGGCTCTCCGGCAGCAAGATCGCCGATCTCGAGAACGCCTACGAGCAGCTGAACGCGCCGTTCGGCGCCTACTCGGCCGACACGCTCGCGGCGTCGACCAAGGCGCTGGAGGGATCGGACAGCGACTACAGCACCTTCGTATCCGACATGACTCCCCTCGAGAGCAATCGGGAGGGGCTCGCCAAGACGATCAGGGACGCGCTGTACAACGCCGCGTTCAACGGCGGGACGATCAGCCAATCGGACGCGAGCAACTGGATCAGCCAGGCCAACGGCTACATCAGCCAGGCGGCAGGGCTGCCCCACTAGCAAGCCGCTCAACCTCGAAGGGCTCGAGCTCGCGCCAGGCGCCGGGCTCGAGCCCCCCGAGCGTCAGCCCCGCGTACGCCGGCCGGTGGAGGCGGGTCACGGGGTGACCGACCTCGGCGAGCATCCGCTTGACCTGGTGCTTGCGCCCCTCGTGGAGGACGAGCTCGACGCGGCCCGGGCCGATCCGGCGCACCCGCGCCGGAGCCGTGCGGCCGTCGTCGAGCTCCACGCCGTCGCGCAGTCGCCGCAACGCCTCCTCGTCCGGGTCGCCCTCGACCTCCGCGACGTACGTCTTCTCGACGCCGTAGCGCGGGTGGGCGAGCCTGTGCGCGAGCTGGCCGTCGTTCGTGAGCACGAGCGCACCCGTCGTGTCCGCGTCGAGCCGCCCCACCGGGACCACGCGAGGTTCATGCGGCACGAGCTCGACCACGGTCGGCCTCCCCTGCGGGTCACGCGCGGTCGTGAGAACGCCGGCCGGCTTGTGGAGGAGGACGTACCTGAGCCGTTGCCGCACCACCTCCCGCCCGTCGACCGCGACACGGTCGTGGGCTCCGACCACGGTGTTGAGCTGTCCAGGCTCGCCGTTGACGGTGACGCGGCCGGCCTTGATCAGCTCGTCACCGCGTCTGCGCGATGCGACTCCTGCCCTGGCGAGGAACGCGTTCAGACGCATCCTGAGAAGATACGGGCGTGCCGCACTACATCTCGCTCATGCGCTGGACGTCGCAGGGACGCCTGGGCCTTCCAGCGTGGCGGGACCGGATCGAGGACGGCGAGCGGGAGATCGAGGAGGCGGGCGGAAAGCTCGTCGGCGTCTGGGTGACGCTCGGCCGCTATGACGTCGTCGAGGTCTTCGAGGCGCCGGACGACGACACGGCACTCGAGATCGTCACGAAGCTCAGCCACCACGGCGCGGAGCAGACGGAGACGCTCCGGGCCTTCACCCGCGACGAGGCCGAGGACATCATCAAGAAGCTGTGACCGCGCCCGCCGCGGCGCGACCGGTCTAAGAGCTAGGCCGAGCGCTTCTCGGCGACCGTGTCCAGTCGGTCGCGGATCTGGGCCGCGTCGGCACCGACGTCGTCGAGGCGGGGCAGCTCCGACAGGCTCTCGAGCCCGAACACGCGCTCGAAGAGCGGCGTCGTGCGATAGCGGACGGCGCCGCCGGGCGCGCTCTCGCGGCCCGCCTCCGCGATCAACCCACGCTCGAGGAGGTTGGCGACGGCGGAGTCGGCGGCAACGCCGCGGATCCGGGCAATGTCGGGCCGCGAGCACGGACCGAGGTACGCCACGATCGCGAGCGTCTCGAGGGCGGCCTGGGAGAGATTTCGCTGGGCCGGCCGCTCGAACAGCCGCGCGCACGCGGCGGCTTCCTCACGCGCGGCGCGAAAGCCCCAGCCGCCCGCGACGTGCTCGAGCACGATGCCGCTCCGCTCCTCGACGAAGCGCTCCGAGACGAGGCGCAGCGCCGCCACCACGCGCGCTGGATCGTCGTTCGCCGCCTCGGCGAGCTCATCCACCGAGAGCGGCGCCGAGGCGACGACGAGCAGCGCCTCGAGCGTCCGCGCGAGCCGGTGAAGGCTGGAAGCGTCGTCGGCCAAGCCGACGACGCCCGGCGGGGAGATCGGGTCGCCCGAGGCGACCCGGGGTGGGTCGGCGGGAATCAGGCGGAGCGGGCGGTCCATGTCTCGGTCCTTTCGTCTCGACGGATGGTCTCCTTCGTCAGCCGGCTCACACGAATCGGCGCGAACGGCGCCGCCTGCTCGATCGCGAGCTCGCCGGCGCGGCGGAGCTCGAGCACCGCGAGGAAGGCCGACGCCTGCTCGAGTCGGCTGAGCTCGCTCACCTCGGTCTCGAAGTCGAAGCGCGAACGCCGGCGAAGCAGTGCCCGGAACCGCTCGAGGAACTGCGAGACCGGCGGGAAGCGCAGCGCCATGTGGGAAAGAGAGACGTCAGGCGGCTCCTGCGCCAGCTGGCGGAGCACGTGCGCCAGCGTGTCGGGATCCTGCGGCGCAAGCGGCGTCTCGACCTTCGGCGCGAGCGGTGCCGGGCCGAGGCGGAAGTAGCGGTCGCCCTCTGCGGCCAGGCGCTCGCGCAGCCAGGCGGCGGCCTCCTTCGCGCGGCGGTACTCCGCGAGCCGACGGGAGAGCTCCTCGGCAGCCTCCTCCGGGTCGAGCTCTGCGAGCTCGCCCTCCTCGTCCGGGAAGAGCGCGCGCGCCTTGAGCTCCAGCAGTGCCGCGATGAGGACGAGGAACTCGCCGCACGCCTCGAGGTCGAGCTCCTCCCTCTCTGCCAGCCGCTCGAGAAAGGCGGTGACGATGCCGGCCAGGTCGACGTCGCGGAGATCGAGCTCCTCCTTGAGGACGAGCGCGAGCAGCAGGTCGAACGGCCCCTCGAACGCATCGAGATCGAGCTCGAGCTCCCTGACGATCACGAAAGGGAGCGTAGTGCCGTTACCGGACGCGGCCCTTCGGGACGGCCATGCGCGGCCCGGTCGGCGTGGGCCGAGGCTGCACGGCCGGCTTCTTCGACGGTGCATGGAAGAACTGCCACCACACGAAGAACGCGACCGCGAGCAGCCAGACCCCGAGCGAGACCCAGAAGTTGATCCGCATGCCCGCGAAGTGATTGGAGGGGTCGATCCGCAGGACCTCCTCGAACGTACGGAACGTCGTGTACCAGATGACGTAGAGAGCGAAGAGCGCCGGCCGGCGCAGCGTGAACCGCCGATCGACCCAGAGCAGAACGCCGACGCCGAGCAGATCCCAGATGAACTCGTAGAGGAACGTCGGCTGGTAGTAGCCGAACTTTCCGGCGGACTGGTAGCGCGTGGGGATCCCGCTCTGATGGGCCTGGTCGATGCGCAACGCCCACGGCAGGCTCGTCGGCTTGCCGTACAGCTCCTGGTTCCAGTAGTTGCCCAGGCGGCCGATGCCCTGCGCAAGGAGGAGGCCCGGCGCGACCGCGTCCATCATCAGCCGGATGCTGTTGCCGGAGCGGCGCACGACGACGGCGCCGGCGATGACGCCGAACGGGATCGCACCCCAGATCCCGAGACCGCCGTCCCAGACCGCCGCGAAGCCCCACCAGTGCTGGTGGATCGCAGGATCCTGGTTCCAGCTCGTGATGTCGTGGTAGACGCGCGCCCCCACGACGCCGAAGATCACTCCCCACAGAGCGACGCGGAAGACGAGATCCCAGTCCCCGCCCCAGCTCACCCAGCGGCGGCCGGTGAGCCAGATGCAGGCGGCGATGCTGAGGAGGAGCATCACGCCGTACATGTGCAGCGTCAGCGGGCCGACGCTGAAGGTCCCGTTGGAGGGCGAGGGGATGTAGCCGAGGACGACGCCGGTCACGGATGCCCATTGTGCCCGCACGCGAGGACGGCCGTGCTGGTTCTAGCCGAGAATCCGGAAGGCCAGCTCGGGCGGGCAGCCGCGCTGGACGAGCGCTATCGCCTCGTGGAGGTCGACCTCGAGGCGTGCCGCGAGCGCGACGGCGTCGTCGCCCGCAAAGCCCGCTCGCATGAGCTCGGCTGTGCGCCAGCGCTCAACGCGCTCGAGTTCTGTTTCGACGATTTCTTGTGCCGCAGGCATCCGCAGTCTCCGTCTCTCACTTTCGGGATCCCGCGCCCATCGGATCTCCCCCTCCGGGGGGATCTTCCTGACCTATTGGACGGCTGCGGCGCCTAGCAGATGGCGAACCGAGGCGAAGAAGTCCGGCTGCGGGTCGACGCGGTACTCGGGGCCCAGCTCCAGCAGCTTCGGCCCGAGGGAGGTGACCAGGTCGACGTACACGGGCGCCTCGCCGGGGAAGTCGCGCACGAGGCCCGCGAGCTCGCGGATCACGCCGGCCGGGGCGCTCCGCGCGTCCACCTTCAGCCGCACCTCGCGGCGCTCGGGCGTCGCCTCGAAGCGGGTGACCTCGAGCGCGACGAGCTTCGTCTCCCCCTGCTGCTTGTGGTCGACGCGCCCCTTGACGACGAGGACGGCGTCCTCGACCAGCAGCTCGCGCGCGGCGGCGTACGTCGAGTTGAAGACGACGACCTCGATCGTGCCGGTCACGTCCTCGAGCTGCACGAACGCCATCGGCTCGCCCTTCTTCGTCGTCGTGGTTCGGAGCGAGGCGACGATGCCGCCTGCGAGCACGGTCTCTCCCTCGCGCCGGCGCTCCACCTCGACCAGTGTGCAGTCGGTGCGCCGCCGCAGCTGGTCGCGGATCGCGCTCAGCGGATGCTCGGAGACGTAGAGGCCGAGGCTCTCCTTCTCCAGTCGTAGAAGCTCGGCCTTCTCGAACTCCCCTTCCGGAATCGAGGCGTGGTGGCGCGACGACGACGCAGGCGAGTCGCCGAGGTCGAAGATCGAGGCCTGGCCTAGCAGCCTGTCCTGCTGCTGCTTCTGCCCGTAGGAGAGCGCGTCCTCGAGGACGTGGAGCATCCCCATCCGCGACGCGCCCGTCGAGTCGAGAGCGCCGCAGCTGACGAGCGACTCGAGCGCTCGCTTGTTCGCCACGGCGGGGTCGACGCGCTCCGTGAAGTCCCAGATCGACGCGAACGGCCCTCCTTCCTCCCGCGCCGCGACGATCGCGCGGCATGTGGCCTCGCCGACGTTCTTGACCGCATTGAGGCCGAAGCGGATCTTGCCCTGCACGACCGCGAAGTCGACCTGCGACTCGTTCACGTCGGGCGGCAGCACCTCGATCTCGAGCTCGTCGCAGGCGGCGACGTAGAACGGCACCTTGTCCTTCGTGTTCATGACGGACGAGATGAGCGCCGCCATGTATTCGCGGGGGTGGTTCGCGCGCAGCCAGGCGGTTCGGTAGGAGATGAGCGCGTAGCAGGCGGCGTGCGCCTTGTTGAAGGAGTAATCCTGGGCCTGCTCCATGTCGGCCCACAGCTGCTGCGCGACCCCGGCGGCGGTGCCCGAGGCGGCGCATCCCTCGAGGAACTTGCTCTTGAGCGACGCCATGAGCGAGTGAATCTTCTTGCCGATCGCCTTGCGGAGGTCGTCGGCCTCGGCCGGCGAGAAGCCGGCGAGTTGCTTCGCGATCTCCATGTACTGCTCCTGGTAGACGCAGATGCCGTACGTCGGCGAGGTGATCGGCTCGAGCCGCGGGTCGGGGTACGACACGCGCTCCTGCTTGTTCTTGCGGCGCGCGTAGACCGGGATGTACGCCATCGGGCCCGGCCGGTAGAGGGCGCCGAGCGCGATCAGGTCCTCGAACTCGGTCGGCTTGACCTGGCGCAAGGCGTCCCGCATCCCCGAGGACTCGAACTGGAAGACGCCCGTCGCTTCCCCACGCGCGAGCATCTCGTACGTCTTCCGGTCGTCGAGCGGGATCGTCGAGATGTCGAGGCCGGGGACGAGAGCGACCGCCTTCTCGATCACGTCGAGGTTGCGGAGGCCGAGGAAGTCGATCTTGAGCAGCCCGATCGACTCGATCACCGTGCCGGAGAACTGCGTCACGACCTCCTGGCCGTCGCCCTTCTGCTGTACGGGCACGACGCTGGTGAGCGGCTCGGCGCCGATCACGACCGCGGCGGCGTGGATCCCGTCCTGGCGCGTCAGCCCCTCGAGCGGCTGCGCGAGATCGACGATCTCCTTCGCGGCCGGATCGGAGTCGTACGCCTGCTTCAGCTCGCCGCCGGGTTTCAGGCAGTCCGCGAGCGTCTGGCCCGGCCCCTCGGGGATGAGCTTCGCGATCCGGTCCACGACACCGTACGGGTGCTCGAGCACACGGCCGGCGTCGCGAACGGCGGCCCGGGCGGCCATCGTCCCGAAGGTGATGATCTGCGCGACGCGGTCGCGGCCGTACTTCTCGCGGACGTAGTTGATGACGCGCTCGCGGCCCTCCACGGCGAAGTCGATGTCCATGTCGGGCATGGACTTCCGGCCGGGGTTGAGGAACCGCTCGAAGAGGAGGTCGTAGCGGATCGGGTCGAGGTCGGTGATCTCGAGGGAGTACGCGACGAGGCTGCCGGCGGCCGAGCCGCGGCCCGGGCCGACGCTGATCCCGTTCCGCTTGGCGAAGCCCACGAAGTCGGCGACGATCAGGAAGTAGTCGGAGAAGCCCATCTCCTTGATCGTCTTCAGCTCGAACCGGAGGCGCTCGCGGAGCTCGGGCGTGACCGTGCCGTAGCGCTTCGCCGCGCCGGCCTCGACGAGCTCGACGAGATACTCGAACGCGTCGCGGCCTTCGGGGGTCTCGTACTTGGGGAGCAGAATCCTTCCCAGCTCGATCTCGACGTTGCAGCGCTCGGCGACCTCCAGCGTCCGGCGCAGCGCGTCGTCGCGGCCGGGGAAGTCGGCCGCCATCTCCTCGGGCGTCTTGAAGTAGAAGTGGTCGGTCTCGAACCGCCAGCGGTTGGGATTCTTGAGCGAGTCGCCCGACTGGATGCAGAGGAGCGCTTCGTGAGCGCGCGCGTCCTCGTGCCGGAGGTAGTGGACGTCGCCGGTCGCGACGAGCGGCAGGCCGCGCTTCTCGGCGAGGGCGACGAGCTGCGGGTTGATCCGCTGCTGCACCTCGAGGTGCGCGTTCTGGAGCTCGACGTAGACGCGGTCGCGCCCGAAGACCTGCTCGAGCCGGTCGAGCTCGGCCTCGGCGTCGGTCGCGCGGTTCTCTTCGAGGGCCTTGGAAACGCGGCCCGAGAGGCAGCCCGAGAGCGCGATCAGGCCCGCGCCATGGCGCTCGAGCAGCTCCCAGTCGACACGGGGCTTGTAGTAGTAGCCCTCGAGATAGCCGAGCGAGGAGAGCCGGATCAGGTTCCCGTAGCCCTCGTTCGTCTCGGCGAGGAGGGTGAGGTGCGCCTGGCCCTTCTGCTGGACGTGGCGGTCGTCGGTGACGTAGACCTCGCAGCCGAGCACGGGCTTGACGCCCTCCTTCCCGGCCGCCTTGTAGAGGTCGACCGCGCCGGCGAGAGAGCCGTGATCGGTGAGCGACACCGCGGGCATCTCGAGCTCGGCGGCGCGCTTCGCGAGGTCGGGGATCCGGCAGGCGCCGTCGAGGATCGAGTACTCGGAGTGGACGTGGAGGTGGACGAAGGGCGCTTCGGGCACGGGGAGTCGATCGTACTCGGCGGCCTTGACGTTGCCCGATCCTCGCGCAAGACGGCGTTCGACGCGAAACCCGCGTAGGGTCACACGGCATGTCGAGCAGCGCAGCGATCGCTGTTTCAGATCTCACGGTCGCGCGCGGTGGACGGCAGGTGCTGGACGGACTGACGCTTGCGATCAGGTCGGGAGCGGTCACCGGGCTGCTCGGGCCGAGCGGTTGCGGAAAGTCGACGCTGTTGCGTTCGATCGTCGGCGTGCAAATCGTCGCGTCCGGCACGGTCACGGTGCTCGGGCAGCCGGCCGGCTCGCCCCCTCTCCGCCGCCAGGTCGGCTACGTGACGCAGGCACCGTCCGTCTACACGGACCTGAGCGTCCTGGAGAACCTGCGGTTCTTCGCCTCCGTTGTCGGTGCCCACGTGACACGGATCCGTGAAGTGGTGCAGACCGTGGGGCTGGGCGGTCTCGAGGGAAATGTCGTCGGTGCACTGTCGGGTGGCGAGCGTTCCCGCGTGTCGCTCGCAACGGCGTTACTCGGCCGACCGGCGGTGCTCGTGCTCGACGAGCCGACGGTCGGCCTCGATCCGGTTCTCCGGGCAGAGCTGTGGGCGACGTTCCACCGGCTTGCGGGCGAGGGCACCACGCTGCTGATCTCGAGCCATGTGATGGACGAGGCGGCAGCGTGCGACGAGATCCTTCTGATGCGAGAGGGCGCGATCCTTCGTCAGACGACGCCGGACGGCCTGCGCCGCGAGACCGGCGAGACCGACCTCAGCCGAGCGTTCCTCGCGATCATCGAGAACGCCTCGGCATGAGCTTCCGCGTCACGTGGGCCGTCGGGCGGCGAGTGCTGTGGCAGATCCGCCGCGACCCGCGCACGATCGCGTTGTTGCTCGTCGTGCCCGTCTTCCTGCTCGTGCTGTTGAAATACGTCTTCGCCGGCGACCCGAGGATCTTTCGGAAGATCGGCGTCCCGCTCTGCGGCCTGTTTCCGTTCATCGTCATGTTCCTGATCACTTCGATCGCGATGCTCCGCGAGCGCACCAGCGGGACTCTCGAACGGCAAATGACTCTCCCGATGTCGCGTCTCGATCTCCTGGCCGGGTACGGCATCGCGTTCGGCCTGCTCGCGGCCATCCAGGCGATCGTCGTCTGCACCGTCGGGTTCGTGGCGCTTGGTTTGGACGCTGCCCACGGCGCATGGCTCGTGGCGGTTCTCGCGATCGGGAACGCGCTCCTCGGAATGGCACTCGGGCTCGCAGTCAGCGCGCTCGCTCGGACGGAGTTCCAGGCCGTCCAATTCATGCCCGCGCTCATCTTCCCCCAGCTGATCCTCTGCGGCCTCTTCATCCAGCGCAGCCGGATGAGCGACATTCTCTACCGGGTCTCGTGGGCGCTCCCGCTCACCTACGCGTACGACGCACTCGCTCGCGCCACCGCCTCGGCGGCACTCGGCGGGTGGTTCGCCCTCGACGTCCTCGTCACCGTCTCGACCACGTTCGCGGCCCTCGCCCTCGGCGCGGCCACACTCAGGCGCCGTACAGCGTGACGGATCGCGGAGTCAGCGCCTAGCTCGATTGCTTGCGGAACACGCTCCGCGTCCGCGGGTCGAGGTAGAGGGCGTCGTCCATTCCGTACGCCCCCAGCGCCGCGGCCAGGCCGAGCCCGGCGAGGACTCCCGCGAGCAGTGCGGTGAGCGTCGGCTGGAACGCGAGAGTGATCGCCGCCAGGACGGACAGCCCGACCGTGCTCGGCAAGGCGGCGTGGACGGCATGCAGCCAGGCCGGCGCGACGCGCGCATCGGCGGGGAGCTCACCGGGCTCGCCGGAGGCCCGCCGGAAGCGGGCGCGCGGGTCGTTCGGGACGAGGAAGGCCATCGTGAAGGCTCCCGCTGCGAAGACGAGCAGCGTTGTGCCCGAAGAGCTACCGGCCGCGCGAGCCGAGGCGAGCCAGACGATGCTCAGCAGGAGCCGAAGCGGCGCGACGAGTAGCAGCCTGAGCCGGACCGACTCGACCCTCACCGGGCAAGCGTAGAACCTGACGACTGCGAAACTCCAACCTGATGGGGCGTCGCCTTCTCCCGCTCGCTCTCGTGGTCACCGCGCTGCTCGCGGTCGTCGCCTTCGCGGCGCACGGGCGGCCGCTGGGCTCTGGCGGCGGCGCGGGAAGCGGCTTGCCCCCGACCTTCTGGGACTACATCTTCACGACATTCCTCATCATCGAGGTGTTCATGATCCTCGGGGCGTTGGTGCTGCTCTTCCTCTTTCGCCGGGACCCGGAGCAGCGGCGGAGCTATCACAGCCGCACACTCCGTACCCTGGCCATGCTGATCGCGGTCGCGGCGCTCGTGGCGTTCGTCGGGCGGCACTTGGACCTGAACCGACTCCTTCATCCCCACGGCTCCACGACGACCACCACTCCCGCTTCCGCTCCGGCGGGCGGGCGCAACGCGAAGCACCACCGGTCACCTGCGCCACGGCACGTCCAGTTCCGCTGGGAGGAGCTCGCAATCGTCCTCGGACTGCTACTCGGGCTCGGCGTGCTCGCCGTGGCCACCCGCAGACGTCTGGGACCGGCAACCCAGCGGCGGCCCGCACTCGAAGTGCTCGCGGCGGCGCTCGACGAGTCACTCGACGACCTACGGGCCGACCCCGACCTGCGCCGCGCGATCGTAGCCGCCTACGCGCGGATGGAGACCGCCCTCGCCGCCGCCGGAATTCCGCGCCACCCGGCCGAGGCGCCGCTCGAGTACGTCGAGCGGGCCCTCCTCACTCTCGACACGAGCGCCGGAGCCGTCCGCAGGCTCACGGATCTCTTCGAATGGGCTAGGTTCAGCCAGCATGAGCCGGAGCCGTCGATGAGGGACGAAGCGGTCGACGCGCTCAGCGCGGTGCGGGACGAGCTGCGCGCATCGGAGCTGACCCTGGCGTGAGGCTCGCACGGCGGTCGATAGCGCCGGCGATCCTGGCCGCTGTGGCGCTGGTCGTCCTGCTCGCGCTGCGGCCGCTCTCGACGTCTCGCGCTCTCGCGATCTGGGTCGTGATCGTCGCCGCGCTCGCCCTCGTCGTGCTCGTCCGCCACTCCCACGGCAGCGGCTCGGCGCAGGACATGCGCCGCTTCGAGACGGCTCTCCGCGGCCGGCCGGAGACGGTCTCGCCACCGGTCGAGCTCCTGCGGATGGAGCGCGAGCTCGAGCTCGGCATCGCCGACGCCACCCATGGCCACCGGCGGCTCCTGCCCCTCCTGCGCGCGGCGGCGGAAGCGCGGCTGGCCTCGCGCCACGGCATCGAGCTCGACCGCCGGCCGGACGCTGCGGTGGCGCTGCTCGGCGACGAGGCGTGGGACCTGCTGCGTCCCGACCGGCCGGAGCCCGCGAACCGGCATGGCCCCGGCGTGCCGCGCGAGCAAGTGGCTGCTCTGATCGAGCGGGTGGAGTCGCTGTGAGCGTAGGCTCGACGGAGCTCACCAGAGAGCGGAGGCGCCGACCTGCGCGGCGCCGGAGCGGGAAATGACAGGCCTCGCGGAGCTTCGCGATCGCGCGGAGCTGATCCTCGCCGAGCTGGAGAAGGCGATCGTCGGCAAGCGCGGGCCGCTCGAGCTGATCCTGCTCGCGCTGCTGAGCGACGGGCACGTGCTGCTCGAGGACTACCCCGGCCTCGCCAAGACGCTGATCGCGCGCTCGTTCGCGCAGGCGACCTCGCTCCGCTTCGCCCGCATCCAGTTCACGCCCGACCTGATGCCCGGTGATGTCACGGGCTCGCAGATCTTCGACCAGCGGACGACCGACTTCGTCTTCCGCCCCGGGCCGGTCTTCGCCAACCTCCTGCTCGCCGACGAGATCAACCGCGCCCCGCCGAAGACCCAGGCCGCGCTCCTCGAGGCGATGCAGGAACGCCAGGTGACGATCGAGAACTCGACCCACCTCCTCGAGCCGCCATTCCTAGTCCTCGCGACGCAGAACCCGATCGAGTACGAGGGGACGTATCCGCTGCCCGAGGCGCAGCTCGACCGGTTCCTCGTTCGCATCTCGATCGGCTACCCGGACCGCGAGGACGAGATCGAGATGCTCCAGCGCCGTCTCGACCGTGGCGTCGACGACGTGGAGCTCGAGCCGGTGGTCGACGCGGCGACGCTCGTGGAGCTGCAGCGCGCGCTCGAGCAGGTCCACGTCTCGGCCGCGATCGAGGGCTACGTCGTCGACCTCGTGACCGCGACGCGCGAGTCGCGCCGACTCGCCGTCGGAGCGAGCCCGCGCGGCAGCATCGCCCTGCTGAAGCTCTCGCGGGCGAAGGCGGCGCTCGCGGGACGCGACTTCGTCACTCCCGAGGACGTGAAGGCGGTCGCGGTGCCGGCGCTCGCGCACAGGCTGATGGTGCGGCCGGAGCTCTGGGTGCAGCGGCTCCGCGGCGAGGACGTCGTGGAGGAGGCGCTCGAGACCGTGCCGACGCCGCCCGCGGAGGACGCCCTCCGCGCCGCGGAAGCGTGACCGGCTTCACCTCGCCGCGTCTGACCGCGTACGCCGCGCTCGCCGCGGCCGGGCTCGTGGCGGGTCTCGCGCTCGGCCGGGTCGAGCCGGTCGCGCTCGCGGCTCCCTTCGTGCTCGCGCTCGTCGCAGCCGTGGCCGAGCGCGACCCGCACGTCTCGGTTCGGCTGTCCCTCGACCGCGACCGCGCGCTCGAAGGGGACGAGGTCATCGCGACGATCGAGCTCTCCTCGGTCCGAACCGTCGAGCGACTCGACCTGCTCCTTCCGTTGCCGCCGGAGCTAAGCATCGACGGAGGCACCGCGCGGTCGATCAGGCTTCGTGGCGGCGAGCAGCGGACGATCGAGCTGGTGCTGCGCTGCGAGCGCTGGGGCGCATTCTCGGTCGGGCCGCTGCTCGTGCGCGTCCGCGACGTCCTGGGCCTCCGTTCGTGGGAGGACCAAGCGGGCGAGCGGGAGCCGCTGCGCGTGTATCCGAGCGAGGAGACCCTCCACTCCCTCGTGCCGCCGCTCGAGACGCAGGTCTTCTCGGGCAACCAGGTCTCGCGGGCGCGCGGAGAGGGAATCGAGTTCGCCGACCTCCGCGAGTGGCAGCCGGGCGACCGCGTACGGCGCGTCAACTGGCGCGCGACCGCGCTTCGCGGCTCGCTGTGGGTGAACGAGCAGTACCCCGAGCGCAACACCGACGTCGTCCTCTTCCTCGACACCTTCGCCGAGGTGCGCGCGCACGGACGGAGCACCAACGACCGCGCGGTGCGTGCCGCAGCGACGCTCGCGCACGGCTACCTCCAGCGGAAGGACCGCGTGGGCCTCGTCGGTTTCGGCGGCTTCCTCTCCTGGCTCCTGCCCGAGTCCGGGACGCGCCAGCTCTACGCCATCGTGGACACGCTGCTCACGAGCGACATCGTCCAGAGCTACGCCATCCGCGGCGTCGATGTGCTGCCGCCGCGGACGCTGCCGCCGAAGGCGCTCGTGCTCGCGCTCACCCCCCTGCTCGACGACCGCACGGCGGCCGCGCTGCTCGACCTGCGCGCGCGCGGCTACGACCTGATCGTGGTCGAGGTCTCGCCGCTCGAGCTGCTCGAGCCGGATCCCGCCTCGTCCGCCGAGCTCGCCCTCCGCCTCTGGCGCCTCTCGCGCGAGGCGTTGCGCTGGCGGTACGAGCAGCTGGGGGTGCCCGTCGTCACCTGGCGCGAAGGCATGCCGCTGGCCGCCCCGCTCGAGGAGGTGAACGCATTCAGGCACCTCGCCCGGCCCGCGTGATCGCCGCGGCCGCGGCAACGGCGGCATACGGCGGAGTCCTGGCGGTCGCGCTCGTCCGCGCCGGCTCGGACGCGCGCTTCTTCGCGCCCGCCGCCGCGCTCGGGACGCTGCTGCTCGTCGTCGCGCTCGTGTGGGGCGGCCGGGGGCTCGGCCTGGCGCTGTTGATCGGCGGCGCGACGTACGTCGGTGCGATCGTCGACGCCGGACACCGGATCGACCCCGCGGCGCCGCTCGTCGCGGTCCTGCTCCTCCTTTGCGGAGAGCTGTCGGCGTGGTCACTCGACGAACGCTGGCGGATCCGCTCCGACGAGCAGCTCGCCTGGCGCCGCGGTGCGGCAGTCGGCGTCCTCGCGCTCGCCGGTCTCGCCGTGGCGGCACTCGTAGTCGCCCTGTCCGCGGTGCCGGCGAGCCACGGGCTGGCGTGGACGGTCGCAGGCGCGGCGGCCGCGGTCGGCGCCGCAGGCACGGGCGTCTGGGTCGCCCGCCGCTGAGGCGGCAGTAGCGCCGGCTCTTGGTCTGCGGCATGCGGCGCGCGATGATTGCCGGATGACGGCGACAGAGCAGCCCTCGGGGACGGTCACGCTCGTCTTCACGGACATCGAGGGCTCGACCCGGCTGCTCGACAGTCTCGGCCCGGAGGGCTACCGCGACGCTCTCGGCGAGCACCAGCGCACCGTGCGCGACGCCTTCGGCCGTCACGAGGGCTACGAGGTGGACACCGCCGGCGACGGATTCTTCTACGCCTTCTCGACCGCCGCCGACGCGGCGCACGCGGTTGGCGAGACGATCGCGGCGCTCGACGGCGGGCCCATCCGGATCCGGGCCGGCATCCACACCGGGGAGCCGATCGTCGAGACGCCGAAATACGTCGGCCTGGACGTGCACCGGGCGGCGCGGATCATGGCGGCGGCGCACGGCGGGCAGGCACTCCTCAGCGGAACGACGCGGGACCTCCTCGATGCGAGCTTCGCCGTCCGCGATCTCGGAGAGCACCGGCTGAAGGATCTGTCTGCACCGCAGCGGCTCTTCCAGCTGGGAGCCGGGGAGTTCCCGCGTCCGCGGACCCTCCATCTGACGAACCTCCCAGTGCCGGCGACGGAGTTCCTCGGCCGCGACCGCGAGCTTGCTGACGTGGTCGAGAGGGTGCGGAACGGCGTCCGTCTCCTCACGTTGACCGGTCCCGGCGGCACCGGCAAGACGCGGCTGGCTCTTCAAGCCGCCGCGCAGGCCGCGGACGAGTTCGACGGAGGCGTCTGGTGGGTGCCGCTCGCCGCACTCCGCGATCCGGAGCTCGTCCTCAGGCACACGGCACGCACGCTCGACATCGTCGAGCAGCCGGACCGGCCGCTCGCGGAGGTGCTGGCCGAGATGCTGAACGGCAAGCGGATGCTCCTCGTGCTCGACAATGCCGAGCACCTGCTGCCGGCCGCCGACCGATGCGATCGCGACGCTCCGCGACCTCGACGGACCGAAGCTCGTCGTCACGAGCCGCGAGCGCCTGCAGCTAGCCGGCGAGCAGGTCTACCCCGTTCCCCAGCTGACGCCCCTCGAGGGCGTCGACCTCTTCGCCGCCCGGGCGGCCGCCATCGAGCCTGTCTTCCAGCCAGGCCCGGCCGTGGCCGAGCTCTGCAGCCGCCTCGACAATCTGCCGCTCGCGATCGAGCTTGCCGCCGCCCGCACCGCCGTGCTCCAGCCGGAGCAGATCCTGGAGCGGCTCGGCAGCCGCCTCGACCTGCTCAAGGGCACCCGTGACGCCGACCCGCGCCAGCAGACGCTGCGCGCCACGATCTCGTGGTCCTACGATCTCTTGTCGCCGGGCGAGCGCGAGCTCTGCAGCCGCTTCAGCGTGTTCGCCGGCGGCGCGACGGTCGAAGCGGTGGAGGACGTCTGCGAGGCTGATCTCGACACGCTCGCCTCCCTCGTCGACAAGAGCCTCCTGCGGCACGACGGGGACCGTTTCTGGATGCTCGAGACGATCCGCGAATACGGCATGGACCAGCTCGACGAGGCAGGCCGCGAGCACGCGATCGAGCGCCACGGGGCGTTCGCCGAGCGATTCGCCGCAGACGCAGAGACGGGCCTACGAGACCGGGACGGCGCCCGATGGCTCGATCTCGTCGAGCACGAGCTTCCCAACCTGCGGGCGGCGATGGGCCGAGCGCTCGAACGTGGCCTTGCCCGACGCACGCTGCGGATCGCGACCGGTCTCGGCCGTTACTGGGGGGCGCGAAGCGCCGCGATAGAAGGGAGGCGCTGGCTCGACCAGGCGTTTGCCGCGGGCCTCATCGACGACAGTGCCCGCGCCGCCGGCTGCTGGTGTTCCGGCGCCCTTGCATTCTTCCAGGGCGACCATGTGGCCGCCGACGGCTTCTTCGCGGAGGCGGCGCAGGCGGCCCGAGCGGCCGGCGAAGTCTTCCTGGAGGCGGCGTCGCGCGCGTACCTCGTCTGGGTCGCCCGCGAGCGTGGCAACCCGGCGGCCGGGCGGGAAATCGAGCAGACCCAGGCACTGCTCGCGCAACTCACCGACCCGTGGGAGCGGTCGGAGGTCCTGCTGCCCCTCTCCTGCGGCGTGCTCAATGACCGCGGCAGCAGCACAGAGGAGGTCGTCGCGCTCAAGCGCAAGGCGGGGGACGTGATCGGGATCTCGGACAGCCTCAACAACGTCGGCTGGGATGCCCTGATAGGCGGCGATCTCGATCGCGCGACCTCGAACCTCGAGGAGGCGCTCGCAATTGCGCGCCGGCTCGAGGACACATTCCGGATCACGCTGGCGGTCAGCAACCTCGGCCACGTCGCCGTCCTGCGAGAGCGCTACGCCGAAGCTATGGAGCGCCAACGTGAAGCCCTATTCCTCTGCATTCCCCGCGGCGATCTCCGGGGCGGGTCGGAGGTGGTGCTCGGGCTCGCGGCGTCGACCGCGGGGTTGGGCCAGGACGAACTGTCGGTCAAGCTCAACGCGATGCACCGTGCGTTGAATGCCGATGTCGGCATGGTCGACGAGCCGTTGTTGCTCGAGAAGCTGGAGCCTTGTCTCTCGCTCGCCCGGACGCGGCTCGGGCTCGAGCGCGTCACGGCACTCGAGGCCGAGGTCGGCACGCCGACGCTCGAGCTCGCCCTCGACCTGCTCGACGCAGCTCACGGGCCGGTGGGGTGACGACTTCGTTCAAGATGCACCCATGGACAGGGCCGAGCTGCAGGCGGCGCAGAAGCCGCTCAAGGACCGGTATCGCGAGGAGCCGGCGGCCGCCCTCGTCACGCTGCGCGCCGACGGTCAGCTCGACGAGGAGCAGATCGCCTGCTCCGTGGCGACCGGCCGCGCGCTCGTCGAGGCCGGCCTCCACCCCGCCACCGGCGGCACCGGCGCGCTCTCCTGCTCGGGAGACATGCTGCTCGAGGCGCTCGTCGCCTGCGCCGGTGTCACGCTTCGCTCCGTCGCAACGTCGATGGAGCTCGACGTCTCGGGCAGCGTCCACGCCGAGGGAGATCTCGACTTCCGCGGCACGCTCGGCGTCGACCGCGAGGCGCCCGTGGGCTTCACGTCGATCCGGCTCCGCTTCGAGCTCTCCTCCGACGAGCCCGAGGAAGCGCTCGGGAAGCTGCTCGAGCTCACCGAGCGCTACTGCGTCGTCGGCCAGACGCTCGCGGGCGGCGTCCCGCTCGAGTTCTCCTACTCCACCTCGTAAGCCATCAGGATCGCGTCGACGAAGTCGCCGCCCCGGCGGTAGTGGCGCTTCCGGTAGCCCTCGCGCTCGAAGCCGAAGGCGTCGTAGAGCGCGATCGCCGCCTCGTTCCACGGAAAGACGTGCAGCTCGAGCTTGTGCACGCCGGCCTCGCGCGCCCAGTCGACAGCCGCCTGCATCAGCGCCCTGCCCACGCCCTGCCGGCGCGCGTCGACCGCGACCATCAGGCCGACGTCGGCGACGTGCGTGCTTGCGGGATGCGGGTCGCGGCCGACCGAGAGCCGACCGACGAGCGTCCCGTCCTCGCGCTCCGCCACGAACACGGCCGCGTGCGGGTAGCGACGCAGCGCCTTGAGGAAGCGGCGCTCGTCGCCCGCGCTCCGCCACTCGCCGCCGACGCTGATCAGCCAGCCCTCCGGCTCGGCGCTCACGGCATCGGCGAGACGCGTCAGCTGCTCGGCGTCGGACGGATCGGCGTGACGGATCAGGAAGTCCACAGGAAGTCCATCAGTCAGTCGACAACTACCGCGCCACCGCCGCGCCGCGGGTCTCCAGCCGCCGCGAGCGAGCCGTCCTCCCGGATCTCGACCGCGGAGACCCCGCCGAAGAACAGGTTCCGCCGGCGCCAGCAGACGACCGGATAGCCCGCAGCCTCGAGCTCGTCCGCGACGGCCGGATCCTCGCAGTGCACGATGCCGGCCTCGACGTGCATGCGCGGCGCGTCGACCGCCTCCTCGACGCCCAGCCCCCGCGCCGCGACGTTCACCACGACCTGGAGGAGCGCCCCGTGCAGCCGTCTGCTTCCCGCCGAGCCGAGGACCAGGCGCGGCCGCCCTTCGCGCAACAACAGCGACGGCGCCATGAGCGACCGCAGCCGCGCACCCGGGCGTTCCCCGCCCGTCAGGTGGGTCTCGCCGAGCATGTTGTTGAGGTGGATGCCGGTGCCGGGGACGACGATGCCGCTCGACGAGCCGAGCGAGCACGAGAGAGATGCCGCGTTGCCCTCGCCGTCCACGACGCTGATGTGCGTCGTGCCGCCGGCGTCCTCCGCCTTCCGCGCCTCCTGCTGGGCCTCCATCGCCTGAGCGATCGCGACGGGCGTCGGCTCCGCGCCGGCGAGCGCCTCGAGACCGATCGCGAGCAGCCGCCCGCCGCTCGACGGCGGTGGGTTCGTTTGCAGCTCGTCGCCGCGGTATGCGGCCGCGAGCGGCTCGCGCTCGATCACTTCGTAGCGGGCGAGATCCTCGAGCGTGATCGGCACGTGTGCTGCCAGCCGAGCCGCCCCGTCACCGTGGTAGAGGAACGCCGGCCCTTCGGCCGCCAGCCGTTCGAGCGTGTCCGCGAGCTCGGGAACGGCGAAGCGCTCCCCGACACCGAGGGCGCGATCCGGGCCGTAGAGCGCATCGCCTTCCGGCGAGAAGCGCAGCAGCGGGTCGAGGATCCGGTGCAGATAGGCCTGCGGCTCGTTGAGGGCGACGCCGTCGCGCGCAAGCCGTGCTGCCGGCGCGAGCAGCTCCGGCCACGGGACGGATCCCCAGCGGCCATGAGCCTCCCAGAGACCGAGCGGCGCACCCGGCACTGCGACGGACGCAGGGCCGGTGTAGAAGATCTGCTGCGAGTCCCCGAAGTCGACGACGAGCTCGACGAGATCCGCCGGCGAGGCCGGCCGTTCGGGCACGGCGACGAAGAAGTCGAGCAGCCGCGCGCGCGCCTCCCGGGCCTCGTGGACGACGAGGAAGCCCCCGCCGCCCGGGCCCGTGAGCGGGCTCTCGCAGACCCAGGAGACGGCCGCCGCCGCGATGCAGGCATCGACGGCGTTGCCGCCCGCCCGCAGGATGTCGGCGCCGGCCTCGGCGGTGAGCGGGTGGCCGGCTGCTAACGCACCTCTCATGGCCCGAGCGTACGCTTGCCGCATGACCGACGTGTCCGTCGCCGCCGCGGAGCGCCCGTCATGGCGGTGGCGACCGCCCGTCGCGCGCGAGCCGGTGCTCTGCGCGGGGCTCGCGACAGCCGCCGCCTCGCTTCTCGTATGGCTTGCCCCGCCCGGCGGGGACCTCGCGGCGCACGAGTACCAGCGATCGCTGTTCCTCGGGCACGGCTTCACCCTGTGGAACAACTTCTGGTACGCCGGCCGATACGCCTTCGTCGGCTACAGCGTCCTCTACTACCCACTCGCGGCGCTGCTCGGGATCCGGCTGCTCGCCGTGCTCACGGTCGCGCTCGCCGCCGGCGCGTTCGCGCTCCTGCTCGAGCGGGAGTGGGGTTCCGCCGCGCGCTGGCCCGGCCGCTCCTTCGCCTTCGTCTGGGCCGGTGCCGTGATCACCGGCGAGCTGCCGTTCGCGCTGGGAGTCGCACTCGCGCTGCTCGCCCTGCTCGCGCTCCGGGCCGGCTGGCGCTGGACGGGCGCGGCATTGACGCTGCTCGTCGTGGCGGCGAGCCCGGTCGCGTTCGTCCTGCTCGCCGTCGTCCTCGCCGGGGTTCTGGCGGTCCGGCGTTCGCCGCTTCCCCGGTACGCCATACCGGCGCTTGCCGTCGCGGTTGCCGCGGCGACGGAGCTTCTCCTGCTGCGGCTCTTCCCGGTCGGGGGCACCCTCGCCTTTCCGGCGGCCTCGGCCGCGGGAGCCGGCGTGTTCTGCGTCCTCGGGATGGCGCTCGTGTGGCGCATCGAGCACGCGAGGGTCCTCCGCGGCGTTTTCATCGTGTACTCCGCCGTGGTCGCGGTGAGCTTCGCAGTCCCGTCCGGGCTCGGGGACAACGTCTTGCGGCTGCGCTTCCTCGCGCTGCCACTTGCCTTGCTCATCGTGTCCCTCCGCCGCTGGCGGCCCTGGCCGGTGGCGCTCGCGGCGGTTGCCCTCGCCGGTGTGTGGAACGTCTCGCCGCTCGCCGCGGGCTGGACGCGAAGCGCCGCCGACCGCTCCTCGCAAGCAGCCGTGTGGCCCGCGCCGGTCGCCTATCTCCACGCCCATCTACCGACGGGCTACCGCGTCGAGGCGGTCGACACGAGCCAGCACTGGCCGGCCTACTATCTCGCCCGGGCGGGCTTCCCGCTCGCTCGCGGCTGGTTCAGGCAGGACGACTATCCGTTCGACGGCCTCCTGTACCGGCGGTTCACCGCGGCGCAGTACACCGCCTGGTTGCGTCGCCTCGGTGTCGCATACGTCGTCCTGACCGACGCGCCGCCTGACTACACCTCGCGGCGGGAAGCGAAGCTCGTCCGCAATGGGGACACCGGGCTGACCCGCGTCTTCGCGAGCCGATACGTCTCGATCTACGCCGTGCGGCGGCCGCAGCCGATCGTCACGGGGCCGGGCCGGCCGACGGTGCTCGCGCTCCGCGAGTCGCGTCTCCTCATCCGCGTCTCGCGCGGCGGCACGTACCGCATCGCGGTCCGCTGGTCTCCGTACTGGCGTGCGTCGACGGGCTGTCTGGCGCACGCGCCCGGCGGGATGCTGAGCCTGCGGACGAGCACGCGGGCGACGGTGCGGCTCGCGTTCGACGTCAACGTTAGACGCCTGTTCGATGCGTTCTCCGGCGCAGCGCCGACCTGCACGCCCGGGGCCGGCTAGCCGACTTCGCGGACGAGCTCGGCGAGCGGCTTGCGGTTCGCCCGAGCCGACCACTCCTCCGCGCTGCGGCTCGCCGCGTCTCGCGGCCGCGCCGGATAGCCGAAAGAAAGGATCGCGCGCACCTCCCCGCCGCAGATCTCGGCCGCCGCGTCCGCTTCACGCACGCCGTTCGGGCACGAGACGACGCCGTCGTCCCATGCCGCGAGCATCATGTTCTGCGCGCAGCGGCCGACGTCGAAGCCGCCTGCGTCGCCGACGATCGCGACGACGAGCGCGGCCCCGCCGACGTTCTCGGGCGCGTAGACCGTCTCCGCCAAGCTCACCCGCGCCCTGCCCGAAACGACCACGAACTCCCAGCTCTGCCGATTCTTCGAGCTACCGGACAGCCGGCCGGCGTCGAGGATCCGCTGCCGAACGTCGGCCGGGACGGGAGTGTCGGCATACGAGCGCTCGTCGCGCTTCGAGACGATGGCGAGGTACGTGTCCACCGCCGGCGGCGCGCGTCAGTCCTTCATGAAGGACGGGACGTCGAGCTCGCTGTCGCCCGGCGGGCGGCGCTGCTCGACCGGCGGCGCGAAGCTGTCTCCCCGCGGGCGGCGGCCGCGCCCGCCGAAGCCGGTGGCGACGACGGTCACCCACACCTGCCCGGCCAGCCGGTCGTCCACGGTGGCGCCGAAGATGATGTTCGTGTCGTCGGTCGTGGCGCCGCGGATCACCTCCGCGGCGTCGTTCACCTCCACGAGCGTCAGGTCCTCGCCGCCGGCGATCGAGAGCAGGATGCCGCGCGCGCCGGTGATCTCCGCGTCGATGAGCGGTGAGCGCAGTGCCCGCTCGGCGGCCTCCTTCGCGCGGCCCTCGCCGCTCGAGGAGGAGAAGCCGATGCCCATCAGGGCCGTGTCAGAGTCGGACATGATGGTGCGCACGTCGGCGAAGTCGAGGTTGATCAGCCCCGGCATCGTGATCAGGTCGCAGATCCCCTGCACACCTTGGCGGAGGACGTCGTCGGCCACCTTGAACGCGTCGAGCATCGACGTCGACTTCTCGAGCACCTCGAGCAGCCGGTCGTTCGGGATCACGATCGTCGTGTCGCATGCGGTGCGGAGCTCGACGATCCCGCGCTCCGCCTGGCTGCGCCGCTTCGTGCCTTCGAAGCGGAACGGCGTCGTGACGATGCCGACCGTGAGCGCGCCTAGCTCGCGCGCGATCCGCGCGACGATGGGCGCCGCGCCGGATCCCGTGCCGCCACCCTCGCCGGCCGCGACGAAGACCATGTCCGCGCCGCGGAGCTCCTGCTTCAGCTCGTCATAGGACTCGTCGGCCGCACGCCGTCCGACATCCGCATCGGAGCCGGAGCCGAGGCCCTTCGTGAGCTCGCGGCCGATGTGGATCTTGACCGGCGCGTCGCTCGTCCTGAGCGCCTGGATGTCGGTGTTGACCGCGATGAACTCGACCTGGCTGATCCCGGCGTCGATCATGCGGTTGACGGCGTTGAGGCCTGCCCCGCCGACGCCCACGACCTTGATCACCGCGAGGTACGCCCCCGCGTCGGTGCCGGCCCGGTGCAGCCGCGCCGGCGACTCGGGCAGCGGCTCGAGGTAGCGCGAGACCGGCGGCAGCTCGACCGGCTCGGAGGTCCGGCGGCGGAGCCGGAGGCAGCGGATCCGGCTCGGGTGACGGAACAGGCGGCTGCGGATCGGGCAGCGGCGGCCCGGGCTCCGGCGAAGGCGTGGGCGGCGCCGGCGTCTCGACGCCGGCCTCCTCCTCCCAGCTCGGGACGTGCTCGACCGTCCGCTCGTCTGGCTCGGCAGGTGCCTCGGTCGCGGAAGTAGCCGGTGCTCCGGCGGCTTCCTCGGGCTGGGGCTGCTCGCCCTCTCCGCGCTGCTCCGCCTGCTTCTGCGCAGCCTCGGTCGCGCGGAAGAGCTCCGCTAGCGGGCCCTCACGCATGCTGGCGCGCCGACGCGCCATCGAGCACCTCCTTCGCCAGGTCACGGTACATCCCGGCAGCCTCGCCGGTCGGGTCGTACTTGAAGATCGACTGCCCCTTCACCGGCGCCTCTGCATAGCGCACGGTCTTGCGGATCTTCGTGTTGAGGACGAGGTCGCCGAAGTTCTCCTTCAGGATCTCGACCGCCTCGCGGGAGTGGAGGAGCCGTCGGTCGAACATGGTGGCGAGGATGCCCTGGATCCCGACGTTCGGGTTGAGGTTCTCGCGGATCATCGAGAGCGTGTTCTCGAGCTGGACGAGCCCGCGCAGCGACAGGTACTCGCACTGCACCGGGACGATCACGCCGTCGGCCGCGACGAGCGCGTTGATCGTCAGCAGGCCGAGCGACGGCGGCGTGTCGATGAGGACGAAGTCGTAGTTCTCGCGCACGGGCTGCAGCGCCTTCTCGAGCGCGCGCTCGCGTCCGATCATCGAGGCGAGCGCGAGCTCGGCGCCCGCGAGGTCGATGGAGGAGACGCCGACGTCGAGCTCGTTCGTGCGCACGATCTCCGAGATCGGCAGTCGGTGGACGAGGACGTCGAACATCGAGCGGTCGATCTCGTCCGGGTTCCACCCCTGCGACATCGTCAGGTTCCCCTGCGGGTCGAGGTCGACGGCGAGCACCCGTAGCCCCTGCTCGACGAGCGCCACGCCGAGGTTGAGCGTCGTCGTCGTCTTCGCGACGCCCCCCTTCTGGTTGGCGAAGGCGATCACCCGGGCCATGACCGGACCGCTATCCGCCGTCCGCGCGAGCGGACGCGACAATAACCGCGTGAGCGCCATCCCGGCTGACCTTTCGTAGCGCCGCAGCCGACTCCTTCTCGTCTAGGTTGCCCGTCATGGAGCGGAAGTGGCGCGTCCTCATCGTGGTGTGCGTGGCGGTGTTCATGCTCCTCCTCGACATCACGGTAGTCAACGTCGCGCTGCCGAACATCCAGAAGGAGCTGCACACCTCCTTCACCGACCTCCAGTGGGTCGTGGACGCGTACGCGTTGACCCTCGCGGCGATGATGCTCAACGCCGGCTCGCTCGGCGACCTGCTCGGCCGCAAACGCGTCTTTCTTTCCGGGATCGTCGTGTTCACGGTCTCCTCCGCCTTCTGCGGCGCGGCCACCACGCCTCTGTGGCTGATCCTCGCCCGCGGAGCCCAGGGGATCGGCGGCGCCGCGATGTTCGCCGTCTCGCTCGCGATCATCTCTCAGGAGTTCCACGGCCGCGAGCGGGGCACGGCCTTCGGTCTCTGGGGTGCGACGGTCGGGTTGGCGGTGGCGATCGGGCCGCTCGTGGGCGGTGCGCTCACCACCTATGTCGGCTGGCGTTGGATCTTCTTCGTCAACATCCCGATCGGGATCGTCTGCGTCGCCGGTGGGCTGCGCGAGCTCGTCGAGACGCGCGACGAGGAGCACGGCGGCTTCGACCTACCTGGCCTTCTCACGCTGACGGCCGGGCTCTTCTCCCTCGTGCTCGGGCTGCTGCGCGGCAACGATTGGGGCTGGTCGAGCGGGCGGGTCGTCGGCCTCTTCCTCGCCGGGGCCGTCCTGCTCGGCGCCTTCGCGGCGATCGAGCTGCGGCGGCGGTCGCCGATGCTCGATTTCCGGCTCTTCCGCGTGCCGACCTTCACCGGCGCCCAGATCACGGCCTTCTCGATCTCGTCCGGGATGTTCGCGCAGTTCCTCTTCCTGCCCCTCTACCTCGAGAACGTGCTCGGCTACTCGGCGGTCGCGGCAGGAGTCCGCTTCCTGCCGCTCTCGCTCGTCTCCTTCGTCGTGGCGCCCATCGCGGGCAGGCTGTCGACGCGGGTGCCGGTGCGCTTCCTCCTCAGCGGCGGCCTGGCTCTGTGCGGCGTCGCGCTCCTGCTCATGTGGGGCATCGCGCTCGACTCGACCTGGACGACGCTCCTCGCCGGCTTCCTCGTCGCAGGCGTCGGCATCGGCCTCGTCAACGCGCCACTCGCGTCGACGTCGGTCAGCGTCGTCGAGCCGCGGCGGGCGGGCATGGCGTCCGGGATCAACAACACCTTCCGCCAGATCGGAATCGCGACCGGCATCGCCGCGTTGGGCGCGATCTTCCAGAGTCGGATCACCTCGCACATCGCCGCGTCCGACATACCGCAGAGGTTCGTTCAGCCGTTCTCGGAGGCGGTCTCGTCCGGCGCGACCCAGCAGGCGCTGCAGGCCGTGCCGGCGCGGCTACGCTCGCAGGCGGAGACGCTCGCCCACTCGGCCTTCATCAGCGGCCTGAACGAGATCCTGCTCGTCGCCTCGATCGTTCTCTTCGTGGGCGCCGTGCTGGCGCTTGCGCTCGTACGGCAGCGGGATTTCGTCGCCAGTGGCCAGGCGGTCGCGCCCGACGGCGGCTAGGCAGCAGCGCGCGCGAGGCGCGGGCGCAGGCGGATAGCCAGCTGCCAGCTCCCGATGAGCAGGATCACCGCGGCCCCCGTCACGATCACGAGCGCCTGCGCGGCGATCGAGAAGGCGACGGCGTTGGCCGTGCCGACGCCGCTGAGGGCGAGGATCGCGGCGCCCGCGCCGGCCTGGGTCGCGGCACCCGCGGGGGCGATCGGCAGCGCGGCCGAGGCGGCGGAGGCGACGAGGAACGCGAGCGCGAGCACGAACGAGCCCGGCATCGAAAGCGCGTTGAGGAGGAGGAACACGGCGAGGCCGCGGAGGCTCCACGAGACCGAGATGAGCAGCCAGGCCGCCCACGCCTCCTTCGTGCAGTGTGTGTGACCGGCGAGCCAGCGTCCCACGCGATACCGGTTCACGAACGGCAGCCGCGCGATCCGCGGCAGGAAGGCGACGATTGCGGCTGCGGCGATCCCGGCGGCGGCGACCACTGCGAATCCGGCGCGCGTCGTCCAGTGGCTGGAGCCCGCAGCTGCGACGGAGGCCATCGGCGTCAGCGCCGCGTTGTCGAGCATTCCGAGCACGATCAGGCTCAGGCCGAGCGTGCCGATCCCCGTCTTCGTGCCCGGGTAGCGCTTCACGACGGCGATGCGAAGAGCGTCGTCGACGCGGCCGGGCAGTGCGATCCCGCCGACGCACGCGGCACCACCGGCGAAGGCGAGGGCGTCGGCGGTCGGCCGCTCGCTCGCCTGGAACAGCCGCTGCCAGCCCCACGCCTTGAAGGCGTAGGCGGCGAGGAAGAGGAGAGCCGCCGCCGAGACGAGCACCGGGTCGGCGTGATGGATCGGCCAGCCGCCGCCGACGAAGTGGCGGACGCTCAGGAACGCGACGACGAGCAGAACGAGCCCGAAGCCGCCGTTCAGCAAGAGCTGGACCTTCCGGTTGGAGAGAAGCCGCATCACCGCAGTTGCAACGGTGCTATCGGCGTAGCGATGGGAAGCTGAGTCACTCGATCGGGGCCGGCCGCAGGGCGGTCACCGTAGCTGGGCTGTGTGAGCGTCCTGTGAAACCTCGCCGTCGGCGACGTCGAGCGCGAGCAGTCGCCCACCGGCCGTCCGCAAGCGGATGCTTGCCCTCTGGGCCGATGTCTCAACCGCGCTGCCGAGCGGAGCAGCTGCGATCGTGAGGGCACCTGTCGGACCCGCGTCGATCGCCTGGACGGTTTGCCTTCCGGCGACGAGGTCTTGGCGGACGATCACGACGCGTCCCGCTGCCGGATCGTTCCCCGCGGCGCCCGCATAGACCGCCACGAGCGTCTTGCCGTCACTCACGAGCCAGCCGTTCCGCACCACGAGGATCGACGGCGAGACGGGGACGGGAACCTCCGAGCCGAGCATCCGAGCAGGGATCGGCCGCGACTCGAATCTCGGAGCCGCGGCCGGCTCGGTGTTCGAGTCGGTTGTGGCGACGGAGACGAGACGCTCGAGCGCGGCAGCCTTCTCGGCCGGGAAGGCCCAGTGGGCAGCGGCGAGGGCGACGCCGCCCCCGGCTATCGGCCCGAGCGCGGCAAGTGCGATTGCGAGGAGCTTCACGTCAGCAGCCGAAGCAGACGAGCTGCGTATCGACGAGTCCACTGTTCAGCGCATCGAGTGTGTTCCACGACTGGGCGGGCGTGAGGCCGACTCCGGTCGACGCGGTCGCGCCCTCGAAGAAGTAGTCGCCGTCCTGGTTGCCGTCCCACCACTTCCTCACGGCGGTCCACTGACGCGCGTTGGCGGTGTAGTAGATCTCCGGCAACGGCAGCGCCAGCCCGTGGAAGGACACGTAGCCGACGTCGCTGATGTGCCACCCGTTGTTGCAAGGGCCGTCGGCGCTCCCGCTCTCCGGGCAGCCGTCTGCCGAGCCGAAGTCGTAGTCCAGCGCCCAGCCCTGGGCCTCGTTGCCGTCGACGAGCTGCTTCGTGATCGATGGGCCGTCCCAGCTCGGCTCCATGTCGCCCGCCGCATCCGCCGTCTGGCTGTCGTAGCCCTTGGAGCTCTGGTAGTCGTGCAGATCCTCGGCACGGCTCGCCTGGTGATAGCCCGCATACCACGCGTCCGTGGACGACATCCCGGAACCGGATAGGTGGTAGTTGCTGTTCCCGTAGACGATGTCCACTCCGCCCTTCGTGTGGCAGTTGTGGTACCCGTCGGCCGCCCGCTCGAGGGCGGCAAGGATGTCGGGGTTCGAGAAGGTGGTGCTGCTGAAGTCGATGGCGCCAGAGGTGCTCGAGCTCAGCTTTCTCGCCGCGCCGAAATCGAGCAGCAGTACCCGGATGCTCGAGTCGGGCTGAGCCTCGGCGAAGTCACAGCCGCGGGCATAGGCGTAGGACTTCAAGTCGCTCGCCGAGGAGCCGTACATGTACCAGGCCGTGACAGGCGTCGCGGCCGCAGCCGCAGCCGCTCCGAACGACGCGAGCCCGGCGGCGGCAAGGGCGATAGTCGCTGCGAGAAGCCTCATGGGCATCCCCGCGCGAGAGCCGCGGCCGCCTCGCGGGCGTGCGGGTCCCGCTCGCGTTCGGCCCAGACGGTCGCTTCCCGCACGAGCTCGCGCAGCTCGGCGAGCAGCGGCGGCACGCCCGCACCCTCTCGCTCGAGCGCCTCGATCCGCTCCAGCCGGGCCAACACTGCGCGTGCCTCCTCCATGTCTCGAAGGTAGGCGACAAGGCGTTACGTGTCTGTGCCGGTTAACTGGCGCGTTGCTGAAGACCCGCCACCGCGCCCGTGACTCCGAGCAGAGCCTCGTCGAGGTCGCGCACGAGGTGGAGACGGTCTCCGTGCAGGAGAACAGTGACGAGCAGACGGCGCAGCAGCTCGCAGGTCGGCGTCCGCAGCTTCTTCGCGAGCTCGCCGCGCTCTGGGGGCGTCGCCCCGAGCAGTGCCGCGCCGCGCATGGCCGCCGCCCAGGCTCCGTCGCCCTCGCCGAGCGCGGCTTCGAGCGCGTGGCGTAGCTGCTCGCCGCGGAAGGGCTCGGACTGGAAGAGGGCCAGCTCCCAGCGGTCGAGCGCTTCGCCGAGCGGCGGGTCGTCATCTGCAACGGCGAGGCGGACCCGGAGGTCGCAGGCCACCGAGGCACGGAACGGGTCGAGCCGAGTCGGCTCCCCCGGAGGCGCCGTCGCGGCGATCGGGAGGACGGGCCGAATTCCGTACGGCCGCCAGTCGAGCCGCTCGAAGAGGACAGGGCCGGCCGCGACCGGCGCCGCCGTGGCGAGCCGGATCGCCGTCACCGCGTCGGCGAGCTCACCGGGAGCGTCGGGCGCCTCGGCGGCCCCGCCGGGTAGCGAGCGCTCGAGCTCGAGCACGCAGATCCGGTCCGGCTCGCGCCCGAAATTCCGCGGCAGCAGGGCGGCCGCCTCCGGCCACATCGCCGCGAGCTCGCCCGTTGCGGCCACCCGCACGCGGATTCCGTCGCCGAGCTCGATCTGCGTGCCGACCGAGAGGCCGACGAGCGGTGCCACGGCGCCGTACGAGTGACCCTCCCCGTAGAGCGACGCCTCGAGCTCCTCGTACGCGCGCCGGAAGGCAGTGTCGTCCCAGTCGAAGCCGCCGCAGCCTTCCGCCGTGCGGACGAGCAGCGGCACGAGGACGCTGCGGTAGACAGCTCGCCGCTCGTCGCGCACGTCTCCCTCCTGCGCGTGGGCGAAGATCCGCGCCGCCGGCTCGCGCAGCAGGTCGGTGACAGCGTCCTGCACGTCGACCCGCGTGAACAGGCGCTCGGTGCGCGCCTCGACGAAGCCGCGGACGAGCGGCCGGTACTCGTAGAGCGTCGGCCGGCCGTACGAGCCATGCTCCTCGAAGGCGAACGGGAGGTCCGAGCCGTCCTCGAGCTCTCGGGTGAAGACCGCGAAGGCACCGAGGCAGAAGCGGCGGAGTGTGTCGTGGAGGTGCGGCGCGCGCATGCCGAAGTACCGACTACGACGGCGGCGCGTTCCCTCCTACCTGGCAGGCCGGGCACCAGTAGGCCATGCGTGCGTGGGCGCCCTGCGGTGCCGAGCGGACGATGCCGCCGCAGCGCGGACAGGAACGGCCGGCCCGGCGGTACACCCGGCGCGGCGGCCGTGTCCCAGCGACGGCCTTCCGCATCAGTGCATGGGCCGCCTCGAGCACCGTGTGCAGCTCCCCGTCGCCGACCTCGGCGAGCGAGCGCCACGGCGAGACGCGAGCCTCCCAGAGCGCTTCGGCCCGCCAGAGGTTGCCGATGCCCGCCACGAGACGCTGGTCGAGGAGAGCGTCGCCGACCTCGCGCTGCTGCGGCTCGGCACGGAGCCGCCGGAGCATCTCCGCGAAGTCCGGCTCCCCCGCGAGAACGTCCGGCCCAGAGCCCCGCAGGGAGGCCTCTGTCACGAGCTCGAGGACCGGCCCGCTCCAGAGCACGGCTTCGTGCTCGACCCCGCGCAGGACGAGCCAGGGCTTGCCGACCCGGTCCGCTCCGCGCGGCTCCACCCGCCAGCGGCCGTTCATGCGGAGGTGGCTGCGCAGGACGAGCCCGCCCTCGAAGCGCAGCAAGAGGTTCTTCCCCACCGCCTCCACCCCGTCGAGCCGACGGCCGTCGAGCCGCTCCGCGAGGCGCTTCACCGCCGCGCGCGGATGCGGGGTCTCGACCTCGACGTGCTCGCCGACGAGAACCTGCAGCCGCTGAGCCGTGCGGTGAAGCGAATCCCCTTCCGGCATCGTGGGAAGCCTACGATTCGGACATGCCCCGGCCCTTCATCGGCGTCCGCTGGTGGCTCGGCGTGGCGTTCGCCGTCGTCGCCGCGACCTCGACCGCCATCGTCGTCTCGCAGTTCTCGGACCACTCCGAGAACGCGTTCCGCCATCACGGGGAGACGCAGGCGCTCGCCGACGCGCAGAAGGCCGCGAAGACGGTCACACCGGCGACGCTCGACCGTGTCGCGAACAAGCTGAACGTCCGGCTCCGGCTCTTCGGGACGGCGGGAGCCCCGTCCGCCCTCGCCGGCCTCGAGCGCGACGCCGTCACGGCTGCGCTGGCCGGCAAGCAGTTCGTCCGGGGAACCGCCGACGGAGGAACCTTCGTGGCCGGGATCCCGTACCGCGGCGAGGCGCTCGTCGCGATCAGCCAACGGCCCGACGTGGCCGCGGCGATCGACACGGTCAACGGCGAGGCGCTTCGGGCGGGCGTCATCGCAGGCGTGATCGGAGTCATCGTCGGGCTCCTGTTCGCGCAGCTGATCGCTTTGCGCCTGGGCCGCCTGAGCGCCGCCACCGAGGCGATCGCCCACGGGGACTTCGAGACGCCCCTGCGCCCCCGCTTCCGCGACGAGTTCGGCGCCCTCGCCCAGAGCTTCGATCGGATGCGCCGCCAGCTCCGCCGCTCCTTCCGCCGCCTCGAGGCGGAACGGGACCGCCTGCAGCTCCTGCTGGAGCGACTGCACGAGGGAGTACTCACGATCGACCAGGATCTCGTCGTTCATTTCGCGAACACCGAGGCGCGCAGGCTGCTCGGCGGCCGACTGAGGGAGGGAGACACGCTCCCCGAGCCGTGGCAGGGCTTCGAGCTCCGCGAGTTCGCCCAGCGGCTCTTCGACGAGCGGGCGACGGTGACGCAGGTGCACGTGACGCCGGACGAGCAGCACGCGTACGGCCTCGTCGGCATCCCCTCCCAGCCCGAGACGGACTGGGCGCTGCTCGTCGTCGACGACCTGAGCGAGCAGGAGCGGCGGGAGCTCGCCGAGCGCGAGTTCGTCTCGAACGCGGCGCACGAGCTGCGCACCCCGCTTACGACGATCATCGGGGCGGTCGAGGTGCTCCAGGCCGGCGCGAAGGAGGATCCCGCCGAGCGCGACCGTTTCCTCGCCCACATCGAGCGCGAGGCCGGCCGGCTCGCCCGGCTGGCGCGCGCGATGCTGACGCTGGCCCGGGCGCACTCCGGCCAGGAGCAACCGCGCGTCGAGGCGGTCGAGCTCGCGCCTCTCCTCCGGGAGGTGGCCGCCGGGCTCGTGCCGCACGCGGGCGTGGCCGTCGACGTGGAGGTGCCGGACGGGCTCGCTGTCGACGCGAGCCGTGACCTGCTCGAGCAGGCGCTCCGCAACCTCGGGGAGAACGCGGCGAAGCACACCGCGCGCGGCTCCGTTGCGCTACGCGCATACGGCGACGGCAACACCGTCACGGTCGAGGTCGAGGACTCCGGCCCGGGCATCCTCCCCGAGGTGCAGCGCCACGTCTTCGACCGCTTCTACCGCGGCGAGCGCGACGCGGACGGCTTCGGCCTCGGCCTTGCGATCGTGCGGGAATCCGTGCGCACGCTCGGCGGCCGCATCGAGCTCGACTCGTCCCCCGGTGAGGGGACCGTCTTCCGGATCCGCCTCGCGCCGGCGCGCGTGCGAGCGGAGGTGCCGGCGGCTTGAGCGAGCGGATCCTGCTGGTCGACGACGACGCGGGCGTCCGCGACGTCGTGGCGTTCACGCTGCGGCGCGAGGGGTTCGAGGTGGACGAAGAGCGGGACGGACCCTCGGCGCTCGAGTCGGGCCGCTCGGGCCGCTACTCGCTCGTCGTCCTCGACGTGATGCTTCCCGGGCTCTCCGGGGTCGAGGTGTGCCGCGCGCTGCGGGCTGAGAGCGACGTCCCGATCCTCATGCTCACGGCGCGGGACGCGGAGTCCGACCGCGTCCTCGGGCTCGAGCTCGGCGCCGACGACTACGTGACGAAGCCGTTCTCGAGCGCCGAGCTGCTCAGCCGCGTGCGCGCGATCCTGCGGCGCCGCGAGCTCGACCGGGCGGGCGGCGGCGCCACGGTGCGGAAGCTCGGCGGCCTCCAGATCGACCTCGGCCGCCACGAGGTGCTCGTCGACGGCGAGCGCGTGCATCTCACGCTCTCGGAGTTCAAG
>CAWEJU010000007.1:0-92874 GCA_963809465.1 uncultured Actinomycetes bacterium | reverse complement strand
ACGACGCGTCGCCGCCGCGAGTACGGCGGGATCCGCACGAGATGCTGAAGCTGCTCCTGTCTGCCCTGGACGCTTGATGCGGGACGGCTTGGAATCGCGAGAATCGGGTCCCGTGCCTGAAGCCCGACTCAAGGATTCCGGCTCGGGGCTTGCACCTGCGACGGAGGGCTGGTTCGTCGTCAACGTGCGCGATGCCGAGTGGTTCTCGTCGGAGACGAGGGGCGCGGCGTGCTGGTTCGAGAGCGAGTACGGCGAGCCCCCGGTCGAGTTCGCGCAGCTCGGGATCCACCTGACCGCCCTCGAGTCTGGCCAGAGCAGCGTCTATCACGCCGAATCGAATCAGGAGGCATTCCTCGTGCTCACCGGCGAGTGCAGGCTGCTCGTCGAGGACGAAGAGCGACGCCTGGGGCCCTGGGACTTCTTCCATTGCCCGCCCTGGACAGAGCACGCCTTCGTGGGGGCCGGCGACGGGCCGTGCGCGATCCTGATGATCGGCGCACGCCTCGGCCCCGAAGTGCGCTACCCGGTGTCGGAGTTGGCGGCGCGCTACGGCGCGAGCGTCGAGAAGGAGACATCCGATCCGACGCAGGTCTATACAGCGACCGAGCGGTTCCGGCGAGCACGGCCGTCGTACTGGGCTCGCCTGCCCTGGGCGTAAGCCCTCGGCCCGCTCAGCCGGCGACGCCCGCGAGCTGGCGAGCAGCTCGGGGCCGTAGCGCTCGAGTTTCGCCGGGCCGATGCCGGGCACCGCCGCCAGCTCGGCAATCGTGCGCGGCGTCCGGGCGGCGAGCTCGGCCAGCGTTCGGTCGTTGAAGACGACGTACGCGGGCACCTCGTCCGCGCGCGCCCGGGCGAGCCGCCATTCCCTCAGTGCCTGCACCGTGGGGGTCTGCGGGAGCGCGACCCGCTCCTTCTTCGGCAGCGGCGCTGCGGCAGCCCGCACGCCGAGCTCGTCGAGGAAGCGGCTCGGCCGCCCCTCCCAGGTCACGAGCAGATGCCGCTTCGCGCGGGTCATCCCCACGTAGAAGAGGCGCCGCTCCTCCTCGACGTCGCCGCGGCGGACCGGCAGCTCGCCCTCCTCGACGTGCGGCAGGAAGACCGCCTCCCACTCGAGCCCCTTCGCCCGGTGCAGCGTGAGCAGATGGACACCGTGCCCAGCGCTCTCGCCGAAGCGCTCGTGCAGTGATGCCACGAAGTCGTCGATCTCGCCGGCGGACTCCTCGGCGAGCCTCACGAGCCGCGCGAGGTCGGCCTGCCGGGTCTGCTCTCGCTCGCCGAGCTTGTCCGGAACCTCCGCGAGGAGACCCTGCCGAACGGCGAGCTCGCGCACGACTTCGGCGGCCGACCCCTCTCGGCCACGCAACGCCTTCAGCAACTGTCGCGCTGCGTCGCGCGCGAGCAGCGACGTGCCCTGGAACGGGATCCCGGCGTCGTGGAACGCCTCCTCGAACTCGCTCGTCCGCGCGTTCGTGCGCACGAGCACCGCCATCTCCTCGAGCGGAAGCCCGCCGGCGTGCAGCTGCCGCACGTGGGCGACGACGTCCAGTCCGGGCCCGACGGCCGGCTCGGAGCCGTCGGGAGCCGTCGGCGCGAGCGTCTTCGCCGAGCCGCCCAGTCGCGGCACGAGTCGGTTAGCGAGCTCGAGCACCTGCGGCGTCGAGCGGTAGTTGCGCTCGAGCCGCACCACGCGAGCGTGCGGAAAGCGCCGCGGCAGCGCGAGCAGCCAGCCGGCGCTCGCGCCCGTGAAGCCGTAGATCGCCTGATAGTCGTCGCCGACCGCGCAGAGCTCGTCCCGCTCGCCGAGCCAGAGGTCGAGCAGCGACTGCTGGAGGAGGTTGACGTCCTGGTACTCATCCACGGTGAACGCGCGCCAGCGCTCGTGCACCAGGTCCCGCGCGCCCTCGTCTTCCTCGAGCAGCCGCACCGTCCTCTCGAGCAGGTCCTCGAAGTCGAGCAGTCCCTCGTCCGCCTTCCGCCGCTCGTACTCGCGGAAGACGCGGCGCATGAGGTCGCGCGGCAGCGGCGGCTCGCGGTCGCCGAGCGCGTCGTCGTACGTCTCGGGCGTGAGCCGCCGGTTCTTGGCCCATTCGATCTCCGTCGCGAGATCGCCGGCCGGACGGAAGCGGAACGCCCCCGGGAGCGTGTTGCCGATCCGGCGCAGGAGCAGCGCCTTGGTGGCGAGGATCCGGCCGGGATCGCCCTGAAAGTGGCGGAGCTGGGCGAGCGCCGCCGAGTGGAAGGTCGAGGCCCGCACGCCCTCGACGCCGAGCGCTCGCAGCCGCGCGCGCAGCTCGCCCGCCGCCTTCGCGGTAAAGGTCACCGCCACGATCTGCCCGGCCGGGAAGGAGCCGCTCGCGACCTGCCAGGCGATCCGGCGCGTGATCGTCGTGGTCTTGCCGGTCCCGGCCCCCGCGAGGATGCAGAGCGGCCCGCGCGTCGCCTCCGCGGCGGCGCGCTGCTCGGGGTTCAGTCCAGCGAGGATCCTCTCGGCGTCCAGGGCGCGCACGCTAGCGGCGCGACCGGCCGGGCACCGTTACGGGAGTGTCAAAGCTACGCGGGCTCGATGCGCGACTCGACACCGAGCGGCCGCGACTCCTCGGCGGCCGGCGGCGTCGGCGCCCCGAGCCGCTTCGGCTCCCGCACGACGTTGCGGAGCTTGCCCACGACCTCGAGCGTCTCCCCCTCGTCGGCGAGGCGTTCCAGCTCGGCGAGCTGCACCTCGAGCCAGTCGGGGTCGACGGGCGGCCGGCTCAGGCGGAGGATCTTCGAATGCGTCGTCGCCCCGACCGAGTCGTCTTCGCTCCAGAGCTCCTCGTGGATCTTCTCGCCGGGACGCGAGCCGACGAACGCGATCCGCACGTCCCGCGAAGTCGTCGTCGGATCGTCGGGAAGACGCGGCTCCTTGCCCGAGAGCCGGATCATGTTCTGGGCGAGGTCGACGATCCGCACGGGCTCGCCCATGTCGAGCACGAACACCTGGCCGCGGCCGCCGATGCCCCCCGCCTGCACGACGAGCGACACGGCCTCGGGAATCGTCATGAAGTAGCGCGTCATCTCCGGATGCGTCACGGTCACGGGACCGCCCCGCTCGATCTGCTTGCGGAAGATCGGGATCACGCTTCCCGACGAGTTGAGGACGTTGCCGAAGCGCACGGCGACGAAGCGCGTCGAGACGTCGCGGCGATGCCCGAACGACTCGACGATCCACTCGCACAGAGCCTTCGACTGTCCCATCACCGTCTTGGGGTTGACGGCCTTGTCCGTCGAGACGAAGACGAACCGCTCGACGCCGAACTCGGCCGCGAGCTCGACGAGGATGCGCGTGCCGACGACGTTGTTGCGCACCGACTCCAGCGGATGCGTCTCCAGCATCGCGACGTGCTTGTACGCCGCTGCGTGGAAGACAACGGTCGGCTGGTACTTCTCGAACACCTCGCGCCGCAGCGCCTTCCGGTCCTTCACGTCGACGAGCTTCGGCAGCGCCGCTGTGAAGTCGCGCTCGGCGACGAGCTCGCGCTCGATCTCGAACAGCGGTCCCTCGGCGTTGTCGACGAGGATCAGCCGCGAAGGTCTGACGCGCGCGATCTGGCGGCAGAGCTCCGAGCCGATCGAGCCGCCGGCACCGGTGACGAGCACGGTATGCCCTTCGAGATACGAGGCGACCTCGTGGAAGTCGACCTCCACCTGCTCCCTGCCGAGCACGTCCTGCACCTGCACGGGACGGATCTGCCCCGCGAGGCCGAGATCCCCCGCGATCAGCTCGTAGAGGCCCGGCAGCGTCTTGACCACGATGCGCAGCTGCTGCGCGGTCTCGACGATCCGCCGCCGCACCTCGCCCGAGACCGAGGGCATCGCGATCAGCACCTCGTCCGGCCGGTGCTCGCGCAGGACGCGTGGCAGCTCGTCGATCGTGCCGAGCACGCGGACGCCCATGATGCGCGTGTGCCGCTTGCGCGGGTCGTCGTCGACGAACCCGATCGGCGTGTAGTTGAGCATCCGCGACCGCTGCATCTCCTGCACGATCAGGCGCCCCGCGTCGCCCGCGCCCACGACCAGCACCTCCTGGCCGCGAGCGACCATCGTCAGCCCCGGCCGCTCGACCAGCGTGCGTGCGAGGAGGCGGGAGCCTGCGATGAACGCCAGCGTGAGGAGGAGGTCGGTCGCGGCGATCGACCGCGGCAGGCGCACGCCGTGCACCGGTGACACGAGGTAGACCGTCACGTCGGCGATGAGGCAGGCGACCACGACGCCGCGCGCCGCCGCCCACATGTCGCGGATCGAGACGTAGCGCCACCAACGGTTGTAGAACCCGAACGCGATGAAGACGAGGAGCTTGATCGCGACGACGAGCAGGATCGTCCGGTTCAGCAGCGTCGAGTAGTAGATCGGGAGGCCGTGGTCGAAGCGGAGCTCGAACGCGAGCCACCAGGCCGCGCGCCACGATCACCCCGTCCACGAGCAGCTGCCAGACGCGATGGCGCCGGCGAGAGAACGCGCTGCCGCCATCGAGCCTACGCCGAGTTGGGACGGCCGAGCGCACGACGTCGACGACGCGCTCCTGCGCCTCGGCGGGGATCCCGGGCCAGAGCGGAAGCGAGAAGTTCTCCTCGCCCGCCTGCTCGGTCGCGGGCAGCGAGCCGGCCTCGTAGCCGAGGAAGCGCAGCGACGGCTGGAGGTGGAGCGGCGTCGTGTAGTACGTCGCGGAAGCGATTCCCGCCTCGGCGAGCGCGGTGCGAATCCTGTCGCGCTCGCGCGAACGGCAGACGAAGAGGTGGTAGACGTGACCCGGGTCATCCTGCGGAAGCTCCACGAGCTCGCCGAGCCCGAGCTCCGCGTAACGGGCCGCCGCCGCGCGGCGCGCCTCGTTCCAGCCCGCGAGCTCCGGCAGGAAGATGCGCAGGAACGCGGCCTGCAGCTCGTCGAGGCGGGAGTTGTAGCCGACGAGGTCGAAGGCCGCCTTGTCGCGCGAGCCGTGGAAGGAGAGGAGCTGAACGCGGTCGGCGAGCTCCTCGTCGCTCGTCGCCACCAGCCCGCCGTCGCCGAGGCAGAAGAGGTTCTTCGTGGGGTAGAAGCTGAACGTCGAGATCGCGCTGTGCTGTGCGATGCCCGGCGCACCGAAGGCCTGGGCCGCGTCCTCGAGCACTGGGACGCCGAGCTCGACCAGCAGGCGGACGTCGAGAGGGCGGCCGAACAGATGGACCGGGACGATGGCGCGCGTCCGCTCGGTCACCTTCGCGGCAGCGTCGTCGAGGTCGAGATTGAGCGTGGCCGGGTCGATCTCCGCGAAGACGGGCGTCGCACCGCGGCGCGCGATCGATTCCGCGGTCGCATAGAACGTGAACGCGGGGCAGATCACCTCGTCGCCGGGACCGACACCGAGCGCCTCCAGGGCGAGCACCAGCGCATCGGTGCCGTTTGCGACCCCGATCGTCCGCTTCACGCCGAGGTGCGCGGCTGCCTCCTCCTGGAAGGCCCAGTAGTGCGGGCCCCGGATGAAGCGCTCGCTGTCGAGCACCTCGCGGAACGCGGCCTCGAGCCGCGGAATCAGCGGCTCGTATTCGGCTCGGACGTCAACGAGTGGAATCGTCTGCACGCGGCTCCACTCTAGCGGCGGCCATTCTCCGGTAGACCAAATACGCCAGCAGGAGCACGATGCCTGCGACGACCGCGTATTCGGCGTAGTGGAAGCCGTGGTCGAAGCTGCGATAGCTGCGGCCGAGCCCGTAACCCGCACCGGCGAAGGCGAACGCCCACACCGCGGAGCCGGCGAGCGTCAGCAGCGTGTAGAGCGCCAGAGGCATCTCGAAGATCCCGGCCGGGATCGAGACGAAGGAACGGACGACGGGCGTGAGCCGGCCGAGGAAGACGCCGAGGCTCCCCCAGCGCTCGAACCACGCCTCGGCGCGATCGAGCTGCTGCGGGGAGAGGTGGAACCAGCGCCCGTGCCGCTCGAGCAGCGGCCGCCCTCCGTAGCGACCGATCGCCCAGCCTACGAGAGCGCCCGCGAGGTAGCCGAGCGTGCCCGCGAGGGCGAGCGCGACGTACGCGCCGGCGCCGTAGCCGATCCGCGAGCCGAACAGCGTCACCCCGTGGGCGGCCGGGAAGACTCCCGCGGCGACCGCGCCGGCATAGAGCATCACGAGCTCGCTCAGCGCGGGGAACACCGCGTCGATCGCCATCAGGCCGAAGACGGCGTAGATGCCGTGGTTCGCGATCTGGGAGGTGAAGCTCGCCGAGAGGCTCGCGAGGAGCACCGCGCGGAGTCTAGTGACGCGTGTGAGGGGCGAATGAGAACAGGGCCGCCAGGGAGCTCGTGCCGACCGGGCTCGTCGCCTCGACGTACACCTTGTAGCGGCCGCGAGGCGCCACGCGCTTGCCGATGGTGCCGCGCCACGTCACACGTTGCGGCCCCGCCGTGCGAGACCCCGACTCCAGGGTCGCCACGGCCACGCCGTTCGGGCGCTCGACGCTCACCACGACGTCCGCGGTCCGCGTCAGCCGGAACGTCGCGGTGAGCCCGCGGCTCCCGATCCGGACGGAGAGCGACGACAGCGTGTCGTCGAGCGAGAACGTCCGCTGTGCGCTCGTCGTGACGTGGCGATCGTCGGTCGCCGTGACGTTGAACGTCCATTGGCCCTCCGGTGCGCCGGCACCGCTCCAGGTGAAGGTGTGCGGTCCGGGCGACTCCGCCCCGTCCGCCAGCGTGATCTTGGCGCCGCCCGGGCCGGACAGCGTCGCGTCGATGTCCGAGGGACGGGCGAGGCGGTAGACGAGCAGCTCGCTGTCCCCGGCCCCGTCGCCGTTCGGCGAGAGCACGGAGGTCGAAGGAGGCGGGGCGTAGACGCCGCTGTAGGTGAGGGCGAGCGCATCGGAGAGCTTGGCCTCGGCGCCGTTCGACGGCCGCGTGAGGAGCTTTCCGTCGAACGCAACGCCGGCCGCTGGGCCGGAGCCGAGCCCGAAGGCGGTCGTGGCGCCGAGCCGGGAGAGCTCGACTGCGAGCTCGTAGCTCGACATACCGATGCTGTAGGCGGGATTCGTCCCCTCGACGCCGACGAGCAGGATGCGCCCGTCGGGGAGCTGGCCGATCGCGCCGCGCGGCTGCCGGCTGTTCAAGGGGCGCGGGTCGAACGACTCGTGTGCGTGGAAGACTGGCTTGCCGTTCTGGACGAGCAGCGGGCCACCGCCGATGGCGCTCGGGAGGCCGCTCCAATCCGGCGAGAGCGACAGTCGCGCCTCGACCTGCTGCCCGGCCGGTGCCTCAGCCGTGAACTGCGCGGTGGACGCGGAGCCGCGTGCGACGAGGACCGCGCCGCCCGCCGGGATCGTCGTCGGGCCGGCGCTCGTGACCTGCGTGACGGTGCCGTCGAGCGGCTCGCCGAGCCGTGCCGGCGGGAACAACCCGATGACGGCTTCGGCGACTCCCGACTCCTTCGGAGTGGCCGTGCCGTACGCCGGCGTGTAGAGCGTGAACTTCCCCTTGCCCGCGGGCGAGTTGAGGCCCAGTGGCCGCCGCTGGCCGTTTCCCTGCCAGGTTCCGGCGAGGGAAACCTCGGCAACCGCGAGCGCACCGTCCGAGCCGATGCCGAGGCTCGAGCGCCCTGCTGCCGGCGCGCTCTCGAGCACGCCGTTCTGCATCAGGATGCCGGTCGGCGCGCCCGACCGGTTGTTGAAGTAGTCGCCGTCGATCGCCACCGTCGTTCCGCCGGCGGCGAGCCGGCTTTCGACCTGGGTGAGCGTCTCCCGCCCGCGCAGCGCGTCGTTCGAGAGCTCCGGCTGGAGGGAGTAGACGCTGCCGTCCGGCTTCGGCGCGGTCACCACGTCGAGGACGATCGGGCCCCGGGAGGTGAAGTCGACCTCGCGCGTGTAGGTCACGCCCGGCATGAGCAGCGACGTGGAGACCGAAGCCTGGCTCGAGCGCCGCTCGGAACCGGTCGCCGCCGATGCGACCGCGGACCCCACGAGCGCCGCGAGCGCGACGGCGATGAGAAGCTTGCGAAGCACGACCCGTCGGCAGGGTAGCTCGCGGGTGCTTCGCACCCGCTCGCTGGGTCAAGGAACTCCGCCAACGGGAGAGCGCGGTCTCCCGTTGGCTCCGTGCAGAAGAGCTAATGAGGGCTGACGCAAGGTTCGAGCCGCCCTTCCGTCGCGGGCGGACGGGCCTACGGCGCGTCCACCCCGCGAAGATCCGGCGGCGTCGTAACGCACCGTTACGCCGCCGCCAGGGCCGCACGGGGGTTCGAAGCGTTCGAGCCGCAACCAGGCCTAGGGCCGGAGGCTAAGACCTCGCTTCAGCGGGGCTTAGCCGCAGGCCGAACCGCGCTCGCGCCGGCCTCCGCCGCGCGCGAGCGCACCAGGCAGCCACATAGTCCAGAGCATCGAAAACCAAAACAGCACGAAGCGGGCCCGAGATCGCACTCTCGGGCGCGCGAAGTTCCGTCAACCAGCGAGCGAAGCGCCAGCTTCGCGAGCTACCAGACTTTGACCGGCCGATAGAGCGTGTCGCGCTGGACGGCGGTCTTGCCGAGCGAGCGGATCAGGTGAACGAGCTCCTCGGCGCTCGTGCGGTGCGTCGTGCCGGCGGCGGAGACGACGTTCTCCTCGATCATCACCGAGCCGAGGTCGTCGGCGCCGAAGCCGAGCGCGACCTGGCCGATCTTCTTCCCCTGCGTCACCCACGACGAGCCGATATGCGGCACGTTGTCGAGGTAGAGGCGCGAGACCGCCTGCGTGAGCAGGTAGTCGAACGAGGTCGGCCGCGTCTCGGCCGGGACGAGCGAGACGAGCCGGTTGCCGTCGTCCTGGAACGTCCAGGAGAAGAAGGCGCGGAAGCCGCCGGTCTCGTCCTGCAGCTCACGGATCCGGCGAAAGTGCTCGACGCGCTCCTCGAGCGTCTCGACGTGGCCGTACATCATCGTCGCGGTCGTCGAGATCCCGAGCCTGTGGGCGTCGCGCATCACGCCGAGCCACTCCTTCGTGTTGACCTTTTTCGGCGCGATGATGTCCCGCACGCGGTCGACGAGGATCTCGGCGCCGCCGCCGGGGATCGAGTCGAGGCCCGCGTCGCGCAGCCGCGCGAGCGTCTCGGGGACGGTCAGCTTCGACCGGCGCGCGGCGTGCACGATCTCGGACGGCGAGAGCGCGTGCAGATGAATCGGGTAGCGCGCCTTGATCGACGAGAAGAGGTCCTCGTAGTAGTCGACGCCGAGGTCGGGGTGGTGGCCGCCCTGCATCAGCAGGCCTGTGCCTCCGAGCGCGAGCGTCTCCTCGATCTTCTTGAAGATGACCGGCTTCGGCAGCAGGTAGCCCTCGCGCCGGTCGCCGGGCCGCCGGTAGAAGGCGCAAAAGTCGCAGTCGGTGACGCAGATGTTCGTGTAGTTGAGGTTGCGGTCGATGATGAACGTGACCCGTTCCGGGTCGTGCAGCCGGTTCCGCACCTCGTTCGCGGCGCGCCCGACGGCGACGAGGTCGCGTGAGCGCAGGAGCTCGGCGGCGTCCTCGTCGGAGATCCGCTCGCCCGAAACCGCCTTCTCGAGGATCTCGTGGACGGGGATCCGCTCGGCGACGCTCATGGGCCAACCTGCGGTTGGACGCTCATGCGACCGCGGCGCCGGCGGTCTGGACGAAGCGGAGCTCGGGCACCGTCTCGAGCAGTCCCGCGTCCCGCGCCAGCTCGAGGAACGTGTAGAGGCCGGCACGCTCGCGCGGGCCGAAGCGGTAGCGGAGCTTCTCGAAGTAGCGCGCCAGGAAACCGGCGGGGTATCCATATCGCTCGGCTGCCTCGTATGCGAGCTGCTCCGGCTCGGCGCGCGCCACGCGGACCGACGCGACGAGCGCGTCCTCGAGCTCCGCGAGCCCGTCGGCGAGCGGCTCCGGGCACGCCCAGACCGCGAAGACCATCGGCAGGCCCGTCCGCTCCAGCCAGAGGCGCCCGAGGTCGTGGTGCGGCGTCGGATCCTCGAACGCCGAGCGCAGCGCGGCGTCGCCGATCAGGAGCTTCGCCTCGGCCTCGCCCGTCTCGTACGCGTCGAGCGGCGCCTGCTCCGCCTCGGGCAGCAGCACCTTGGTCAGCGCGACGGAGGTCGCGGACTCCGGCGTCACGGCGACGGTGCGCACCTGCTCGAGCGGCTTCCTCGAGACGAGCTGGATCGAGTCGACGGCTCCCTCGGAGGCGACGCACAGCCGCGGCAGCAGGCGGAGGCCGTCGGCGTTCCGCGCGTACTCGATCGAGGAGATGGGCGCTGTGTCGAGCTCGCCGGCGAGCAGCATCCGGTTCAGCTCGGTCGGGACGCCCTGTACCTCCTCCACCTCGGCCTCGACGCGATGGAAGACCGGCGCCATGTTCACGTACGAGATGCGACCGAGCCGGATCACGCGGCCCATCTCCGGATCTCGTTGTAGAGGCTGTCGCGCTGCACCGGGGTCCGGCCCGCCTCCCGGACCACACGGACGAGCTCCGCGACCTTCTGCTCGGTGCCCGCGCTCGCACCCGCGGCCTGGAAGATCTTCTCCCGCACGACCGTGCCCTGGACGTCGTCCGCACCGAAGTGGAGCGCGACCTGGGCGAGCGGGAGGCCCATCATGATCCAGTAGGCCTTCACATGCGGGACGTTGTCGAGCAGGAGCCGCGAGACGGCGATCACCTTCAGGTCGTCCGCTCCAGTGGTGAACCGGAAGCCGCGGCGCTCGAAGACGGTGTTCTCCGGGTGGAACGCGAGCGGGATGAAGGAGAGGAAGCCACCCGTGCGGTCCTGCTGGTCGCGCAGCCGCAGCAAATGGTCGACACGCTCCTCGTAGGTCTCGACGTGGCCGTACAGCATCGTGCACTGGGTCGTGATGCCGAGCCGATGCGCAGTGTCGTGCACCTCGAACCACTCGTCAGGGTGCTCCTTGCCCGGCGCGATGAGTGCGCGCACGCGGTCGGCGAAGATCTCGGCGCCGCCGCCGGGCATCGAGTCGAGGCCCGCGTCGCGGAGCGTGCGCAGGACCTCCTCGTGCGAGCAGCCCTCGAGCCGCGAGATGTGGTGGATCTCGGAAGCCGTGTAGAACTTGAGATGGACGTCGGGCAGCGCCGCCTTCAGCTTGCGCAGGAGCCCGGCGTAGTACTCCAGGTCGACGTGCGGATTCTCGCCGTTGACGGTGTGGATCTCGGTGAATCCGAGCAGCTCGTGCTGCGCGACGGCGTCCTCGACGAACTCGTCGGTGGTGAGCGTGAAGGCGTCCTCCTGCTTCCGCGTCTTCGCGAAGGCGCAGAACTTGCACTTCACGCGGCAGACGTTCGTCTGGTACAGGTTGATGTTCTGGACGAAATAGACCTCGCCGCCGCCGCCGCGTTGCCGGCGCGCCAGGTCGGCGAGGTCGCCGAGCGCAAGCAGGTCGTCCGTCTCCATCAGCGCGACGCCGTCGTCGAAGTCGAGGCGCTCGCCGGCGAGGACTTTCTCCCTGATGGGCGCGAGCGTATCGAGGGTGTCCAGAACGGCCATGCGGCTCTACCTCTCCCGGTCGACGACTGCGTGTGTCAGGGCCTCGAGCTCGTCGCGGTGCAGCTCGCCGTCGAGGCTCGCCCTGGCTTGCCTAGCGTAGTCGAGCGCCACCTCGCGGCTCTCCTGGAGAGCACCGGTCGCGGCAACCCGCACGAGCGCGCCGTCCATCGGACCACCTGCGAGCGCGGCTCGGACGACGGCATCGCGCCGCGCGGCGAGAAGCAAAGGCAGGGTCGGTGTGCCGTCGCGGAGGTCGGTGCCGGCGATCTTGCCCGTCTCGATGGTGGCGCCGGAGCAGTCGAGGACGTCGTCGGCGATCTGGAAGGCGATCCCGAGCGCGAGCCCATATCCCCCGGAGCCGCCCCCGAGCCGGCACGCCGCCTCGAACAGCTTCCCCGTCTTGAGCGCGCAGCGCTCGAGGTAGGCCTCGACGGTGGTCGCCGGATCGCCGGTCTGCGTCCGTTGCAGCGCCTCGCCGCGCGCGAGCGCGAGGGTCGCGTCGGCGAGGATCTCGACCGCGACGGCGTTCCCGGTCTCGCTCAGCTCCGCGAAGGCGCGCGCGAACAGGTAGTCGCCGGTCGCTCGGGCGGCGGCGGGGCCGTAGGTCGACCAGGCAGCGGCCTTGCCGCGGCGAAAATGAGCGCGATCGATGAGGTCGTCGTGGACGAGCGTCGCCATGTGCACGAGCTCGATCGCAACGCCTGCCGCGAGCGGCGGCTCTCCACCCGGCGGTGCGGAGAGGAAGACGAGCGTGGGCCGCAGCCGCTTGCCGCCCGCCGCGAGCGCCTCGTTTCCCACCGCGGCAACCAGGCCCGGATGGGTGGCGACGGTGCGAGCGAGCCGTTCCTCCAGCACATCCAGATAGTCGTTCAACCCCGGCACCGACCGGATGTCGGTGAGCGTCGTCGTCACGTACCCGCCTCCCCTACGTGGAGAGCCACGATACCCCCGGCAAACAGCCGGAACTCCACGCGCTCGAAGCCGCAGGCGCCGAGCAGTTCCGCAAGCTCCTCGGGGCCCGGGAAGCGGCGCACGCTCGCCGGCAGGTACGTGTACGCGTCGCCCCCCGGAAGGAGCCGGCCGAGCAGCGGCACGATCCGGTCGAACCAGAGCCGGTAGAACGGCGCGAGCAGTCCGCGCGGGCGCGTGATCTCGAGAATCCCGACCCGGCCGCCGGGACGGAGCACACGGCGCAACTCCCTCAGGCCGGCTTCGAGGTCGTCCACGTTGCGAATCCCGAAGCCGACGACCGTCGAGTCGAAGCTCGCGTCCTCGAACGGAAGCGCGAGCACGTCGGCCTGCACCCACTCGAGCTCGGGCGCCTTGCGGCGGGCGCGCTCGAGCATCCGCTCGGAGAAGTCGACGCCGACCACCCGCTCGGCTCCCGCGGCCCGCGCCGCGACGGCGAGGTCCCCGGTGCCGCAGCAGGCGTCGAGGACGCTGTCGCCCGGCTTGACCGCCTCCCGGACGGTCGCCCGGCGCCAGCGCTGGTCGAGGCCCGCGGTCATCACGCGGTTCATCGCGTCGTAGACCGGCGCGATGCGGTCGAACATCCGCTGGACGCCCTCTGCCGGGAGCTTGCCGCTCTCGACGCTCACGCCTGTCCCCAGCGGGGCGTGAGCGCGTGCTCCAGCCCGAGGAGGTCGAGCGCGCGCGCGACGATGAAATCGACGAGGTTCTCGACCGTCTCCGCGCCGTTGTAGAAGCCGGGCGCGAGGAACAGGATCGTGGCGCCGGCCTCGCGCAGCGTCAGCATGTTGCGGAGATGGATCACCGAGAGCGGCGTCTCGCGCGGCATGACCACGAGCCGGCGCTCCTCCTTCAGCGCGACCGAGGCCGCACGATGGATGAGGTTCTGCATCGCGCCGGAGGCGATGGTCCCGAGCGTGCCCATCGAGCACGGGCAGATCACGTACGCGTCGACTTTGGCCGAGCCGGACGCGTAGGGGGCGCTCCAGTCGGCCGGGTCGTAGATGCGCCCCGCTCCGTTCGCGTGCTCGAGGAGCCGGGCGAGCGTCTCGTCGCGCGGGAGCGTCGCGTCGCCGAAGAGCTCGGTGCCGAGCACCTCGATCCCGGCACTGGAGGCGCAGACGCCGATCTCGCAGTCTGCAGCGGCCAGCGCCTCGAGCAGCCGCGCCGCATAGGGTGCCCCTGAAGCGCCGGTAATCCCGAGGAAGACGTGCATTCCCCGGGATTGTCGCTGTTAACCGGTGCCCTTGGAAGACTCGAGGAAGACGGCGAGCTGGTGCAGGCGCACGTTGCCGAGCGACGCGAACTTCGGCATCGGAGAGCCGGGGTTGACGCACGACGGGCACTGGAGGTGCCGGATCTGGAAGGCGATGCCGAGGTTCTGCGACCCGATCGCGGTCAGGTCGGGTGCGCCGAGGTTGGAGCCGCCCGATCCCGCGTACGTGTGGCAGGCCGTGCAGCCCGCGGTCGCGAAGAGCTTCGCACCGGGCAGCGCAGCCGGCGGCAGATGCTCCTGCTGCACCCAGCGCGGGACATCGAGGATCACCTCGGACGCGAGCGCTTCCTTCGCGGTCGCGCCCTTCCACGTCAGGATTCCCATCGAGAGGATGGTCAGGACGGCGGCGACCATCGCGACCGGGCGGGCCGAGGTCCGGCGCTCACGGCGCCGGTCGAGGAACGGCAGCCCGATGAGGAGGATGAGCGCGATCGTCGGGACGCCGACCGTGCCGAGGAAGACCGACTCCGGCCACTTGAAGATCCGGAGGAGGTAGAAGAGGAAGTAGAAGTACCAGTCGGGCCGCGGCACGAAGCTGACCGTGCCCGGGTCGGCCGGCGGCGCGACCTCTGGCCCGAGGATGCCGGATTGCGTCGGGTCGTGGTGCGGCCCGTACGCCGACCACTTCCAGATCGCCGCGAGCCCGATGATCACGCACACGACGACGAGGCTCATGATCGTGTCGTGGAACATCGCGTACGGGTAGAAGGACTTCCCGCGCGCCTTGACGTCTGCCTTGTAGCGGGCGAACCCGGCCCGCTCCTCGTCGGCGCGGGACGGCTTCTCCTTCGGGATCGCAGCCACTACTCGCGCCCTCCCGGCTCGGCCTGCATGGCAGCGCCCCCGGCCGCACGCGGCACCGGCCGCGTCAGCCCTGGCCGCAGCGGCACCGGCTCCTCGTCGACCGGCTCCATCCCGGCGGCCTCCTTCGACCACGGCGGCGACGTGACGCCGAGCCGGATCACGAGGTAGAGATGCAGCGTGATCAGCCCGATGATCGCGCCCGGGATCAGGAGCATGTGCAGCGAGTAGAAGCGGGTCAGCGTCTCACCGCTGATCTCCTGGCCGCCGCGTAGGAACTGGGCCAGCCAGGGGCCCAGGAAGGGCGCCGTCCCGTTGAGGTTGATCCCCACCACGGTCGCCCAGTACGCGGTCTGGTCCCACGGCAGCAGGTAGCCCGTGAAGCCCTCCATCATCCCCATCACGAGGATGAGAACGCCCACGATCCAGTTCAGCTCGCGCGGATACTTGTAGGCACCGAACAGGAAGACGCGACCCATGTGCAGGAACATGAGGATGATGAAGACGCTCGCGCCCCAGCGGTGCATGCCGCGCACGAGCCAACCCATCGTCACGTCGTCGGTGATGTGGACGATCGACTCCCACGCGACCGGTTTGCCCGTAGCGGGGTCGCTCGCCGCCGACGGCGTGTAGTACATCGCGAGGATCACGCCCGTGATCGCCTGCACGAGGAAGGCGGTGAGCGCGGCCGAGCCGAGCGTCTGCATCCAGTTTACGTCGCTGGGGACGTTGCGGAAGAGGAAGTACTTGACGCCGCCGATGAGCCCCGACCGCTCCTCCAGCCAGTCGAGCGGGTAGGTGACGAGCTCCTCCATCTTCTGGCGGCGGAGCTCGGCCTTCGTGGGCGTGCGCGTGTACGACGCCATCAGTGATGCGGCGGCTGGAGGGGATAGAACCACTGCTCCGGCCCGTCCACGTGCTGGCCCGGCCCGGCCGACTTGTACTTGTAGATCTCGGCCTGCGCGCCGGTGCCGACGACGTGCGAGACCGAGTACGTGCTGAGGAGGATCAGGCGGCCGTTGTCGATCTCGAACGCGTAGCGGTCGAGCGCGCGCACCGGCGGCCCTGCGGTGCGGTTCCCCTCGACGTCGTACTGGCCGCCGTGGCACGGGCAGCCATAGCCGGCGGGGACGACGGGGATCAGCCGGATCTGCCCGTTCTTGGTGTGCTCGAAGAGCGTCTTCTGGCCGAGGATGGCGCCGCTCGGGCCGTTGGCCTGCACGGGGCAGCCGAGGTGGGCGCAGCGGTTCGAGATGATGGTGAAGCTCGGCACCGGCTTCTTCGTCTTCGGGTCGGAGACGGTGCCGTTGTTGCGGATGAACGCCGTCCGCCGCGACACCTCGCCCTGCGCCGGGTCGGTCATGAAGGTCGCTACGAACCACTGGCCGAGCGCGAACGTCGAGAGCGGTCCGAGGTCGACCTTGTGTTGCTTCTGGTTGAGGAAGGACGGCAGAACCGCGAAGCCCGCGACGGGCACGGTGATCAGCCCGCCGATCGCGGCGCCGAGCCCGAGCGTGGCCCCTTCGAGGAAGTAACTGCGCGTGACCTTGGTCTCGTCGACCCGAACGAGGGCGACTCCCTGCTCGTCGGCCGGCGGCGCGGTCATCCCCTCGCCCGCCTCCTTCATCTCGCGGCGCTCGGGCTCGACCACCACCGGCTGCCCGCGGAGCTCGGCGGTCGCGTCGCGCACCCAGAGGAAGCCGAAGACGATGGCGATCGCCGCACCGATCGAGGAGATCAGGACCGGATCGATGACGAGGCCCACGAGGATGACGACGATCCCGATCGCGAACCCGATCGGCCACAGCGTCGGCGGCGGCAGATGCGTCTCCTCGTGGAGCGACTCGTGCTCGGTGTCGGGACTCGGCTGCTCCGGCTCCACCGGTCGAAGTCTTATCCGAAACGCGTATGCCGCGCGGAGAGAACTAACCGAGTCCGTACTCGGTCCAGCGACGCTCTACGAGTGCCTTGATCTCGGGGCTCATCTCGATCTCCTCGGGCCACGGGCGTGCCCCTTCCTCCGGCCACTTCGCGGTCGCGTCGATGCCGAGCTTCCCGCCGAAGAACTGCCGCTCGGGCGCGTGGTCGAGGTGGTCGAGCGGCCCCTCCGAGACGACGACGTCGCGCTTGGGGTCGACGTTCGCGCCCGCATAGAAGAGCACCTGCTCGTAGTCGTGCACGTCGACGTTCGCGTCGACGACGACGACGCACTTCGTGAGGCTGAGCATCCCCAGCCCCCAGATGGCGTGCATGACCTTCGCCGCGTGGCCGGGGTACTGCTTGCGGATCGAGACGATGCAGCAGTTGTGGAACGCGCCGGCGATCGGCAGGTCGTAGTCGACGATCTCCGGCATGGTGGTGCGGATCGCCGGGAGGAAGATCCGCTCCGTGGCCTTGCCGAGCCAGGCGTCCTCCTGCGGCGGCTTGCCGACCACGATCGAGGGGTAGATCGCGCCTCGCCGCATCGTCATCGCGGTGACGTGGAAGACCGGGAAAGGCTCCGCGGCGGTGTAGTAGCCGGTGTGGTCGCCGAACGGCCCCTCCTCGCCGACCTCGTCCTTGGAGATGTAGCCCTCGAGGACGATCTCCGCCCGCGCCGGGACTTCGACGGCGACGCTGACGCCCTTGACGAGCTCGACGGGCTCGCCGCGGAGGAAGCCGGCCATCATCAGTTCGTCGATGTGCTTCGGGAGCGGCGCGCTGGCCGAGTAGGCGGTGACCGGATCCAGCCCCAGCGCGACGGCGACCTCGATGCGGCCGTCGGTCGCGAGGTAGTCGGCGCGGCCGTCCTTGTGGATCTGCCAGTGCATGAAGGTCGTCCGCTCGTCCACGACCTGCATCCGGTACATGCCGACGTTGCGGCCGCCGGTGTGCGGGTCGTGCGTGATCACGGCCGGGAGCGTGATGAACGGCGCCGGGTCGCCCGGCCAGCAGCGCTGGATCGGGAGGAGGCCGAGGTCCACGTCGTCGCCGCGCAGGACGATCTCCTGACACGCGCCTTTGCCCACGGTCTTGGGCCGCGAGTCGGCGATCGACTTCAGCTTCTGCAGGCCGCGCACCTTTTCCACGAGCCCCTGCGGCGGCTGCATCTCGAGCACGTCCGCGACCCGCCGCGCGACGTCGTCGAGCCGCTCGACGCCGAAGGCAAGGCACATGCGCCGCTCGGTGCCGAACTGGTTGATCAGGAGCGGATGCTCGGAGCCCTTCGGGCTCTCGAACAGAAGCGCCGGACCGCCGGCTTTGACCGTGCGATCGACGATCTCGGTGACTTCGAGGTCTGGGTCGACCTGGGCCGAGACGCGGACGAGCTCGCCCTCGCGCTCGAGCAGCGCGATCCAGTCGCGAAGGTCCTTCGGAGGCGCCACGGCGCGAGTCTACGTCTGGTCGCCGAGCGCGTACGCGACGGCGTCGTCGAGCGCCATGCGCCGCCCGGTCTCGAAGCCGTGATCGAAGTCGGCACCTGTAACGCCGGAAAGGTGAGCCGCGTAGTCGTCGCGCTGGGCCTCCCACTGTCCGATCGGCCCTCGCCCTGCTTCGGCGTCGATGGCTCCCCACAGGCGGCCCGCCCGCTCCGCATCTCCCGCCTCTGCAGCGGCCCAGGCGAGAAGGCAGAGGCCGAACACGGTCCCCTGCCGGTCGCCGATCGAGTGTGCCAGCGCGAGCCCCGAGACGGCGCGCTCGCGCGCATATTCGACGCGTCCGAGCGTCAGCGCGAACTCGGCCCCGTTCAGGAGCGCATTCGTCTCCCACCAGACGAAGTCGATCTCATGGGACAGGCGCGCCGCCCTGTCCGCGAGCTCGAGCGCCTCCTCGCTTCGACCCTCGCGGAAGACGATGTTGCCGAGTTGCAGCGCCACCTGTGCCTCGTTGAAGGGTGATTTCCAGAGCGAGAGGCTCTCCTCGAGCAGCCTCTTCGCCTCCCCGCCTTCGCCTCGCCTACTCTCATCGACTGCTATCCGGAGGAGCATGTGCGCGATCCCCCACTCCTCCCCGAGCTCCCGGTACAGCTCGAGCGCCTCCGCGCAGAGGCGCGCCCCCTCGTCGAATCCGCCCTGGATGTAGACGGAGCCGGCGAGGCTTCGGATTGCCCGCACGCGAAGCTCCGGCGCGAGCTCGTCTCCCCGTTCGCAGAGCTCCCCGAGAAGGCGCGCACCCTCGTCCGGGCTGTTCGTCACCCAGTACTGCTCGAGTGAGACGGCGAACAGCGTCGCAGCCTCGATCTCGCCGGCGCTGATGAGGAAGCCGAGAGCCGCGCGGAGGTTGTCGCGCTCGGGCAGCACCACTCGATAGCCACTCCCTCCTCTGCCGGCTTCCACCCCCTCGACGCAGAGGCCGGCATCTTCGGCGAACTCCAGGAAGTAGTCCGCGTGATTGCGCCGGGCCCGCTCGGCATCGCCGGCCAGCTCGAGCTGCTCGGCCGCGAACTCGCGGATCGTCTCGAGCATCCCGAAGCGGTCCGGTTCCCAGCGGCGCACGAGGCTCTTGTCCAGGAGCGACTGGAGGAGCTCGAGGTCGGCAGCCGCGACCTGCTCCGCCGCCTCGAGCGTCCAGCCGCCGCGGAACACCGAGAGCGCCGCGAGCAGCTCCCGCTCATCGGGCTCGAGTAATTCGTACGACCACTCGATCGTGGCGCGGAGCGTCTGCTGGCGCTTCTCGGCGTCGCGCCCGCCGCGCAGGAGATCGAGGCGGCTGCCGAGCCGCTCGAGGAGCTGCGCGGTCGAAAGAAGCGACGTGCGCGCGGCGGCGAGCTCGATCGCGAGCGGCAGGTCGTCGAGACGCGCGCAGAGGTCGTCCAAAAGCTCGTCCGGCTCGAAGTCGGGTTGAGCCGCGCGCGCGCGCGTCACGAAGAGCCGCCGCGCCTCCTCCCGCGCAAGCACCGGCACCGGATAGACGTGCTCGCCCTGCACCCGCAGCCGCTCGCGGCTCGTCACGAGCACGTCCGCGTGCGGGCATTCCGCGAGGACGGCCGCCACCTCCGGCGCAGCCTCGACGACGTGCTCGAAGTTGTCGAGCAGGAGCAGCAGGCGTCGCCCGTCGACGAGCTCGGGCAGCGTCCCGCCGCCGCCGAGCGCCCGGGCCGCGGCCGGCCCGACATCGGCAGGTTCGGCGAGCGGCGCGAGCGGCACCCACCAGACCCCGTCCGGGTATGCCTCGGCTGCCTCGCCGGCCGCGTGGAGCGCAAGCCGCGTCTTGCCCGAGCCTCCGGCACCGGTGAGCGTGAGGAGGCGAGCGTCCTCGCGCGCGAGCAGCTCGCGCACGTCGGCGACCTCGTGCTCGCGGCCGAGGAACGCGGTCGCGGGGATCGGCAGGTTCGTCCGGTAGAGCGTCTTCAGCGGCGGGAAGTCGTCGCTCCCGAGCTGGAAGATCCGCTCGGGCGCGCTCAGATCCTTGAGCCGGTGCTCGCCGAGGTCGCGGAGCTCGTCGCGATCGACGAGCGCCGCCGTCGCGGTCGAGACGAGCACCTGCCTGCCGTGCCCGGCGGCGGCGATGCGCGCGGCGCGGTGGACGTCGGCCCCGACGTAGCCCTCCTCCGTCAGCAGCGGCGTGCCGGTGTGGACACCCATCCGCACTGGCAGCTCGAGCTCCCGCTGCGCCTCGCGCGCGGATTCGAGGGCTCCGGGCGCGGTTGGAAAGGCGACGAAGAACGCGTCGCCCTGTGTGTCGACCTCCACGCCCCCGTGGCTCTCGAACGCCTCGCGCAGGACGCGCCGGTGCTCGGCGAGCCGGTCGGCGTACGCGTCCTCTCCCAGCTCGTGGAGCAGCCGCGTCGAGCCCTCGATGTCCGTGAACAGGAAGGTGACGGTCCCCGGCGGCAACGCGGCCACGGCCCGAGTCTACGGCGGAAGAGCGGGCTGCGCGACTCGCGTGCTAGCGCCTGTGGCGCAGCCAGTGCGACAGCTCGCCCAGCGCGATCACGAGGACGAACACGCCGCCGACCGCGAGCATCGTGAGGACGACCTTCCGTCCCTCCTCGGCGGCCGTCTCGACGCCCAGCAGCAGGTGGAAGACGGCGGCGAGCACGGCGGGAATCTACCTCAGGCAGACGGCTCGACGACGAGGTCGCCGAAGCTCGCGGAGCTCTTGCCGAACTCCCACCAGCCGCGGACCTGCGGCCGCACGAACGCGGTGCTCCGCCCGTACACGAGCGGGATCACGGCGACTCGCTCGGCGACGGCGTAGCGGTCCGCCTCGTGGAACCGCTCGAGCCGGCCGCGGTCGCTCCGCTCCTGCCGCGCACGCTCGATCAGCTCGTCGAAGACCGGATCGGCGAAGCCGCCCTCGTTCGTCCGGCTCGTCGACTGGAACAGGAGGCGGAGGTAGTACTCCGGATCCGGGTAACCCGGCAGCCAGCCGGTGACCCGGATCGGCGCCACCTGGATCCGCTCGCCCGCGTGCATCGCCTCCTCCTCCTCCCACGACCACGAGGAGACCGTGACCCGGTCGCCGAAGACCTCGCGCCAGCCGCCGGCGAGCACGTCGAGGATCTCGTCCCAGACCATCATCCCCGCGAGCTCGAGCGGCCCGTCGAAGCCGGACTTCGCGAGGCACTCGCGCGCCAGGTCGGGGTCGTAGCGAAGCGCGATATCCGGCGTGTGGCCCTGCAGCGCCGGCGGGACGACTCCCCCGGTCGCCACCACGAGATTCGCGGGACAGACCGCCGCGAGGGCCTCCCGGTCGATCGCGTGCGCGAGCGCGCGCCGCAACTCGACGTTGCCGGCCACCGGATGCGCATGGTCGAAGCGGATGTAGGCCGACCACGCGGGCGAGCCGAGGACGGCGTCATCCCGCACCGCGCCGGGCATCAGGTCGGCGAGGCGCGGTGTATAGCGCACGAGGATCAGATCGGTCTCGCCTCGCTCGTATTCCGGCAGCGCGTCGGCGATCGCCGTCCGGTACAGCTCGACCTCGGCGACGTTGCCCGGCCGCTCGGAACGCCGCCGCAACACGAGCCGATCCGCGGTCCGCTCGGCCACCTCGAAGGCACCGCTGACCACGCGTGCGTCGGCCACGCTCTCCATCGCGTGACGCGGCTGCGGCCCGCCGTCGGGCCGGTTCATGACACTCATGAAGTACGGCGCCGGCGCGCTGAGCCGGAACTCCACCGTCCGGTCGTCGAGCGCCCGCACGCCGACCGCGTCCCAGTCGGAGTTGCGGCCGAGGTAGGTGTCCTCGCCGTTCTCGAGCGCGAAGTAGATGGCCACGGAGGAGCCGGGGCTCTCGGGATCGAGGACGCGTTTGATCCCGAACTCGACGTCGTGCGCTGTGAGGGGTGTCCCGTCGGACCAGGTCAGCCCCTCGCGCAGGTGGAAGACGTAGCGGAGGCCGTCGTCCGAGATCTCCCAGCGCTCGGCGAGCGAGGGGACGATCGTCCGCTCAGGCCATGCCTCGACGAGCCGGTCGAAGAGCTGCATGCACGCCTGGATGTTCGGCCACGCGATCGCGCTCTTCGGGTCGAGGTCGTTCGGAAGGAAGCTCGTCGCGACGCGCAGCCGCTCCGTCGCCGTCTGCGGCTCGGGCGGCGTCCAGCTCTCGAACGCGCGCTGGTACGCCTCGTTCGCCTCGGCGAAGCGCAGCGACGTGTGAAGTGCGAGGGCGAGCTTGAAGAGAACGAGCGCGATCTCCTGCCGCTCGCCGCGCCGCTCGAGCAGCGGCAGCAGGTCGCGGTAGTGCTCGATCGCCTCGTCGAGCGCGTACTCGAGCCGTGCCTTGTCCCCGGCCCGGAGGAGGTAGTCGGCCGCTTTCCCCTCGTCCTCGGCCCGTAGCCAGTGATACGCAAGAAGGCCGAGTGCCTCTCCCTCACGGCCCGCGTACCGCTCCTCGAGCCACTCGGCGGCGCGCCGATGGAGGCGGGTTCGCTGCTCGCCGAGGAGCGTCCGGTAGGCGGTCTCCTGGATGAGCGCGTGCCGGAAGCGGTACTCCGGCTGCGGCCAGCGCCGGCTCTGGCGGAGCAGCCCGAGCCGCTGCAGCTCGTGGAGGGAGTCGCCGGTGGGCTCCTCGAGCACGCCTTCGAGCAGCGGCAGCGCGAACGTGCGTCCGAGCGCCGAGGCCGAGGTGACGAGGTCTCGGGCAGCCGGCGAGAGCCGGTCGAGTCGCGCGAGGATCGCCTTCTCCACGGTGGGCGGAACCTCGACCTCGACCGCGTGGTCGAAGCGCCAGCCGTCTTCGGTGCGGACCAGCGCGCCGACGTCCGCGAGCGAGCGAACGAGCTCCTCCAGGAAGAACGGGTTCCCCTCTGCGGCCTCGAGGACGCGCCGCTCGAGCTCGGCCGGCAACGTCGCCGGAGCCACGAGCGCGGCGAGCAGCTCGCCGTCGGCGTCTCTCAGCGGTCCGAGGTCGATCTCCCGCAGCAGGTGCGGGAACTCGCGGCCGGCGTGCTCCCGCAGCGCCCAGGAGCCGTGGTCGCGCTCGGGCCGCAGCGAGAGGACGAGCAGCACCGGCGCTTCCTCTGACAGGGAGAGCAGCTGTTCGAGTAGAAGCACCGAGGTCGGGTCGGCCCAGTGGAGATCCTCGATCGCGACCACGAGCGGCGAGTCCTCGGCGAGCCGGGCGAAGAGCTGGCCGACGACCTCGAACGTCCGCCATTGCAGCGCCTCGGGCGAGAGCTCGGACGTACGCGCAGCCGCGTCATGCTCGAGCGCGACCTCGAGCAGGCCCCCGAGGTACGGATAGAGCTCGCCCGAGCCCGCCCCGAAGAGCTGCTCGAGCCGGCGGCGGAGGCCGACGCGGACGCGCAGCTCGGGCTCGTCGGCCCCCGCGCCGATCCACTCGCCGCGGAGCAGGTCGCGGAACGGCCAGTACGGCAGCGACTCGCCGTAGGAGACGCAACGGCCCTCGAGCCAGCAGCTTCCGTCCCGCTCCGCGAGCTCGCGCAGCTCGTTGAGGAGACGGCTCTTGCCGATTCCCGCGTCGCCGGCGACGACGAGGATCCCGCCGCGGCCGGCGCGGAGCGCGTCGAGCGCCTCGCGGCCGAGGCCGAGCTCGCGTGAGCGCCCGACGAGCCGTGTCTCCACACCCGGCAGGCCGCGCTGCGTCCGCGCGGTCGCAGCGACGCCGACCACGGGCCAGGCCGACACGGGCTCGCTCTTTCCCTTCAGCTCGAGCTCCTGCGCGGAGTCCCAGTCGAAGAGGCCCTCGACCGCGCGGTGCGTCGCCTCGTCGACGAGCACGGCGCCCGGCCGGGCGGCGGACTGCAGCCGCGCCGCGACGTTCACCGTATCGCCGAACGCCGCGTACTCGACCCGCGAGCCCGCGCCGACCTCGCCCATCACGACGGCCCCCGTCGCCGCTCCGACCCGGACGCCGAAGCCCTCGGCCCCCCAGCCGCGCCGCACCTCGCGCGCGTACTCCTCCATCTCCCCGACGATGCGGAGCGCGGCGCGAACGGCCCTCTCGGCGTCGTCCTCACGCGTAGTCGGTGCGCCGAAGAAGGCGAGGACTCCGTCACCTGCGAGATCCTTGACGTGGCCGCCGAGCGCCTCCACCTCGCCGACGATCCGCGCGACCGCCTCTCCGACCACGAGCTTCACGTCCTCCGGGTCGAGACGCTCCGCGAGCGCGGTCGAGCCGACGATGTCGGCGAAGACGGCCGTCAGGACCTTCCGCTCCTCGCGCACGGCGGTGGTGGTCATGAACAGAGGAAAGCGGAGGAACGCACGCGGATCAAGCCGCGCGACGTATGAAGTGCGCGACGAGGGCGGCGTCGACGGCCTCGTCGCCGGCTGCGCCCCGCGCCACAGCGTCGAGCAGCGCCGGATCGGAATGGAGCCGGAGCGCCGCCCGCGCCTCGTCGAGCGCGCCGAGACCGAGCAGCGCCGCCGTCGCCGCCCAGAGCTGCCCATCGCCGTCGGCGTCCTCCGCGCGGAGCTGGCTGCAGAGCGAGATCAGCTCCGAGAGGTCTGCGACCGCAGCCACCTCGTGCAGCGCCGAGATGCGCGCCACGCCGTGCGCGTAGAGGTAGTCGCCCAACAGGAGCGCCGTGTCGTCGTCGGGCGGCGCGAACAGGCGCGACCGGCCGTAGTGGACGAGGTAGCCCTCGTAGATCGTCTCGAGCCCCAGCGCGTAGCGGGCCTCGCCGAGCGGTGAGAAGACGGGGCTCCGATCGCGCCCGGGATCCGGCAGGAGGCAGTCGGCCCAGAGCGTGCTCTCCGCCGCCGCATCGACGGCCATCGTCTCCCAGACGTCAGCGAGCAAGTGTCCCCAGGGCCGCGGCCGTCCGCTCGATCTCCTCCCCGCCGTGCATCGTGGACGGGAAGAGCGCCTCGAACTGCGACGGCGGGAGGTAGACGCCCTCTTCGAGCAGATGCCGGAAGACCGCGGCGTAGCGCTCGGTGTCGCACTGCTGGGCCTCCTCGAAGTTGCGCACGGGCGCGTCGGTCATGAACAGGGTGAGCAGGGGGCCGACGCGCTGCACGCGGCCGAACGGGGAAAGAGACTCGTCGAGAAGCGCAGCCCGGCTCTCGAGCTCGTCGTAGACGGAGCGGTCGCGGAGCCGCCGCAGCACCGAGAGGCCGGCGGCCGTCGCGAGCGGGTTTCCGGCGAGCGTTCCGGCCTGGTAGACCGGCCCGGCCGGGGCGAGCACGTCCATGATCTCCGCCCGGCCGCCGAAGGCTGCCAGCGGCAGGCCGCCGCCGACGATCTTTCCGAGGATCGTCAGGTCGGGCAGGACTCCGTAGCGCTCCTGCGCGCCGCCGCGCGCGACGCGAAAGCCGGTGATCACCTCATCGAAGACCAGCAGCGCTCCCGAGACGTCGCACAGCCGCCGCAGCGTCTCGAGGTAGCCCTGGGCGGGCGGGACGACGCCCATGTTCGCCGCGACCGGTTCCACGATGATCGCGGCGAGCCCCTCGCCGTGGCGCATGACCGCCTCGGCCGCGGCGTCGTGATCGTTGTAGGGAACGACGATCGTGTCGGCGGCCGCGCCGGCCGGGACTCCCGGCGAGGCCGGAATGCCGAGGGTCGCGAGGCCCGAGCCGGCGCTGGCGAGCAACGCGTCGGCGTGCCCGTGGTAACCGCCGGCCGTCTTGAGGATCCGATCGCGCTTCGTGAATGCGCGCGCGAGGCGCAGCGCGCTCATCGCCGCCTCCGTTCCGGACGAGACGAGTCGCACCTTCTCCACCGACGGCACCGCGTCGACGATCTCGGCGGCCAGGTCGACCTCCGCCTCGGTTGCCGCGCCGAAGCTCGTGCCGAGGAGCGCCGCGTCGCGGACGGTTTCGACGGTCTCCGGGTCGGCGTGGCCGAAGAGGAGCGGGCCCCAGGACATCACCCAGTCGAGGAGCCGGCGCCCATCCTCGGTCTCGATGTATGCGCCCTTGCCGCTGCGCACGAAGAGCGGCTCGTCCATCCCGACGGCCCGCATCGCCCGCACGGGCGAATTCACGCCGCCGGGAATCAGCTCGAGCGCGCGCCGGTAGAGCTGCGAGCGCGCTTTCAGAGCCACGCGGGGAGGTCGCGCGTCCAGTAGCTGACGATCAGGTCGGCGCCGGCACGCTTGATCGCCGTGAGCGACTCGAGCGCGGCCGCACGCTCGTCGAGCCAGCCGGCCTGCGCCGCCGCCTTGACCATCGCATACTCGCCGGAGACGTTGTAGGCCGCGAGCGGAACCTGGAACGCCTCGCGGGCCGCGCGGATCACGTCGAGGTAGGGCAGCGCCGGCTTGATCATGATCGCATCCGCTCCCTCGGCGAGGTCCATCTTGCACTCCCGCAGCGCTTCGCGGACGTTGGCCGGATCCAGCTGATAGCCGCGCCGGTCGCCGAAGGAGGGCTCGCTGTCGGCCGCCTCGCGGAAGGGGCCGTAGAAGGCGGAGGCGTACTTCGCCGAGTAGGCGAGGATCGGCGTCGTCTCGAAGCCGTGGTCGTCGAGCGCCTCGCGGATCGCGCCCACGCGGCCGTCCATCATGTCGCTCGGCGCCACGATGTCGGCGCCCGCGTCGGCGTGACTCATCGCGGTGCGCGCGAGCAGCTCGAGGCTCCGGTCGTTGTCGACGTCACCGTCCACAACGACACCGCAATGGCCGTGCGACGTGTATTCGCAGAGGCAGACGTCCGTGAGCAGCACGAGATCCGGGAAGCGCGGCCGCAGCGCACGCAGCGCCTGCTGGACGATGCCGTCGTCCTTCCACGCTCCCGTCGCCTCCTCGTCCTTCTCCCACGGCACGCCGAACAGCATCAGCGCACGGACGCCGCTCGAGACGAGCGAGTCCACCTCGCGCAGGAGACCTTCGGCGAGATCGAAGCGCGCCATGCCGGGCAGCGCCTCGTTCGCGAGCGGCTCGGGGGCGACGAAGAGCGGCATGACGAACTGGTCGAGCGAGAGCTGCGTCTCGCGGACGAGCCCGCGCAGCGGAGCCGTGCGGCGGAAGCGGCGGAGCCGCGTGACGGGGAACGAGCTCACGGCGAAAGAGTACGCCGCCACCAACGGCGTAGCCGGGTCAGTCGCGGCAGGCGGGCTGTGCCTGCGAACGAAGATCGAGCTGAGCAGAGGTGAGGGCAAGCGTCTGGCGCACCGTGTTGCCGCGCGCGTTCCGGTAGACGACGATCGCCTGTGTGATCGGCGTCGTGGACGCGCTCTTCAGAGCGCCGCATCCACCGAAGGCGAAATTCAGCTGCGCCAGGGCACCACGCGTCGGACGAACGTGGACCGCCGCCGGTTGCTCGGCCCCGAACGGCCCCCGCATGACGATATGTCTCGGGCAGTACGGGTGGCACTGAAAATACGGGGTGAGATGCGTTCCGAGCTGGCGGACGAACGACCCGCGCGGGAGGACTGCGGTCACGTTCTCGAGCATGAGCTGCTGATGGCTCTCGTTCCTCAGCAAGAGCATCAGGCCGAACCGGCCATCCGGCACGGCGCGCAGGCTCACTTCCGACTTGTCGGCCGCGAGCACGGGACTGCCGGCAGCCTGCGTCCCATTGAGCTTCACGAACGCCGGCGCGAGGGTATGCGCAGAGACAGGAGCGGGCTGGTGCGCAGCCATCCCGCAGCCGGCTGAGACGACACCGACGAGCACCAGGATTCCGAGGACGGCGGCCCTCACGTCATGAGTTATACGGCACGAGGCCGCAAACGGTTTGCCCGCCTCAAACCGCGGACGCGGGCGGGCTCTCCGGCGCGGCCGGCCCGTCCTGCGTCTCGAGCTCGAGCACGGCGAGCGGCTCTTGTCCCTCCCACTTCTGCAGCGCGACGCGCTCGGAGAAAAATTCCCACGCGGCACGGCCGGCCGCAAGCAGCGGCAACGCGACGAGAATGCCCGCGAAGCCGTAGATCTCGCCCCCGGCCAGCAGGCCGAAGATCACGAGCAGCGGGTGGAGACGGAGCGAGTTTCCCATCACCTTCGGCACGACGACGTGCCCTTCCAGCTGCTGGATGCCGAGGAACATCAGGGCCACCCACACCGCCGAAAGGGGATGCTGGACGAGCGCGTACAGCACGGGCGGCGCAGCCCCGAGCCAGGGACCGAGGTACGGGATCAGCTCGGTGAAGGCGGCCCAGGCACCGAACGCCGCCGCATATTTCGCGCCGTTGGGCATCAGGCCGACCATCCCGAGGATCCACAGACCGACCCCGACGGTGACCCCGATGATCACCGAGATGAGGAACTGGCCCTTGACGTAGCTCGCGACCCCTTGCTCCATGCGGACGATGAGGCCGCCGCGGCCTCGGGGCGGGAAGCGCCGGTCCACGGCATCCGTCAGCCGCTGCATGTCGAGCAGCATGTAGATCGAGACGACGACGATGAGAAAGGCATCGAAGAGGAGGGTCACCACGGCGACGCCGGCGCCCTCGGCCCAGTGGAGAGCCCGCGTCGTGTACTTCTGGACGTCCTTCGTCCCGACCTGGTTGAGGAACTTCTGGCCCTGGTGCTGGACGTGGACGCTGCTGAGATGGTGGTGGTCGAGCCAGCCCTGTAAACGGGCGAGGTCATGCTCCGAGCCGGTCCGCGGCGGGTGTCCGGAATCGGTCGTAAAGTAGTTGTCGACTCGGTGGGCGACGCTGCGCGTCTGCTGCACGACCACCGTCGCGAGAGCGAGGATCGCCAGTGCGACGACCGCCGCGAAGGCGAGATAGACGAGCGCAACCGCTGCCCCCCGCGGGAGCCACGCCCGTCCGAGGCCACGAACGATCGGGTTCAGGAGCAGTGCGATGAGCAAGGCCACGAGGAAGAGGAAGAGGACATGACGCACCGCTCCGGCCACGGCCCAGACGAGCAGCAGAAGCAGTGGCAACAGCACGAGCTGGGCCCAGCGCGGGATCTCGATGCGCACGGACGCCGAGGGCTCCATGCGAGCGATGGTAACTCCGACGTCGCACGGATCCAGGGAAATTTGGCCCTGAACTGGTGGGAAAAGCCGCGGCAGTTCGATAGGGTGCCGCGCGACATGCCGTCCTCGCGCCCCAATAGGAGGCGGCGGGTCGAACCCCGGCACGCGCGGTCCGCGCGCCGGGCTCGCCGGGTCGCCCTCCTCGTCCTCCTCGCCGCGGTCTTCCTCGTCGCGCTCGGGCTGACCGCCTTCGGCAGCAACCCGGTGCGAACGGCGGCCCTCATCCCCCGCCTCCCCTCGGCCGCGCAGACGCGCCCGACGCCCGAGATCGTCGCCCTGCGCGGGCCGATACGCCTCCAGCTTCCCATCTCGCAGCAGCGGCGTCACGGCGATCGGCTACCACTCGGCGCACGACGGCGCGCTCTCGCTCCAACCCGTCGGGCATCAGGCGAACGAGGGGCTCGTGCAGCGGATCGTGCACGGCATCTTCGGCGGCGGAGGCGGCTCGCCGCGGTGGTACCAGCTCGGCGGCGGCGGCACGTCGGCGATCGACGTCGGCGCCGCGATCGGCAGCGACGTCTACGCGCCGGTCGACGGCACCGTCGTCGCGATCCGGCCGTTCGTCGTCGAGGGGAAGGCCTACGGCTCGGAGATCGACATCCAGCCGCAGACCGCTCCCTCGCTTCTCGTCGCCGTGACACAACTCGTCGCCGATCCCGCGCTCACGGTCGGCACCACCGTCATCGGTGGCGCGACGAAGCTCGGCCGGGTCGCCGACCTCGCGGCCGTCGAGCGGCAGGCTCTCGCGCGCTACACGAACGACGGCGGGAACCACGTGACGCTCGAGGTGCGCACCGCACCGAACGTCACCACGGGCTAGAGGACTGCCCCCTTGAAGATTCTTTTCCTCGCGGACGTCTTCGGCGTCCCCGGGCGCCGCGCGGTGGAGGAGCATCTGCCGGCGCTACGTGAGACGTACGACGCTGACCTGGCGATCGTCAACGGCGAGAACGTCGCCGACGGGGCCGGCATCACGCCGAAGCTCGCGGACAAGCTGCTCGCCGCCGGAGCCGACGTGATCACGCTCGGCAACCACACGTTCCGGCGCAGTGGGATCGCCGCCTACCTCGCCGGAAGCGAGCGCGTGATCCGGCCGGCGAACTCGGGCTCGGAGACGCCCGGTCACGGCACGGCGGTCGTACAGGCCCGGAACGGCGTCGCCGTCGCAGTCGTCAACCTGCTGGGCCAGCTCTTCCTCCCGACACCGGTCTCCCCGTGGGAGATCGTGGACGCGCTGGTCGACGAGGCGCGCGAGGCCGCACCGGTGGTCGTCATCGACTTCCACGCCGAGGCGACGAGCGAGAAAGTCGCGCTCGCGACGTGGCTCGACGGCCGGGTTACCGCGGTGATCGGCACCCACACGCACGTCCAGACGAACGACGCGCGCATCCTCCCCGGCGGCACGGCCGCGCTCACCGACGCGGGCATGACCGGACCGCACGACTCGGTGATCGGGGTCCGTTCGGAGCTCGCGATCGCTCGGATGCGGACCCGCCTACCCGTGCGGTTCGAGCCGGCGGAAGGCGGAGTGCGGCTGGAGGGCGCCCTCGTCACGTGCACCGAAGCAGGGCGCGCCGAAGCCATCGAACTCCTACGCGTTCCCGCGTAGGAGTTCGATGAGGAACTCCGCCGCCGGGAGAGTGCAGTCTCCCGGTGGCTCCGTGCTGTCGATCTTCGATGCTCTCGACGGACGGCTACCGGTGCGCTCGCGCGCGGAGGCCGGCGCGAGCGCAGTACGGCCTGCGGCTAAGCCCCCGCTACAGCGGGTGTCTTAGCCTCCGGCCCTTCGCCTGGCTTTGGTTCAAACGCTTCGAACCCTCTGTGCGGTAAGGGCGGCGGCGTAACGGTGCGTTACGACGCCGCCGGAATAGCGAGCGTGCACGCCGCAGGCCTGCGCGCTCGCGACAGAAGCGCGATCCCGAACCTTGCGTCAGCCCCTATGTGCTCTCAACACGGAGAGCCGGGGAGACCTCGCTCTCCCCGGCCCGGAGTTCCTTCTCGAAGCTCGCGAGACCGACGGTCTCGCGAGCTGCCAGGCGGAGCGGCAGCGCCGGGGCGAGAAGGGCCAGCGCGGCGAAGGGGTAGAACCACGCGATGTACGTGTAGAGCCAGTACGTCTGCACGAGCTCGAAGCCGGCGAGGAGCACCGCCGTGAGGGCGGCGAGCTGGAGCGGCGACTTGCGGCGCGGGAAAACGGCGGCCCCCAGTGCCCCGGCGATCAGCAGCCCCTGCAGGAACCGCTGCACGAGGTGAAGGTCAGGCAACCCGCGTGCGTGGTACTGCCTCCAGTCCCAGAGCGACCACGGCGCGGCCCGTCCGATCTGGAAGCCGACAGTGCGCGTCCAGAAGACGTGCGCCTCGTGGAGCGGGTGCGGATCGAGGAGGAGGACCGAGAAGACGGCGAGCGTGGCCGCGGCGAAGCCCAGCGCAAACCCCTTGCTCGGTCTCCGGCTCGGATACGTGAGCCAGAGCGGGACGACGATGAGCGACGCGAACTTCGTCCAGCCCGAGAGCGCTGCCATCACGCCGCGCGCGGCCGGTTTCGAGAGGAGCCAGAACCCCCAGACGAGGAAGCACGGCATCAGCGCGTCGTTCGTATTCGAGTTCGAGACGTACTGCGTGAAGGGATACGCCGCCCACGCGAACGCGAGCACGGCGGCGAGCCGCTGTCCGCCGAAGCGCAGCCCGACGAGCCAGAGGCCGAGCATCGTGAGGAGGTCGAACGCGATCGATGTGAAGTGCGCCGCGGGCAGGGTGTCCCACTTCCCGCTCCACCCGAGCGCGAGATAGCTGGGGATGTAGGACTCGTACGCGACCGGCCCGTACGTGTCGCCCTCCGGATTGGCACTTTCACAGCGGCCGTTCGTCTGGATCCAGTTGCGAATCTCGCCCGACGCGTCCGCCGGCCCGCACGACTTGCGCGTGTGCTCGACCGGGAAGTTCCCCCAGGGCGCCTGTCCTTTGACGATCCGCTCCGCGCCGATCACGCCGGAGAAGCCGACGTCGATGACGTTCGAGCGCTCGACGTTGAGCCCGACGCGGAAGCCGGCGAGGAAGATCGTCGCTCCGAGCAGCACCCACACGGGCCAGCGTGGCGCGCCCGGCGTGCCGCGGTTGCGGACGCCGATCCACGTTCCACGCAGCACCACCCAGACCAGGAGCGGATAGAAGAGCGGAACCGCCGTGAACACGTCGCCGTGGTTGAAGAACCACAGCGACGCCGTCGGCGAGAGCAGGAAGAGCAGGTCGAGGTTGCGGAGCGACAGGATCCGCCGGAAGTCGCCGAGCCCGACAAGGAAGACGAGGCAGAACGCCCCCCAGATCCAGGGATTGTTGATCGCCGTGCCGCCGAAGGCGCCGGGCGACCCGCGCGCCATCCCCCAGGCGACCTGCGGGCCCGTCCACGCCTCGCTCACGGCGCCGGTCGCATCGAGGACGGTGCCCTGAGCGATCTCGCCGGCGGCTCCCCACCAGATCTTCACGCTCCACTGGCCGGCCTTCGCGTCGTACGTGACCTCGTGGCTCCGGCCGGACTGCGGGTAGCGCGAGAGCCACGCAGCGACCTTCGGATCGCGCTCGAAGTCCCCCAGCGCGCGCGCCTCCGTGAGGGACGATCTCGGCCGCTCCGGCGCGAAGGGCGTCTGGATGAGGTGCCCCTTCCCGTCGAAGACTGCGGCTGTAGACGTCGTCGGCGAAGCCGACGACGTCTGGCCGGAAGACCGCGACGCCAGAGGCGTCGCTCGGGCGGTCGGCGCAGTGCGTGTCGACGCGAGCGCCGTGGGGGCGAGTGCCGCCGCGATGAGCCCGGCGAGGGCGGAGGCCAAGAGACCCCTCACCGTGAGAAGGCTACTCAGCGCCCCGACCGGCGGAACGACCAGAGCTTGTTCCCGACGAAGTTGAGCGGCGTCACGAGCACGATCGCGACCGCCTGCGCGGGAAGCTTGTCGAGCCCTCCATAGGAGACCAGGAGGTGGAGCAATACGAGGTTGGCGCCGAGGGCCACGAGCGAGACGACGAAGAACCGCATCCCCTGAATGCCGACGTGGCCGCGGTGCTCGCGGAACGTCCAGATCCGGTTCCACGTGTAGTTGCTCGTCACCGCAACCAGGAAGGAGCAGGTTGCGGCGAGGAGGTAATGGAGGCCCTCGCGCAGCAGCGCGTCGTAGACCGCGAGGTTGATCAGGTAGCCGACCGCGCCGACGACGCAGAACTTGCCGAGTTGCTGCCAGTTGCGGGCAGAGCGGAGCGACGCCCAGACGCGCCGGCGCGGCTTGGCAAGCGTGGCGGCCGGGCGCTCCACGATCGCCCGCGAGGTTAGCGGCTCCGGTGTCTCAGGCCGTGGAGACACGCTCGGGCTCGACCTTCGTGCCGGCGGGGTCGACCTCGCGCAGCTCGTCTTCCTGTTCCACGACGAGCGCGGCCACGGTGCCATCCGGCGCGAGGAGGAGATCCTGAAGCTCCCCGAGCTCCCGCCGCTCGCTGACGACGGTGCCCCCGAGGAGCGCGCGCAGGGATCGTGAGCGGTCGCGGTAGAACTCCACGTCCTCGAGCAACAGGAGAGCCGACGACAGGTCGATCGCATGCTCGTGCGGGTCGGCGGCTGCGTAGACGAGGAAGCGCCGGCTCTCGTCGCCACAGAGCACGACGAAGCCGAGCACGCGCCACGCCTCGGAGTCGAGCAGCAGGTCGACGGGCCGGCCAAGGCGGATCCCGTGGAGCTGCACCGGAAGCTGGAGCAGCTCAGTGGCGGACCTCGACCCCATCCTCTCCACGTTTCTCACCGGTCGGCTGCCACGGAAAACCGGCTACCGCCCCGCCACCAGGGGAACGAAGCGACAGGGAACGGTGCGCAGCACGGCCGGCCCTTCGGGCGTCCGCACGACGACCTCGAGCCATTGTCCGTCGGGGCCACCGACCGGGACGACGAGGCGGCCACGCGGCTGCAGCTGGTCGTAGAGCGCCGGCGGCGCCTCGAGAGTCGCGGCGGCGACGGCGATCGCGGCGAACGGAGCGCATTCCGGGACTCCGAGCGTGCCGTCGCCGACGTGGAGATGCACGCGTTCCTCGTAGCCGGCCGCGGCGAGCCCCGCGCGAGCGCGCTCCGCGAGCTCCGGGATCCGCTCGATCGAGTGCACCTCGGCAGCGAGCTCGGCGAGCACCGCGGCCTGGTAGCCGGAGCCCGTGCCGACGTCGAGCACCCGCTCGTCCCCGCGCAGCGCGAGCTGCACGCAGATGAGCGCGACCATGTAGGGCTGCGACATCGTCTGTCCGCCGCCGATCGGCAGCGCGGCGTCCGCGTACGCAGCCTCCCGCAGCTCCTCCGGCAGGAAGAGCTCGCGCGGGACTCGTCCCATCGCGGCGAGCACCCGCTCGTCGTCGATGCCGCGACGGCGGAGCTGCCGGTCGACCATCCGGGCCCGCTCGTCAGCCGACACGGGCGAGCGCCTCCATCGACCCCGGCGCCAGTACGCCGAAATGCTCGAGGACGGCGGGAGCGACCTCGGTGATCCGCCGCGGGGCGGTCGCCCGGAGACCGACCGTCACGAGGGGCACGAGCGAGTCGCCCGCGACGAGCGAGCCGTGACTGCCGCCGCCGGCGTGATGACGGCCGCCGAGGTCCGTGAGCTCCCATCCCTCCGCGGCGGAGACGAGCAGCTCGCCCGCGTTCGGGTTCGCGAGAGCGGCGCGCGCCCGGCGCGCCGCGTCGGGCTGGTCGAGCTTGTCGACGGGAACGTCCGCCCCCTCCCGGCGGGCGATCGCCTCGTCGCCCTCGCGACGGAGCGTGACGTCGACGGAGGGCTCGCCGTCCAGCCGGCGGGCCAGCTCGGCCACGTCCACGCGCGTCTCCGGCAGGAGGTAGACCTGGCCGGCACGGTTCGAGGCGGTCACCACGACCTGCCCTGCGAGATCCGCGAACGGCGCCTCCAGGCGCGTCGCCCGCTCGACGGCGGTCTGGCCGTGGTCCGAAAGCAGCACCACCGCGTAGCGCTCGAGGAACTCGTCCGGCCCGCCCGCCGCCTCGAAGAGCGCCCCGACCGCCGCGTCCATCTGCTCGAGCGCATGATCCGCCGCCGCTCCGTCCGGGCCGCCCTCGTGCGAGGCGAAGTCGAACCCGGAGAGGTAGTAGGCGAGAAAGTCGAAGCCGTCACGGGTGACGAGCCAGCGCCCGACCGCGGAGGCGTACGCGTCGACCGAGCCGGCGCGGCGGCTGCGAACCGCGAACGGCGCTCCGGTCCGGTCCGACTCGAAGAGGCCGTAGAAGAAGAAGCGGCGCGGGCCGAAGGCGGCCCGGTTCAGGCCGGGGAGCGTCGGCAGATAGCGATGCCGGCCGCGGTAGCACGTGATGTTCACGGCACCCGCGACGAGGCCGGCGTCCTCGAGCGCCTCGTAGATCGTCACCGCGTCAGGTGCCAGATGGCGCGCGTTCATGTTGAAGATCGTGTCGACGAGGGACTGCGAGAGCCCGGCTGCGCGCAGGGCCGGGAACGAGGAGCCGTACTCCACGATGCGGCGCTCCTCCCGGTTCCACCACACGAGTGAGGGGATGTGATGGACGTCGGGCCCCGCGCCGGTGACGATCGACGTCAGACAGACGGGCGTGAGCGACGGGAAGACCGAGGTCGCCAGCCGATAGTCGCCGTGCTCGGCGAGGAAGGACATGGCCGGTGCTCGGCCGCCCTCGACCGCCCGCTCGAACGCCGCCGGGGTCATCCCGTCCACCACGACGAGCACGAGCTTCCTCGGCATGTGCCGGACTTACTCGTCCCGCGCGAGCGTCCGCAAGCCGGCGTACCGCTCGGGCTGCGCCCGCCTGAGCCGCGCGGCGAGAGCGGGGAGCGCCACCGCCTCGATGTAGCCGACCACCGGGATCCAGGCGACGGCCGCGAGAACGAGTGCGGCGCCGCCCACGAGCATCGCGGTGCCGCCACGCGTCCCACCGCGCCGCAGAGCGCCGCCGACGACCTGGCCCGCGCCCAGCACTCCGAGCAGCGCCCCGGCCGCTCCCGCGGCCACGTCCCACCATCCGCCGGGCTGCCACTCGTCGATGCCGTAGCCGAACGCGGCACCGGCGAGAGCCGCGGCCACCGCCGTCGCGAGGAGGACGGTGCGAGCGGCACCGACCGCGCCGGCGACGAGCACGCCCGCGGCCGTGCCGAGGCCCGCGCAGACGCCGATCCAGTACCACGTGCCCACGCCGGAACCGTAACCGCGCGCGCCTCTCGTCCGTTGTCCGCGCAGATTCCCGCTAGGAGGTATCGGCTTGTCGCCTGACGCACGCCCGCAACTCGTGTTCTTCACGTCCCACCGCTCCGGCCCCGCCCGGCGGATGGAAAGCCTGCTCGCGCACATCGCGCGGAAGGAACGCGGCCGGCTCCGCGTCAGCAAGGTCGACGTCGACGACCGTCCCGACCTCGCCGAGCGCTTCAGGGTGAAGCAGGTCCCCGCGCTTGCGCTGGTGGTCGACAGGCGCGTCGTCTCCCGGCTGGAGGGGCGTGCGACCGCCCCCCGGATCGAGTCGATGCTCGAGCCCCATCTCGGCGAGGCGGAGCCCACCGAGACTGTCGTCGCCTAGGCGGACTTCTCCAGCCGGCCGATCACCGCGAGACCGAACTCGGCGGCGCGCTTGCCGTCGATGACGCGGTGGTCGAAAGTGACGGAGATGTTGCCCATCCGACGGACGACGACCTCGCCGTTCCGCACGACCGGCCGCTCGTCGATCCGGTGGACGCCGAGGATGGCGACCTCCGGATGGTTGATGAGCGGGGTCACGAACAGGCCGGCTGCCTTGCCCGCGCTGGTGACGGTGAAGGTCCCGCCGCGTAGCTCCTCCGGCTTCAGCGTTCCCGCCTGCGCCGCCTCCGCGAGGCGCCGCACCTCGGCGTCGAGCTCGTCGAGCGACAGCGCGTCGCAGCCGTGCACGACCGGGACGACGAGCCCCTGCTCGGTCTGGACGGCGACCCCGATGTCGTAGCGGTCGAGCAGCACGAGGTCTCCGTCCTCGACGCGCGCGTTCAGCTCCGGATACTCCCGCAGCAACTCGGCCACGGCCTGAAGGACGAGCGGCACGAGCCGCTTCAGCTCGATGTCCGAGAAGTCGCATTCCTCGACCCAGGTCACGGCGGGGATCTCGCGGTGGGCCTTCGTGAGATGCTCGAACATCTGTCGGCGGACGCCGCGCAGCGGTACATGCGTCCCCTCGGGACGCGTCTCGGTGCCAGGCACCAGGACGAGGCCCGAAGCGCCGGCCGCTCGGACGTCCGCCTCCGTGATCCGTCCCTGCGGGCCTGTGCCGGTCACGGTTGCGAGGTCGACTCCGAGCTCCTGAGCGACCTTGCGGACGAGCGGCGTCGCGCGCACCTTTGCACCGGCGGCCGAGGGCGCGGGAGTGGACGTCTTGTCGGGACGTGTCTCGGTGCCTGGCACCTGGCCTGGTCCGATTGAGCCGTCGCCCCCGATCACGACGAGCACAGTGCCCACCGGCACCACCTGGCCCTCCGCGACGAGGATCCGCGACACCTTCCCGCCCGCCGGCGAGGGGATCTCGACCGTCGTCTTGTCGGTGGCGATCTCGACGAGCGGATCGTCCTCGGCCACCTCCTGTCCCTCCTCGACGAGCCAGCGTGCGATCTCGCCTTCGGTCAGGCCCTCGCCGAGGTCGGGCAGCTTGAACTCGTACGCCATCGGCCTCAGTACTCGAGCAGCTTCCGCGCCGCCGTGGCGACCCGTTCGGGCGAGGGCATGTACCGGTCCTCGATCTTCCAGTACGGATACGGGACGTCGAAGCCGGTCACCCGCAGGACGGGCCCGCGGAGGTCGAGGATCGCCTTCTCGGCCAGGATGGCGGCGATCTCCGCGCCGAACCCGGCCGTGCGCGGCGCTTCCTGCACGACGACGACGCGGCCCGTCTTGGCCGCCGACGCGAGCAGCGCCTCCTCGTCGAGCGGCCTGAGCGAGCGGAGGTCGAGCACCTCGACCGACGCGTCACCCTGCAGCGCGTCCGCGGCGCGCTCGCACACCGGCACCATCGCGCCGTACGCGACGAGCGTCACGTCCGTTCCTTCCCGCGCGAGCCGCGCCCGCCCGAGCGGCACGACATGCTCGCCCTCGGGCACTTCCTGCTTCTCCGCCCGGTAGATGAGCTTCGGCTCGAGCACGACCACCGGGTCGGGGTCGCGGATCGCCGCAGCGAGGAGCCCCTTCGCGTCGGCTGGCGTCGACGGGATCGCCACCTTCACCCCCGGTGTGTGGACGTAGTACGCCTCCGGCGAGTCGTCGTGGAGCTCGGGCGCGCGCACCCCGCCGCCGTACGGCATCCGCACGACGAGCGGAAACTCCATCTTTCCGCCCGTTCGCCAGCGGTAGCGGCCGACGTGGGTGATGAGCTGGTCGAGGCAGGGATACGAGAACGCGTCGTACTGCATCTCGCAGACCGGGCGCCAGCCGGCCATGCAGAGTCCGACCGCGCTGCCCAGGATCCCGGCCTCGGCGAGCGGTGTGTCGACGCAGCGGTTCTCGCCGAAGCGCTCGCGCAACCCGGCGGTGGCACGAAAGACGCCGCCCGCGCGGCCGACATCCTCGCCCATCACCATCACGCTGTCGTCGCGCGCAAGCTCTACGTGGAGCGCGTCGTTCACCGCCTCGACGAGGAAGCGCTCAGCCATCCCAGCCCTCGCGCAGGTTCGGCGGCGGGAGCACGTAGGCGTTGTCGAAGACGAGCTCGGGATCGGGGTCCGGCTCCGCCTCGGCCGCGGCGATTCCCTGCCGCATCGCCTCGAGCGCCTCACTCTTGATCTCCTCGGCGGTCGCGTCGTCGAGCACGCCGAGGCGCCGGAGGTAGCTCTCGTAGCGGCCTACGCACTCGTTGCGCTTCTCCTCCTCGACGCGGTCGAGGTCGATGTACGCGCGCGGGTCGTCCGCGGTCGCATGCGGGGCGGCGCGGTACGTCACGGACTCGATGAGAGTCGGGCCTCCGCCGGCGCGAGCACGGTCGACCGCTTCCCGCGTCGCCTCGTACACGGCGAGGACGTCGCCGCCGTCGACGCGCACGCCGGGCATCCCGTAGCCGACCGCCTTGGCCGCGAGCGTCTCGGCATGCGTCTGCGCTTCGAGCGGCGTCGAGATCGCCCACTGGTTGTTGTTGCAGAAGAGGATCAGCGGCGCCTGCATCACCGCGGCGAGGTTGGCGCCCTCGTGGAAGGCGCCCTCGCTCGTCGCGCCGTCGCCGAAGTAGGCGATCGCGACGGTGGAGTTCCCCTTCAGCTTCTCGCCCCAGGCGAGGCCGGCCGCGTGTGGGACGTGGGTCGCGATCGGCACGCAGATCGACGCGACCCGGTACTCCGCCGGGTTCCACCAGCCGGCGGGATGACCGCGCCACCAGTGGAGGACGGTGCTCGTCGGCATCCCTCGGAGCAATCCGATCGCCGACTCGCGGTAGCTCGGAAAGATCCAGTCGTCGTCGGCGAGCGCGTGCACCGAGCCCGCCTGCATCGCCTCGTGGTTCCAGAAGATCGCGTACGTCCCGATCCGGCCCTGGCGGTGGTAGACGACGGAACGCTCGTCGTAGGTCCGAAGGAGGACGAGCGAGCGGTAGATCGCGAGGAGGTCATTCGCGCCGAGGCCGTCGACCTCGCGCTCCTCGTCGATCACGCGTCGGAGCTCGTACTCCCCCTGGGCAAGGCGCGCCATGGCAGGCGCGATCGTACCCGCCCCCCGCCCGAGCTCAGGGGCTTGTCCTCGCATCCCCAGAGTGCGAAGCTGCCGGAGGGGAAATGATGTCAGCCGCGACCGAGCTGCAGCAGGCGCTCGAGTCGGTAGCCGAGTCACCGGCGACCGGCGCGAGTCTGCTTCCGTACGTCCCTCGGCTCGTGACCGGGTGGAGTCGCGACGAGCCGGACGTCCGCTGGAAGGCGGTCGACGGGACGCTTGCGTTCATCGACATCTCGGGCTTCACGAGCATGACCGAGCGGCTCGCCCGCAAGGGCAAGGTCGGGGCGGAGGAGATGAACGATGTCCTCAACGCACTCTTCACCGAGCTGCTCACCGTCGCCTACGACGACGACGCCGGACTCGTCAAGTGGGGCGGCGACGCGGGCCTGCTCCTGTTCGACGGCCCCGACCACGCAGGTCGCGCCTGTCGGGCTGCGATCAACATGCAAAGCACGATCCGGCGCGTAGGTCGGATCACGACCTCCGCCGGACAGGTCCGCCTGCGCATGTCTATCGGCATGCACAGCGGCGAGTTCGACTTCTACCTCGTAGGCGATCCGAAGGTTCACCGCGAGCTCGTGCTCGCGGGGCCGGCGACGACGACGACGGTTCTGATGGAGCAGACCGCGGAAGCCGGCGAGGTCGCGGTCAGCGAGGCGACCGCGGCGCTGATCAATGGAAGCGTGCTGGGCCCGCGGAAAGATGACGCGATTCTCCTTCGCGCCGCCCCCGAAGTGCCTTTGGGGTCCGGCCGACGCGGGTCGACCACCGACGGTGTCGATCTCGCGGGTTTGATTCCAGTAGCGATCAGGGAGCGCCTGCTCACAGGCGAGGAGCAGCCGGAGCACCGCCGGATCACCGCGGCGTTCCTCGAGTTCGTCGGCAGCGACGACTTCTGCGCTCGAGAGGGACCCGAAGCCTTGGGTGAAGCCGTCGATGCGTGCGTCCGTGTCATCCAGAGAGAGACGCTGCGCCACGGGGTGTCGTTCTTCGAGACCGATGTCGCGCGGAACGCGTGGCGCGTGATGCTCATCGCAGGCGCGCCGCGGAGCCTGGGCGATGACGAGGATCGGATGCTCGCGACGCTGCGGGCGATCGTCGAGACAGACCTGCCGCTGCCCGTGCGGATGGGCACGAACGGTGGCCATGTCTTCGCGGGCCACTTCGGGCCTCCCTTCCGTCGCACGTACTCCGTCAAGGGAGACGCCGTCAACACGGCCGCGCGGATCATGGCGAAGGCTGAGCCAGGTTCGATCTACGCGTCCGCAAGTGTCCTTGATCCGGCGTCCGCCTTGTACGAGATGGTCGAGCTCGAGCCCTTCGCGGCGAAAGGGAAACGCCGGCCCTTGCAGGCCTGGAGCGTCGGCAGGCGCAGCGGGTCGAAGACCGGCGACCTCGAGCTGCCCCTTGTGGGGCGCGAGCGCGAGCTCGAGGCTTTCAGCGAGGCGACCGTCGACGCGCTGAACGGACGCGGCAGCGCGATCGGGCTCGTCGGCCCGCCGGGGATCGGCAAGACGCGGATGCTCGCGGAACTGACCCGCACGGCACAGGGGTTTTGTCTACTCCGCGCCCTCTGTGAGCCGTACCAGCAACAGATCGCCTACCGCCCCTTCAGGGCCGTCTTGCGCTCCGCGCTCGACATTCCGAAGGGCGCGCCCAACGAGGAGGCGGCGCAGCGGCTCCGCGAGAAGGTCGAAGACCTGGCGCCGGACCTCGTTCCCTGGCTACACCTGCTCGGCATCGTCGGCGACATCGAGCTCCCGAGCACGCGGGAGGTCGACGACCTCGGCGAAGACTTCAAGCGGAACAAGCTCGAAGAGGTCACCGTCAGGTTCCTCTCGCTTCTGCTGACCGAGCCCACGCTGCTCACGTTCGAGGACGTCCACTGGATCGATGAGGGCTCCGCAGCTTTGCTCGCGCGGCTCTCCGAGCAAGTCGGAAGCCTTCCATGGGTGCTGGCCGTTACGCGCCGCCCCGAGACGAGCGGGTTCGTCCTCGAAGACCGGGAGCGTTGTCGAACCCTCCTCCTCCAGCCGCTTGCGCCGGACGAGGCAGAACGCCTGATCGCAACCGCGACCGAGGCCAATCCTCTTCGCCGCCACGACGCGCAAGCGCTCGCGGAGCGCTCGGCGGGAAACCCGCTCTTCCTCTCCCAGCTGCTGCTGGCAGCCGTCCGCACAGGTTCTGTGGGCGAGCTGCCGCCCAGCGTCGAGGCACTCGCGACGGAGCAGGTCGACCGGCTGCCTCTCGCCGACCGTCGGGTGCTGCGCTTCGCGGCGGTCCTCGGGATTGCCTTTGACGAGGATCTCGTCTGGTCGCTCCTCAGACCCGAGGAACACCTGCCCGATTCCGACGCGTGGACCAGACTGGCCGACTTCCTCGAGGAGGCCGGTCCGGGACGTCGCAGATTCCGCCATGCGCTGATGCGCGAGGCCGCCTACGAGGGGCTCCCGTTCCGTCGGCGCCGCGACCTGCACGCGCGCGCCGGCGTGATGATCATCGCTGACGCGGACGACCCTGCCGAAGTGGCCGAGCTTCTCTCGCATCACTTCTTCGCAGCTCACAATCATTTCGACGCGTGGGCGTACTCCGTCATCGCCGGCGGTCGAGCGCGTGCGAAGTACGGGAACGCAGACGCGGCGGTGTTCTACGCGCGCGCCATCGAGTCCGGGCGGCGGTCCAGTCACGTCAGCGCTGCGGACCTGGCCGCGGTGCACGAGGAGCTCGGCGACGTCCGGCTGACACTGAACGAGTTCGAGGCAGCGCGGGCCGCCTACGCTGCCGGCCGTAGGCTGGTTTCCGACGACCCCATCGCGCTTGGCCGGTTCCTACTTCAGGAGGCAAAGACGCACTACCGCGGCGGGCGCTCGGCCGACGCGATCCGGCTCATCCGGCGAGGAATGCGCCTACTCGAGGACGAACGCAGCTCGGAAGCGCGCAAGGCGTACGCCCGCCTCGCCGCCCTCTACGCCGGGACGCGCGTGTCGCAGGGGAGATACGCGGAGGCCGAGATCTGGTGCAGACGGATTATCGACGAGAGCGACGAGGTGGGCGAGCCCGAAGCACTCGCTCGCGCTCACTACATCCTCGATTTCGCGCTGATGGAGCAAGGGCGAGTCGAGGAGGCAGTGTTCTCGGCCCGCGCAGCCGAGCTCTACGCTCAGCTCGGCGACCTCAGCAACGAGTCCGAGGTAATCAGCAATAGCGGCGTCTATGCCTACAGCCAGGGGAGCTGGACGGAGGCCTTCGAGCTCTACGAGCGGTCGCTCGACCTCCGGCGCCGACTCGGCGACGATGCCGAAGCCGGGATCGTCGCTGCGAACATGGCGGAGCTCCGCCTCGATCAGGGCCGGCTCGACGAGGCCGAGGCGCTCCTCGCTCAGGCCGGGAGGGCGTTCCATGCCGGCGGCTACCTCGTCGCACAGGGCTATCTCGCAGAGCTCCTGGGTCGAGCGGCAGCCCAAGCGGGACGGCTGAGCCAAGCGCTGGAAGAGTTCGCCACCGCCATGGCGATCTTCGAGCGGACGGGCTACCGCTCACACGTCTTCGAGACGCATATGCGTATTGCCGAAGCGCTCGTGCTAGCCGGACAGCCCGACCCCGCGCTCGAGGAGGTCGACAAGGCGTTCGTGGTCGCAGCCGAGCTTGGTGGGATTCCGGCCAAGCTGCCGCTCCTCCACCGCATTCACGCGTTCGCGCTGACCCGTCTGGGACGCATCGACGAGGCACGAGCTGCACTGGAGCTGAGCCTCGAAACCGCACGTGCTCGGCGTGCGCACCACGAGGTCGGGCTTACGCTCGACGCCCTGGTCAAGCTGGACCGCTCGATGGGTCGGGAACCAGATCCGGCGTTGGTCGAGGAGAGCGGCTCGATCCTGGCGCAACTCGACCTCGTCGACTCCGCCAAGCCCGCGGTCTTCGTGGCTGTATCTGCGGCCTGACGCGGCCGACTAGCCGGACGACCCGCCCAACAGGCTGTCCCCGATCTGGGTGTGCTTGATGAGGACGTCGAGGTACTTCGTGGACTTCTTGGAGTCTCCGTTCAGCCACTGGTACTGGTTGACGCACGGCACGACCGTGAGCTTCTTGGTGCAATAAGGCGGCACCAGAAGCCTTCCGTTCTGGCTCAGTCCGTCCTTCAGAGAGGAGCCGATGATCGCGGGCGCGCCGCAGTTCGGATCGCTGGCCGTGCACGGCACCGGTCGGTTCGCGATCGGCTGCCCGGTCCCGATGATGTCGTAACCCGGGATCTCCTCGACCAGGTAGTACACGAATGCGCAGGGCTTGGTCGACGTCCATCCGGTCATGTTCGACGGGTCGAACTCCGCCGGGCAGAAGTTCGTCGGCCGGCCCGTATATGGATCGGTGTAGGCTCTCGAATCCGGTTCCGTGCATTGCGCCGTCCCGCTCTTGTCCACGGAGTACGCGGTGCACGGCTCGCCCCTCGTGAGCGTGGAGATCGAGCTGTCGAACTCCAACTGCTCGCCGTGCGGCGACGGCTGCAGGGACACCGGATACGTGTCCCTGATCACCTTGTTCGACGGTCCGCAGTCCGCAGACGGAACGACTGTTCCGTAGCCCGGCCCGCTCGGATCCAGGGAACCCACCATCAGGCATTGGAGTAGGGGCGTCGGCGTCGCCGGGGCGGCCAGCTGCGCCGCCGGTCCGGCCGGCGCCACGTTCGGCTCCGTATCGAGGTTGTAGACCGCGCCGACGTGCTCCGTGTCTGTGAACGAATACTGGGCGACGATGTCCTCGCAATTGACAGAAGTGACCGGCGTGCACGTCAGTGCACCGCCATTGAGCCCGATATCGGCGCTTACCGCCCCCGTCGTCGGAATCGTGTTGACAAACGCCGACGTGCTCGCGTAGGCCTGGCCCGCGTCAGCAAGATCGCTGTTGCCGACAGCGTTCGTCGCATAGACGTAGAACTGGTACTGCGTGCCGTTGGTGAGCCCGCTGACGACTTCGCTGAAGTACGTGGGGCTCGTCGGCGGGGCGTTCGGAGTCGGGCCGAAGGAGAACATGAGGCACGTCCCGCTTGGAAGAGGACAGGCTTGCACCGTGTAGCCGGTGATCGGCTGCCCGCCGTTGGACGATGACGGGCTCCACTCGAGTGCTGCCTGCCCGTTCCCACCGACGGCCGGCTGAAGGATCCCCGGGGAGGACGGAGCAGTATCGATCTCGGTGCTGATGTCGGCTGTGGGACCTCGGCTGTCCGCGGCGCTGTGATTCGGCGTCGACGCGGAGATCGTCGCGGCGTTGTGGTTGTGCTGCGGCCCCGGGCCCCGGTAGGGAGGTGAGCCCCCGGTGTTCGCGGTCTTGTGGCCGAGCGTCGCGTTCGCGTGGGCGGTGATCCGAAGAGTTGTCGAGCCCGGCGCAAACGATGTCAGTGAGATCGACGATCCGTTGTAGTTCGTCCCGCCTGCGCACGATGTCCCCTGGCAGAAGACGGCACCGCTGAGCAGGTTGGAATTGAGGACATCGTTGACACTCGTATTGTGAGCATCCGATGGTCCGAGGTTCGACACGTTGATCGTGAAGATCACGGTGTTCTGGCTCGGCGTGGTATTCGCGTAGATCGGCCCGGCGGTGGCAGTCTTCGTGATCGTGAGGTCGCTCTCGGAGTACACAGTGATCGTCGACGAGGTGGTGTCGTTGCCCGTGCTGCCGGAGGGCTGCGGCGTCCCGAGCGAGCCGAGCGACAGCGCGAAGGTCAGCGGCGTCTGGTCCGTGTTCGAGGCATCGCCGTACGCCGCCGCCAGGTGCAGCTTGATGTGGAATACGTCGGTGGCTGCCGGGGCCTTGGTCCCGATCGCGGTCCGGTCGCAGGTGATCGTCGAGGCGCTCACCGAGCAACTCGAATCGGAGCCCGAGTCGAGCGAGGTGCCCGCCGGCAACGGCGCCGTCACCTTGTAACCACCCGTCGCATCCGACGGGCCACCGTTGGTCACCGTGACCGTGTAATCCTCCGCCGTCGCCGAACCAGCAACCGCATGCGCACTCGGCGGCGCCCCACTCGGAGACACCGACGCCGCCAACCCCAGATCCGCCTCCTGATACACCGTCACGCTCGGACTGAGGGAATCGTTCCCCGTGCCGCCCGAAGGCTGAGGCGTCCCGAGCGAGCCGAGCGACAGGGCAAGCGTCAAGGTCGCCTGATGCGTGGAGCCGTCCGCGAACGAGGGGTCCAGCTTGAGCTTGATGTGGAATACGTCGGTGGCTGCCGGGGCCTTGGTCCCGATCGCGGTCCGGTCGCAGGTGATCGTCGAGGCGCTCACCGAGCAACTCGAATCGGAGCCCGAGTCGAGCGAGGTGCCCGCCGGCAACGGCGCCGTCACCTTGTAACCACCCGTCGCATCCGACGGGCCACCGTTGGTCACCGTGACCGTGTAATCCTCCGCCGTCGCCGAACCAGCAACCGCATGCGCACTCGGCGGCGCCCCACTCGGAGACACCGACGCCGCCAACCCCAGATCCGCCTCCTGATACACCGTCACGCTCGGACTGAGGGAATCGTTCCCCGTGCCGCCCGAAGGCTGAGGCGTCCCGAGCGAGCCGAGCGACAGGGCAAGCGTCAAGGTCGCCTGATGCGTGGAGCCGTCCGCGAACGAGGGGTCCAGCTTGAGCTTGATGTGGAATACGTCGGTGGCTGCCGGGGCCTTGGTCCCGATCGCGGTCCGGTCGCAGGTGATCGTCGAGGCGCTCACCGAGCAACTCGAATCGGAGCCCGAGTCGAGCGAGGTGCCCGCCGGCAACGGCGCCGTCACCTTGTAACCACCCGTCGCATCCGACGGGCCACCGTTGGTCACCGTGACCGTGTAATCCTCCGCCGTCGCCGAACCAGCAACCGCATGCGCACTCGGCGGCGCCCCACTCGGAGACACCGACGCCGCCAACCCCAGATCCGCCTCCTGATACACCGTCACGCTCGGACTGAGGGAATCGTTCCCCGTGCCGCCCGAAGGCTGAGGCGTCCCGAGCGAGCCGAGCGACAGGGCAAGCGTCAAGGTCGCCTGATGCGTGGAGCCGTCCGCGAACGAGGGGTCCAGCTTGAGCTTGATGTGGAATACGTCGGTGGCTGCCGGGGCCTTGGTCCCGATCGCGGTCCGGTCGCAGGTGATCGTCGAGGCGCTCACCGAGCAACTCGAATCGGAGCCCGAGTCGAGCGAGGTGCCCGCCGGCAACGGCGCCGTCACCTTGTAACCACCCGTCGCATCCGACGGGCCACCGTTGGTCACCGTGACCGTGTAATCCTCCGCCGTCGCCGAACCAGCAACCGCATGCGCACTCGGCGGCGCCCCACTCGGAGACACCGACGCCGCCAACCCCAGATCCGCCTCCGCATACGCAGTCGCCGTAACCGAAGCCATGTCGTTCACATCCGTTGGGACTTCGGTGCCACTCGGCTGCGGCTCGTCCACATAGCTCAGCGACAGCGACAACTCGAGTGTCTGCTGGTGGTTGGAATTGTCGGCGAACGAGGCTGCAGTGTCGACGACGATGTCGAACGACTCCGACGAACCGGCCCCGCTCTCCGTCAGGGTCGGGGAATCCCCTCCGGTCCGATCACACGTCACGTCCTGGCTGTTCGGCGCCTGCGTACAACCGCCACCCGAGCTCGGATCGAGAGAGGCCCCTGTCGGCAGCGTCGCCGTCAACTTGTAGCCGCCCGTCGAATCCGACGGACCGCTGTTGGACACCGTCACCTGGAAATCCGCAGCGGTGCCACCGGCCACCGGATGAGCCACCTGGGAGGCAACGGCCACCCCCAGGTCCGCCTGTGCGTCGACGGTGGCTGTCGCTGAGCCGTTGTCGTTGGAGTGGTCGGGATCCGTCGTCCCGGTGACGGTGGCCGTCAACGTCAACGGCGCTGAATGCGTCGGCGCCTGGTCCGCGAACGCCGGGGTGATGTCGAGCACGATGTCGAATGGGACGTCGGGCCCGACGGCGAGCGCGCTCGCCTGGTGGCAAGTAATGGTGTCGTCGGCTTCAGAGCACAAGCTGCTCGACTGCGAGTCGAAAGACGCACCGGCCGGAAGCGGCGCGGTGACCGTGTACCCGTCGGTCGCGGGGTCATCGCCGTGGTTCGTGACCGTGACGTTGAAATCGACGCTGTCCCCGGTCGCCGCGGTGAGCGAGGTCGGATCCGCCGATACGGCAACGGTGAGGTCGGCGCCGCTGGCGGCGCGCGCGTCCATGTGGAGAACCCCCAGGGCGACGCCTGCGATAGAAGCGAGCAGGAAAACGACAATCAGGAGGCGTCTGATCAAACGCGCCCCTCGTGCCGCACGAGTGCGAAATCGCCGCAGTTATGGCTCATTGCCGCGCCTCCCCTTAGCTCCCCGGTCCTGCTGCTCCCCCTACCCGCGCATCACACTCCTCCTTTTCCGGAGTCGTGTCAAGCGGTCCCAGAAGTCTGCTACGCGAGGACTGAAACGGCGTTTCGCTCCGCTTCGAAGACCGCCTCCGTTACGTCGCCGAGATCCTCGCCGTCGACATGCAGCGGCAGCGGCACGTCGCAGCGGATCTCGATCCGGTCGAGGTCGTGCGCGAGGACGTAGGGGCCGCTCCGCACATGGCCACTGAGGATGCGCGCGACTGCAGGGACGAGGGAGCGGGGCATCACCCGGATGGGCGCGAGGAGATCCAGGCCTTGCTCGAGCTGCGCGTCCGGCGCGATCGGCAGTGGCAGACGGCTCGCATAGGTGTAGGGACGGCCGTTCGCGACGAAGGCGCAGACGCCGCGACCATAGCCTTCGATCTCCAGCTGCGGCTCCAGCCGGCCGCGCCGCGCTGCGAGCGCACGAACGATCGCCACCGCGAATGCGAGATCGCTGGGCCGTCGGCCGTCTTCGCGCCGCCCGAGGGAATCGACCCGCCGTACGACCTCCGCGGGCAGTCCGATCCCGGCGGCAAACCCGAATCGGCGACCGTTGACGCGGCCCACGGCGATCCTGCGCGTGCGACCGGCCACCAGGGCCGCCGCGGTCTGCCTCGCCGCACGTACGGGATCCCGCGACAGCCCGAGCGAGCGTGGCAACACGCTTGTTCCACCGCCGGGAAGGAAGCCGATCGGTACATCACCTTCGAGCCCGTTCAGGGCCTCGTTGAAGCCCCCGTCGCCGGAGAACACCACGATCGCCTCTGCGCCGTCGCGGCAGGCTATGGCGACGAGCTCCGTCGCGTGGCCGGGGTGTTCCGTGAGAACGACGTCGAGCTCGGCGCCGCGTTCCAGCTCCTCCCTCACGCGGGCGAGCCGCTCCTCACTCACGCGCGTCGCGAACGGATTGACGACCAGCGTTGCGTTCACCGCGAGGCGTAGCCGCGCATGCCGTCGAGCAGGAGCGCGGTGAAGCGGTCGGCGAGCTCGTCCGTCTGCGAACCGGGCCGCAACCACGTGTAGGCCCAGTTCGCCGCCGAGAGGGCGAGCAGGGCAGCCGTCGCGTCGTCGAGATCCGTCCGCAGCTCGCCGAGCTCGCGGCCCTCCCGAAAGAGCGCGCGGAAGCGCTCCTCGTACCGGCGCCGCTCGGCGAGGAACTCCTCGCGACGCTCGCCCTGGAGATACCGCCACTCGCGCACGAAAACCGTCGCGATGTCGAGCTGCTCGGCGACCACGCGGAGATGACCGCGGAGCGCCGCGCGGATCCGCTCGACGACGGGGCCCTCGTCCGGCACCGAGTCGAGCGCTGCTTGGAAAGCGGCGGCACCCTCGCGCGCGACCTCCCACAGCAGGTCGGCCTTCGACTCGATATGCGCGTAGACCGAGCCCTTCTGGACGCCCATCGCCTCGGCGAGGTCGCCGATCGAGGTGCCGTGGTAGCCCTTCTCCGCGAAGAGGCGGGCTGCGGCGCGGGTTAGCTCGTTGCGGCGGGCGGACATCTAGAATGTGAAAACTAACGATCGTTCGGAAGGTGGTGCGGCGTGGCAGCGGTGGAGATTCCCCGGGACGAGCAGGCATTTCTCGAGTACGTCCAGTCCGGCGGCCAGGTCGAGACGGCCGATCCGATGCCCGAGGACTACCGGGCGAAGCTGATCAAGTTCATCGAGATGCACGGCAACTCCGAGCTCATGGGCGTCCTGCCCGAGCGCGAGTGGATCCTCCGCGCTCCGACGCTCCAGCGCAAGCTCGCGTTGACGGCGAAGGTGCAGGACGAGGTCGGGCACGCCCAGCTCATCTACCGCGTCGTCGAGGATCTCGGCAAGGCGCGCGAGCAGTGCCTTTCCGACCTCGTCGACGGGAAATCGAAGTTCCACAACGTCTTCCACTACCCGACGAAGACCTGGGGCGACGTCGGCGTCATCGCCTGGCTCGTCGACGCCGCCGCGATCATCAGCCAGAAGGCGCTCCTCAAGTGCTCGTACGCGCCGTACGCGCGGATCATGAAGAAGATCTGCTGGGAGGAGTCGTTCCACATCCTCCACGGCCGCGACGTGATCCTCGCCATGGTCACCGGCACGCCTGAGCAGTTCGAGCTCGTGCAGGAGGCTCTGAACCGATGGTGGGGACCGCTGATGCAGTTCCACGGCAACCCGATTCCGAAGGAAGAGGACCCGATGTACCTGTGGCGGATCAAGTCGCAGGGGAACGAGGAGGCGCGCCAGCAGTTCCTCGACGGCTACGTGCCGCAGGTCCGCGAGCTCGGCCTCGAGATCCCCGACCCGAAGCTCCGCAAGCGCGACGACGGCGTCTGGGAGTACAGCGAGCCCGACTGGGACGAGCTCAAGTACGTCGTCACCGGACACGGGCCGAAGACGGAGGAGCGGCTCGCCTTGCGGCGCCACTTCCTCGAGCAGGAGAAGTGGGTGCGCGACGCCGTGGCCGCATGAGCGAGCTCATGCGGCCGGGGAGAGCGGGAAAGAGAAGGCTCGCGGCGTGATCTACGAGGTCTTCCGTCAGGAGCGGCGGGGCCAGCCGTTCGAGCACGCCGGCTCGGTCGACGCTCCGGACGCAGACTTCGCCGAGGCGTGGGCGCGCGAGCAGTACGGCCGGCGCGGGGAGTCGGTCGCACTCTGGCTCGTCCCGCGCGACGCGATCCGCGATGTCGAGGACTGGGCGGACGAGTTCGACCTCAAATACCGCCGCGTCGACGGCTACTCGATCAAGGCCCGCCTGAAGGAGGCTCGTGAACGAGCAGGCACTGCTGGGGATCGCTGACGACGAGCTGATCCTGGGGTGGCGCGAGTCCGAGTGGACGGGGATCGCGCCCCTGCTCGAGGAGGACGTGGCCTTCTCCTCGATCGCGCAGAACGAGATCGGGCACGCGCGCGCCCTCTACGAGCTCGTGGCGGGGCTCGAGGGCGACGCCGACGAGCTCGCCTTCGACCGCAGGCCCGAGGAGTATCGCTGCGCGCCGCTCGTCGAGCTCCACCTGCTCGAGTGGGCGGACGCGATCGCGCGCCGCTGGCTCTACGAGATCGCCGACGAGATCCGGATCACCGCGCTGAAGGACGGTCCCGATCCGGCCGCGGCGGGCCTCGCCGCGAAGATCGACCGCGAGGAGGCCTATCACCGCATGCACGCCGAGATGTGGCACGACCGGCTGCGCGACGAGCCGCGCTTCCGGGCGGCCGTCAACGAGCTGTGGCCGTACGCGCTCGGCGTCCTGCCCGCCGAGCTGCGCGGCGAGCTCGTGCAGCGCGTCGGGCTCGCAGAGGTCGACGCCATCGATCGCGGCACGCACACCGATGAGCTCGCGCCGCTGTGGGAGGAGATGACGATGGTGCGTCGCTCGGCGCCGGCGGGAACGCAGTGGTAGCGGAGGCTCAGGTCTGGGAGGCCCTCGAGGAGATCCCCGACCCGGAGATTCCCGTCGTTTCGCTCGTCGACCTCGGCGTCATCCGTTCGGTCGACGTCCAGGACGGACACGTCCGGATCGAGTTCACGCCGACCTTCCTCGGCTGTCCGGCACTCGAGGTGATGAAGCGCGCGCTGGAGGAGAAGGTCACCGAGCTCGGCGCCGAGCCGGAGGTCGAGGTGATCTCCGACGACTCCTGGTCTACCGACCGCATCACGCCCGCGGGCCGCGAGAAGCTGCGCGCGGCGGGCTTCGCGCCGCCGGCTCCCCGCGAAGCGTCCGCGCCGAAGCTCGTCCAGCTCCAGGCGAACGTCTTCCGTTGCCCGTACTGCGGCTCGACCGAGACGCGGCTCGAGAACATCTTCGGTCCGACGCCGTGCCGCTCGCTCCGCTACTGCGAGACCTGCCGCCAGCCGTTCGAGCAATTCAAGACGATCTAGTAGAGCTGCGAGCGAGCCGCTCCGCGAACGCTGGATCATCGGCACAGAGACGCTCGATCTGTGCCCGCTCGACGGCGAGCACCACGCCCTCGGTGAGCGCGCGAACGCGTGCGGTGCGGATGCCGTCCGCGAGGAGCGCCTGCTCCCCGACGACGGCTCCGGGGCCAAGCTCGCGCGTGCCCTCGGGCGCCTCCACGACGAGGCTCCCCTCGACCACGACGAACAGACCGGTGCCCGGCTTGTCGCGCTCGATCAGCACCTGGCCGGCGGCGAACGCCAGCTCCGAGCCGACCGCCTCCAGCCTGCGCAGATCGCCCTCGTTCACGACGCCGAGTATCGCACCGGTCGGCCCGGGAAAGGGTGGTGACAGTGCGGTGACAGAGTGGAACCCCTCGCCCGCGCCGTCTAGGGTGCCGTGCGATGCCCGTTGCCACCCCAGACGATCTCGCCGGCCTGGCGCTCTTCGACAACCTCGACGCGGACGCCCGCTCGGCGATCGCGCCGTGGTTCGAGCTGCAGGACGTCAGTCCCGGCGTGAAGCTCATCGGCGAGGGTGCGTCCGGCTATTCGTTCTTCGTTCTTCGTGACGGCACCGCGACGGTCACCATCGACGGCGTCGAGGTGCGGACGCTCGAGGCGGGCGACTTCTTCGGCGAGCTCGCGCTGCTGGGCGACGGCCGGCGAACGGCGACCGTCACGTCCGCGTCGCCCTCGCAGGTGCTCGTGCTCTTCGGAACCGAGTTCCGGCAGCTGCAGCAGGAGTACCCGGAGCTCGCCGCGCAGATCGAGTCCGCCCTGCGCGAGACCGCCCAGGCCGCATAGCGCGACACCCGCGGCGTACGATCCCGCCGTGGCCGTCGAGATCTTCTATTGCCCGGTCTGAAGCGGGTACGACCGACGGGCCGCGAGTCTCGCGGCCGAGCTACAGGCCAACGGCTTCGACGCGCAGGCACGCGAGGGCGCCAAGAGCCAGTACGACGTCGTCTCGGACGGCGAGACGATCTTCTCCAAGCAGCAGGAAGATCGCTGGCCCGACGACGGCGAGATCCTCAGCCTGCTCAGCGGCCGCTGAAGCGCGGCTCCCGCTTCTCCCCGAACGCAGCGACCCCCTCACGGAAGTCGTCGGTCTGCGCGGCCTCGACCTGCGCCTCGGCCTCGCGTTCGAGCTGCTCCTCGAGCGTCGATGTCGCCGCCTGGTCGTAGAGTCGCTTCGTCGCCGCGATTGCGCGCGTCGGCCCGGCTGCGAGCTCGGCTGCGCGCTCGGCGACCCGCGCCGGGAACGAGCCCGCCTCCACGACCTCCGAGACGAGCCCCCACGCATGCGCCTCGGCCGCCGTCAGGCGACGGTTCGAGGTCATCCACTCGAATGCGCGCGCCGTCCCGAGCAGGCGCTGCAGGAAGTACGAGCCGCCGGAGTCGGGGATGAGGCCGATCCCCACGAACCCGGGGACGAAGAACGCGGCGTCGGAGGCGAGCCGGATGTCACACGCGCACGCAAGGGAGAGACCGGCTCCGGCGCAGACGCCGTTCACCGCTGCGATCACCGGCTTTTCGAGCGAGCGGATCGCGAGCACGTTGACGTGGTACGTCGCACGCAACATGGCCGCGATGTCGCCCCCCTCGCCGAACGCGCTCAGGTCCTGCCCGGCCGAGAAGCCGCGGCCGGCGCCGGTGATGACGACCGCTCGCACTTCGGGGTCGCGCGCCTCCTCCAGCGCCGCCTGCAGCCCCTCATGCACGGCGCGCGTGAAGGCGTTCAGCTTGTCGGGGCGGTTCAGCGTGATCGTCTGGACGGCACCGTCGCGCCCGACCTCGACCTCCGCCATCGCTACCCGAGCTCGAGGAACTCGACGGTGGGCTGCGGGAAGCCGCGCTTGTACGCGTCCTTGCCCGTCGCCATGAACTCGTCGCTGCGAACCGCGCTCTGGAACGCCTGCTCGTCGGCGAACTCCCACTCGGCGTAGTACGCGTGCGCGGGCTCGCCCATCGGCGAACCCGTGACCTTGCCATGGCGGAAAACGCCGTTCGGCACCTGCGCGCAGAGCTGCGCGTGCTCGGCGTACGCATCCGCGTCTGGCTCCTGCTGATACAAGACGACCACGCGATACATTCGCGTCCTTTCAGTCGACGACCGGAGGAGCGTAAGCCATGGCCGGCAAGCTCGTACACGTCGAGATCGGCGCGGCGGACGCCGACCGCGCACAGGGATTCTGGAGCGGAGTCTTCGGCTGGGAGGTCGGTCCGCCCATGTCACCGGAGATGGACTACCGGATGTTCCGCACGGGCGAGGACCAGGGCGGCGCGATCATGGCGTCCGAGGAGCAGGGCAACCTCCGCGTCTACTTCGACACCGACGACATCGACGCGACGCGCGCCAAGGTGCAGGAGCTGGGCGGCCAGGCGGAGGACAAGATGCCGGTACCGGGCTACGGCTGGTTCGCCGCCTGCCGCGACACGGAGGGAAACGCCTTCAGCTTGTGGCAGTCGGACCAGTCGGCCAGCTAGCCGCCGGCTCAGGCTCGGACCAGACGAGGGCGGGCGCCTCGAGCTCCCGGGCCACGTCGCTCGACGGCAACGGCCAGCCGTCGGCGTCGTTCGCGTTGTCGTCGATCTGCTCGCTCATCCCGACGTTGAACGCTAAAGCAACCGTCGCGGTTACGTCGCACGACGGTCGAGCACGCGGAGCGCCTTCCCCTCGCTCCGGGGCACGCTTCCCGGCGGGCCGAGGCGGACGCGCGCAGTCAGCCCGAGCGCGCGCCCGAGCCGCTCCTCCAGGAAAGCCTCGAGCCTCTCCCCACCGGGCTCTCCCTCGCGCAGCTCCGCCTGCACGGTCAGCTCGTCCAGGTGCCCGGGACGCTCGACGAAGAGCTGGTAGTGCGGTGCGAGCTCGGGGACGGCGAGGAGCGCGCGCTCGATCTCGCTCGGAAAGACGTTGACGCCGCGGATGATCAGCATGTCGTCGGTGCGACCGACGATGCGCGACATTCGCGCGAAGGTGCGGCCGCAGGCGCAGGGCTCGCGCGTGATGGAGGCGAGGTCGCCCGTGCGGTACCGCAGCAGCGGCAGCGCCTCCTTCGTCAGCGTCGAGAAGACGAGCTCGCCGACCTTCCCGTCCGGCAGCGGCTCGCCCGACACCGGGTCGACGACCTCGACGAGGAAGTGGTCCTCGTTCACGTGCGCGCCGTCTCTCGCCTCGACGCACTCGGCCGAGACGCCCGGGCCCATCACCTCCGAGAGGCCGTAGATGTCCAGCGCCTTCAGCTCGAGCGCGGCTTCGATCGCCTCGCGCAGCCCCACCGTCCACGGCTCGGCGCCGAAGAGGCCGGCGCGGAGACCGAGGCGGGTCGGCTCGGAGACGTGGTCGGCGATCGCGAGCGCGTAGCTCGGCGTGCAGCACAGGACCTCCGCGCCGAGATCCTCCAGCAGCTGCGCCTGCCGCGGCGTGTTGCCGCCGGACGCGGGAACGACCGTGCAGCCGAGCCGCTCGGCGCCGTAGTGGACGCCGAGGCCGCCGGTGAAGAGGCCGTAGCCGTAGGCGACGTGGACGATCGTGCCGGGGACGGCACCTGCCGCGGCGAGCGCCCGCGCGCAGCAGTCCGCCCAGACAGCGAGGTCGCCGCGCGTGTACGCGACGATCGTGGCCTTTCCCCGCGTGCCGGAGGAGGCGTGGATGCGCACGCACTCCTCGAGCGGGACCCGGAGAAGGCCGAAGGGATAGGCATCCCGCAGCTCCGACTTGACGCGGAAGGGCTGCTCCGGCAGCGCCTCGAGCTCGATGCCGAACCGCTCGAGCAGCCGTTCCCGCTGGAGCCGCTCGAGCTCCAGCCGCGGCAGCGTCTCCAGCTCGGGCTGGAAGATCGGCACGGAACTGATTATTCTCTCTGGGCAAGCGCCCGGCGGATCAACAAGGAGGCGGCGTGCGCGCACCGTTCATGTCAACCGAGATGGCCGTAATGACCTACTTGGAGGGTATGACCGTTGCTTCGCAAAACGCTGAACCTTGGGATCCTCGCGCATGTAGACGCCGGTAAGACAACGCTCACCGAGCGGTTGCTGTACGCCGCCGGCGTCATCGACGAGGTCGGCAGCGTCGACAAGGGGACGACGCGCACCGACTCGCTCGCGCTCGAGCAGCAGCGCGGCATCACGATCAAGTCCGCCGTCGTCTCGTTCGAGATCGACGGCGTTGCCGTCAACCTGATCGACACGCCCGGGCATCCGGACTTCATCGCCGAGGTGGAACGGGTGCTGAGCGTGCTGGACGGCTGTGTGCTGGTGCTCTCGGCAGTGGAAGGAGTGCAGCCGCAGACGCGGATCCTGATGCGAGCCCTGCAGCGGTTGAACGTGCCCACCCTGCTGTTCGTGAACAAGATCGACCGGGCGGGCGCAAACCCGGAACGCGTGCTCGACGCGATCGAGCAACGCCTGACGCCGGAGGTCGTGCCCATGGGCTCGGCGGCGGAGCTCGGAACGCGCGCCGCCGAGTTCGCTTCGTTCGGCCCGGCCGACACCGAGCTCGCCGAACGGGCGAGAGCGGGCGAGTTGCATCCCGTCTTCTTCGGCTCGGCGCTCACCGGCGCCGGCGTGAACGAGGTGATGGACGGGATCGCGCGATTGCTGCCCGCGCGCGCGGAAGACGGCGGGGGCCCCCTCTCGGCATGCGTCTTCAAGATCGAGCGCGGCCCGGCCGGTGACCGGATCGCCTACACCCGTGTCTTCTCCGGGACGGTGCGTGTCCGCGACCGCTTCGACGCCGGCAAGGTGACCGCGATCCGTGTCTTCTCGGCCGGCGACGCCGTGCAGCAGGACGAGGTTCATGCGGGCGAGATCGCAAAGCTCTGGGGCCTGGCGGAGATCCAGATCGGCGACTGGCTCGGCGAACCGCGTCCGGGCGTCGAGCACCACTTCGCGCCGCCGACGTTCGAGTCGGTCGTGACGCCCGCCGATCCCGCCGACGGGCAGCGGCTCAGCGTCGCGCTGACGCAGCTCGCGGAGCAGGACCCGCTGATCGACGTACGCCAGGACGACACGCGAGCGGAGATCTCGGTCTCGCTCTACGGCGAGGTGCAACGGGAGGTGATCGAGGCGACGCTCGCCGGCGAGTACGGCATCGAGGTCGAGTTCCGCGAGACGACGACGATCTGCATCGAGCGGCCGGCGGGAACCGGCGAAGCGGTCGAGATGTTCAACACCCCGAGAAACCCATTCCACACCGATCTGGGGTTGCGTGTCGACCCGGCCGCCCCGGGCTCGGGAGTGGAGGTTTGCGTCGACGGCGGGGTCGACCCCCGTGATGCGCCGCTCTACGTGTTCAAGACGTTCGAAAGCTTCGCAGGGCACATGGACGAGTACGTGCGTGTCGCGCTCGAGGAGGGCCTCTTCGGCTGGCAGGTCACCGATTGCGTGGTGACGGTGACGAACATCGGCTACAGCAGTGCCGACGGCCCGCCGTCGCGACGCGGACCCTTGCCCACGTCGCGCGACGTCAAGAAACTGACGCCGCTCGTGCTCATGCAGGCGCTCGAGCAGGCTGGCTCGGTCGTCTGCGAGCCTGTCCTCCGGATCACCGCCGAGGTGCCGGCCGAGGCGATCGGCCCGGTGCTCGCCGCACTCGGGCGCCTTGGCGCCGGCGCCGCCACGCCGCCACCACGGGGAGAGCTCTCGGTGCTCGAGACGCTGCTGCCCGCCTCGCGCGTCCAGGATCTACGCCGCCAGCTTCCCGGCTTGACCGGCGGCGAGGGCGTACTCGAGGCCGAGTTCGCCGGCTACCAGGAGGTGACCGGCGAGCCGCCGATCCGGAAACGCGCGAGGCCGGATCCCCGCAACGTCTCCGAGTATCTGGCAGGCGCCCGAGGATGACCCGGATGCACGAAGACGAGCTCGAGCTCGACGAGACGCTCGTCCGGCGACTTCTCGCCGAACAGTTTCCGGAATGGGCCGGGCTTCCGCTGCGGCGGATCGAGCCGAGCGGCACGGTCAACGCGATCTTCCGCCTGGGCGCTGAGCTCAGCGTGCGGCTCCCGCGGCGCAGAGGGCCGACCGAGCCGGGCGGCGTCGAGCTCGACTGGCTGCCGACGCTCGCAGCATTGCTGCCCGTCGAGGTTCCGGTGCCGGTGGCCCAGGGGCAGCCGAGCGACGGCTACCCGTGGTTCTGGGAGGTTCACACGTGGCTCGACGGCGAGACGATGCCGGTCGAGGCGATCGACGAGATCCAGGCGGCGCGCGACCTGGCCGCGCTCGTTGCGGCGCTGCAGCGCATCGATCCCGCCGGCGCGCCGCCGGGCCGCGGGATCCCGCTCGCCGAGCGCGACGAGCAACTGACGTGGTGGTTCGACCGCTTCGAGGGCGATCCGCGAGCGAGGACAGAGTGGAAACGGATCGTCGCCTCCACGCCGCCGTGGGACGGGCCGCCGGTCTGGCACCACGGCGACCTCGACTGCCGTAACTGGCTCGTTCGAGACCGCCGGGTCAGCGGCGTGATCGACTGGGGCTCGATGGGAGTCGGCGACCCGGCCTGCGACGTGATGGTCGCGTGGAAGCTCCATTCCGCTGCTGCACGCGACGCGTTCCGCGAGGCGCTGCCGACCGACGGCGCGACGTGGGAGCGGGCGCGGGGGTGGGCGATCTCGCAGGGGGTCGCCGCCCTTGCCTACTACACGCCCGAGAACAACACGAGCCTCTACTCCGAGGCGGAGATCTGGCTCGCGCTCGCCCTCTCGGACCGCGGGTAGCTTTCGGCCGTGTCCGGAAGTGCGATCGCGACGGGACTGGCGGTGGCCGCCGGGCTCGCCGGCTCGATCCAGGTCGCGTTGATGTCCCGCCTCGGCGAGCGCATCGGCGTCCTCGAGGCGCTCGGCTTCTCGGCCACTGTGACGGCCGCGCTCGCGGTCGTCATCCTCGTCCTCGCGCGCCACAGCCTCGCCGGCTTCGACCGCGCCGTCCACCAGCCCTGGTGGATGCTGCTCGGCGGCGTGATGGGGCTGATCATCGTCTTCACGGTGACCTACGCCGGGCCGCGCATCGGCGTCGCCGCGACGGTGGGGATCCTGATCGCGGGCCAGCTGGCAATGGGCGCGGCCATCGACCGCTGGGGCCTGTTCGGCAGCGAGCGAATCGCGCTTCACTGGCCGCGGCTGCTCGGCATCGGGCTGCTCGCGGCCGGCGCCGCGCTCTCGCTGCGGAAGTAGCTAGAGGCCGAACGGATTGAAGGGCTTCGGGCTCGTGGAGAAGAGCACGCCCTTCGTCTCGAGATAGAGGTCGAGCGTGTCGATCGAGAGCTCGCGGCCGAAGCCCGACTGCTTGTAGCCGCCGAACGGGATGCCGGGGAAGGCGGTGAAGGGCATGTTGATCCCGACCATGCCCGACTTGATCGCGCGCGCGACGCGGTGGCCGCGTGCGGGGTCGCCCGTCCAGACGGTCGCGAAGAGGCCGTACTGCACGTCGTTCGCGATCCGGATCGCATCCTTCTCGTCCTCGAACGGGATCGCCGTCACGACCGGCCCGAAGATCTCCTCCTGCGCGACCGTCATCGAGCTCTCGACCCCCGCGAGCACGGTCGGCAGGTAGAAGGCGCCCGTGCCGTCGGCGGCCCCGCCGCCGAGCACGACCTCCGCTCCCTCCTCGCGCCCCTTTTCCACGTAGCCGTGGACGCGATCGCGGTGGGCAGCCGAGATGAGCGAGCCGACCTGCGTCTCGGCGTCGAGCGGATCGCCGACCTTGAGCTGTTTCGCCGCCTCCGCGAAGCGCGTGACGAAGTCGTCGTAGATCGAGGCCTCGACGAGCACGCGCGACCGCGCCTCGCAGCTCTGGCCGGCGGCGTAGTAGATCGACCACACCGAGCTCGGGATGGCGTCGTCGAGGTTCGCGTCGGCGAACACGATCGCCGGGCTCTTGCCGCCGAGCTCGAGTGTCAGGCGCTTGATCGGCTCCGAGCAGAGCCGCATGATCTCGCTCCCCGTCCGCGTCGAGCCCGTGAAGGCGACCTTGTCGACACCGGGATGCTTGACGAGGTACGAGCCCGTCGTCGGGCCGTCGCCGGGAACGATGTTGATCGCGCCGGGCGGGAACCCGACCTCGGCCGCGAGCTCCGCGATCCGCAGAGCGCTGAGCGGCGTCAGCGGGTCCGGCTTGAGAACGACGGCGCAGCCCGCGGCGAGTGCCGGCGAGAGCTTCCAGACCGACATCAGGAGCGGGTAGTTCCACGGGACGATCTGCGCGCAGACGCCGACGGGCTCCTTGAGCGTGTAGCTGAGCAGTGAGCCGCCGATCGGGTGGGAGCGGCCCGCGATCGAGCCGACGACCGAGGCGAAGAAGCGGAAGTTCTCGACGGCGCCGGCGAGCTCTGCCTTGACCGAGGAGATCGCCTTGCCGACGTTGCGCGCCTCGAGCTCCGCGAGCTCCTTCCGGTTCGCCTGGATCGCGTCGGCGAGCGCGTGGAGAAGCCGGGCGCGCTCGTTCGGCGGCGTCCTGCCCCATGGCCCGTCGAGCGCGGCGCGAGCTGCCTCGACGGCGCGGTCGACGTCCGCCTCGCCGGCCATCGCCGCGCGGGCCAGCGGCTCACCCGTTGCCGGCTCCTGCAGGTCGCGGATCTCGCCCGATGCGGGCTCCACGACCTCGCCGCCGATGAAGAGCCCGTACTCCTGACCCGCCGTCACCGCCACGAGCCGGAACTTAGCGGTTTGTCATAGCCACAGGTGCGGGTAGATTTCGGATCCGAAGGGCCAACGAGAGGAGACGACATGGCGAGCACGATCCGCGTGGAGGCTGCGCGCATCCCCGACCGCGACCGGTTGCTCGAGGCGCTGCGAAACGAGGGCCTACACGCCGAGCCGGAGGACGAGGTCGGCATCGTCGTCCCGATCGGGGAAGGCGGCCCTGAGCTCTTCCATCAGGTCGAAGGCGTCGTCCTCAGCGTGGGCGCGCCCTTCGTGCCGATCGAGCACGAGGGCGTGATCTACATCAGGCCGCCGGTCGGCTAGGCGAGCTGCCAGAACGGGCCGGTGAGACCGAGGCGGTCGAGGATCGCCTGGTTCTGCTCACGCGTATGCGGCACCCAGTCTGGCGAGAAGCGGTCGTCCCACCACGCCTGGGCCAGCTCGTTCAGCTGCCCGACGCTCATGGTTGCGCCGGCCGTCCGCCCACCGAGCCACTTCTCCAAGTGCTCCTCCGACCGGAAGAGATTCATCGTCGTTCAGGTGAAGACGATGTCGTCCCACCACCGACGCGCCGGGACCAGCACATGGAAGAGAAGGCTCTCGTGGTCGGGCTTCGCCTCACGCACCTCGACCGCGATCGGCTCGCCGCAGTCGGGGCACGACGTCTCGATCCGGCCGTCGACGTGGAGCGCGGCGCACACGCCGAACGCATCCCAGGCGCAGTTCGCGTACCACCAACGGTCGGAGGCGCGAACGCGATAGGCCGTCGGCACGGCCGAGAGCGGGTTGAGCATCCGGATCTCGTCGGTCGCCGGATTGAGGACGAGCGCATGTTCCTCGTGCAGGCGTCGCCAGCCCGCGAGGACCTCACCGGCATCGCCGATCTCCTCGGCCCGCGGTGCCCGGCCGTTGTCGACCATGAAGGCGTAGGTGCGGCGACGGAGGTCGACGTCCGCGCTGTTCATCGCTCGAACAGCGCGGCCTGACCCTGGCCGACGCCGACGCATAGTGTCGCCAGGCCGTAGCGGCCGCCGCGACGGCGGAGCTCGTGGAGGAGGGAGACCACGAGGCGGGCGCCGCTCATGCCGAGCGGGTGGCCCAGCGCGATCGCGCCGCCGTTGACGTTCACCTTCTCGGGATCGAGGCCCAGGTCGCGTATCACGGCGAGGCTCTGCGAGGCGAAGGCCTCGTTCAGCTCGACGAGGTCGATCGCGTCGAGCGAGACGCCGGTTCGCTCGAGCACCTTGCGCACCGCCGGGATCGGGCCGACGCCCATCACGCGCGGGTCGACGCCGGCGACGGCGCTGCCGACGAACGCGCCCAGCGGCTCGATGCCCAGCTCGCGCGCCTTCTCCTCCGACGCGATCACCAGCGCCGCGGCGCCGTCGTTGATGCCCGACGCGTTGCCCGCCGTGACCGTGCCGCCGTCGCGGAACGCCGGCTTGAGCGCCGCAAGCTTCTCGGCGGTCGTGTCGGGACGCGGATGCTCGTCGCGCGTCACGTCACCGACCGGGACGAGCTCGTCGGCGAACCGGCCCGCCTCGTCGGCCGCGGCCCAGCGCTGCTGCGACTGCAGCGCGAACGCGTCCTGATCCTCCCGCGAGACGCCCCAGCGCTCGGCGACGTTCTCGCCGGTCTCGCCCATCGACTCCGGCGGGAACAGCTCGACGAGCTTCGGGTTCGTGAAGCGCCAGCCGAGCGTCGTGTCGTACAGCGGCCGGTCGCCCCGCCCGAACGGCTTCTCGGCCTTCGGCGTGACGAAAGGAGCGCGGCTCATCGATTCCTCTCCGCCGGCGACGAACAGGTCGCCGTCGCCGGCGACGACCGCGTGGCAGGCGCCGACGACGGCCGCGAGCCCGGAGGCGCAGAGCCGGTTGACGGTAACGCCGGCGGCCGACTCCGGCAGCCCGGCGAGCAGCGCCGCCATGCGCGCGACATTGCGGTTGTCCTCGCCCGCCTGGTTGGCAGCGCCGAGCCAGACGTCCTCGATCTCCTCGGCCGGCACCCCGGCGCGTGCCACCGCCTCGCGGATCACGAGCGCCGCGAGGTCGTCCGGCCGCACGCCCGAGAGCGCCCCGCCGTAGCGGCCGATCGGAGTGCGGACGGCGGAGAGGACGACGGCCCTGGGCATGGGGAATGAGTCTAGGCAGCCGCTGCGGCCCGACCGAGCAGCCGGTCGATCGCGACGAGCCCCTCGTCGCCGATGTCGACGCTGTGCTCGTTCACGTACAGCGCGATGTGCGCCGCGCAGACCTCGTCCGACATCTCCTGCGAGAGCGAGCGGACGTAGTCGCGGCTCGCCTCCGGGTGGGCGAAGGCGTACTCGACCGAGGCGCGGATCGCGGCCTCGACCCCGTCGGCGAGCTCCGGCTCGAGGTCGCCGCGCGCGAAGATCCCCGCCAGCGGGACGGGCAGGCCGGTCTCGCCCTCCCACCACTCGCCCAGGTCGGCGACCGAGACGAGCCCGTGCTCGCGGTAGGTGAAGCGGCTCTCGTGGATGATCAGACCGGCATCCACCTCTCCGGCGACGACCGCGTCGAGGATCCGGTCGTAGCGGAGCTCGGCAACCTCGCCGAGTGCCGGTGCGGCGAGACGGAGGAGCAGGAAGGCCGTTGTCTCCCGGCCGGGGACAGCGATGCGCCCGGCCGCCGCCTCCGCGAGGGAACCGGCTTCGCGCGCGACGACGAGCGGGCCGACGCCCCGACCGAGGGCAGCCCCGCTCCGGAGCAGCCGGTAGCGATCGCCTACCGCCGCCGCGGCGCCGAAGCTGAGCTTCGTGAGCTGGAGCTCCGCCGCCGCTGCGCGGCGGTTCAGCTCCTCGATGTCGAGCAGGACCGGCTCGACCTCGAACCGCGCGGGCACGAGCCCGTGCACGAGCGCGTGGAATGCGAAGGCGTCGTTCGGGCACGGCGTGAAGCCGAAGGTCAGCTTCACGAGCGGCCGAAGAACCAGGCTTCGAGCGGCTTGAGGAGCTCGTCGCGGGTGAACGGCCGGACTCGCTCGGCGTGCCCGTCCCGCTCCGAGACGGTGAAATCGTCCTCGAGCGTCTCGTTGGCCTCCTGGAGCGCGTCGCCGAGCTCGTAGCCCTCGAAGACGTAGTCCTCCGGCCGCGGCCTCTTCGCCTCGCGCCGCTCCGGGTTGACGGCGCGGCCGACTGCCCAGACGCCGCCCACCTTCCGCTCGATCCAGATGACGACCGTCTCCGGGTCGCCGGTCGAGTCGACGCCGTGGAGCACCCGCTCCGCGAACCGACCGCGGTCGGTGGACGCCTGCACGGCCTGACTATGACACCTCCTGGCCGGCGCCCGCCGACCGCGCCCGGTCGAAGACTGCGGCCGCCGCGGCAACATCCCAGGCTGCGAGGCCGTTGGACTTGAAGACCACGACGTCCTCGTCCGACTGACGGCCGCGGACCTCTCCCGCGACGACCTCCTGCAGCTCGTGCACTTCGAGCCAGTCGAGCACACCCGACTCGATCGGCTCGATGAGGTCGGCCGACTCGAGCCGCGCGTCGTCGCGCGAGTCGCAGCAGACGAAGGCCGCGCGCTCGAGAACGACGTTGTCGAGCTCACGGCGGCGGCCGTCGTTCGCGCCGACACCGCAGACCAGGGCGCCCGGCTGGAGCCACTCCCCCCGCAGAACCGGATCGGGCGAGCTCGTGACCGTGACGACGATCTCGCACTCCCCCGGATCGCGATGGCTCTCGCCCGCCTCGGCGCCGTGCTCTTCGCAGAACGCGCGCAACCGCTCCTCCGTGCGGCAGTACGCGACGACGCGGTCGAGCTCCGGAAGCGCCGCGCGGATGCAGGCGAGCTGCGACTCCGCCTGCCAGCCGCAACCGATCAGGCCGAGGCTGCGGGCCCCGCTCTTCGCGAGGTGCTTCGCGGCGACGGCACTCGCCGCACCGGTGCGCAGCTGGCCGAGCTTGTCCGCCTCGAGGACGGCGACGAGCTCGGGCGCGTCGGCTCGGAAGAGGAGGACGACGAAGCGCGCGCCGTCGGGGAAGCCGGCGTAGACCTTCGCGCCCGCGTATCGGAGCTCGAGGTCGGCGGCGGCCATGACCGCGAGCGCTCCGCCCTCGAGCCGCAGCCGGTAGCGCGGACGGTTCTCGACGCTCCCGGCGGCCAGGCGGACGAAGCACGCCTCGATCGCCTCGACGGCGTCGGCGGGCGAGAGCAGCTCTGCCACGTCCTGCTCTGTGAGGTACAGCGGCACAACCCGATTCTCGACCACCGGCGGGCCTACCCGCCGTCTTCACCGCTGCGGCCTAACGCGACCGGGCGCTGGAAGGCGACGGGGAGCCACGGTTCCCCCACGTCTTCCTCAGCTCGGGTAAGCCGGCGAGAGCGGCGGCCAGCAGCGCCAGGCCGAAGACGTCGTAGGTCGACCGGAAGCGGGGGTCGCCGAAGAAGACCAGCGCCACCGGGACGATGCAGAGCAGGTGGGCGAGAAGCGCCTTCTCGCCTGCGGCGGTCGGCACACGGCGCGCGATACGGACAAGGGCGAGCACGATCACGAGCGGGAGCAACCCGTAGCCGTAGACGGTGTTCGTCCAGTCGGCGACGCGACTGAGCGTGGGCTCGTCCACGAGCGGCCAGGGCACGGAGGTCGCCGTCATGTCCGCAATCATCCGAGCGGCGTGGACGGGCCAGTGCGCGCCTTCGTGCGCGAGACAATGGAGGCCCTTGCGGTAGAAGAAGCCCTCCTCCCAGATCTGGTGACCCGGGAAGGAAGCGGAATTGCCCCCGGTCTGCACGTAGACCGGCGGATCGATGGCGTAGTAGATCGTCGCCGTCCGAACATCGACGTGCCGGATGTGGCACTGACCGAGGTAGAAGGTGACGCCCCCCTCGCGGCTGAAGGTCGTGAGTCGGCCGGCGATAGCCGTGTTGAAGGCACAGACGCCGATCAGCAGCACGACGGCCACGGCGACGAATCCGCCGGTCGCAGCCCGGTTCAGGGGCCGGCGGGGCAGGAACGGAACCGCCACGAGCGCGAGGTTGAGCAGGTACTGGGGCCGGATCGCGACAGCCGCTGCGCCGAGCACACCGGCCAGCGCGCCGAGCATCAGCGCCGGCCTTCCCTCCCTGCGCTGCGCTTCGTAGCCGATCCAGATCGCCGCGAGCAGGAAAGCAATGCCCGGCCCCTCGGAAAGGAAGTAGCCGGAGTAGGTGACCGAGAGAGGCCAGATCGCGACGAAGAGCGCCGTCAACGCCGCGGCGGCAGGCGTCAGCAGCAGCCGCGCGAGGCGCCAGGCGAAGAAGGGTGTCGCCGCGCCGAGTATCCACCAGATCGCGGCTGCCCCCCAGAGCCCGGTCCGGCCGTCACCCAGCACGGCGAGCGGGAGCGCAAGGAGCAGATGCAGCCCCTGCGGCTGGAAGGTGGCGTAGATGTTGAGCCCCTGCCAGTCCGCGATCTGCTTCGCGTAGGTCAGGTAGGTGCTCATGTCCGAGTACAGGTAGTCGAGCGGCTTGTGCAGCCAGAAGATCCAGACCGCACGTGCCGCCGCGCCGACCCCGATCGCGGCCAGAGCGAAGTGGTCCCAGCGGCGGTCGGAGAGCCTCACGCGGTCATAGTTACTTCAGGGGCGGTCGGGCGCGTAGGGCACGGAGAAATGCGCCCGGCATGATTCGAACATGCGACCTCTGCCTCCGCAGGGCAGAGAAAACGTGGGGGAACCCATGGTTCCCCCACGAGCCCCCTCCTCCTGAAGATCAAGAACTACGGCACTGCAAAATGCGCCCGGCATGATTCGAACATGCGACCTCTGCCTCCGCAGGGCAGCGCTCTATCCCCTGAGCTACGGGCGCTCGGGACCGCCAGTGTAGCGCTGGGCTAGTCCCGGCCCAGCAGCCGCGAGAGCAGCCCGGGCCGTGCAGGACGGCCCGGCAGGTTCGCCGCCGCGACGCACTCGAGATGCGCGTGGCGGCGGCGGCTCGTGTCCCCCTCCGGCGCAATCAGGACGTGATCGCTCATCGCGTGGAGGTGGTAGCCGCAGAGCGGGCACGTGTAGGTCGCCGGCTTGCTGCTACGTACACGGCGAATCGAGTACCACTCAGCCGGCTCGAGCCGCGAGCGCGAGCGGCGCGTCATCCGGCACCTCCGTCCGCACGTACGCGAGCGCCACGACCGTCCCGTCCGAGCGGCGCGCGCCACTCGTGACCCGGCCGACCTCCCGTCTGTCGTGCAACAGCGGCGCGTCGTACTCCGGCACCTCGTCGAGCTCCACGATCCGCAAGCGGCGATTCGGGTGGCCGCGAAAATGAAGGCGCGCCACGGGCTCCTGGCCCGGATAGCAGCCCTTGGAGAAGGAGACGTGTGTCTCGTCGAGGCCTGCCTCGGCGGGGAGGATGCGGTCGTCGATCTCGCGCTCCCAGCGCGGCACGCCACTCTCGATCCGCCGCAGCTCGAGCTCCTCGTCCCCAAGCGTCGGCTCGAGAGAGCCGTCGAGCACCTCGCGCGCGCCCGGCCAGTCCGTTGCGAACCCCGCGTCACCGTCGAAGACCAGCACCGACTCGTGCTCCTCCGGCTCGATCTCGCAACGCGCGCGAAGGCGCATTCGCGTCAGGTGCGCGCGCACGACCTCGCCCAGGCCGGGCTCGGTGAGCAGGAGAAAGTCGTCGTCCGCACGGCGCAGAACGACGAGCGGCGCGAGCACGCGTGCCTTCGCGGTGAGGAGGAGGGCCGGGCACGCCTCGCCGGCGGCGAGCGCCTCGACGTCGTTCGAGACCATCCGCTGCAGGTAGTCGGCGGCATCCGACCCGGCGACACGGACGAACTCCCGCTCTCTCGCAGCCGCTTCCATGCGATCTAGTGTAGGAAGCCGTGCCGCTCTTCCGTTCCAAGGCCGAGGCCAAGGTGCGCGCCGCCGGCTACGACCCTGCGCGCCTGCCGCCGGGCCAGCACCTGACCGAGAAGTGGCCCGTGCTGACCGCCGGCCGCCAGGCGCACGTCGACCTCGCGACCTGGCGGCTGCGGATCTTCGGGGAGGTCGAACAGGAGATCGCGCTCGACTACGAGCAGCTGCGCGCGCTGCCGACGACGGAGATCACGACCGACATCCACTGCGTCACGCGCTGGAGTCGCTTCGACGCCGGCTTCCGCGGTGTCCACTGGCGGGAGCTCGCGAAGCTCTGCCGGCCGAAGCCATCCGCGCGCTTCGCGATCGCGCATGCCGAGGCGGGCTACACCGCCAACCTGCCGCTCGCGGCGATCGAGGAGGAGAACGCGCTGGTCGTCTACGAGGCGGACGGTGAGTTATTGCCCGTCGAGCACGGCGGGCCTGTGCGCCTGGTCGTCCCGTCCCGGTACTTCTGGAAGAGCGCGAAGTGGCTCGACGGGCTCGAGCTGACCGCGTCCGACCGGCCCGGCTTCTGGGAGCGGTACGGCTACCACAACGACGCGGATCCCTGGAAAGAGGAGAGGTACGGCTTCTGACTCACGTACAAGCCGCACGAGGCCCTAAAGGTTGAGATGGTTGGTGCCGATAGCACCGGAGAACCACCTCCCCCTAAGAGAACGGCGCCCCGCAAAGGCGCCGTTTCTCTTGCCAGGGGCTACGTTCTCGCGGGTGTCCTACGACCCCACCATCTACCAGGGCTCCGCAACCCACTACCGCCCGGGGCGACCGCCCTACTCGCCGCAGCTCGAGGCCGTTCTCGCCGAGGAGCTGGGGCTGGACGGGAGCGGACGGCTGCTCGACGGCGGCTGTGGCCCGGGAATCCTCACCGTCCGCCTCGCCGACCTGTTCGAGGAGGCGGTGGGCCTCGATCCCGACCCGGCCATGCTCGCCGAGGCTCGCCGCGCGGCCGACGGGCGAGGGATCACGAACATCCACTGGGTCCAGGCCGTCGCCGAGGATCTCCCCGAGGCGGCGCCGGGCCCCTTCCGGACGGTGACCTTCGGCCAGTCCTTCCACTGGACGGACGAGGCGCATGTGGCCGAGGCGGTCTACGACCTGCTGGAGCCGGGCGGCGCCATGGCGCTCATCGTCCACACGGTCGAGGGTCGGCCGAAGCCGCCGAGCCCCGGCCCGCCCGCGATCCCGCACGCAGAGATCAGAGCGCTGGTGGAGAAATTCCTGGGCACGACCAGGCGCGTCGGCCGGGGCATCGCGCCGCTCCGGACCCACCGCTTCGAGGACGTCCTCGTGCATACCCGGTTCGGCACGCCACGGTCGGTCTTCGCCCCCGGGATACCCGACCTGTTGCGGGACAGCGAAAGCGTGCTGTCGGGCTACTTCTCCCTCTCCACCTCGGCGCCGCACCTGTTCGGCGAACGGGCGGAGGACTTCGCCCGCGAGGTGCGCGACCTGCTGAGGTCGCGTTCCCCCGAGGGCGTTTTCTGGGACTGGCCGGGCGACACCGAGGTCATCCTCGCGCGCAAGCCGGCCTGAACGACGAAGGGCCGGCTGAGCCGGCCCTTCGCGCAAAGCCGCGGAAGCGGCTCGTTACATCATCCCGCCCATGTCCGGCATGCCGGCGCCGGCGCCCACGGGGTTCTTCTCCGGGGCCTCGGCGACGACCGCCTCGGTGGTGAGGATGTTCTTCGCGATCGACGCCGCGTTCTGCAGGGCCGAGCGGGTGACCATCGTCGGGTCGCCGATCCCGCTCTTGAGCAGGTCCTCGACCTCGCCGGTCTCGACGTTCAGCCCGAAGCCCTTCTCGGCGCCCCGGACCTGCTGGACGACGACGGAGCCCTCGAGGCCCGCGTTGTAGGCGAGCTGGCGAAGCGGCTCCTCGAGCGCACGGATGATGATCTGCGCGCCCGTCCGCTCGTCGCCCTCGAGCTTGCCGACGACGTCCTCGCGGACCGCGTCCGCCGCGTTGATGAGCGCGACGCCGCCGCCCGGAACCTGGCCCTCCTCGAGAGCCGCACGGGCAGCCTGCAGCGCGTCCTCGACGCGGTGCTTCTTCTCCTTCATCTCCGTCTCGGTCGAAGCGCCGACCTTGACGACGGCGACGCCGCCGGACAGCTTCGCGAGCCGCTCCTGGAGCTTCTCGCGGTCGAAATCGGAGTCGGTGTTCTCGATCTCCGACTTCAGCTGCTTGATCCGGCCCTTGATGCCCTCGGTGTCGCCGGCCCCGTCGATGATCGTCGTCGTGTCCTTGTCGATGACGACGCGGCGGGCGCGGCCGAGCTGCGAGAGCTTCGTGTTCTCGAGCTTGAGGCCCATCTCCTCGGTGATCACCTCGCCGCCGGTGAGGATCGCGATGTCCTCGAGCATCCGCTTGCGGCGGTCGCCGAAGCCGGGCGCCTTGACGGCGACGGCCTGGAAGGTGCCGCGGAGCTTGTTGACCACGATCGTGGCGAGCGACTCGCCCTCGACGTCCTCCGCGACGATCAGCAGCGGCTTGCCGGACTGGATGACCTGCTCGAGCACCGGCAGGAGGTCCTTGACCGCACCGATCTTCTGGTTGGCGATGAGGATGTAGGGATCCTCGAGCACCGCCTCCATGCGCTCGGGGTCGGTGATCATGTAGGGCGAGAGGTAGCCCTTGTCGAACTGCATGCCCTCGGTGAACTCGAGCTCGAGGCCCAGGGTCTGGCCCTCCTCGACGTTCACGACGCCGTCCTTGCCGACCTTCTCGATCGCGTCGGCGATCACGTCGCCGATCTCCCGCTCGCGGGAGGAGACGGTCGCGATGCGCGCGATGTCCTCGCGGCCCGAGACGTCCTTCGACTGCGTCTTGAGGTTCTCGACGACCGCGTCGACGGCCTGCTCGACGCCGCGCTTCAGCCCCATCGGGTTCGCGCCCGCCGCGACGTTCTTCAGCCCCTCGCGGACGATCGCCTGCGCAAGCACGGTCGCCGTCGTCGTGCCGTCGCCTGCGACGTCGTTCGTCGCCGTGGCGACCTCGCGCACGAGCTGTGCGCCCTGGTTCTCGAAGACGTCCTCGACCTCGATCTCGCGTGCGATCGTGACGCCGTCGTTCGTGATGGTGGGAGCGCCGAACTTCTTGTCGAGCACGACGTAGCGCCCCTTCGGGCCAAGGGTGACCTTGACCGCGTCGGCGAGGATGTTCACGCCGCGCTCGAGCGAGCGCCGCGCATCCTCGTTGAACTTCAGCTCTTTGTGAGCCATGTCTTCTTCTGACCTCCGTTTGTCTCTCTAGGCAGTGGCGCCGGCCGGCTCACGATCGCCGGTGACCTTCGCGAGCACATCCGACTCGCGCAGGATCAGGTAGTCGTCGGTGCCGACCTTGATCTCGGTCCCGCCGTACTTGGAGAAGACGATCTCGTCGCCCTCCGCCAGGTCCATCGGGACGAACTTTCCGTTGTCGTCCCGGGAGCCCGGGCCGACGGCGAGGACGCGGCCGCGCTGCGGCTTCTCCTTCGCGGTGTCCGGAAGCACGATGCCGCTCGTCGTCGTCTCTTCCTCTTCGAGGACCTCGACGATGAGGCGGTCACCAAGCGGCTTCAGGTTCATGCAGAGCCTCCTGACTGCTTCAGTGACAGTTACATCGGCACTCTAACCTCCCGAGTGCCGAGACCATTGTACGGTTGGCACTCGAGCCGTGCAAGTGCCAACCGGCAAATGGCTGGTAGAACCGGGCCGTGCAGCGACAATTCTCCGCCGGAGGCGTGCTCGTGCGGACGACCCGCGGCCGTCCCATGGTCGCCGTCATCCGCCCGCAGGGCCGTCCCGAGGGCCTCTGGGCCCTTCCGAAGGGCCGCATCGATCCGGGCGAGTCGGCAGCCGAGGCCGCCGTACGCGAGGTGCACGAGGAGACCGGCGTCCAGGGGCGGCTCGTGGAGAAGCTCGGCGACGTCCGCTACGTCTACACGGCTTCGTGGGAAGGGGCGAAGGGCGAGCGGATCTTCAAGGTGGTGAGCTTCTTCCTTCTCCGTGCCGGGCGCGGGCGGATCGGCGAGATCGAGGACGCGATGCGGGTCGAGGTGGCGGAGGCGCGCTGGCTGCCGCTCGAAGAGGCGCCACGGCTGCTCGCCTACGGCGGCGAGCGCGAGATGGCCGCAAAGGCGCTGGAGCGGATCGGGGGCGGATCGACGAGACTGGAGCCGTGACGATCGTCGGCCTCCTGCATCCCGGCGAGATGGGAGCGGCGGTCGCGCGTCGCCTTGCGCTCGGGGGGCGAGACCGTCGCCTGGGCCTCTGCCGGACGGAGTGCAGCCACCGCGGAGCGCGCGGAGCGAGCCGGCCTCGAGGATGCCGGCGAGGTCGCCGAGCTCTGCCGCCGCTGCGAGATCCTGCTCTCGATCTGCCCGCCGCACGCGGCGGTCGAAGTCGCTCGATCGGCGCGCGGCTTCACCGGAATCTACGTCGACGCGAACGCGATCTCCCCGGAGACGGCCCGAACGATCGCGGGCCTGCAGAGCCGCTTCGTGGACGGAGGCATCGTCGGCCCGCCGCCGCACCGACCCGGCACGACCCGGCTCTACCTCTCCGGCGGAGAGGCGGGAGGAATCGCCGAGCTCTTCGCCGACACGGACGTCGACGCGAGGGTCGTCTCCGACGAGCCCGGCGCGGCCTCGGCGCTCAAGGCGGCCTATGCCGGCTGGACGAAGGGCAGCGCCGCCCTGCTGCTCGCGGTGCGTGCGCTCGCTCGGGCGGAAGGGGTCGAGGAGACGTTGCTCGCCGAGTGGCACCTTTCCATCCCCGAGCTCGAGGAGCGATCCGACGGGGCCGCCCGGTCGGCTCGCGCGAAAGGCTGGCGCTGGATCGGGGAGATGGACGAGATCGCCCGCACGATGGCCGCCCAGGATCTGCCGACCGGCTTCCACGAAGCGGCGGGCGAGATCTTTCGTCGCTCCGCCGAGGAGTCGTAGGCGGATGGGAGATCCCCTCTCGATCGCCGACTACGAACGACTCGCGGAGGAGCGGCTCGAGCCGGGCGCCTGGGCGTACCTCGCCGGCGGTTCGGGCGACGAGTGGACGCTCCGCGAGAACCGCGCCGCTTTCGAGCGGTGGACGTTCCGGCCCCGCGTCCTCTGCGACGTCTCGAACGTGTCGGCGGCGGCGACCGTGCTCGGGACGCGGCTCGAGCTGCCGGTCCTCGTCGCGCCGGTCGCCTACCAGCAGCTCTTCGATCCCGACGGCGAGTGCGCGACGGCGCGCGCCGCCGCTGCCGTGGGCGCCGCAATGTGCGTCTCGACATTCTCGACGCGGACGCACGAGGACATCGCCGCCGCCGCGCCCGGGCTGGCGCAGTGGTGCCAGCTGTACGTCTTCCAGGACCGCGGCGTGACGCGCGAGCATCTCGCCGGCGCCGCGGCTGCCGGCTGCAGCGCCGTCGTCCTCACGGTCGACACTCCGCGCCTGGCCCAGCGAGAGCGCGACCTGCGTGCAGGCTTCGAGATCCCGACGGAGCTGCCGCTCCCGTACGCCCGCTCGGCGATCGGGGACGCGCCGCAGAATCCCGCGGATCAATTCGCGCTGCTCGACGCCTCGGTCTCGTGGCGCGACCTCGAGTGGATCGCGAGCGAGGGCCGGCTGCCCCTCGTCCTGAAGGGGATCGCCACCGCCGAGGACGCCGTCACGGCGGTCGAGCACGGGGCGGCGGCCGTCGTCGTCTCGAACCACGGCGGGCGGCAGCTCGACGGCGTCCCCGCAACGCTCGACGCGTTGCCGGAGGTGGTCGAAGCGGTCGGGGGCCGCGTCGAGATCTACGTCGACGGCGGGATCCGCCGGGGCGCCGACGTCGCCAAGGCGCTCGCACTCGGAGCCCGGGCGGTGCTCGTCGGCCGCGCGTCGATGTACGGCCTCGCCGCCGCGGGGGAGGACGGCGTCCGGCACGTCCTCGAGCTCTTGCGGGACGAGCTGTTGCTCGCCCTCTGCCTCCTCGGGTGCTCCTCGCCGGAGGAGCTGACCGGCGCGCACGTTCAACGCACGCCCGCGTAGCTGGCAGACTCCCCGTCCAGCGATGTACGCGCTCAACTTCTACTCGCCGCTCGTCGCCGACCAGCTCCGCTCGGGCCGGAAATCCGCCACGATCCGGCTCGGAGACAAGTCGGGCAAGTACAAGAAGGGCATGGTCGTCCGCGTCCTCTGCGGTGTCCGCTTCAGCCCGCGCGAGCACGTCTTCGACGCAGTGATCGACAAGGTCGAAGTGAAGACGCTCGGCGACCTGTCGCCCCGGGAGATCGAGCACGACAACCCCGAAATCCGCCGTACCGACGAGATGGCGAACTTCCTCGGCCAGCTCTACAACCGCGACGTCGGGACGGACGACCTGATCACGGTCATCCGCTTCTCGCAGATCATGAGCGGGCCGGTCGTCCCCGGCTTCCCTGAGGACAAGATCTTCTAGGTAGTTCTGAGCCCGGCGCGGCTCGCACCGCGCCGGGCCTCACCGAAGCTCCTACCGCGCCCAGGTGTACGTCGCGCTGCTCGACCCCCAAGCGTTGGAGACGCGCACGGTGAACGTGTGCATACCGGTGCGGAGCTTGTAGTACGAGGTCGGCGACTTGCACGCCACCGGCGACGCGCCGTCGAGCGAGCAGGTCGTGCTCGTGACGGTGCCGGTCGTCGTCCACGCAAAGTTCGAGTACAACGCCCGTGGAGCCGGGAGCGACGTGAAGCGGACAGTGGGCGCGCCCGCCAGGGACGTGGTGACCGTCCATGAGTACGTCGCATTTCCCGAGCCGGCCGAGTTCGCCGCGGTGACGACCAGGCGGTGCGTGCCGACGGCGAGCCCCGAGTAGGAGCGCGGCGATGTGCACGCGACCGCGGCACCTCCGTCGAGCGAGCACGTGACGCTCGTGGGAGCGCCGGTGGTCGTCCAAGCGAACGACGCGGAGGTCGAGGTCGTCGAGGCGGCTGGTGTCGACGTCAGCGTGACGGTCGGCGCCGACGGGCCCGGAGGCGGCGGCGAGGACGACCCCGAGTCGAGCAGCGTGCCGAAATCCTGCGTCCAGTACCAATAGCCGTTCGAGCTCTGGACGGCTCCGACGCCGATCGCCCGGAAGGACGCGTTCTCGATGTTGGCCTTGTGACCCGACGAGTTGAGCCAGGCGTTCATGACGTCCTGCGGCGTCTGATAGCCGTAGGCGATGTTCTCGCCCCAACCGATGTTCTGCATCGGATAGCCGCACGCGGCCAGCCGGTCCGAAACCGTCCGCGCGACCGGCGGCGCCGGGTCGTCGTGCTGCATGTACTGGTAGTAGGCCATGTGGGCCGACTTCCACTCGGCCGAGGCGGTCAGGGTCGGCGACACCCCCAGCGTCGGAAGGCCCAGCGCCTGACGATGCTGGTTGACGAGCGTCACGACCTGGGCGGCAAACGCCGAGCTCGGCGTCCCCCACGACGCGTCGCGGGTGCAGTTGCCGACGGCGGCCGACGCCGTCTGCGTAGGCGCGACGAGCGCCATGGACGCGGCGAGCGCGGCGAAAACGAGCACGAGGCCGTGCGGAATTAGACGGCTTGTCCTGTGGTTCACGTGTGTCCCCTCAGTAGCGGCGTATCGGCGCAGGACCCACGGTCCCAACGCGTTCCCTCACTCAACAGTGTGACAAGGAAATTCGCGACCCGCTACACGCGCCGGATCTTCGCGCCGAACAGCTCATTCGGCCGAACCGGCTCGCCGCACTCCTCGCAATCGACGACGGCGAGCGAGGAGAACGGCGCACCGCACGCCTTGCAGCGCCGGAGCAGCTCGCCGCCGCACTGCGGGCAGGTCTCGGGCAACTGCGCCTCGAACTCCTCGAACCAGCGCCGTGCGGCGCCGCAATCGAGGCAAAATGCGACCCAGTCCCCGAGGACTTTCCGACGCTCCTGCCGCAGCCAGTCCGCCGCCTTGCTCACACGCTGACGATAGCCGCCGTCGTCGCGTTGACGGCCGCTTGTGGCGGCGGCGCGCGCTTCGACTCGACCCGCGGCGCAAGACTCGTCCACTTCACGCTTCATAGCCGGCTGACGCACCGCGACCTGCACGAACTCCTCGTCGAGCCGCGACGACACGGGAGCTGGCTCCTCGTCCTCCTGCACGGAAAGGGCGCGGGGCCGTCGCAGTTCCTCGGCCAGCCGTTCTTCGACACGCTCGCGGCGCTCCACAACGACGCGCCCGACGTCCTCCTCCTCGACGGTGGAGGCGACAGCTACTGGCACGACCGCGCCGACGGACGCTGGGGGACGATGGTGATCCGCGAGGCCATCCCCGCCGGAATCAGACGCACGAAGTCGCGACGGATCGCGATCGGCGGCATCTCCATGGGAGGGTACGGCGCGCTCCTGCTCGGCTCGCGCCACCCTGGGTTCTGCGCCGTCGGCGCGCAATCGCCCGCGCTCTGGCTCAGTGCCGGCGACACGGCGCCGGGCGCCTTCGACGACGCGGAGGACTACGAGCGCAACGACGTCTTCGAGCAGCGGCCCCCGCAGCCGCTCTGGATCGACCTCGGCGCGAGCGATCCGTTCCGCCAGGCCACCTCCGCCTATGCGCGACGAGCGGGCGTCCGCGCCCACGTCAAGCCGGGCGGGCACGACCTCGCGTTGTGGGACGCGTACATGCCGGAGTTCCTACGCTTCTTCGCGCGTGCCTGCGCCTGAGCCATTTCCCAAGATCGAGCTCCATGTCCACCTCGAAGGGGCGGTGAGGCCGGACGCGCTGCGCGCGATCGCGAGGCGGAACGACTACGCGCTGCCCGACGACCTCGAGTCGCTCTACCGATTGCGCGACTTCGCCCACTTCGCCGAGGTCTTCGTGCTGACGGTCGGCGCGCTCACGCAGTACGACGACTTCCGCGAGATCGTCGTCGAGTACGCGGCAGAGGCGAAGAGACACGGCGGCGTCTATCTCGAGGCGATCTTCGCGCCGCGCCTCAGACACGGGATCGACACCGACGAGGTGTTCGCCGGCTACTGCGACGGGGCGCAGGAAGCACGCGAGCTGCACGGCGTCGAGGTGCGGCTGACTCCGGACATTCCCCGCGTCTACTCGCTCGAAGAGGCCCTCACGACGGCTCGCTACGCCGTGAAGTACCGGGACCGAGGCGTGGTGGGAATCGGGCTCGGCGGGCTCCCCGAGGACGGGTTTCCACCCGAGCCGTACGCCGAGGCGTTCGCGCTCGCACGCGAAGGCGGATTGGCCTCCGTCCCTCACGCCGGCGAGGGAGGCGGGCCCGAGTCGGTGCGGGGCGCGATCGAGGCGCTCGGCGCAGACCGGATCCGGCACGGCATCCGTGCCGTCGAGGACGCCGCGCTCGTCCGAGAGCTCGCGGATCGCGGCATCGTGCTCGACGTCTGCCCGATCTCGAACCTCCGGCTCGGCATCGTCCACTCGCTCGAGGAGCACCCACTGCCGCAACTCGTCGCGGCGGGCATTCGCTGCTCGATCTCCACCGACGATCCGGCGATCTTCGACACCGACCTGACGCGCGACTACGAAGCGGCTGCCTCCCTCGGCGTCCCGCCACGAGCCGCGTACGAGGCGGGTCTCGCCGGCGCGTTGTGTGACCGAGGAGACACGAGATCGCCTACGTCAGATCGGCGACTCGCACGACTGGGACGATCGCTAGGGTTCGGCCCGATGGCGATCGCAAGAGAGGCTGAGCCGGTCGGGTCGCTCCACGAGGTGCGCGAGGCGGGCCTCGACCGCGAGGACCTGCTCACCGTCTACCGCAACATGCTCGTCACTCGCGGGGTCGAAGAGCGCGGGCACATCCTCTACCGCCAGGGCAAGATCCCCGGCTCCTTCTACACGGGCCGCGGCAACGAGGCGGCGGCCGTCGGCGTCGCGACCGCGATGCGCCCGGAGGACGTCGGGACGCCGCTCCACCGCGACATGGGCGTCCACATCACGCGCGGCGTCGAGCCCTGGCGCATCTTCGCCCAGTACATGGGCCGCCAGGACGGCCCGACGCACGGCCGCGACGGCAACGTCCACATGGCCGACTCGCAGCTCGGGCTGATCGCGATGGTCAGCCATCTGCCGGCGATGCTTCCGGTCGCCACCGGCTGCGCCCTGGCGTTCCGGATCCGCGAGGAGGCGCGGGTCGCGGTCGGATGGTTCGGCGAGGGGGCCTCGGCGCGCGGAGACGCGCACGAGTCGATGACTTTCGCCGGCACGCGCAAGCTCCCGGTCGTCTTCGTCTGCGACAACAACCAGTGGGCGTACTCCACGCCCACGCACCTCGAGTTCGCGACGGAGCACGTCGCCGACCGTGCCGAGGCGTACGGCTTCGAGGGAGTCGTCGTCGACGGAACCGACGTCCTCGCCGTCTACCGCGAGGCGAAGCGCGCGATCGACAAGGCCCGCTCCGGCGGCGGCCCGACCCTGCTCGAGTGCCTCACGCTCCGCATGGAGGGCCACGCCGTCCACGACGACGCCTTCTACGTCCCGAAGCCGCTGTTCGAGCGCTGGGCGGAGTCCGACCCGATCGAGCGCTTCCGCACCTGGCTGCGCGACAACGCCGCCCTGAGCGACGAGGAGGAGGACGAGATCGCCGCCGGCGTGAAGAGGCTCCTCACGACGGCGCTCGAGCGGGCGGAGGAGTCGCCGCAGCCCGATCCGTCCGACCTGACGCACGGCGTCTACGCCTCGCCCGAGGATCTCGACACCCCGCACCACAAGTAATGGCCGAGCTGACCTATCTGCAGGCGATCTCGGACGGGCTCCGCACGGAGATGCGGCGCGACAAGCGCGTCTTCCTGATCGGCGAGGACGTCGGGGTCTACGGCGGTGCCTTCAAGGTCTCGCTCGGCTTCCAGGAGGAGTTCGGCCCCTGGCGCGTGATCGACGCGCCGCTCGCCGAGGCGGCGATCGTCGGCGGCTGCACCGGCGCCGCGATCATGGGCCTGCGTCCGGTAGCGGAGATGCAGTTCGCGGACTTCATCTCCTGCGCCTGGGACCAGCTCGTGACCGTCGCGGCGAAGCAGCGCTGGCGTGCAGGCACGCCGGTGCCGATGGTCGTTCGCCTGCCCTCGGGCGGCGGCTTCTCGGGCGGGCCGTTCCACTCCCAGAACCCGGAGTCGTCGTTCGCGCACATCCCGGGCCTGAAGTGCGTCTGCCCCGCGACGCCCGAGGATGCGAAGGGTCTGCTGATCAGCGCGATCGATGACCCGAGCCCCGTCCTCTACTTCGAGCACAAGCACCTCTATCGCCGAATCAAGGCCGAGGTTCCGGAGGAGCGTTATACGACGCCGATCGGCAAGGCGCGGATCCACCGGGAAGGCGACGACATCTCGGTGATCACGTGGGGCGCGATGGTCTACACCGCCGACGAGGCGGCGCAGCAGCTCGACTCGGACGGCCTCTCGGTCGAGATCGTCGACCTGCGCACGGTCATGCCGTGGGACAAGGCCGCGGTGCTCGAATCTGTACGGAAAACGTCGAAGGTGCTCGTGCTGCACGAGGACACGCGTACCGGCGGCTTCGGCGGCGAGATTGCCGCGACGATCGCGGAGGAGGCGTTCGAGGATCTCGACGGGCCGGTGAAGCGGCTCGCCGCCCCCGACACGCCCGTCCCGTTCTCGCCGCCGCTCGAGAAGGCATACATCCCGCAGGTCGAGGACGTCGTCGCCGGCCTGCGCGAGCTCGCGGAGTACTAGGAGGAGCCATGGCCACGGAGACCGCAGTCGACGTCGTGATGCCGCAGATGGGCGTGTCCGTCTCGGAAGGGACGATCACGCGCTGGCTGAAGCAGGAAGGCGAGCAGGTCGAGGCCGACGAGCCGCTGCTCGAGATCTCCACGGACAAGGTCGACACCGAGGTGCCGAGCCCGGCCTCCGGCACGCTGACGCAGATCCTCGTCCAGGAGGGCGCGACGGTGGACGTCGGGACGAAGCTCGGACAGATCGGCGGAGCCGGCGGCGAGGCAGCGGCCGCCCAGGAAGCCGAGCCCGAGCCCGAGGCTGCTCCGGCCGAGCCGGCCACCGCCGAGGCAGCGGCCGAGGCCGATGCGGCTTCGCCCGCGGAGACCCCTGCACCGACTGCGCCCGAGCCGTCTGCGGAGCCTCCCGCAACACAGCCGGCTGCGCCGGCACCGACCGGCAACGGCAAGGCGTTCGTGTCGCCGGTCGTCGCGCGTATCGCCGGCGAGCACGGGATCGACCCCTCGCAGGTGCCCGGCACCGGCACAGGCGGTCGCGTGACGAAGAAGGACATCCTCGCCTTCGTCGAGTCCGGCGGCGCGCAGCAACAAGAGCAGGAGCCGCAGGCCCAGCCCGAGGCTCCCGCACCGCAGCCGCAGGCTCCCGCCCCGGTACCAGCGGCGCAGGCGCAGCCCGAGGCTCCCGCTCCGCCGAAGCCGAAGCCTCCGACCCCGGTGCCCGCCGGAGCGGGCGAGACGCTGCCCGGCGAGACGGTCGAGCCGATCACGGCGATGCGGCGCGGGATCGCCGAGCACATGCGCCGGTCCCTCGACACCGCCGCCCACGTCACGAGCGCGATCGAGGTCGACTTCTCGCGCATCGTGGCCGTCCGCGAGCAGCTGAAGAAGGAGTACCAGGCCGCCTACGGCGTCAACCCCACCTACCTCGCGTTCGTCGCGAAGGCCTCGGTCGAGACCCTGCGCGACTACCCGTACGTGAACGCCGAGATGCGCGGCGACTCCATCGTCACGCGCAACTTCGTCAACCTCGGCATCGCCGTCGAGCTCGCCGAGGTTAAGGGCCTGATCGTCCCGGTCCTCCGCAACGCCGAGGGCCTGAACCTGCTCGGGCTCGCGCGGGGGATTGCCGAGATCGCAGCGAAGGCACGCAACAAGCAACTCGTGCCCGACGACGTCCAGGGTGGCACGTTCACGATCACGAATCCGGGCGGCTACGGCACCTTCCACGGCACGCCGGTCATCAGCCAGCCGCAATCGGCGATCCTCGGCACCTACGCGCTCGTGAAGCGGCCGTGGGTCGTGGAGGACGAGCTGGGCCAGGACGTGATCGCGATCCGGCCGCTGATGAACATCACGCTCACGTACGACCACCGGCTCGTCGACGGTGCCCTCGCGGGACGCTTCCTGCGCGATCTGCGCGAGCGGCTCGAGGGGTGGGAGGGCGACGGCGAGTAGCCGGCTCATCCCGTTCCTCGGCTACGAGGACGCGGCCGCCGCGATCGACTGGCTCTGCGCGGCGTTCGGTGCGACGGAGAAGCGAGACGCACGTTCGACAGGCGCAGACGGCACGATCACGCACGCCGAGCTGGACCTCGAGGGCTCGACGATCTTTCTCTCGACGCCCGCCGGATACGTGGGGTCGCGCAGGCATCGCGAGGAGTGCGAGATCGAACGCGCGACGCATGACAACCCGTGGGTGATCGACGGTCTGTTCGTCGAGGTGGACGATGTCGACGCGCACCACGCCAAGGCCGTCGATCGGGGCGCGACGATCCTCCGCAAGCCCGAAGAGCCGGGGATCGGTTACCGCATCTACACGGCGGAGGATCTCGAGGGCCACCGCTGGATGTTCGGCCAGCAGCTCTAGAGCGCAGCGGCGAGCACTCCGGCGAGGGGCTGCGGGATCCGGTCGGGCGCGACGGCCTCGATCAGCAGCGGGGGATAGCGGCTGCCCCGGCGGTCTGCGGCCTGCAGCCAGCGGCGAAGCTGCGCCTCGACGGGGCGCCCGCGCCAGGCCGGCTGATTCTGGAAGCTGCGAAACGCCTCGAGGTCGCCCTCGGCTGCGATGACCCGCTCGACGCCCGCCGGTCCGGCTGCGCGGATCAGCTCGTCCTCCAGATCCCGGACGCAGACGTAAGTGGCATCCCCGAGCACCCGACGAAACCAGCGCTCCTCGCCGGCGTCGCAGAGGCCCGCGACGCGCTGCCCCTCGTAGCCGGCGGCGGCCCGGCGGATCGCCTGCGCGCCGCCGATGGGCACGATCTCGACTCCCTGCGCGACCAGGTCGTGCCCGAGCCGCTGCGCAACGGCCTCGAGCGCGATGCGATCGGTGATCCCTTCGACGAGAACCACGGCCACGCGCGGACGCTAGCCTGAGCGCGTGGCGACCGGCTACGTCCTCCACCTCGGCCAGGTGCCGTACCTCGAGGCATGGGAGCTGCAGCGCTCCCTCGCCGGCGCCGTCTCGCAGGGCGCGATCCCGGACACGATCGTCCTGCTCGAGCACCCGCCCGTCGTGACGCTCGGCCGACGAACCGACGAGACCGCGGAGCTGCACGTCCCCGAAGGCGCGGCGGTCGAGGTCGTAGAGACGAACCGCGGCGGCAAGTCGACGTACCACGGGCCGGGGCAGCTCGTCTGCTACCCGATCCTCGACCTGAAACGGCACGGCCGCGACGTGAAGCAGTACGTCCGCAACCTCGAGGAGGCGCTGATCGGAACCCTCGCAGCACTCGGCGTCGAGGGGACTCGCCTCGAGGGGCTCACCGGCGTCTGGCTGCAGCGTCCTCCGCGCAAGATCGCATCGATCGGAGTACACGTCTCCCGCTGGGTGACGACGCACGGCTACGCGCTCAACGTCGACCTCGACCCGGCCCCGTTCACCGACTGGATCACGGCCTGCGGGCTCGAGGACGCGATGTTCACGACCATCGCGCGCGAGCTGGGTAGGCCGACGACCGTCGACGAGACACGACCCCACGCTGTCGCGGCACTCGAGGAGGTCTTCGGCCTCGACCTCGACGAGCTGCCCGCGGAGGACGGCGCCGGCCTTTGGCCGCAGCGCGTCCATGCGCAGCTCGCGAGCGGCTAGCCCGGCAGCCAACCTTCCCGGTACTCGGCCGGGTGCCGGTCCGGGAAGCGGGCGTACGCGACGTCGGGGTCGGTCGTCTCCTCCTCGGCACTTGCGTCGTGCTTCATCGCGAGCTCGGAGTGCGGGTAGGCGCCCCAGGCGCCCTTCGCATGCTCGCGCCCGCCGATCGCGAGAATCGCCGACGGGCCAGAGCCGGCGCCGACGATCGTGTGCGGGACGTCCGGCGGGCAGTGGAAGAAATCCCACTGCCGCAGCGGCTGCTCCTCGTCGTCGACGATCAGGAGCGCCTGGCCGGAGAGGACGAGGAAGTCCTCCTGGTCCGCCTCCCAGTGGTACATCGACATCGGCTCGCCGGGGCCGAGGACGAAGACGTTGACCCCGATCTGCGCGTCGTCGTCGCCGACGATGTCCGTGACGAAACCGCGCGGGCCGCGATTCCACCACTTCATCTCTCGAACGTTGCGGACGAACCAGCTCATCCGACCCGGGACTCTAAGTGCGCAGGCCGTCCAGGACGACGTCGAGGTAGCGCTGCCACTGACCCGGAGGAGCCGCGAGCAACGCCGCGCGGACGAGCGGCCCGACCTCCGCCGGCTCGATGTCCCGCCGTAGCGTCCCTGCGCGTTGTGCGCGCGCGACCAGCTTGCCGCCCAGCTCCTCGAGCTCGGCGGCGCCCGGCTTCTCGCCGCAGTGCACCACGCACTTGTGCAGCCCCGGCGTGGTCATCGCGAGCTCCGCAGCCTGCCGGGCGAAGTCGAAGAAGCCCTCGCCGGGATCGTCGCCTGCGAGCGCCTCCTCGGCGATCGACCGCAGCTGCGCGACGTGCCGCTCGATGACCGCGTACATGAGGTCGTCCTTGGTCGGGAAGCGCCGGAAGACCGTGCCGTGACCGACCCCGGCGAGACGCGCGATCTCGTCGATGCTCGCGTCGGGACCCGACGCGGCGAAGGCTTCGGCTGCCGCGTCGAGCACCCGCTCGAGATTGCGCCGCGCGTCGGCGCGCAGCTCGGTCATCAGGCTGCTTCGACCAGCGCGGGCTCCGCCTCGACGTCTGCCTCGATCCGGGCCACGTGCCGCTTGCGCAGGAGCGCGAGGAAGACGACGAGGCTCAGCGTGACGAGGACGGCCGCGCCGATGAACGCGTAGTGGAAGCCGTGGACGAGAGCGGCCGCCGTATGCCCGTTCGTGTGTGAGGCGGCGATCGTGGTGAGAATCGCGAGCCCCAGCGCACCTCCGACCTGCTGCGACGTATTGAAGAGGCCGGATGCAAGCCCCTGGTCCTCGTCCTCGAGACCGGTCGTCGCAATGAGGGTGAGCGGCATGAAGATCGCGCCCATGCCGAGGGAGGAGAGGATCATTCCGGGCAGGACGTCACTCGCGTAGGAGCCGTCGACCGGCATCCGGGAGAAGAGGAGCAATCCCAGGATGGTCAACACCATGCCCGCGGCGGCGATCGGCCGGACACCGATCCGCGGTGCGAAGTTCGAGGCGAGGCCCGCCGAGATCATGATCCCGGCCGTGAACGGCAGGAATGCGACGCCGGCCTTCAGAGGCCCGAAGCCGAGCACCTTCTGGATGTAGAGCGTGTTGAAGAAGAACATCGCGAACATCCCGGAGAAGGCGAGGAACATGGAGAGGTTCGCCGTCAGGAGCGAGCGCACGCGGAAGATCGAGAGCCGGACGAGCGGCTCCGCCGAGCGCTGCTCGATCAGGACGAACGCCGCGAGGAGCGCGAAGGCGACGACGAAGGAAACGATCGTCTGCGTCGAGCCCCAGCCGTGCGTGGCCGCATTGACGAGACCGTAGACAAGCGTCATCAGCCCCCCGGTGACCGTGACGGCACCCGCGATGTCGTAGCGCTTTTGCGTGTGCTCGCCCGTCGACTCGGGCACCACGCGGAGAGCAGCGAAGAAGGCGAAGATGCCCACCGGGACGTTGACGAAGAAGATCCAGCGCCAGGAGAACGCCTGCGTGAGCGCGCCGCCGAGCACGAGGCCGACCGCCGAGCCGCCGATCGCGATCGCCGCCCAGACGCCGAGCGCCCGCGAGCGCTCCTTCCCCTCCGCGAATGTCGTGGAGATGATCGAGAGCGCGGCCGGGGAGATGAGCGCGGCGCCGAGGCCCTGCAGCGCCCGGAAGCCGATCAGCATCCCGGAGGTCGTCGCGATCCCGTTCAGGAACGAGGCCACCGTGAAGATGACGAGTCCGATGAGGAAGAACCGCTTCCGTCCCAGGAGATCGCCGACGCGACCGCCCAGCAGCAGGAAACCGGCGAAGACGAGCGTGTACGCGTTGATCACCCATTGCAGGCTCGCCTCGGTGAAGCCGAGGGACGTCTGGATGTGCGGGAGCGCGACGTTCACGATCGTCGCGTCGAGGACGACCATGAACTGCGCGAGGCAGATGATGACGAGGACGACCCACGGGTTCGTGGAATGGCGGCTCATTCGACTCCTTGGCGTAAGCGGACTCTACAGTCCGTTTCAGGCTAGCAGCGGTCAGTCTCCCTACGCCACTTAGACTGGAACGCAGCCATGAGCTCATCGCTTCCCGTCGCCGAGCGGCCCCGCCGGCCCGAGTGGATGAAGGTGCGTGCCCCGTCGAAGGACGGCTCGTACTTCGACGTGCAGAAGCTCGTGCACGGGCTCTCACTGCACACGATCTGCGAGGAGGCGCGCTGCCCGAACATCGCGGAGTGCTGGGGTCGCGGCACCGCGACGTTCCAGATCCTGGGCGACACGTGTACGCGCGCCTGCCGCTACTGCTACGTCCATTCCGGTAGGCCCGAGGCGCCTCCCGACCCGCTCGAGCCGCTGCGCCTCGCCCAAGCGGCCGCTCAGATGCGGCTCAAGCATGTCGTCGTCACCTCGGTCGACCGCGACGACGTCGAAGACCGCGGCGCCGGACACTACGCGGCGACGATCCGTGCGCTCAAGGCGAAGCTGCCGGAGGCCTCGGTCGAGGTGCTCACGCCCGATTTCCTCGGAGTCGAGGAGGAGGCGCTCCGGACGGTGCTCGCCGCTCGTCCCGACGTCTTCAACCACAACATCGAGACCGTTCGGCGCCTGCACGCGCGGATGCGCGGCGCGAAGGCGAGCTACGACGGCGCGCTGGGGCTGCTGCGCCGCGCAAAGGAGCTCGCCGACTACCCGGTGCTGACGAAGTCGGGGATCATCGTCGGCCTCGGGGAGACGAACGACGAGGTGGTCGAGACGATGAGCGACCTGCGGGCGAACGGCGTCGACGTCGTCACGATCGGCCAGTACCTCCAGCCGAGCGCGAAGCATGCGACTATCGACCGCTGGGTGCATCCCGACGAGTTCCGCTGGTTCCGGGAGCAGGGCGAGGCGCTGGGCTTCGGCTCGGTCTTCTCCGGGCCGCTCGTGCGCTCGAGCTACCGCGCCGACGAGCAGAAGCACGCGGCGTCCACCGGTCGCGGCGCGGTCGCCTACTGATGCGCGCCGTGATGGCGGCCGCAGTCGTGGTCGCCGCGGCAGCGATGCCGGGTGCTGTCGGCGCTCGACCGGCGGCTGGTAGTCCGACCGCAGTGGCACCGAAGGGAACGCCTGCACAGTTGAGCCCAGACCGCGCCGGAGCGCGGCCTGTGCAGTTGACGCTCACTCTTCAGCGGGAGCTTCAGTGCGGACGGCTACGCGGCAGCTCCGTACTGGTCGCCCTGCCCCGCGCGTTCGTGCTACCGCGGCGGATCGTCCGTGCAGCTCTCCGTGTCGGCGGCGGTGCGGTGGCGTCGGCCTCCGTTTCGCGAGGCACTCACACCGTGCGGATCTCGCTGCAGCCGCCGCACGGGGTCACCTGCGCCTCGATTGCCCCCGGATCGGTCACGGTCGTCTTCGCAAAGAGTGCGCACCTCGGCAACCCTGCGAGTCCGGGGCACTACCGAATCTCAGTCACCGCAGGGCACGAGCAGACGGTCGCTCCGATCACCGTCCGCTGAGAGGCGCGGCCGCCCGGCTATAGGCGGCTCAGCGGATCCCCGTGTCGAAGGTGAGGTTGAGCCGCGTCCATCCGTGGGTCCCAACGACCGCTTGCTTGCGGCCGCCGCGGAAGGCGCCCACGATGCGGATCGAATAGCTCCCCGGGAGCAGCCTGAGCCGGTAGCCGCCTTTCGAGCCCGTCTTCGTGTGCGCGACGACCGTGTGGCCGCGGACCGCTTCGACCGTCGCGCCTGCTGCGACCGCGGTGCAGCCGCGCTCGGCGACGCAGACGGGGCTCGCCGGGCTCTTCGTCACGGTGCCGTAGAGCCCCGTGCCGGGCTGCTGCGCCGACGCAGGGGCGAGCCACAAGAGGCCCGAGGCGATTAGAGCAACGGCTCCCACTCCGTGCATCGTGCCACGCAAAGCGAGGGGCCGGCGGAAGCCGGCCCCTCGCCTCGTTGCGATGTCGTAGGGCTGCTAGGGAGTGACCTCGGCGATGCGCGTGCCCCAGTTGGCAAGGAGGGTACGCGTGCCGCCGCAGGTCGAGTCGGCCTTGAACTCCGCCAGCTTGCAGACCTGGTTGATGTACTCGGTCGCGATCCAGATCTTGCCGGCAGGCGTGGAGACGGCGGCCGAGTAGTCGCCCCACCGCTCGACGCCGTCCGGCGCGAACGGCTGGTACCCGGTGAAGCCGTCGGCCGGGCCGATGCCCGCCCCGGCAATCCGCACATCGTGGAAGCCGCGGCCGTCGAAGACCGAGTACACGGCCGACGGGTAGTAGTCGGTCCCGGACAGGGACATGGTCATCACGGCGTGTCCTCCGCCCGGAGTCACACCGATCGACGGGAAGAACACGTTCTCTTCGGGCACGGTCACGTAGCCCTGATTGGTGATCGTGCCGGACAGCGTGTTCCCGTAGAAGGACGGCCGAACCTTGAACCAGGCGATTCCGTTGTGCTCGACCTCGATCGTGTTGACCCCGCTCCAGAGGGAGCCGCCCGCATAGACGACCTGGTTCATGCGGTCGTCGTTGGTGTTCAGCGTGTTGACCGGCTGGTCGCGTGGGCCACCGTAGTAGAAGTGCGCCCCCCACTGCCCGAACGGATGCGGGCCATCCTTCTGCTCGGCCGGGGTCGGCTGGCCGTAGGTCTCGCTGTGTAGCACCGCGCTCTGCAGGTGGACGCTCGGCGTCGTCGTCGCCAGCGACGAGGTGTTCGTGAGCGCCCAGACGGCGATCCGGTTGTCGAAAGTCCCGCTGAACTGGAGCGACGAGAGCAGGTACTCGGTGCCGTCATGCGACGTGTCGAAGTCCCCGGCAGACGGCGAGGTGGCCGGCTGCAGCGAGTACGCCGTCCCCTCGGCGAGCGGAAGCGGTCCGCTCGACCCGGCGACGTACTGGAACTTCAGCGTCCCCGCCTCCAGGCTTGCCTTGTCGAAGGCGTAGACCTGCGCCCCGTTGAACCCGGGCCCGGTGATCGGGAACTCGTTCGACGTAACGTAGAACCCGTACTGATCAGCCCCGATCAGCGGCTGGTCGCCGAAGCACGGGCAACCGGGGTGGCTCGGCAGCGTCCGTGCTGGGCCGCCACTGTCCTTCGTCGCCGTGCCGCCGTGGTTCGTGGTGTCGATCGAGTAGAAGTACCAGCCGCTCGGACTGATGGTCGCCGCCGAGGTCTTGCTGACGGCGATCAGTTCCGACGATCCGCCGCCCATGACACCGGTCGTCGGATTCTGGTCGATCTCGAGGATCGTCATGAACCATCGGCTCGTGGCCGTGTCGTAGTAGCACTTCGGATCGCTGAGGAACGGCCCGTAGTTGTAATTGGCGTTGGGATCGTTCCGGTTGATCTGGTGCTTGCCGGTGAAGAACTGGGTGAGCGACTCGATCCCACTGAATCCGGTGCCACTCGTCTGGTTGCCCGAGGTGTCGTAGATCGTGAAGATGTCGTTGACCGGCTCGACCACCTGGGTCCCATCCGTGCAGAGTCCCTGGTCGGGCGGCTCGAGGCTGAACTGGTTGCCGTTGTCGGCGTAGCGCTGGTCGAAGTGGTTCAGCGCGTCGAAGCTGCCGGTCAGCTCACCGCCTGGGGAAACGACCGGCGTAGGTGGCCCTCCGGGCTGCGAAGTCGGTCCGCTGAAGCCGTGCTGGGCCTCCCATGCCGCGGTGGTGCTGGCTGCGAGTGTCGGCCGTGCGTGCTCGGACTCGGGCCGAAACTCGTTTCCGGCCCCCGTGCTGGTCATGGCTCGCGCGGCTGATGCCGAGATCCCGAGCGCGATCGAGGCGACGGCCGCGGTGCCGATTAGTGCAAAGACGAGGGCGAGCCTGAGGCTGCGCCGGTGTGAGGTATTCGCGAGGCTACGGGCGCGTGCCTCGGCGAAGCGACGGATCTGCACGTGTTTCCCCCTCCTGGAGATAGTGGTCCTGCGAACGAGGATCGTATCGTGGAATTCGCGGTGTGAAGATACAAGTGAAAACGATCGATCGAACCGCGGATGTCAGCCGTGAGGCTTCGCCATCTTGCGGTAGTCGAGCGCCTCGTCGAGGACGCGACTCCTCGACGCCCTTCTCCCGCGCGACCTCGCGCAGCGAGCGGCCGGAGGCGGCCGCCTCCTTGCACGATCTCGGTCGCGCGGTCGTAGCCGATGTACGGGTTGAGCGCGGTCGCGGCAGAGAGGGTCAGCTCCGCGTAGCGCTCGCAGTTCTCCCGGTTCGCCTCGATCCCGTCCACGCACTTCTCGGCGAAGAGGCGGCACGCGCTCGCGAGCAGCTTCACGGAGTCGAGGATGTTGCGCGCGAGCAGCGGCACGAAGACGTTGAGCTCGAAATGGCCCTGCATGCCTCCGATCGCGATCGCGGCGTCGTTGCCGATCACCTGGGCGGCGACCTGCGTCACGACCTCCGGCATCACCGGGTTCACCTTGCCGGGCATGATCGAGCTCCCCTTCTGCAGCTCCGGCAGCGCGATCTCGGCGAGGCCGGCGCGCGGGCCCGAGCCGAGGAAGCGGATGTCGTTCGCGATCTTCGTCAGCGAGACGGCAACCGTCTTCAGCGCCCCCGACGCCTCGACGATCCCGTCGCGCGCGGCCTGCGCCTCGAACGGATCGGCCGGCGGTGAGATCTCGAGGCCGGTCTCGCGCACCAGCAGCTCCCGGACGCGTGCGGCGAACTCCGGATGCGTGTTGAGGCCGGTGCCGGTCGCAGTGCCGCCGAGCGGGATCTGCCCGAGGCGCGGCAACGCGTCACGGACGCGGGCGATGCCCTGGCGCACCTGCGCGGCGTAGCCCCCGAACTCCTGGCCGAGTGTGACCGGAACTGCGTCCATCCAGTGCGTCCGCCCCGACTTGACGACGTCGTCGAACTCCCGCGCCTTCGCCTCGAGCGAGGCGGCAAGGCGTCCATGGCGGGCAGCAGGTCGTTGACGATCTCGTCGAGGGCCGCGAGATGGACTGCCGACGGGAAGACGTCGTTCGACGACTGGCCCATGTTGACGTCGTCGTTCGCGTGGACGTCCTCTCCCGCGAGCGTCGCGATCACCTCGTTGGCGTTCATGTTCGAGGAAGTGCCGGAGCCGGTCTGGAACACGTCGATCGGGAACTGATCGTCGAGCTCGCCGCCGGCGATCCGGGCTGCAGCCGCAGAGATCCGCTCCGCCTTGTCCTCGTCGAGCAGGCCAAGCTCGGCATTGACGAGAGCCGCGGCGCCCTTGATCCGCCCGAGCCAGCGGGCTACGGGCGCCGGGATCGGCTCACCCGAGACGGGGAAGTTGGCAACGGCCTTCGCGGTCTCACCTCCCCACAGCTGCTGCCGCTCCTCGGCCTTCGCCATCGAGCGAGTCTAGGGGAGTGCAGGCGGGCGCCGCCGCGGAGAGCTACGCGACGGAAGGAAGCGCGCGCTCGTTGAGCGCCGGTTCACGCGGAGCGCGACGCTCGGTCTCCGCCACCTCGAGCACGGGCGTCCAGCCGAGGTAGCCGCACTCCGGGCACTCGGGCGACTCGAAGTGATTGAAGCTGTCGCGGCGGGCGACGCGGGTGGTGTGGCAGTGGAGGCATTCGACGACGAGGGACTCCATACCCGGACCATCGGCGTGGATGGGGGAGCCGATGTCCCCCAATCGGGGGGACTACCCCGCCCCGCTCGCCACCCGCTCTGCGGCCGCGAGCAGCTCCTCCCACGAGCACAGCTTGACGCGCGGTCTGCCGGCCTTCTCGCCCGCGGCACGCTCGGCCGCGTCGATTGCCGTCCAGCCCGCGTACTCGACGACACGAACGCCGCGCTCGGCGAGCAGCGTGTCGACCGCGGCAGCGCTCGCCTCCGGCTTCGGAACGAGCCGCCCGGCCGCGGCGTCCTCGAGCAGGAGCTCGACCGTCTCGGTGGCGTCCTTCTTGTTCGTGCCGATGACGCCGGTCGGGCCGCGCTTGATCCAGCCTGCGCAGTAGACGCCCGGCTCGACGCGCCCACCTTCATTCGGGATCGTCCCGCTCGCGACGTCGAACCCCACGCCGGGAAGCTCGACTCCGTGGTAGCCGACGCTCCGGAAGACGAGCCCGCACGACAGCGTCTCGCGGTCCTCCGTCGGCACGGCCTTCTCGTTCGCGTCGAGCTCGTTGCGGACGAGCTCGATTCCCTGGACGCGCTCCTCGCCGAGGATCGCCACGGGCGACCGGAAGAAGCGGAAGACGACCCGCCGCGGCTTGCCCTCCGGCTCGCGCGCCGCGAGCTCGCGCAGCACGGCGAGGTTGCGCTCGGCGTTCGTGTTCTTCGGTTCCGCGCCCTCGAGGTCGGCCGGGTCGACCACGACGTCGGCGCCGGCGAGCTCGCCCATCTCCTGCAGCTCCGGCGTCGTGAACGCGGCCTGCGCCGGCCCGCGTCGGCCGACGACGACGATATCCCGGATCGGCGAGCTCTCGATGGCAGCGATCGAGGCGTCCGTGGCGTCCGTCGGCGCGAGCTCGTCGTGGGTGAGCGCGAGCATCCGCGCGATGTCGAGGGCCACGTTCCCGACCCCGATCACGACCGCCCGTTCGACGTCGAGGTCGAGGTCGAGCTGCTGGAAGTCGGGATGGCCGTTGTACCAGGCGACGAACTCGGTGGCGGGCCACGAGCCAGGCAGGTCTTCGCCGGGTATGCCCAGACGGCGATCGGTCTGCGCGCCGATTGCGTAGATCACGGCGTCATACAGACGCACGAGGTCGGCGTGGTGGATGTCGCGGCCGACCTCGACGTTGCCGAGGAAGCGAAAGCCTGGCTGCTCGGCGATCCGCTCGAACGCGCGCGACACCGTCTTCAGCTTCGGGTGATCCGGTGCGACGCCGAGCCGGACGAGCCCCCAGGGCGTGGGCAGCCGCTCGATCATGTCGACCCCGAAGGGTGTGTCGGCGGACAGCAGCGCGCCGGCGGCGTAGAAGCCTGCTGGGCCGGAGCCGACGACGGCGACGCGCATGACTGCGCCGATGCTAGTCGTGCTTTCCGGGATACCGGTCTTCGAGCGTGAGCATCACGCGGCGCAGGAGCGCGTTGAGCTGCTCCTTCTCGCGGTCGGTCAGCGCGTCCGCGAGCAGCGCCTCCTTCTGCGCCTGGATGCCCATCGCCTGCTCGTGCTTCCGCCGGCCGTCCTCCGTCAGCTCGACCACGACGCTTCGGCGGTCGGCCGGATCGCGCAGGCGGCGGACGAGCCCCTCTTTCTCCAGCGCGTCGAGCCGGCTCGTCATCGCGCCGCTCGTCAGGTCCGCGCGGCGCGCGAGCTCGCCGGCCTTGCGGCGATACGGCTCGCCGGCCCAGCGGAGCGCCGTGAGCACGTGCCAGTCACTGAACGTCAGACCGAGCTGGTCGAGCGTCTCGTCGTGCATCCGCTTGATGCGCCGGTTGATGCCGCCGATGCGGTCGACGATCCCCTCGACCGTCAGGTCGAGGTCGGCGGGCAGGTCAGCGCTGATCTCCTCGAGGAAGCTGTCGACGTGGTCCCTCTCGCCGCTCTTCCTTTGTCTGGGCACCTTCGGAGTGTTCACGAAATTCCTCTTGACGTCAAGATAGCTCCATTGATAGTATCTCGATATCAAGATACTCGACGTCAAGGAGGAGGCCCGCCACGTACCCGTCAGACCCCCAGTTCGCCCAGCTCGTCCACGAGGAGCGCGCGGCGCAGCTTCGCGCCGCAGCCGTCCATAGTCGACCTTCGAGGAGGCCCCCATGGCAACCGCAGAGACCTCTTACCGCGTTCTTTCGCTTCCCCAGGAGGGCCGCGAAAGTGACGGCGACCGGGTGTTCGTCCGCCTCCGCCGCACGCTCGACATAGGCGCCTTCGGCGCGAGCGCGGCCTACCAGGCAAGGACCGGCGATGAAGTCATCAACCAGCACGACGAGCTCGAGCCTGGCTCAGACGGCCACGAGGAGCTGTACGTCGTCGTGCAGGGGAGTGCGACGTTCACGCTCGACGACGAGGAGGTCGACGCGCCGCACGGCACCGTCCTCTTCGTCGGCCCGGGGACGAGCCGCAAGGCGATCGCGACGAGCGACGAGACGATCGTGCTCGCCGTCGGCGGCCGGCGTGGCGAGGCGTATCGCCTCCCACCGGGGGCTGAGCTGTTCGACTTCTTCGAGCGCTACAACGAACAGGACTACGAGGGTGCGCTCGCTGCGTGCCACGTGGCGCTCGAGAAGTTTCCCGGGAACGCGTTGATCCTCTACAACGTCGCCTGCATGCAGAGCCTGCTCGGGCGTGGCGACGAATCGCTCGAGACGCTGCGGGCGGCCGTCGAGGGCTGGCCGAGGTTCAAGGAGAACGCGCGGAAAGACGACGACTTCGTGTCGCTCCGCGAGGACCCGCGCTTCCTAGAGGTTGTGGGGTAGCACCAGCAGCGTCAGAGGGCGCAGCCACGACTGACGCAGTTGTGCGTC
>CAWEJU010000006.1:0-31031 GCA_963809465.1 uncultured Actinomycetes bacterium | reverse complement strand
TGCAGTACCTCGGCGTCCCCTACGTGTGGGGCGGCGCCTGCCCGAGCGGCTTCGACTGCTCCGGCCTCGTCATGTCCGTCTTCGGCCAGGTCGGCATCTCGCTCGCGCACTTCACGGTCGATCAGTGGAACTACGCGGACGCCGTCTCCGTCCCCTCGGAACGAGCTCGCGCCCGGCGACCTCGTCTTCTTCGCCGGTCTCCACCACGTCAGGATCTACGTCGGCGGCGGGCGGTTCATCCACGCGCCGCACACGGGCGACGTCGTCAGCATCGACAGCCTGGGCGAGGGCTGGTACTCCTCCGAGTACGACGGCGCGAAGCGGATCCTCGGCTAGCCGGGCCCGCCTGCATACAGCCGCTCGATCTCCTCCGCGAAGTGCTCGTGGATGACCTTACAGCGCAGCTTCAAGGTCGGCGTCACCTCGCCTGGTCCTCGGAGAAGTCGCGCGGGAGGATGACGAACCGCTTGATCTGCTCGACGCGCATCCTGTCGCCGTTGACTCGTCGATGACCTCCTGAGCGAGCTCCTGGGGGTCTCTGCCACTCGAGGCGACCTCCACCTCGTCCAGCGTCAGCAATGCGGTCACGAAGGGGCGACGGTCGCCTACGACGACCGCGTGCGACACGAAGCGTGACGACTTGAGGGCGTTCTCGAGGTTCTGCGGCGCGATGTTCTTGCCGCCGGCGGTGATGATGAGGTCCTTCTTCCGGTCGGTGATCTGCAGGAAGCCCTGGGCGTCGATCTCTCCGACGTCGCCGGTGCGCAGCCAGCCGTCATCGGTCAGCGCCGCCGCCGTCGCCTCCGGCTCCTTGTAGTAGCCGGAGAAGACGGAATCGCTGCGGATCAGGATCTCGCCGTCCTCGGCGAGACGGACCTCGGCGCCCTCGACGGGGCGCCCCACCGTCCCGATCCGGAAGTCCCCAGGCTCGTTGACGGTCGCGGAGCTGGCCGTCTCGGTCAGGCCGTAGCCCTCGATCACCGGCACACCGAGCGCATGGAAGAACTCCATCACGTCCGTGGAGAGAGGCGCAGCTCCGGAGATCCCCACCCGTAGGCGCCCGCCCAGCCGCTCGCGCACCTTCGCGAACACGAGGCGCTCGGCCAGCCGCTCCTGCAGCGCACGAGCGCGAGGCACGGCAACTCCCTCTCGGCGGTCGCGGCTCGTGCGGGATCCGACGGCGAGCGCCCAGAGACCGATCCGCCGCCGAAGCCCGCCGGCGCGCTCGATCTCCCCGAGCGTGTTCGCGTGGACCTTCTCGTAGACGCGTGGGACGGCCGGGAGGATCGTCGGCCGCACGGCGGCGAGTGCCTCCGGCACGCGCGCCACGTCGGCGACGAGAGCGACCGTGGAGCCCCGGAACGCCGCCGCCTGGTGCGCGAGACGGCCGTAGCTGTGGGCGAGCGGCAGGAAGAGGAGCACGACGTCGCCGGGGCGTTGCAGCCCTTCCACCACACGGGTCGCGGCCCTGACGAGGTTGCGGTGCGTGAGCATGCAGCCCTTCGGCGGCCCGGTCGTGCCGGAGGTGTAGATGAGGGTCGCGAGGTCTTCCTCCGCGACCGGCTCGGGTCGAAGATGCTTCGCGAGACGGCCCTCCGCCTCGAGCTTGTCGAGGCGATCGAACGGGATCACCTCGCGCAGCGCGGGCAGGGAGCCGCGGACGGAGACGAGCTTCCGGGTCTGTTCCTCGTCCTCCGCAAAGGCGAGCACCGCCTCGCAGTGCTCGAGGATGTATTCGCACTCCTTCGCCGAGCTCGTCGGGTAGAGGCCGACGACGACTGCGCCGATCGACATCACGGCCCAGTCGAGCAGGATCCACTCGAGCCGCGTGCGCGAGAGCACCGCGACCCGGTCGCCGTGGCTGCACGCCGCGCCCCAGCAGCCCGCGCGCGAGCGCCTCGATTCGCTCCGCCGCCTCGTCCCACGACACCGGCCGCCAGCCGTCCGCGTGCTCCTCGAGATACGCAGGCTCGGGCGGCGCGTCGCGGACGGCGTCGCGCCAGAGCTTGGGCGCGGTGCGCCGCTCCATGCACGCAATCGTATGAAGGGAAGGCGATGAGAACCGAGAATTCGGGCAGTCCCGACTACACTTGAGGACTCCAATGCGCACCATCTGGAACGGATCCATCAGCTTCGGCCTCGTCAACATCCCCGTCGGGCTCGCGCTGGCGACCCAGCGGCAGGACGTGTCGTTCCGCACGCTCCACCGCGAGTGCGGTACGCCGATCAAGCAGAAGCGCTGGTGTCCGGTGCACGAGCGTGACGTCGAGCCCGACGAGCTCGTCAAGGGCTGGGAGTTCGCGAAGGGCCAGTACGTCCTCGTTGAGGAGGCCGACCTCGAGGCCGTCGCCCTGCAGCGGTCGCAGTCGATCGCGATTCTTCGCTTCGTCCGCCTCGAGGACGTCGATCCCGTCTATTTCGACCGCACGTACTACCTCGCGCCCGCCGGCGCCGAGGCGCAGCGGAAGCCGTACGTTCTGCTCTTGCGGGCGATGGAGGAGTCGGGGATGGCGGCGGTCGGCAAGTTCGTGCTCTGGGGCAAGGAGAACCTCTGCCTGATCCGTGCCAGGGCGGGTGCGCTGCTGCTCGAGACGCTCTTCTTCGCCGAGGACGTCCGCGCGAAGGACGAGATCGAGGAGGCGGTCGCCGAGACCGACGTGCAGGAGGCCGAGCTGAAGCTCGCCGAGCAGGTGATCACGAGCCTCGCCGGCGAGTGGACGCCGGAGGACTTCGAGAACGACTATCGCCGCGACCTCGCGCAGATGCTCGAGGCGAAGCTCGCCGGCCAGGAGATCGTCGCGCCTGAGCCGGTCACCGAGGCGCCTGTGATCGATCTGATGGAGGCGCTTCGCCAGAGCGTCGCCGACGCGCAGAGCCGGCGTTCCGCGGAGGGCTCCAAGGACGGGAAAGCCGGCTCGAAAGCCGGCTCCCGGTCTCGCAGGGCGCCGGCGAAGAAGTCCGCCTGACGCCGGAATCGGGTTAGTGCTGGGGCTGCGTCGCCCCGAGTGCCTGTAGCTGTGCCTGGAATAGGTACTTGTCGATCTTTCCCTGGTAGATCGGAACACCCTCTTCGACGCACACCCGGATCACGTCCTGCCTGTCGAGACCGAGCTCCTTCGACAGCTCTTCGGGCGTGAGGTGATTCGGCATTCTCTCCGGCTCCTTCCCCCGGGAACGAAAAAACCCGCCGCGCGCAACGCGCTGGCGGGCTAGATCGCACCCTGGCTTGTCGTTTCGACGGACATCACTCGGCCCGCCCTGCAGAAGCATCCATCACGCGAAGAATATGCCTTACTGGTGACGGAGGGCAAACACCGGCTGGAGGGATTCGAGGAGCGCGAGCTCGACTGGCGTGGAACGCGGCTTCGCTATGCGGCCGGCGGAGACGGCCCGCCGCTCGTGTTGGTGCACGGACTCGGCGGGACGATCGAGAACTGGCGCGCCCTCGCGCCGTCGCTCGCCGCCCGCCACCGCGTCCTCGTCCCCGACCTGCCGGGCCACGGACGCTCTTCGCCGCTTCCCGACGCGCGCGACGTCGACGCGCTGGCGGAGGCCGTTCTCGGGATCGCCGACGCCGAGGAGATCGGTGGCGCCGTGTGGATCGGGCACTCGCTCGGCGGCGTCGTGGCGCTTCGCGCCGCGGTGTTGCGGCCGGCCTCGGTGCGAGGCATCGTCCTCGCCGCGGCGGCCGGGATCGGCTCGACATCGCGTGGGGCCCGAGTGACGCTCACCGTGCTCGGGGTCGCCAGCCCCGGTCGCCTGATCGCGCCTCACCGTCAGGCGTGGGCGCGCTCGCGGCTCGGCCGCCGGACGGCGTTCGGCTGGTGGGGCGTCGCGGACCCGGACGCGCTCGAGCCCGAGCTCGCCGAGGCGTTCCTGGTCGGGCCCGCGCACCACACCGACACGCGCCAGGCGGGACGCGCCCTCTTCGCCTCGGATCCGCGAAGCGAGCTCGACCGAGTCACCTGTCCCTGTCTCTGTCTCTGGGGCGCGAGCGACAACTGGGTTCGGCTCCAGGACGGGATGGAGTACGCGCGGCGCCTGCGAGCGCCGCTGCGGACGATCGCCGGTTGTGGACATCTCCTGATCGGCGAGCGGCCGGACGCCTGTCTCGCCGCGATCGAGGAGTTCCTCGACTCGCTCGGCTAGCCCGCCACCGGCGCCTCGAAGGGGATCACGTCGGCTCCTTCGCCCTGGTCCTCGTCGCGTCGCGGCCCGCCGCCGAGGAACTCGACCCGCCGCGCCACCACCTCGATCGCGCTGCGCCGCTTGCCTTCCTCTTCCCACGAGCGAGACTTCAGCCGCCCGTCGACGGCCACGCGCCGTCCTTTGCCGAGGTACTCGGCGCACAGTTCCGCCTGCCGGTCCCACGCCGACACGCTCACGAAGTCTGCGCCGCCGTCCCGGCCGGTACGGTCGACCGCCAGGACGAAGCTCGCAACCTTCTTCTCCGGCCCGACCTCGCGCAGCTCGACCTCGGTCGCGAGATTGCCGATCAGCGTCACCACGTTCACGTTTGCCTCCGTCGTCGCTCATGCGAACGCTAGGTCGGGAGCCGTGGCGTACGTGTGCCGCCTTCGTAGGAGCTTCCTGACTTTGCGGATATGCTCCGGGCGGTCTAATGGGGCTCTTTTCGGGACTAACCGGCTTCGGTGGCCGCGATATGGCGGTGGACCTGGGCACGGCGAACACGCTCGTCTACGTGCGCGGACGCGGGATCGTCCTCTCAGAGCCGTCGGTCGTCGCGATCGACCAGCGCTCGGGCGAGGTGCATGCGGTCGGCGTCGAGGCAAAGCGGATGCTCGGCAGGACGCCGGGGACGATCCAGGCGATCCGTCCGCTGAAAGACGGTGTGATCGCCGACTTCGACGTCACCGAGCAGATGCTGCGCCACTTCATCCAGAAGGTGCACCAGCACCGCTTCGCGCACCCGCGCGTCGTCGTCTGCGTCCCATCCGGTGTGACAGGCGTCGAAAAGCGTGCCGTCGAGGAGGCGACCCTGTCGGCGGGAGCACGCCAGGCGTACCTGATCGAGGAGCCGATGGCGGCCGCGATCGGCGCCGGGCTCCCCGTGGCGGAGCCGACCGGAAACATGATCGTGGACATCGGCGGCGGCACGACCGAGGTCGCGGTCATCTCGCTCGGGGGCATCGTCGTCTCGCAGTCGCTGCGCGTCGGCGGCGACGAGATGGACGAGGCGATCATCAACCACATCAAGCGCGACTACAAGCTCCTGATCGGCCAGCAGACGGCGGAGGAGATCAAGCTCGAGATCGGCTCTGCCTGGGACCTCCGCGAGGAGCTGCAGGCCGAGGTGCGCGGCCGCGACATGCTCACCGGCCTGCCGAAGACGGTGATCCTCACCTCGGAGGAGGTTCGCCGCGCGCTCGACGAGCCCGTCACGCAGATCATCGAGGCGATCAAGTCCACGCTCGACAAGACGCCGCCCGAGCTCGCCGCGGACATCATGGATCGCGGCATCGTCCTCGCCGGCGGCGGCTCGCTGCTCACGGGGCTCGACGAGCGGCTCCGCCATGAGACCCAGATGCCGGTTCACCTCGCCGAGAGCCCGCTGACGTGCGTCGCGGTCGGCTCGGGCCGGAGCCTCGAGGAGTTCGAGGCCATCCACCGAAGCAACAAGGCCCGTTCCCGTAACGGCCGGCACCGCTACTAGCCGGACGTCGCCGACCCGGGCATGAACGTCGAGGAGATCGACGCCCGCACCGCGGCGGACGACGTGCTCGCGCGCTTCCACGCGCTCGAGCTCGCGTGCCACGAGGCGCTCCATTCGGGAGAGCCATGGCGCGACCGGGACGAGGCGATCTCCTACCACCGCCACCAGCCGGAGACGCAGACGACCTGCCACTGGCTCGCCGACGGTGGCATGGCGGCGCTCTATGTGCATGGGCCGACCGCCACCTTCGTCGAGCTGCTCGTCGACCCGGAGCGCCGCCGGCAAGGGATCGGCACGGCGCTGCTCGAGAGCGTCGTCGCGCGTTGTCGCGAGCTCGGCATCGAGACGCTGCGCGGCGAGCACCTGACGCCGGCCGGAGCCGGGTTCGCCGCCCGGCTCGGAGCGGTGGAACAGCAACGCGTCGTCCGCTCGCTGCTCGACCTCCGCGCGGAAATGCTCCCGGAGCCGTCCGCTCCGGAGGGCTTCCGCCTCCGGACCTGGCTCGGCCGCGTCCCGGACGAACACCTCGATGCGTACGTGCGCGCACGCGCAGCGATGGACGACGCGCCCGATCCGGAGGGCATGGAGTTCCCGACGGCGACAGCGCAGATGGTGCGGGCGTCGGAGGAGTCGCTCGCGCGTCGCGGGCGCGAGATGCGTCTGACGGTCGCGATCGCGGCAGACGGAGAGATCGCCGCGTTCACCGAGCTGCGCGTCTCGCGCGGCTCGACGCTCGCCGTGACCGACGACACGGGAACCGTTGCGACCGAGCGCGGCAAAGGCCTGGCACGGGCCGTGAAGCTCGAGTCGCTGCGCCGGCTACGCGACGAACACCCGGAGGTCGAGGCCGTCAAGACGAGGAATGCAGAGGAGAACGCGGCCATGCGGCACCTGAACGAGTCGATCGGCTTCCGGCCCACGCTCGTCGAGACGGTGGTTGCGCTCGATCTGGGCGCGTTCGGCTCGGTCGGCGGGTAGCCGCGGTAACCTGTTGCGGTGGCTCCACCCAGTCGCAGCGCGCGCGCGGCGGTGCTCGCCTCGTCGGTTCAGCGCTCGAAGCCGACGCCGTATCCCTCGAAGGCCCGCAGCGCGCTCATCCGTCGGACGGTCGTCGTCGTCCTGGTCCTCGCGGCCCTGGCCCTCGTCACGATCGCCTTCCGGTCGCCCACCGGGGGCGCCCTCCACGACGTGCAGGGCGCCGGCTCGACCGCGCTGCGCCCCTTCCAGATCGCGGCTACACGCGTCGCGCAGCCGTTCCGTGACGCCTACGACTACGTCCACAGCCTGGCGAACGCCAAGACCGAGAACAAGCGCCTGAAGAAGGAGAACAGGGCGCTCCGGATGTCTGCGCTCATCGCGTCCGGCAGGGCGGCGAAGTACCCGGCGCTCGTGAAGCTCCTGCACTTCGAGCAGGGGCAGGCCTTCCCCAACGACTACCGCCCGGTCAACGCCGGGGTCATCTCCTTCCCCGGCGGCCCGTTCACGCATTCGCTCACCATCGCCGCCGGATCCTCCTCCGGCATCCGCAGGAACTCACCGGTCGTGAGCGGCGACGGCCTCGTCGGGATCATCTCGAACGTCTTCTCCGACACGTCGAAGGTGACGCTCCTCACCGACCCGTCCAGCTTCGTCGCCGCCCGAGATCTTCGCAACGGCGTACGCGGAATCGTCGAGCTGGGACCGGGCAACACCCTCGCCCTGAGCCAGGTCCCGAAGCAGTTCAGCGTGAAAGAGGGCGACGAGATCGTCACCGACGGCACGCACAGCGCGCGCTACCCGGACCTCTACCCGTACGGGATCCCGATCGGCCGGGTCTCGTCCGTCGGAGTCACCGACACGGCGATCTTCCTCCAGGTGCAGGTGCAATCCTTCGCGAACCTCGGCTCGCTCGACGCGGTCGCGGCGCTCGTTCCGACCAAACGCCACCGATGACCCTGCTGGACGGCGTCAAGGCCGCCGCCCTGCTCTTCGTGGCGGCGGTCGCACAGGTCTCGATCTTCTCCCAGGTGCACGTCTTCGGCGCCGTGCCCGACGTCCTGCTCGTCACGCTCGTCGCGCTCGCCCTGCTGCGAGGCAGCGTGGCCGGGGCGGTGGGCGGCTTCTTCGCCGGTCTCGTCGTCGACACGGCGTCGCTCGGCACGCTCGGCCTCACCGCGCTCGTGCTGACGCTCGCGGGCTACTGGATCGGACGCTACGGCGAGACGACGGGCCGCGATCGTGCCCACGCACCGTTCCTCTCGGTCGCCGTCGTGACCGTCCTCTACCAACTCGGCCTGCTCGTCGTGCATTTCGTGCTCGGTGAGAGTGCGCCCGCAGGCGCGGTCGTCCGCAGCCTGGTCCCGGCGATCGTCCTCAACCTGATCCTGACGGCGCCGCTCTACGCGCTCGCGCGGCGGCTGCTGCGGCCGGCCGAGCGGGAGGACCTGACCACCGAGGTGCAACTCCTTGGCTAGCACAGCCGCTCGGCCCCCGGCGTCGCCTCCGTCCCGGCGCGCGCGCCGGGGGGAGCCGAACGCCGAGCAGCCCGCAGTCGAGCCCTACCGGCCGACGCCGAAGCTCGCTCGGCGGGTCGCGCTGCTCGGCGCGCTCGTCGTCATCGGCTTCGCCGCCCTTCTCCTACGGCTGTGGGCGCTGCAGGTGCTCGCCGGGTCGCAGTACGCCGCTCGGGCGCAGGCGAACCAGCTCCGCACGGTGCGGGTTGCTGCGCCCCGCGGGCAGATCGTCGACCGGAACGGGAACGTCCTCGTTGCGAACAGGCCGGTGACCGCGGTCGAGCTCTGGCCGTCAGGCCTGCCGAAGGTCTACGCCCGTCGGGTGGCCGAGCTCCGCGCGCTCGCGCACGTCACGCGCGTGTCGGTGCGCCAGGTGACGAAGTCGATCGTGGAGCGTCGGCAAGCGGGTGACACGCTCGACCCGATCGTCGTCCGTCCCGAGGCGCCGATTCCGATGCTGACGTATCTCGAGGAGCGGGCCGGGGACTTCCCCGGCGTGACGCTGGCGCGGAGCTACGTCCGCCGCTACCCCCACGGATCGCTCGCCCCCCAGCTGCTGGGCTACGTCGCACAGGTCTCCCAGCCGCAGCTGCGGACGCTGGGGAAGGTGGGATACGAGCCCGGCGACGTGATCGGCCAGGCCGGGATCGAGGCGGCGTACAACACGTACCTCTTCGGCGTTCCGGGTGCGGCGCGCGTCCGTGTCGACTCCCTCGGGCGTCCCCTTACCGGCCGCACGCTGACGACGCAGCCGCAACCGGGACAGACGGTGCGGCTGACGATCGACACCCGCCTCCAGCTCGCGGCCCAGAACGCGCTCAAGTACGGCATCCAGCTCGCCCACAACAACAAGCAGTGGGCGGCCGACGGCGGTGCGATCGTCGCGCTCAACCCCAAGGACGGCTCGATCCTCGCGATGGCTTCCGCGCCGGGGTACGACCCGTCCGTCTACACCGGGCGCGTGACGGAGCGCAAGCTGGCCGCTCAGGGGCTCACGCGGGGCTCGGCCTTCGACCGGAACTACCCGTCGGTCGATCGCGCGCTCGACGGCACGTATCCGCCGGGGTCGACGTTCAAGCCGCTCACCGCGATCGCGGCGCTCGAAGAGCACCTGATCAAGCCGTACGCGTTCTATCCGTGCACCGGCACATACACCTCGCCGGAAGACCTCGGCCACCACGTCTTCCACAACTGGGACCCCTTCGTCGACCAGGGGATGGACCTGCCGACCGCCCTTGCCCAGTCGTGCGACACCTACTTCTACCGCGTCGGCAACACCTTCTACGAGCTGCCGAAGGGCCGCGGACAGCCGCTTCAGCGCTGGGCGCGCAAGTTCGGCTTCGGGCAGACGAGCGGTACCAACCTCGGGCTCGAGTCGCCGGGGGTCATGCCGACGATCGCCTACAAGCACCGGAGATTCACGCGCGCGACCGACTCCTGCTGCTGGCAGGTCGACCGCCTCTGGAAGCCCGGCGACTCGATCCAGCTGGCGATCGGCCAGGGCGACCTGCTCGTGACGCCGCTCCAGATGACCCGCCTGTACGCCGCGATCGCGAACGGCGGCAAGCTGGTCACGCCACACGACCTCATGGACGTCGAGAATCCGAACCACACGATCGTCCCGACGGCCGCACCGCCGTCGCCGGCGCCGATTCCCGGCCTCGATCCGGCCTACGTCAAGGTCGTCCAGCAGGGGCTCTACGAGGGCGCCCACGACCCGCTCGGCACCTCGTACGGCGTCTTCGGCAACTTCCCGGTGAAGATCGCCGGCAAGACGGGCACCGCCCAGAAGATCGTCCAGCTCCCGGGCTACACGCACGAGGAGAGCCAGTCGTGGTGGTGTGGCTATGGTCCCGCGAACGATCCGAAGCTCGTCGTGTGCGCCGTGATCGAGAACGGGGGCGAAGGCGGCGCGGCTGCCGCGCCGGCCGCCGAGCAGGTCTTTGCGAAGTTCTTCGACGTCCCGGCGACGCAGACAGGACCCATCCACTCCGACTAATGGCCGACTGATGCTCGAATACGCGGGATCACAACGGGCGGGACTGCGCGCCGAGCGCGAGGCTCCGGGCCTGCTCAGCATCGTGCGCTCCCTCGACTGGGTCCTGCTCGTAGGTGTCGCAGGGCTCGTCCTCGTGGGGCTCTGGGGCGTTGCGGGCGTCACGAAGTTCGCGATCCCGAACGATCCGAACTACTACCTCGACCACCAGATTCTCTATGCGTGCGTGGGTGCCGTCGCGCTCGTGGCCGCGGCGCTCATCGATCCGGATCTCTACCGGCGCTACTGGCGCCCGATCTACATCGGCACCGCCGTGGTGGTCGCCGGGGTCCTGCTCATCGGACACGCCGCACGGGGCTCGACGCGCTGGATCAGCCTCGGCTTCTTCACCTTCCAGCCGTCGGAGTTCGGGAAGCTCCTCTTCGTCCTGGCGCTCGCGGGATTGCTGGCCGAGCGTCAGCGCGAGGTCTCCACGTGGGAGACGACGCTCAGAGTCGTCGGCTTCGGTCTCGTCCCCGTGTTCCTCGTCTTCCTCCAACCCGACCTCGGCACCGCGCTGGTGTACCTGGCGGCGCTGGGCGCGATGCTCTTCATCGCCGGCGTGCCATGGCGGCATCTCGCGGTGCTCGGGAGCCTCGTCGTGCTCGTCGCGGTCGGCGTCCTCTGGGCCGCTCCCGCCGCCGGCGTCGGCGTGCTGAAGGGCTACCAGCAGCAGCGCCTGACGTGCTTCACGCATCCCTCGGCGTGTCCGGCCGCGGCCGGCTACAACCTCGAGCAGTCGATCACGACGGTCGGTTCCGGCGAGATCCGGGGACGCGGCCCGAATGGCGCGACACAGGTCAGCCTCGGCTTCCTGCCGGAGAGCCAGACCGACTTCGTCTTCGCGGGCTTCGCGGAGCAGCGGGGCTTCGTCGGAGCCGCGCTGCTGCTCGGGCTCTACCTCCTCGTGCTCTGGCGCGGTCTGCGCGTGGTCACCGTTGCGCGCGATCTCTTCTCGGCCGTGGTGGCGGGAGGCATCGTCGTCGCGCTCCTCTTCCAGATCTTCGTCAACATCGGCATGACGATGGGGATCGCGCCGATCACCGGGATCCCGCTTCCGTTCGTCAGCGTCGGCGGCTCGTCGCTGATCGCGAACCTCGCGGCGATGGGCGTGCTGCTCGCGATCCACGCGCGCGGTCGCGTCTCGCGCTACTCGCGGCGGCGCTGACCGGTAGCGCACGGACGCTTCGCGTCCGTGCGCTGGGACAAGGGACTGCGCCAACGGGAGAGCGCGCTCTCCCGGCGGCGGAGTTCCGTATCAAAGCTCGGAAACGCGGAGCGTTTCCGAGCTGTCCAGCGAGCGAAGCGTCAACTTCGCGAGCTACGCGGCAGCGGGTCGGAGGCGCGCCCGGCGCGCCTTAATGGCACGCAGACGCTGCGACAGGCGAGCCCAGGCCCAGGGCTCGATCTCGTGGTAGCGGCTCTCCGACTGGCCATGGGTGGTCTCGAGGTACTCGAACCACGCATCGGCCTCCTCGATCATCAGGAGCTCTTCGGCCTCACGTTTCCCCACCACCACTTCACCTCCCAGTCGTGAATGGCCGGATCGTAGGTCCGGGCTCGGACAGACCCCGGCGGGGGCGGTTGCTACGCTGGACGAAGCCCATGACAAGGCTTTTCACTGACAACGAGCGCGCGCGCACCTCGCCAGGGGTAGCCGGCGCGCGCCCATCCGAAGGAGCTTTTACTTGCCCTGGTTCCGTTTCCGGAAGAAATCTTCCGACGACCAACATTCCACTGACGTACCCAAGCTCGAGGCGAGCCCCGAGCAAGCACTGACGGAGCCGGCCGCCGAAGCGGCCGATTCCGAGCCGACCGACCCGACCAAGCCCAAGCGCCGCCGCGGTAGCCGTGGCGGGCGCGGGCGGAAGAAGCCCGGGGCCGCCGCTGCCGCAACCGCGCCCGAGCGGAAAGAGAAGCCCGAGCCGAAGCAGCCGCAGCGGCGCGAGCTCTCGCAGCGCCAGGAGCGTCGCCGCGACCAATCGACTCGCAGGCGCCGGGAGCCGCAGCGCCGAGCGCCGCTTCCCGCCGCGAAGCGCGAGTTGCTCGTCTCGGTCGACGTCGGCGAACGCCGCGTCGCGATCCTCGAGGACGGGCGCGTCGCCGAGGTCTACCTCGAGCGGCCGGAGCGCCGCTCGATCGCCGGCAACATCTATCTCGGCCAGGTCGACAACGTCCTGCCCGGGATGGAGGCGGCCTTCGTCGAGATCGGCCTCGAGAAGAACGGCTTCCTCTACGTCGACGAGATCGTCAGCCCGCAGCTCGAGAGAGGTCACGGTCGCAAGATCCAGGACCTCATCTCCCGCGGCCAGACGATTCTCGTCCAGGCCGTCAAGGACCCGATGAAGACGAAGGGCGCGCGGCTGACGACGCAGATCTCCTTGCCCGGCCGCTTCGTCGTCCTCGTCCCGCAGGGAGAGGGCCTCGGCGTGTCGCGCCGGCTCGACGACGACGAGCGCAACCGGCTGAAGGACATCCTCAAGCGCCTCGACGTGAAGGAGGGGGGCGTCATCGTCCGCACCGCTGCAGAGGGCGCGTCGGAGGAGGACATCGAGCGCGACCTCGTCTTCCTCCAGCGACTCTGGCGCTCCATCCAGGCGAAGGCGAAGAGCGGGAAGGCGCCCGAGCTCGTCTACCAGGAGGCCGAGCTGCCGCTGCGGGTCGTCCGCGACCTCTTCACCGGCGATTTCGAGAAGGCATACGTCGACGACGAGCGCACGTACCGGCGCGTCGTCGGGTATCTGAAGAAGACCTCGCCGCACATGGTCGAGAGGGTCGTCCGCTACAAGGAGAAGGCGCCTCTCATGGAGGCATTCGGCGTCGAGCAGGAGATCAAGTCCACGATCAGCCGCCGCGTCGACCTTCCGTCCGGCGGCTATCTGATCTTCGACTACGCCGAGGCGTTCACCGTCATCGACGTCAACACCGGGCGCTTCGTCGGCTCGCGCGGCAAGAACGCGGCCGGCCGGCTCGAGGACACGATCACCAAGAACAACCTCGAGGCCGTCAAGGAAGTCGTGCGCCAGCTGCGGCTGCGCGACGTCGGCGGGATCATCGTCATCGACTTCATCGACATGGCCAACCCGAAGAACCGTGCCACCGTGGAGGAGGCGCTGCGGACGGAGCTCGAGCGCGACCGGACGAAGACGTACGTCGTCGAGATCTCGCCGCTCGGCCTCGTCGAGATGACGCGCCAGAACGTGACGGACGGGCCGCGCGAGGTGATGACGCGCAAGTGTCCGACCTGCGGCGGCGACGGGATCGTCTATTCCGAGGCGTCGGCAGCGATCGACGTCGAGCGGAGGCTACGCGCCCTCGCAGCGGGATCGCGGGCGCAGGCCTTCCGGGTCGAGCTCGCCGATCCGATCGCGAGCGCGCTCGTCGGCCCGGGCGCCAGGCGGCTGGTCGAGCTCGAGGCCCTGACGAAGAAGCGGTTCTTCCTCGAGGGGAAGCCGCAGACCCACCTCGACCACTTCGTCGTCCTCAGCGAGGGCAAGCTCGCGGACCTGGCGCCGCCGGCACCCGTCGCGGAGGAGTCCGAGATCATGCTGCAGCTCGTCGAGGTCGACCGCTTCGACGCCGCGGCCGCCGTCGGCAAGCTCGAGGGCCTCGACGTCGTCGTCGCCGATGCGGCTTCGCTCGTCGGCAAGCGGCTCAAGGTGCGCGTCGAGCGCGTGCTCGACGGGCGCGCCTACGCCGTCCCGATCCGGAAGACGAAGGAGGCGCCTGAGCCGCTGACAGCGGAGGGCGAGGCAGAGAAGCCGACCCGCAAGCCCCCGGCGCGCAAGGGTGCGACGCCGACCTCCGTGGAGCCGGAAGACGGCGAAGTCGAAGAGGAGGAGTCGGTGGTCGTGGAGGAGCCCGAGAGCGACGTCGAGGGCGAGGAGACCGCGGCGATCGAGGAGGCTCCGAAGCCGAAGAAGAAGACCCGGCGCGGCTCGCGCGGCGGCCGCAAGCGGAAGAAGCCCGCAACCGCGCTCGACGCAGCTGCCGGGGAGGTGGAAACCGAAGGTGCGACGGACGAATCCCCGGAGCCGGCACGCGCCGTGACGATCCACATTCCCGGCGAGGATCTCGGCCGCAAGGGAACGGCCCAGCCGGCGGAGGAGGCCCCCGCCGAGGTCGAGGCCGAGCGGGAACCTGAGCCCGAGCCTCCGTCCGAAACCCCGTCCGAGGTCGCCGAGGAGGCGCCGAAGCCGAAGAAGAAGACGCGACGCGGCTCGCGCGGCGGCCGCAACCGGAAGAAGAAGCCGGCAACCGCCGCCGCATCTCCGAACGGTTCAGACGCGGCCACCGCGTCCGAAGGGGCTACCGAGCCCGAGGGGGCGCGGGAAGCGGAATCGCCTTCGGACAACGGCGACTTCGAGTACGTCCCCATGTCCGAGTGGGGCGACGAGATCGAATCGGGTCGTTAGCTACACTGCCCGTTCGCGGGCGTGAAGCCCGCGTTTCCACGCCATGAGCTCCTACGCGATCATCAGTCTCGGCGGTAAGCAATACCGCGTCCAGGAGGGCGAGCGGCTGCTCGTCGACCGTCTCCGTGAGGATGAAGGCGCGACGGTCGAGCCGCGCGTCCTGCTCGTCGGCGGCGACGGCGCCCCGGATCTCGCGCCGTCCACGACCGTCACCGCGCGGATCGTCGGACACGAGCTCGGCAAGAAGATCCGAATCGGCAAGTACCGCCGCCGCACCGGCTACAAGAAGCACACCGGGCATCGGAGCAAGCTGACGCGGATCGAGATCGAGTCGATCGGCGCCAAGCGCGCGAAGGCCGCGAAGCCGAAGGCGCAGGAGAAGCCGAAGGCGCAGGAGAAGCCGAAGGCCGCACCCGCGAAGGCGGAGACGGCGCTTCCGGAGGGCTACGCGTCGATGACGATCGCGCAGCTCTCGGAGGCGGCGGGCGGCTGGAACAAGGAACAGATCGAGGCAGCGCTCGAGCACGAGCGCTCCGGCAAGGCGCGCAAGGGCGCCCTTGCGGCACTGGAGTCGGCACTCGAGGAGAAGAACTAGATGGCGCACAAGAAGGGACTCGGCTCGTCGCGGAACGGCCGCGACTCCAAGCCGAAGATGCTCGGCGTGAAGCTCTTCGCCGGGCAGGACGTGACGGCGGGGATGATCCTCGTCCGCCAGCGGGGCACTCGCTTCCGGCCGGGCCCGGGAGCCGGGATCGGCAAGGACGACACGATCTTCGCGATGCGCGACGGCAAGGTCGCCTTCCGGACGAGCGGCGAGCGCCGCTTCATCTCGGTCGAGCGGGACTGACCCGGTCTAGGAAGTCCCGAGCAGCTCGCGCGCGCGTTCCGCGTCCGCCGCACGGACGACGATCTCGCGAGGAGCCCAGCCGGAAGCCAGGCCGTCCCCCACGCCGGCGGCATAGTTCGTCGGCCGGTGGAAGCAGGCGAGCCCTTCGTTTCGGAGCATCTGGCACGCGAGCTCGGCCTCGGGCTCGTTGCCGACGACCGTGACGCCAATCTCGTCGTCCACCCAGCCACTCTACGCTTCCGCCGATGTTCCACGACCGCGCCAGACTGACGGCCCTCGCCGGACGTGGCGGTGACGGCTCGATCCACTTCCGGCGCGAGAAGTACGTTCCGCGTGGCGGCCCGGACGGGGGAGACGGCGGAGCGGGCGGAGACGTCGTGCTCTTCGCCGATCCGCGACGGCGCGACCTGTCCGGCTTCCGGCCGAACCAGAAGCTTCGTGCAGGGCGCGGCGGCGCCGGCGGCGGCAAGCTCTCGCATGGCGCGCGTGGGGAAGACGTGGTGCTCGGCGTACCCATCGGGACGCAGGTTTTCCAGGGCGAGGAGCTCGTCGCAGACCTGGCTCGTCCGGATGCGCGCGTCGTCGTCGCCGAAGGTGGCGCCGGCGGCCGCGGCAACAAGCACTTCGCAGGCCCGAGACGGCAGACGCCCCGTTTCGCGGAGGTGGGGCTTCCGGGCGAGGAGCGAGAGATCGAGCTTCGCCTGAAGCTCCTCGCAGACGCGGCCCTCGTGGGCCTGCCGAATGCAGGCAAGTCGTCGCTCCTCACCCGGATCTCGAATGCGCGGCCCAAGGTCGCGGAGTACCCGTTCACGACGCTCTCGCCCGTGCTCGGGACAGTGGAGGCGCCGGATGGACGGCAGCTCGTCGTCGCCGACGTCCCCGGGCTCATCGAAGGCGCGAGCGAGGGCGTCGGGCTCGGACACGAGTTCCTCGCTCACCTCGAGCGGGCCAGGCTGCTCGTGCACGTCATCGACTCGGCCGAGGACGACGCCGACGAGCGTTGGCGCACGATCGACGCCGAGCTCGCCGCCTACGGAGCCGGGCTCGACGAGCGCCCGCAGGTCGTCGTCCTCAACAAGATCGACCTGAGCCCGGAGCCGCCCGCATTCGGTGTCGACGACGAGCGGATCGTCCGCGTCCTCCGCGTTTCCGCCGCGACGGGCGCAGGCCTCGACGAGCTGCGCAAGACGCTCTTCGAGCTCGTGCCGCAGGAGGTGGAGGACGCGCCGGGGGAAGCCGCGAACGAGATGGTCGACTTCCTCGTCTATCGGCCGCGGCCGGCCCGCCGCGGGTTCCGCGTCTACCGCACGGAGCGCGGCTTCCGCGTCATCGGCACGCCGCCGGAGGAGGACGAGCTCGAGACGATCCTGCGCGCCGCCGGCGCGCGCGCGGGCGACGAGGTCGAGCTGGGGGAGGAGCTTCTGGAGTGGGAGTGACGTGGCAGTGACGGTGCTCTACGGTGGCGCCTTCGATCCGCCGCATCTCGGCCACGTAGCCGTTGCCGGCGCCGCGAGGAAGCGGTTCGGCGTCGAGCGGCTCGTCGTCCTCGTCAGCGAGCGCCCCGCGCATCGTGCGGTTCACGCCTCCGCCCAGGACAGGCTCGCGCTTGCGCGCGCCGCTTTTCCGGACGACGACGTGCGCCTCGACCCGTACCCGCGCACCGTCGAGCTGCTCCGTGCCGAGCACTTCGACGATCCCGTCTTCGTGGTCGGCGCCGACCAGTTCCGCGGCTTTCTCGGCTGGAGCGAGCCCGGCGAAGTGCTCGAGCGGACTCGCGTCGCCGTCGCCACGCGGCCCGGCTTTCCCCAGCCAGGCCTCGACGGAGTGCTCGCGCAGCTCGATCGGCCCGAACGTGTTCTCTTCTTCGAGCTCGAGCCGAACGCGGCCGCCTCGACCGACGTGCGTGCCCGCATCGCGGCAGGAGAACCACTCGACGGACTCGTTCCGGGCGCGGTCGCACGGCTCGTCGCCGAGCGCGGACTTTACCGTCCGTGAGTCGCGGTTACACTGAGAGGCAGCGATCCGAGGACACGAGCAGACCCTGACCTCACTCGAACAGGCCCGCCGTATTGCCGCTCTCGCCCGCGAGAAGCTGGCCGAGGACGTCGTGATCCTCGATATGCGGCCCGAATGCTCCTTCACGGACTACTTCGTGATCGCGACCGGCCGCAACCCGCGGCAGACCGCGTCGATCTGGGACGAAGTGCACGCGCGGTTGAAGCAGGACGAACGGCTGCTCCCACGGAGCGTCGACGGCACGCGCGAAGGGGTCTGGATCGTGGCGGACTACCTCGACGTGGTCCTCCACGTGTTCACACCGGACGCGCGCGGCTTCTACCGGCTCGAGGAGCTTTGGAGCGACGTACCGGCCGTCGACCTCGACGCCGCAGCCGTCTGAGCGCTAGGCGGGCTTCAGCCCGCTGCGAGTGATGAGAACGTTGCCGGTCTGCGTCGGCAGCCCGTGCACGAGCTTCCCTCCGAGCCGGATGTCGACGCTCGGGGGATCGCCCACCCGGATCCAGACGGGCCCGTTTGCGAGCGTGACGCGCAGCGTCTTCCCCTGGGCGAGTGTCCCCTCGTACACCGTCGGCCCGCTCGCGTTTCCCGAGCGCACCCAGAGCCACGAGTCGCCGCGAGAGGCGACGACGACGGCGCGAGAGGGCAGTGCGACAGCCGGCGGCTTTCGGTGATGGTGGTGCTTCTTCGGCGACGTCGCTCCTGATCCGGTCGTGGTCGGAACGGACGCAGGCGGGGCCCCCTGCTTGCTGCCCGACGAACCGCTGAGCTGCCACGCCGCGACGGCGACGACGATCGCGACGATGGCGCCGACGACGATCAGGGGGCGCATGAGCCCTGCACCGCCGACGCGAGACCGCCGCCGTCGCGGCGCGAATCGCTCCGGCACGAGCTGCTGCTCGTCGGGGCGCACGAAGCGGTTGTTGTACTCGTCGACATAGAGGTTCGCGTCGAGCCCGAGATAGTCGGCGTACGTGCGCAGGAACCCCTTTACGTACGCATCGCCGGGCAGGAGCTCCCACCGCTCCTCCTCGAGCGCCTGGAGGTAGCGGTCGCGGATCCGGATCGCCTTCTGGACGTCGGCGGGCGTGAGGTTTCGCTTCAGGCGAGCCTCACGCAGGCTCGACCCGATCTCGAACATGCCGCATTGTCACGGATGCCGGGCCCGCTCGCCAATGCGCTGTCACCAGCGCGTAACTTGCTCAGGCAGGGATGCCCAACATCCGCCGCTCCGCCGGCTCCCCGCCGACGAGCTCGTCGTAGAGCTCATCGATCCGGCGGTGAAGAGCGAGGAACGCAGCGCCGAGGCTCTCTGCCTCGCCGTCGGTGAGGCTCCCGGCCGCCTTGCGGCGCACGGCTTGTCGCTCGAGCAGCTCCCCGAGGATCTCGACGAGCACGAGTACGAGTTGCGCGAGGCCGCGCTGGAGGGAGCGAGACGCGAAACGAGCTTGCGTGGCGCATTCGCGGCTAGACTGGGCCGCGACAGAGGGGCCGTAGCTCAGCTGGGAGAGCGTCTGGCTGGCAGCCAGAAGGTCAGGGGTTCGAGCCCCCTCGGCTCCATAGACTCGGCCTGATGAGCCACGAGAGCGCCGAGCTCCTTCTCCGCGGTTACCACGCGTTCGTCGCCGGGGATCTCCAGGCGATCGAGGCCCTCCTCGATCCCGATGTGGAATGGGTGGCGGCCGGCGAGTCAGAGGCGATCGTCATCAGTCGCGACCGCGTACTCGAGGTCGTCGCCGAACGTGCCGCCGAGCGTTACCACGTCGTCGTCGACCGGGCGATCGGGTTGGGCGACCGTGTCGTCGTCAGCATGCGCTTCTCGCGGATCGAGCTCGACCCGTCCGACGAGCGGCCGTTGCAAAGCCGCCGCTCGTACCTCCTCGGTCGTTGGGCCGCCGTCGTCCATACCCGCGACGGCCGTGTAGTGCGGGTCGAGGAGCACCCGCACCTCGAGGCGGCGCTGGAGGCTGCAGGGCTCGAAGGAGAGTAGGTACAATCCGGATACCTACTACAGCTTGGAGTGTGAATAAGCCTTGACCGATCTGTTGCTCGTCCCGCTCGAGGACACCGTCGTCTTCCCGGGCATGAACGTCACCCTGACCATCGACGTGGGCGACGAGGACCGCGTCGTGCTCGTCCCGCGTCACGACAACGAGTACGCCGCCGTCGGCACCGTCGCCGAGGTCACCGAGCATGTCCGTATGCGTGGCGGCGTACAAGCCGTCAGCCTCGAAGGTCTTCACCGCGGCGTCATCGGCGCCGCTCACAGCGATGCGCTCGGCCGGCTGCGCGCCGAGGTCGAGGAGCGGGCGGACGAGAGCCCGCCGCCCGTCCAGACGCGCGAGCTAGAGCGCGAGTATCGCGCCGTCGTCGAGGAGATCCTCGACGTACGCGGCGCTGACGACCGCATTCGCGAGTTCCTGCGCGCGATCAGCGAGCCCGGCGCGCTCGCCGACACGTGCGCCTACTCCCCCGACGTGACCTTCGCGCAGCGCGTCGAGCTGCTCGAGACCGTCGACGTCGTCGAGCGTCTGAAGCTCGCGCTCGAGCTCCAGCGCGAGCGGCTCGCCGAGCTGCAGGTGCGTCGCCGGATCCGCGACGACGTCGAAGAGGGCGCCCAGAAGCAGCAGCGCGAGTGGTTCCTCCGCCAGCAGATGAACTCGATCCGCAAGGAGCTCGGTGAGGACGAGGGCTCCGTCGTCGACGAGTACCGGGCCAAGATCGAGGAGGCCGGGATGCCCGACGACGTGCGGGCGCAGGCCGAGCGCGAGCTCCGCCGCCTCGAGACGATGGGCGACACGAGCGGCGAGGCGTCGATGATCCGCACCTACCTCGACTGGCTCATCGCCGTGCCGTGGTCTCAGCGGAGCGACGAGACCCTCGACCCCATCGGGGCGCGGGAGGTGCTCGACGCCGACCACGCCGGGCTCGACGACGTGAAGGACCGCATCGTCGAATACCTCGCTGTGCGGAAGCTCAGGCAGGACCGCGGGATCCCGAACGACAAGAAGTCGGGCGCGATCCTGACGCTGATCGGGCCTCCCGGCACCGGCAAGACGTCGATCGGCGAGTCGGTTGCCCGGGCGCTCAATCGCGAGTTCGTGCGCATGTCGCTCGGCGGCATCCGCGACGAGGCGGAGATCCGCGGTCACCGGCGGACGTACATCGGCTCCCTGCCGGGCCGGCTCGTGCGCGCGCTGCGCGACGCCGGCACCATGAACCCGGTCGTCCTGCTCGACGAGGTGGACAAGGTCGGCGCCGACTGGCGTGGCGACCCCTCCGCCGCACTGCTCGAGGTGCTCGACCCAGCGCAGAACCACTCATTCCGCGATCACTACCTGGACGTGGAGCTCGACCTCTCGGAGGTCTTCTTCATCGCGACCGCGAACGTCGCCGACACGATCCCGGGGCCACTGCTGGACCGGATGGAGGTCATCCGCTTCGACGGCTACACGGTCGACGAGAAGACGGCCATCGCGCGTGGCTATCTCTGGCCGCGCCAGGTCGAGCGGAACGGGTTGCGCGAGGACGAGGTATCCGTCTCGGACGCGACCATTCAGCTCGTCGTCTCCGAGTACACGCGCGAGGCGGGTGTTCGCCAGCTCGAGCGCGAGCTCGGCAAGATCCTCCGCAAGACCGCGACGCGCATCGCGTCCGGCCACGCCGAGGCGCTGGTCGAGATCGACCTCGAGGTGGTGCGCGACGCTCTCGGCCGCCAGAAGTTCTTCCAGGAGGCTGCGGAGCGCACGGCCGTCCCGGGTGTGGCAACCGGACTTGCCGTGACCGGCACCGGCGGGGACGTTCTCTTCGTCGAGGCGACGTCGATGGACGGCTCGAACGGCGAGCTCGTCCTCACCGGCCAGCTCGGCGACGTCATGAAGGAGTCGGCACGCATCGCCCTCTCCTACATCCAGTCGCACGCCGAGGAGCTCGGAGTCGAGCAGGACGCGTTCAAGGACAGGACGTTCCACGTCCACGTGCCCGCGGGCGCGATCCCGAAGGACGGCCCGAGCGCGGGAATCACGATGACGACGGCGCTCGCTTCGCTCCTCTCGGAGAGGCCCGTGAAACACACCGTGGGGATGACCGGCGAGGTGACGCTGCAGGGCCGGGTCCTGCCGATCGGCGGGCTGAAGCAGAAGGTGCTCGCGGCCCACGCGGCGGGCCTCACGGACGTGATCATTCCCGAGCGCAACCGCGCCGATCTCGACGACGTGCCGGAGGACGTGCGCGAAGCGATGCGCTTCCATCCGGTCATGACGCTCGGCGAGGTGCTCGAGCTCGCCCTCGAGCCGAAGGCGAAGCCGAGCCTCCATGCGGTGTAACCAGTGCCGCCCGCTGCCCGAGGAGGTCGCCCGCGCGGCGGACCTCCTCGGCCGGCGCTGGGCGCTCGCGATCCTCTGGGCCTCGGCCGAGGCGGGCGCCGTCCGGTTCAACGAGTTCAAGCAGACCCTCGAAGGAATCCCGCCGCGGACGCTCGCGGCACGCCTGAACGAGCTCGAGGAGGCCGGGGTGCTCGAGCGTCGCGTCTTCGACACGCGCCCACCGCGCGTCGAGTACCGGCTCACCGAGGCCGGCCTACGGCTCAACTACGTCGTCGAGGCGCTGAGCGCGTTTGCCGCTTCCGCCTAGCTGAAGCCAGAGCTGGGACGGAGTTCCGTTACCACGGCCTGGAGAGCGAAGCTCTTCAGGCCGGAGCCATCGCGGCGACCTCGCGCTCCCGCGCGAGCCGCTCGAGCGCGTGCATCTCGATCTGGCGGACGCGCTCGCGTGTCAGACCCAGCTCGCGCCCGATCTGCTCGAGAGACTTCGGATCCGGGTCGCCGTCCAGCCCGTACCGGAGCTTGATCACATGCTTCTCGCGCTCCGGCAGCTTGTCGACCGCGCCGCGGAGCGCGATCTCGCTCAGGCCGACGACGACCTCCTGCTCGACGTCGCTCTTGTCGGTGGCCACGATGTCGCCGAACGCGGTGTCGCCCTCGTCGCCCAGCGGCTTGTCGAGGCTCGCCACGGCCCGCGCCGCAGCGCGCACCTCGCGAACGTGCTTGAGCGACAGCTTCGCCGCCTTCGCCACCTCCTCGTCCGTCGGCGAGCGCTCCAGCTTCAGGGTCAGCTCCCGCTCGGCGCGTGCGATCTTCTGCTCGCGCTCGACGATGTGGACGGGGATCCGGATCGTGCGGGACTTGTTCGCGACGCCCCGCTGCACCGCCTGGCGGATCCACCAGGTCGCGTACGTCGAGAACTTGTAGCCGCGCCGCCAGTCGAACTTCTCGACCGCGCGGATCAGCCCGATGATCCCCTCCTGGATCAGGTCGAGCAGCGAGAGCCCGTGGCCCTGGTACTTCTTCGCGATCGAGACCACGAGGCGGAGGTTCGAGTTGATCATCCTGTCCTTCGCCTGACCGTCGCCGCGCTCGATCCGCTTGGCGAGCTCCACCTCCTCGGCGGCGGTGAGCAGCGGGTAGCGGCCGGCCTCGTTGAGGAACAGCTGCAGCGAGTCGGTCGTCATCGCGGCGACCGCCTCGTTCGAGAAATGCGTCTCGGTGACGTCCGGGAGGCTGCAGTCGTCCGTGAGCTCGATCCCGCGCTCCTCCAGCTGCTCGAACAGCGACGAGACCTCCTCGTCGTCGAGCTCGAGCTCGGCCAGGACCTGGGTGAACGCAGAGAAGTTCACGCAGCCGGCCTCCTCTGCGTGCTCCATCATCGCGCGTAGCTGGTCGTGGTGGGTCATGTGTCTCCTATTGCCGCGGTGTCCGGATCGGTAACGCGCGCGCGTTTCGGGCCGCAGCCCGGGGTAGACTCAGAAGCGGTGAAGGGTCCGGACACGCTCTGGGAGCTCGTGTTCCTCATGGTGATCCTCAAGATCCCCATCGCATATCTCTGCTACGTGGTTTGGTATGCGATCAAGGCCGAGCCCCGCGGACGGGGGGGCCCTGCCGGGGTTCGGGTGATGCCGGACGTGCCACCGCCGAGCTTCGACCACACCCGCCGGCGCCCGCGCCGCCGGCCACCGCGCCCGCACGGAGGCCCCGCTCGGGTGTACGCACGCACCGAACGCGCCGCCGCGCTGCGCGCCCGTAGGATCACCGGCCGTTGAGCGCCGAGAGCGAGATGCTGCACGAGCGGGCGGAGCGGCATCCGGCGCAGACCGTCGCCGGCTACCTCTCGGCGGTCGCCATCTTCATGAGCGTCGTCGGGATCGCGTGGCACCCACTCCGCCTGATCCTGCCGTCGCTCGCAGTCGCTCTCGTCGCGGCGGCAATGGGCGACGGAAAGGGCCGCCTCCAGCTCGCGGCGGTCGGCATCTGCACCGTCTGTCTGTTCCTCGGGTTCACGGTCGCGGTGGTCACGAGTCACGCGCTCTGGTAGCCGCCCGGCCGCTGCTACAACGAGAGAGCACATGGAGCGCCCCGACGTCGACGGTCTGAACACCGGCTACGCCGCCCTCCTCCTCGAGGAGTACCTCGACAACCCGGGAGCCGTCCCGGAGGAATGGCGCGACCTGTTCGAGCGCGAGCCGGGGGCTCTCCTCGCGCTGCAGCCCGGGCTTGCGCGGCTGCTGGAAGCGCACGAGGAGAACGGCCATACGGAGGCGCCCGTGCTCGTGCCGTCGCCCGAGCCGGCGGCAGATTCCGAGCTGCTCGGCGGAGTCGCAGCCGCGATGGCGCTCGTCAAGGCCATTCGGATGCACGGGCATCTCGCCGCACACCTGGACCCGCTCGGCTCGGAGCCGCCCGGCGATCCCGCCCTCGAGCCCGAGCGCCTGATCCCGAAGCTCACGCCGGAGCTGCAGGCCCGCATCCCGGCTCCGCTCCTTCGCCTCCACGTCGAGGGAGACACGCTCGCCGACGCGCTGCCACGCCTGCTCGACACGTACACCGGGACGCTTGCGTACGAGATCGAGCACATCTCCGACCACGAGGAGCGCGTCTGGCTGCGAAAAGCGATCGAGTCCGGCCGCTACCGGCGTCCGCTCTCGCGCGACGAAAGGGTGCGGCTGCTTGCGCGCCTGAGCCGGGTGGAGGGGATGGAGCGCTACCTGCGGCGCGCCTTCCTCGGCCAGAAGCAGTTCTCCGTCGAGGGGCTCGACGTGATGATCCCGATGCTCGACGAGGCGATCGAGCTCGCCGCCGCCGGTGGGGCCCACGAGATCGTGCTCGGCATGGCCCACCGCGGCCGTCTCAACGTTCTCGCCCACGTCGTCGGGCGGCCGTACGAGACGATCCTGCGCGAGTTCGAGGGCGAGCGGACGATCGAGGCCGTCGTGTCGAGCGAGGAGGGTGGTAGCGGCGACGTCAAGTACCACCTCGGCGCGCAGGGGACGCGCTCGACCCCGACCGGAGACATCACGATCACACTCGTCTCGAACCCGAGCCACCTCGAGGCGGTCGATCCGGTCGTCGAGGGACGGGCGCGGGCAGAGCAGACCGACCGCTCCTCGCGGCAGGGATACCACGATCCGAGCGTCGCCCTGCCGGTGCTCATCCACGGCGACGCGTCGTTCGCCGGGCAGGGGAGCGTCGCCGAGACCCTCAACCTCCAGGCCCTCCCCGGCTACTCGACCGGCGGCACGCTCCACCTGATCGCGAACAACCAGGTCGGCTTCACCACCGACCCCGAGAGCGGCCGCTCGACGCGCTACTCGAGCGACCTTGCGAAGGGCTTCGACATTCCGATCATCCACGTCAACGCCGACGACCCGGAGGCTGCGCTCGCAGCGATCCGGCTCGCGCTCGCATACCGCCGCCGCTTCGGCCACGACGTCGTCGTCGATCTCGTCGGCTACCGGCGCCACGGCCACAACGAGCAGGACGAGGCCGCGTACACGCAGCCGCTACTGGCAGGCGCGATCGCGGAGCATCCGACCGCGCGCGAGCAGTTCGCCGCGCGCCTCGTGGCCGACGGCGACCTCACGCAGGAGCAGGCCGACAGCCTCGAGGAGGAAGTCCTGACCGAGCTGCGCCAGGCCCACGAGGCGTTGAAGGAGACGTTCGGACAGCCCGAGCCTCCCGCGCGCGACGACACGCACATTCCGGCTGCGACGGGGGACGCGGTCGTCACGGCCGTCGCCGCCGACCGGCTGCGGGCCCTCAACGAGCAGCTCCTTCGCGTCCCCGACGGCTTCACTCCCCACCCGAAGCTCATGCGCCAGCTCGAGCGGCGGCGCGAGACCCTCGAGGAGGGCGGGATCGACTGGGGCCAGGCGGAAGCGCTTGCGTTCGGCTCGCTCCTCGTCGAGGGCATCCCGATCCGCCTCACGGGCCAGGACACCGAGCGCGGCACGTTCTCCCACCGGCACGACGTCCTCCACGACGTGAGCACTGGAGCGACGTACACACCGCTCCAGCACCTCGACGACGCCGGCGCAGCGTTCGAGATCTACAACTCGCCGCTCTCCGAGTACGCCTGTGTCGGTTTCGAGTACGGCTACGCCGCGGCGGCGCCGGAGGCACTCGTCCTGTGGGAGGCGCAGTTCGGCGACTTCGTCAACGGTGCGCAGATCATCATCGACCAGTTCATCGCCGCAGGCCTGTCGAAGTGGCTGGAGTCGACCCGTCTGACGCTCCTCCTCCCGCACGGCTACGAGGGCAACGGGCCGGAGCACTCGAGCGCCCGCCTCGAGCGCTTCCTCCAGCTGGCGGCGCAGGAGAACCTCCGGATCGCGAACTGCACCACCTCGGGTCAGTACTTCCACCTGCTGCGGCGGCAGGCGCTGGACGCCACCGCGCGGCCGCTCGTCGTCATGACCCCGAAGGGGCTCCTCCGGTTGAAGCAGGCGGGCTCGACGCTCGAGGATCTCGCGAGCGGGGAGTTCCGGCCCGTGCTCGACGATCCGAGCCATGAGAGCGACCGCGACCGCGTCGAGCGGCTCGTGCTCTGCCAGGGGAAGATCTACTACGACATCACCGGCCACGAGGAGCGCGGCAACGCGGCCGGCGTGGCGGTGGCCCGGATCGAGCAGCTCTATCCGTTCCCCGTCGAGCGGGCGAAAGCCCTCGTAGCGGGGTACCCGAACCTCCGCGAGCTGGTCTGGGCGCAGGAGGAGCCCCAGAACATGGGTGCCTGGCGCGCGATCCGGCACCGGCTCGAAGAGACGAAGCCCGACGGCGTGCCGCTCCTCTACGTGGGACGGCCTTGGCGCGCCAGCCCGAGCGAGGGCTATCCGACGGCGCACCTGCGCGAGCAGGACCGGATCGTTCGCGCAGCCCTCGGGCTCTAGCCGGCCCTCCGGCCTCAGTGGCCGTGGCCGTGCGCTACGGGCGGCGGCGGGCCGACCTTGCCGCGCGGGCCGCGAGCTTTGGGCCGTGCTTGCGGGCGAGGTCCATGAGCTGGCGGCGCTGCTGCGGCGGGAGGCGGCGCCAGATGTCCCATGCGGCGATGGTGAGCGCCCACGGGGTGGGGCGGAACCGGCGTGAGCGGGCCATGCCTCAATCCTTGCAGATCCCCCGGCCTCGACGGGGTCTTCCCAGAGCCACCCGGCGGCGGGCTGCCCTGGACGCGCGCATCGTGGCCGACCGAGTTCCCGGCGACCACGACCACGTTCTGGTTGCCCAGCACGACGAGATCGTGTCCGATGGTGTTGCCGCCGTCCGAGCACCCGTTGCTGCTGTCGCCGATCACGAGCTCGCCCGCCGAGCTGAACCCGCCGACGACGGCCAGGTCGTGGCCGACGGAGGTGTCGCAGATGTAGTTGCCGCTGTTCGTCGCGGCACCCGCGATGCCGAATATCCGAACGTCGTGACCGACGGTGTCGCCGGTGATCGCGATCCCCGCCGGGTTGAGCGCGACGAGGTCGTGCGCGACGGTCACCCCCGGGTCGATCAGCGTCCCGCCCGGCTGCACCGTCAGGTCGTGGCTCACCGTCGTTCCCGGGGCCAGCGTGCAGGTCGCCCCGCCGGGGACGGTCACGTTTCTGGCCGTGCCCCCGTAGCTCCCGTCGCACGTGGAGTCGCCGGCCTGCAGGGCGGTGGGCTCCGTGGTCGGCGGCGGCGGCGGGGTGGGTGGTGGCGGCGGCGGTGTCGGCGTTGTCGGCGGCGGCGTTGTCGGCGGCGGCGTTGTCGGCGGTGCCGGCGGCTTGGGCGGTGGAGGGGCGGGCGGCGGCGGCGCGTGCCTGTGCCCGGCCGAGGGCTCCGGCTGCGCCGGCTTCGTCGGCACCGGCTGCGCCGGGCGCGTCGGCTGCGCCGGCTGCTTTGCAACCGGCGTAACACGGCCGGTCGCGGCGTGCGTCGGAGTCGTGGCGTGCGGTGGAGCAACCCGGCGTGGAGGATTCGGGAACGCGGGTGCGTGGACGATGCTCTGGCCGGGGCCCGGGCCCACCGCGACGCCGACGGGGGCCGCGGGCGCCGACAGAAGGCTGGGAAGCAGCGCCGCTCCGGCGACGGCGATTGCGAGGAGAAGCGCTGCGACGACGCGCTCCTTCCGACTCATGCCATTCCCCTCTCCGGCCGACAACATCCCCGAAGGGACTGTCGGCAGGAGGGGGGTTTGGCTTAACGATGGGGAGGCCGCAACTGAGCAGCTTCAAACTGAAGCTCGTTGCGTATTTCGTCCTGCTCTCGCTCGTCCCACTGGCGGCGACGTACTGGGGGTTCAGCACCGTCGTCGGCTCCGGGGAGTCGCGGCAGGTCAGCCTGCGCCAGGAGGCCGGGCTGCACGCTGCCTTCACGCTCTACGAGGAGCGGGCCAACCGTGCGCAGGCTGCAGCGGTGCGCGTGGCGCGCTCGCGGCCGCTCCAGCGTGCGCTCGAACGGCACGACCGCCGGGCGCTGCGACGGGTGCTCGCCGGGAAGCCGTCGCTCTATGTCGTCGGCTCCGGCCATCTCCGCGTCGGCACGCCGCCCCGACTCGCCGCTCGACTGCCGGTCGACGTCGTCACGGGCATGCACCGGCTGGGTGAGGTCGTGGCGACCGTTCCGCTCGACGTGCGTTTCGTCGATCGGCTCCGTCAGGGTGCGGCCTTCGACTCCGGCGACGTCCTCGCCCTGCTCGAAGGGACGCGGATCGTTGCATCCTCGCCATCGCTTCGCGGTCCGGTCGCCGTCCCGGCAGGGCCGGGCGTGACGGTCCGCATCGCCGGCACCAGCTACCGCGCGCTCGCCGCACCGGCCCTGCCCGGAGTACCCGCGGTGCGGCTTGCCGTCCTGAGCCCGAAGGGCTTGATCGATGCGGCCGACGCGCGGACTCGCAATCGACTCCTCATGGGGCTGCTCGCGTGCCTGGCGCTAGTCGGTGTCGTCGCGTACCTGCAGGGACGCTCGATCGTCCGGAACCTCCGCCGCTTCGCCACGGCTGCCCGCGGGATCGCGCACGGGAGCCTGGCAGAGCGCGTGCCGGTACGCGGACGCGACGAGTTCGCAGCCCTCGGCACCGCGCTCAACGACATGGCCGAGCAGCTCGAGGCGCGCCTCGCCGAGCTCGAGGCCGAGCGTGCGCGTGTGCGCGAGGCGCTCGCCCATTTCGGCGAGGCGCTCGCGGCAACCCACGACGCCAAGCAACTTCTTCGCATCGTCGCGGCGGCGGCGGTCGAGGCGACCTCGGCGCGAGGCTGCCGGATCGAGTCGTCCGACGGCTCCGTCGCCGTGAGCGGCGACCCGGACGCCGAAGGCGAGCGGCTGAGCCTCCCGCTCATCGCGGCGCGCGAACAATTCGGGACACTCGAGCTCGTGGGCGACTCCTTCAGCGAGGAGCAGCGGCTGAACGCCACGTCGCTCGCGGCGCACGCGGTCGTGGCGCTCGAGAACGCCCGCCTGCACACGATGGTCGAGCGGCAGGCGCTTGTAGACGGGCTCACCGGCCTCGCGAACCGCCGCGCGTGCTCCGACGCGCTCCAGGCGGAGGCGGCGCGGGCCGACCGACTCGAGACGCCGCTCTCGGTCGTCCTCGCCGACCTCGACGGTTTCAAGGACGTGAACGACGCGCACGGGCACGCCGTCGGGGACGAGGTGCTGCGGACCTTCTCCGCAGTCCTCCGCGAGACGCTCCGTGACTCGGACATCGCCGGGCGCTGGGGAGGGGAGGAGTTCCTGCTCCTACTGCCGGGCGCCGATGCGGAGGGTGCCGCCCAGCTCGCGGAGCGCGTCCGTGCCGCGCTCGCCGAGCGAACCATCCCGGGCGCCGGCGATCTGCGCGTGACGGTGAGCCTCGGGGTGGCCGAGTATGCGTCTCAGTCCGGCACGGCGCAGGTCGTGGCCGCCGCCGACCGGGCGCTCTACCGGGCCAAGCGCTCGGGAAAGGACAGGGTCGAGCGAACGGTTTCGGCCGCGTCGTGACGCTTTCGTAACAGACGACCGCGGCAATCCCCGTTATCATGCCGCCGACGACGAGCACGACCCATGGGAGGACGCTTCATGCCGGTAGAGACACCGTCTTTTTTCGCGCAGGTCATCAAGGATCACCTCGACCTGAAGGAACGGAACGCCCGCCTCGGCGACACCATGCCGATCGAGCACTACAAGGACGGGGATCGATTCGAGAACCATCCGCTTTTCAAGAGCGAGGAGCAGGCGCGAATCGAGGAGACGATGGACGGCGTCGAGCCTGACTTCAGCGACGCGAGCCTCGAGGACGTCGGGATCTGGCCCGGTGAGGAGCCGCTCGAGGAGATCACGGCCGAGACGAGGGAGACGACGAGCGTGTCGGTCGGCGAGGAGTCCGCGTTCTGGGGCAACGGCGGCGCTCGCGACTTCGACTGGGGCGACTAGCTAGCTCGCGGGTGCTGCGCACCCGCTCCCGGGAGGAACGAAGTCCGCGTTCGCGAGAGCGCGGCTCCGGCTCTTGGCGGTGGGGTCCGTAGCGGTTAGAGCACCTTTGCGACGAGCTTCAGGTCCTTGACGAACGCCCCCATCTCTTTATGGCGGGCTTGTTCGTCTTTTTGGCGAAGGATGGCGCTCGGGTGGATCGTCGCCGTCACGTGCTCGGCGAAGTCCGATTCCAGCCACTCGCCGCGCTGTTTCGTGACGCGGAAATCGCGACCGAGGAGTGACTGCGCCGCGGTGGCGCCGAGGCAGACGAGCACGCGCGGGCGCACGACGGCGAGCTCGGCCTCGAGCCAGGGGCGGCAGGCCGCGAGCTCGCTCCAGGTCGGCTTGGCATGGATCCGGCGTTTACCCCGTGGCTCCCACTTGAAGTGCTTGACCGCGTTCGTCAAATAGGCCGCCCGCCGATCGATACCTGCGAGCTCGAGGCCCTCGTCGAGGACGCGGCCGGCCGGGCCGACGAACGGCGCGCCCTCCCGGTCCTCGTGCTCGCCCGGTTGCTCGCCGACGAACATCACCGCCGAGCTGCGGCGGCCGGCCCCGAACACCGTCTGCGTCGCGTGCTCCCAGAGCGGGCAGGCGCGGCAGTCGGCGGCAGCCTCGCGCAGCCTCGGGAGCGTCGGGCGGGCGGGGACGAGCTCGCAGGCTGAATCTGTCATTCCTGGCGCTTTCCCGTGCAGGCGCCGGAGTATGTGTTCACCCGCACGAGGGATGGGCCCGTGGGGTCTTGCACCGATGCTTCGTTCGTCCACTGCGGTCCACCTTCCGGGGGCATCCAACGGTGAATCTGAGCAACG
>CAWEJU010000005.1:0-36514 GCA_963809465.1 uncultured Actinomycetes bacterium | reverse complement strand
TACCGCCACAACCAGGTCAGCATGCGCAGTGATGCTATGATGCCGTTATGCCGAAGCTGAGAACCACGGTCACGCTCGACGAGCGCGTGCTGCGGGCGGTGCGGGTCAAGGCGGCTCGTACGGGACGCCGCGACAGCGAGGTGATCGAGGAGGCGTTGCGGCGCGATCTCGGCCTCGAGCTCCTCGAACGGATCTGGGCCAAGGCGGACCTGGGGGAGGACGAGGCATTGAGTCTCGCGGTCGAGGAGCAGCACGCCGCCCGTCGCGCCTAGTGCGAGCGCTCTTCGACGTCAACGTCCTCATCTCCGGCCTGCTTGCCCGTACGGGAGCGCCCGCGCTTCTGCTCGGCAAGTGGCTCGAAGGTGAGTTCGAGCTCGTCGTGACGAAACGCCTACTCGCAGAGCTGGAGGCCACGCTGGCGCGGCCGAAACTACGGCGCCACTTCGACGAGGCGGAGGTCAGCGGGTTCCTGGACCTCTTACGCAATGTCGCCGAAAGGGTCGAGGATCCAGACACGGCGCCCACGATCACCTCGAGAGACCCGAAGGACGACTATCTGATCACGGCGGCTGCGTCCGCGCGCGCCACGCTCGTGACCGGAGACGCCCACCTACTCGAACTCGAAGGCTCGATCCCCGTTCTCTCTCCGCGCGCCTTTCTCGACAGCCTCTCGTAGCCGTCTTCGGTTCCTGCGCCGGCTTCTTACTGCGCGGCTGCAGGACCGACGGCCTCTTCGAGTACGAAGCGCGTGTCGGTGTTCTCGGCGAGCGTGAGCAGGGTTGCGTGGAGGTTCGCGCGGGTGGCGGCGTCGAGTGGCGCCAGGAACTCGTCCTCGACCCTCTGGACGATGGTGCGGAAGCGAGCCAGCTGGCGCTTTCCGGCGGGGGTGAGGCTGACGAGGTGGCGACGACGATCGGTGACGTCCCGTCGACGCTCGATCAGCTGCTTCTCCTCGAGGGTGTCGAGGATTCCGACCAGCATGCTCCGGTCGAGCTGGAGCGCATCCGCGATGGTTGCCTGCGTCTCGCGCGCGCCTTCGTCGAGGAGCGCCAGGACGCTGTAGTGGTACGGGCTGAAGCCGACCTGCTCGAACTCCTTGAACGCGCGGGTCTTGAGCCCGACGCCCAGCCGCGCCAGCAGGAAAGCCGGGCTCTCGACGAGCTCGCGCGGAAAGCACGGGTTCGGCGCGACGACGCTATTCAGGGACGGTGTCTCCATAGCTCAGCAGATGAAGAGTAGCGCAGACCATCGTGGATGTGATAGACCGTGGAGTGAGTCCACGATCTGAGGGGATAACAAATGAGCGCACAAAGTATGGCAACTGCCTCGGATATCCGGGAAGGCGACAGGCGCCGGTGGGTGATCCTGTCCGTGCTCGTCGTGGCGCAGTTCATGGTCGTGCTCGACGTCGCGATCGTGAATGTCGCGCTACCGACGATCAAGAACGACCTGCACTTCAGCGAAGACGGCCTCCAGTGGGTGATCACCGCCTACGCGATCGTGTTCGGCGGCGTCCTCCTGCTCGGCGGCCGGATGGCCGACCTGCTCGGCCGCCGGCGCATCTTCATGGCCGGCATGGCCGTGTTCACGATCTTCTCCCTGCTCGACGGCCTCGCCTGGTCGTCGAGCTCGCTGATCGCCTTCCGCGGCCTGCAAGGGCTCGGCGCCGCGCTGCTCGCGCCGGCGGCACTCTCGATCCTGACGACGACGTTCAGGGAGGGACGCGACCGCAACGTCGCCCTCGGAATCTGGGGCGCAGCCTCCGGAAGCGGGGGCGCAGCCGGCGTCCTGCTCGGCGGCGCGCTGACCAGCGCACTCAGCTGGTCCTGGATCTTCTTCATCAACGTCCCCGTCGGCGTGCTCGTGCTCGCGCTCAGCCCGCTGCTTCTGAAGGAGAGCCGCGCCGACCTCGACCACCGCCACTTCGACACGGCCGGCGCCGCGTCGATCACCGGCGGCCTGATGCTGCTCGTGTACGCGCTCACGCACGCGAGCCAGCACGGCTGGGCCACGGCCGAGACGGTCGGGCTCCTCGCCGCCTCGGCCGCCCTGATCGTCGCGTTCCTCGTGATCGAGATGCGTTCTCCCGCGCCGCTGCTTCCCATGCGCATCTTCCGCCTGCGCACGCTGACGGCCTCGAACATCACGGCCCTGCTGTTGGGAGCGGCGATCTTCTCGCAGTTCTTCCTGCTCACCCTGTACATGCAGCAGGTGCTTCACTACTCCGCCCTGAAGACGGGAGTCGCCTACATCGCGCTCACGCTCTCCATCATCGGCTTCTCCGCCGTCTCGCAGGCGCTCGTCACCCGCATCGGCATCCGGTTCGTCCTGTCGGCGGGTATGGCGCTCTCAGCGGTCGGCCTTGTCCTGTACGCACAACTACCGGTGCACGGAACCTACTTCTCGAACCTGTTCCCGGCCTTCATCCTGAGCGGGATCGGGCTCGCCTTCGCATTTGTGCCCATCTCGATCGGCGGGCTCACCGGCGTTCGATCGGATGACGCCGGCGTGGCCTCCGGGCTGCTGAACACGAACCAGCAGATCGGGGGAGCGATCGGAGTCGCCATCGCCACGACGATCGCCACCACCTACACGAGTCACTACCTCCACGGACACCCCGGCGTCGCCCCCCTTGACGCCGCCGCGCTCACGCACGGCTTCCAGATCGCCTTCTACGTCCTCGCTGCTCTCGCAGCGCTTGCGGCGGTGATCAGCGCGATCATGATCGAGCCTGGCGCGGCCGCGACCTCGTCCAGCGAGGAAACCACCGGCGAACTAACACCCGCACTCGGAGAGGCGGCCTGACATGACGAAGAGAGCCAGTACCACCGTTCGGTACGAGACGAGCACGACGATCGACAGACCCATCAGCGACGTGTTCGAGCGCTTGGCCGATCTGGATGGTTACAGGGCGTGGATGCGCCGCACGGGTTTGTTCCGCCGGTCCGGGCAAACCTCCGACGGCCCTCTCGGCCAGGGGACGACCTATCTCGACGCCACGAGGATGGGCACGTTCCGCGGTGAAGTGACCGACTACGAGGCACCGGCGAGGATTGGCTTCCGCGAGACCCTCCGCTGGTTCGGTTCCGAGCTGATGGAAGCACGCCCGAACTACATCCTCGAGGCGGACGGGGACAAGACGATCGTTCATCACGTCGCGGAGGGTCGAGCTCTTCGGAGTGATGCGGTTGATGAAGCCGGTGGCGGCTCTGTTGGCGAGAAGCGAGCGGGCCCGGACCGTCGAGTCGTTGAGCCGTTCGCTGGAGGCGGAGTAGCAGACGCTCGCGGGTGCCGTCCTCGCTACAAGTCGATCCGGCGTCGCGCGTGCGGCATGGGGCCGGCCGGCGCATTGCCGGACGCTGCGCAGAGGCGGACGCGACCGTCAGGCTGGGCGGCGAAGTGACGGCGGTAGCAACCTTCGCGGTTCAGGCGAACGCGCCGGCCACAGTTCGGGCAGTCGCGTACCCGGTTCCGGAAGTCGGAGCGATGCATACGTTCAACCTAGGTGCCGCTAGATGCGCCGGCGTGACCCGTTTTGATCACGCGCCGCAGAGTTGCGGATCCGTGGGTGTCACTCGGACGCCTTGAAGGCGAGCAGCTCGGAGCCGTGCTCGCGCAGCCAGGCTCGCTGCTCGCGCCAGTGCGGGCAGCGCTCTTCGACGAGCCGCCAGAACGCCCGCGAGTGGTTGAGAAGGCGCAGATGGCAGACCTCGTGGACGACCACGTACTCGAGCACCTCGAAAGGCGCGAGCACGAGTCTCCAGTTGAAGGAGAGCGTGCCGCCCGGAGAGCAGGAGCCCCACAGCGTGCGCTGGCCGCCGATCCGGATGCGCCGGTAGGAGACCTCGAGCCGCTCGGCCTCCTCCTCGGCGAGGGCCGAAACGAGCTCCCGGGCGCCGACGCGCGCCGCCGACTCGCTTACCCCGAGCCTCTCGAGTCTCAGCCGCGGTACCTGACGCCGGCGCTGCTCCCTGATCCAGGCGCCCTTGTCGCGGAGCACCTGGTCCACCTCGACCTGGCTCATCGCGCGCGGCACGGTCAGCCGGGCCGGCTCACCCCAAGGCACCTCCAGGCGCCACCGCCGCGCCCGGGGCGAGCGCCGCACCTCGATCTCATCCACGCGCAAGACCGTAGCGAGAGGCTCGGCGGCCTCTAAGTGCCGGTCGCCTACTAGACGAGCGCGCGGGGTTCCAGCTCCGCGTCACGGCTGACGAGGGCGGCGTACCGGCCGCCGGCGGCGATCAGTTCCTCGTGGCGGCCGCGCTCGACGACCTTGCCGTGGTCGAGGACGACGATCTGGTCGGCGTCCCTGACGGTCGAGAGCCTGTGCGCGATCGCGATTGTCGTCCGCCCCTCCGCCAGCCGGTCGAGCGCCTCCTGCACGAGGCGCTCGGTCTCGGTGTCGAGCGAAGAGGTCGCCTCGTCGAGGACGAGGATCGGTGGGTTCCGGAGGATCGTGCGCGCGATCGCGATCCGCTGCTTCTCGCCGCCCGAGAAGCGGTAGCCGCGCTCGCCCACGACCGTGTCGTAGCCGTCCGGGAGCGCGGCGAGCACGTGATGGATCCGCGCAGCCTCCGCGGCCGCGTAGAGCTCCTCGTCGCTCGCGTCCGGCTTCGCGAAGCGGAGGTTCTCGCGCACCGAGGCATGGAAGAGGTACGTCTCCTGCGAGACGACTCCGACGAGGCTCGCCAGTGCGGCGAAGCTGAGGTCGCGGACGTCGACGCCGCCGATCGAGACGAAGCCTCGGTCGACGTCGTAGAGCCGCGCTGCGAGATAGCCGAGGGTCGTCTTGCCGGCGCCGGTCTCGCCAACGAGCGCGGTGGTCGTCCCCGCGGGAACCGCGAAGCTCACGTCCTGCAGCGTCCAGGCTTCCTCGCCGTAGCGGAACCAGACGCGGTCGAAGACGACATCGCCGGCCTCGGCGACCTCGATCGGGTTCTCCCGCTCGGCGATGTCGACGGGCGTGTCGAGGTACTCGAAGATCCGGTCGAAGAGTGCGAGCGAGGTCTGGATGTCGAGGCCGACGCCGAGCAGCGATCCGACCGGGAAGAAGAGCCGCGCCTGCAGCGTGGTGAAGGCGACGATCGTCGCGATCGAGATCGAATGGCTGAAGACGGTGCCGCCGAGCCAGTAGACCGCCGCCGGCATGACGGAGAAGCTCGTCTGGATCGAGGCCATCACCCAGCGGCCCGCCATCCGCTGCCGCACCTCGAGGTCGGCCAGGCGAAGCGACTCGCCCTCGAAGCGATCGGCGAGCTCGTCGCCGCGGCCCATCGTCTTGCCGAGCAGGATCCCGCTGACCGACAGCGACTCCTGGACGATGCTCGAGATGTCGGCGAGCGACTCCTGCGTCGACTTCGCGATCCGCCGGCGCTCGTTTCCGACCCGGCGCGTGAGCACCGCGAACAACGGGATCAGCGCGAACGCGAACAGCGCGAGCTCCCAGCTCAGCAGGAGCATGCCGACCATCGTCGCGACGACCGTCGTCACGCTCGAGGTGATGCTCGTGGCGGTGTTCGTGACGACGTTCTGCACACCGCCGATGTCGTTGTTGATGCGCGACTGCACCTCGCCCGTGCGGGTGCGCGTGAAGAAGGCCAGCGAGAGTCGCTGCAGGTGACGGAAGACGGCGGCGCGCAGATCGTGCATGACGCGCTGCCCGACCTGGTTCGAGAGCAGCGTCTGGACGACGCCGAGGATCCCGGCGACGATCGCGATCACGATCATCGCGGCCGAGTTGAGGGAGACGCCGCGCGTATCGTGCGCCTCGATCGCGATCAGGACTCGCCGGAGCAGGAACGCCGGCACCACACCGAGGCCGGCGCTCACGATGATCAGTGCGAGCAGCCCCGAGAGGCGCCGCCAGTACGGCTTGAACAGCGGCCAGATCCGGCGCACGTTCGCGCGCCGCACCTCAGGGTCGGCGGGCCGCTCGGGCGGCGCTTCTCCCCGGTCGTGGAAGAACATTCCCATCAGTTCTTACAACGAGCGGAGATTGCGTGAACGTCCCCAGCGCGCGGCGAGCTCCTTCGCGTCCAGCTTGTCCGCGGCCTCGAGCGCCTGGCCGGCCCGTTTCGACGTCTTGCGCCCGAAAGCGCCGAGCAGCAGCCACTTGCGCGTGAGCCGGACCAGACGCAACCGGCTCTCGGTCGGGTCGGGGGCGCGTTTTGGGTGGAGGTACAGATCGATGGCGATCTTCTCGACGAGTCTGGGGTCGCTGGGCGCGCCGGTTGCCTGCTCGAGCCGGTAGGCGACGAGTGAGGAGAGCACCTGAAGCTCGCGGACGCCGCTACGGACGGTGAGCCCGATCGAGACCGAGCTCGAGGCGATCATCGCCCAGGGCAGGCGCGTGAACCGGGCGCCACGGGCGAGGACGCGGACGACCGGCGTGGCGAGCATGACTACGCGCTGGACCTTGTCGGACAACTCCTCGGCATCGGTCGCACCGGCGAGCCGCCGCCTGCCCTCGGCGGCGGAAGTCACCCGCTCCTCCGTCAGCAACACGCGGTCGACGGCCGCGTCGGCGAGCTCCCCGACCGCCTCGACCAGTCCGGCGCCGACATTCTGGACGGTGGCGCGCAAAGGTCCCGATCGCTGTTCCACGGTCATTCCGACCACGCTAGCGATCTGCGGTGTCCGGCAGGGGATAGGAGATCCCGCTCAGCTGCTCGGACACCCGCCATAGCAGCAGTTGGGCCGCGCGGTCGTGCGAGCTCGGGCTGGAGTCGACGCGTGCGGGTTCGCCCGTGTACCCGCGCCAGCCGGCGGGACCATAGTAGTCGCCACCCTGGGCATCGGGATCGAGGGCGGCTCGGAGCGTGGGGAGGGCGCCTGCTTCCGCACTCTGGGCGAGCCAGAAGGTGAGTGGGCGCAGGCGTGGCGCGAGCAGCGCCCGCTCGAAGCGCGAGCTTGTCCGGTAGAGATCGGTGCGAGCGATCCCTGGGTGGGCTGCTAGCGAAATCGTCTTGGCTCCGGCCGCGTGCAGCCGACGTTGCAGCTCGTAGGCAAAGAGGAGGTTGGCGAGCTTCGATTGATCGTATGCCTGGCCTGGCTCGTAGCCCTCTTCCGACTCGAGCGCGTCGAGATCGCAGTTCCCGCGGAGGTGCGCGACGCTGCTGACCGTGACGACTCGCGAGCCGGGCGTCGCGAGCAATCGCTCGAGCAGCAGCCCCGTCAATGCGAAGTGGCCCAGGTGGTTGACGGCAAATGTGCACTCGAAGCCATCCTCGCTGCGGGCAAACGGAATGGCCATTACGCCCGCGTTGTTGATCAAGAGGTCGAGACGCGGGTAGTTCGCGCGGATCTCGTCGGCGGCCGCGCGTACCGACGCAAGCGAGGCAAGATCGAGCCGAACGACCCGCAGCCTGTCGCGCTCCGCTGCGGACGCGCCAGCGATCCAGTCTGCCGCCGCCTCTCCCTTGGCGACGTCCCGGCAGGCAAGGATGACCGTGGCGCCTTGCGACGCCAACACGCGCGCGGTTTCGCGACCGATGCCCGCGTTCGCACCGGTGACGACAGCGGTGCGACTCGATTGGTCAGGCACTTTGCCTGTCGCGGCGGCGGCATAAGGTTCGGGAATGGACAGGCCCGCACCCCTGACGGTCCGCGAGATTTCGGCTGAGCTCCGGTGCTCCGAGGACGAGGTTCGTGCTCTGATTCGTGACGGGGAGCTGCGGACGGTCGCCTGCGGGATCCGGCCCGGCCTCGTTCCGCGCCACCAGCTCGACGACTACCTTCGCCGGCACCGAGCTTCAACGAAGCCGTAAGCCCCACGCGCCACGGCTACCACTTCGAGCGGCGGCCGCGGCGGCTGGTGTACATGAGCTTCGGCCGGGCGGTCTTCATGCCCGTCGCCTCGAACTGCTCGCGGTGGCCGAGCATGGTCGCGACGCGACTGACATCTGCCTGCTGCTCGGGCAGGACGAGCGTGATCCCCTGTCCGGAGCGTCCGGCGCGGCCGGTGCGGCCGACGCGGTGGACGTAGCCCTTGCCGTCCGCCGGCGGGTCGTAGTTGATGACGTGGCTGATCGCGTCGAGGTCGAGGCCGCGGGCGGCGACGTCCGTGGCGACGAGCGTCGTCACCTTGCCGCTGCGGAAGCGCTCGAGCGCCCGCTCGCGCGCGCCCTGGGACATGTCGCCGTGCATCGCGGCCGCCTCGACTCCGCGCGCGCGCAGCTTGTGGACGAGCCGGTCGGCGCCGCGCTTCGTGCGAACGAAGACGAGGGCGAGCGCCCGCTCCTCGCCGAGCGCGTCGATCAGCCGCTCGAGCTTGTTGGCGTCGGTGACGGCCACGAACTCGTGCTCAACGTCGCCGTCGGCATGGCGGGACGGCAGCTCGGCCTCGAACCGCGCAGGGTTGATCGTGTAGGCGCCGGCAAGCTCGCCGACAGGGCCGTCGAGCGTGGCCGAGAAGAGCATCGTCTGACGCTCGGCCGGCAAGCGCCGGACGATCCGGTCGACCTGGGGCTGGAACCCCATGTCGAGCATCCGGTCGGCCTCGTCGAGAATCAGGATCCGCACGGACTCGAGCGAGATCAGGCGCTGCTGGACGAGATCGTTCAGGCGGCCGGGGGTGGCGACGACGACGTGCGCGCCGCGCAGGCGCTTCACCTGAGCCCGGACCGGGGCGCCACCGTAGGCGGCTGCCGCTCGGATGCCCTTCGGCTTGCCGAGCAGGAATAGCTCCTCGGTCACCTGAAGCGCGAGCTCGCGTGTCGGCACGAGCACGAGCGCGGCCGGGGCCGGCTCGTCGGCGGAGACGAGCTCGACGATCGGCAGCGCGAACGCGAGCGTCTTCCCCGAGCCCGTCGGCGCCTTGCCGAGGATGTCGCGCCCCTTCAATGCGTCAGGGACGACGAGGGACTGGATACGAAACGGCTCGACAATGCCGCGGGCGGCGAGCGCCTGCTCGACCTCCGCGCTCACGCCGAGCGCGTCAAAAGACTGGGACATATGGATTCGACTCCTTCGATTCGGATTCGAGATGCAGACCCGAAACCGCCAAAGGAGGAACGAGAAGCAATCTCACGGGATCCGGCTGGACGCCGTCCCTGCGGTCAGGGTAGCAGCGGTTGGCCACCGCAGCCCCCAATTGGAGCCGCCCGCGCTCGGCGGCGTGGTGCAGGCCGCCTGACGGTTGCCGAGCGACCACCCCTTGTCGGATCCGGTCTGCCCGCCTAAGGTCAAAGGTACCGTCGTCACGGATCGGAGGTCCTGGTGACCGAGGCGATCCAGCCGTTGAGCGACGTCGGCCCGGTGCGGCACGTCCCGGCGCAACCTAGGACTCCTGCGCGCCCGCCGAGTTTCAGCGAACTCGTCCATGCCCACCACGCCTGGTGGCGGGGCCGTCAGGGCGGCGAGCCCGACCGCGCGGCCGAGGCCGCCTATGACTCGATGCACGCCGCCTTCGAGGCGAGCCACGGCCAGATCGTGCGCGCCTACTGGTGCTCGGACATCCCGAGCGCAGTCGCACTGACCGAGAAGAGCCGGCTCGGTGGTCGGGTGTCGTCCACCTTCGGCTTCCATCGCGAAAGTGACTGGGCGACGAAGAACGCTTCGGATGTCGCCGCCGAGCTGCACCGCTGCGACGCGCTGGCGGTACGGGCGAAGGCGGTGTTGACGGGAGTCCGCCAGCGGATCTGTCTCGAGCTCGTCGTCTCGTGTGCGGCCAACCTCCTCAGCCTGGTCGACGCGCGCGCCCGGGTCGGCGACGAAGAGAGGACTGCTGAGGCACTCGACCGAGAGCGCGCCGCGATCAGCAAGGTCGAGTCCTACTACCACGAGGCGGCGAACGGGCAGGCGCAGCTCGTCTACTTCGGCGGCATCGCCACGATCACCATCGCCATCGCGGCAGTCGCCACCGTGTGGTTGTCGATCAGCTGGGCCGCACCCATCGCGGCGCTCGTGGCGGGCGCCCTCGGAGCGGTTGTGAGTGTGATCCAGCGGATCAACAGCGGCAAGTTCGAGCTCGAGTACGACGTCGGGGGTCCGTACACGTTCTTCCTCGGCGGACTCAGGCCGCTGATCGGAGGGGTCTTCGCGATGGCGATCACATTCGCCATCAGCGGCGGGCTCCTCCATCTACCGGTCGCAGCCAACGAGACCACGAGCGACCGGCGGTTGGCGCTGCTCGTTCTTGCCTTCCTCGCGGGATTCAGCGAGCGCTGGGCGCAGGACACGCTCACAGCGATCCTGCCGGCCGCGCCGCACGCTCCGGCGCCCGCCGGCTCGCACTCGACCCGTGCGGCTCCTCCGCCTCACGAGTCGCATCGTCAGAAAGGAGCAGGTCATGAGTGACACGGCAGTTGATGTCGTGATCGACGCACCAGCGGGGCTCGCCGTACGAACGCAGAAGCGGTACGGCTGGCGGCCCGACCACCCGGATATGCGCGACTTCCTCCTCGCGGTCGAGCCGTTGAAGACCCTGCCGCCTTCGGCGAGCCTGCGCTCGCAGATGCCGCCGGTGTACGACCAGGGCCAGCTCGGCTCGTGCACCGCGAACAGCGTCGGCGCAATCCTCGAGTTCAACGAGCTCAAGCAGGCGGAGAAGGGCGCCGCCACGCCGTCGCGCCTGTTCATCTACTACAACGAGCGGGCGATGGAGGGCACCGTCGACCAGGACTCCGGCGCGGAGATCCGCGACGGGATCAAGTCGGTCGCGCAGCTGGGGGCGCCGCCCGAAACCGATTGGCCATACGAGATCAACGAGTTCGCGAGCAAGCCGTCGGCACAGGCGTACGAGGACGCCCTCAACCACCAGGCGATCCGGTATGCGCGGGTGCCACAGACCGAGATGGGGATCCAGAACGTGCTCGCCTCGGGGTACCCGATCTCGTTCGGGTTCACCGTCTACGAGTCGTTCGAGAGCGACGTCGGCGCCGACGGGATCGTCCCGATGCCGCAGCCGAGCGAGAAGACGCTCGGAGGCCACGCCGTCGTCGCCGTCGGCTACAAGCCGATCGAGCGGCAGCTGTACTTCGAGTGCCGCAACTCCTGGGGGCCCGACTGGGGCGACCACGGCTATTTCTGGATGCCGTCGAGCTACCTCACGAGCAGCAACCTTGCGAGCGACTTCTGGGTGATCGAGCAGGTCGAATAGGAGGTGAGTGGAGTGCCGGCAGCCGAGATGCATCGAGCCGACGGGGTCTTCGAGGGCGGTGGCGTGAAGGGCATCGCCTTCGCAGGCGCGATCGCCACGGCAGAGCGCGATGCCGGGGTGCAGGAGTGGGTGAACGTCGCCGGCACCTCGGCCGGCTCGATCGTCGCCACCCTCCTGGTGGCGGGCTACGACGCTGCTGGGCTGCAGAAGCTCCTCGCCGACGCCCAGTACGCGAAGTTCGCCGACTGCGGCCCGGGGGGAGTGTGGCTCGGCGGAGTGTGGAACGCAGTGGCACGGCTGCGCGGGGCGGCGCCGGGCCACTACTTCCTCGAGTGGATGGGCGAGCAGCTCGCTGCCTCGCCGCTCGCGAGCGAGTTGGGGAAGACCGAGCTCACCTTCGCCGACGTGAAACGGCGCGACCTGCCGCCGAAGGAGGACATCCCCGACATCACCGACGAGAAGTACGAACGCGCCAAGTACCGGCTGCACGTGATCGGCTCAGACGTCACCACCGGCCGCATGATCATCCTCCCGGACGACCTGCCCGATTACACGGACGTGAGCGGCCGGCCGTTCGACAAGGACAGCTTCCCGCTCGTCGAGGCGGTTCGGATGAGCATGAGCTACCCGTTCCTGTTCACCCCGGTGATCCTCCACCGCCGCGGCAGGTCCGTCTACATCGTCGACGGCGGGCTGCTCTCGAACTTCCCCATCTGGCTGTTCGACAGTCCGAATCCGAAGCGTCCCACCTGGGGGTTCCGGCTGCACGGGGGCGAGAGCGTCCACGAGGGCCTGCCCTACCGGAAGATCCCACGCCCGTTGTGGCAGGTGCCGCTCGTGAAGGCGATGTTCTCGGCGGCCACCGAGGCATGGGACCGCGAGCAGATGGAGCAGGTCGTCTCCGCGCGCACCGTGTCGATCCCCACCCACGAGATCAGCACCACCGACTTCGGCCTCACCAAGGCGGAAGCCGACTCGCTGTACGCGTGGGGCCTGAACGCGGCGCACGACTTCTTCACCTCGCCCGACCAGGAGGCCTACTTGAACTCGTTCGGTAAGACGCTGCCGCAGACGAGCGCGACGGACGACAAACCGGCGGCGGAGCGAGCCGTCACTCCGACGCGATGACGGACTGATGGCCGCCGTCGCAGCCTCCTATGCGGCGACGCCGGACGACCTCGACCGGGTCAGACAAGCGCTGAACCTCGGCTGGTCCGTAGCGGAGCTCCGCGGCAGGCTCCGCTACGGCCATGCCGAGCCGCCGGGCACGGTCGACTACCAGTTCCCGCGAGAAAGGTTCCATGCGCTGCCGATCGGCGGCGAGCACTCGCTCGTCGAGCAACAGATCGCAACGCGGATCGCGGTCGGCCTGCTGGTCCAACCCTTCGGCCTGGACCAGCCGCTGCCGAATCGGAAGGAGCCCGCGGCATCCGAGACGATCAAGACGCTTGCGATGGAGCTCGAGAGCAAGCTCGCTGCCGCGGAAAGGAACGGTCAGGGCGTCGCCCGGCCGGACGCCTACCCAGCGGACAGCGAGGTCGCGAAGGCGTGGGCGGAGATCGCCGACGCGATCTACTACTGGGACGAGCAGATCAAGGACGGTCTAGGCGTCTCGGCGGAGCTGCTCGCCGCGTACCAGCTCGGGCGCGGACTCTCCGAGTCCTTTTGGGCGCTGAATCCGGACGCTCCCGAGCCGGCTACGAAGCCGACGCTGAAATCGACGGCGTCGCCACCCGATCCGGGCAGCTGGGAGTTTCTGCTCGGACCGCGCCGGCAGTTGATGCTCGGTGCGTACGTGAAGCTGCTGGAGGGTGCGCTGACGCCCCTCAGCGTCCCGGCCGTTCAAGGGCCTCTCACCCGCTGGTGCCAGCTCGTCGCCGACAACCAGGTGCGGAGTTCCGACGGGGCTCTGGAAGCACTTCGCCGCCAGCTGCAGAACTGGCGCGACGTGCTGCTCGGCTCGCGGGATCCCACCTCGTTCGCCAGGCACTTCGGATTCCGGCTGGCGCTGCGCCAGGCGTTTCGGGTCATGCAGGCGTTGCCGCTCGAGACCGCACTCGCCGCCGCGGGGATCGCCCTCCTTGCTGTCGCCGGTTACTTCCTCGGCGCAGACACCTCGAACAAGGGCGTGGCGGTCTTCGCCTCCGTGCTCGGATTCTTCGGCGTGACCGGCGCCGGCCTGCTCGCAAAGGCGAAAGCCCAGGCCGACGTGCTGTCCGGCCATCTGCGCGAGGCCTTCTACCGCGACATCGTGGCCGCGCAGGCGACCGTCCTGCCGAGAGGGGTGAAGCCCTGAGCGCGAGCGACACCGCAGCAGCGCTCGCGAAGATCGAGCACGTCGTGGTCCTGATGCTGGAGAACCGCTCCTTCGACCACATGCTCGGCTACCTGAGCCTGGAGGGCGGCCGCGAGGACGTCGACGGACTGAAGGCCGGGATGGCGAACGAGTACGGCGGCCGCTCCTATCCGGTGCACCACCTCCACCGCACCGCTTTCACCCCGGGCGAAGACCCCGACCACTCCGGAGAGGCGACGAGCGTGCAGATCGCCGGCGGAGCGATGAGCGGCTTCGTGGACAGCTTCGCGGCGAAGCTCGCGCAGCGCGGCGCGTCTGACCACGACCCGGGCCTCGTGATGGGCTACTACAACGCAGGCGACCTCCCCGTCTACGACCATCTGGCCTCCGAGTTCTGCGTCTGCGACCGCTGGTTCTGCTCGGTTCCAGGAGCCACCTGGCCGAACAGGCTCTACGCGATCGCCGGCCGCGCAGACGGGACCCGTGACGACAAGCCCTCCGGGCAGAAGCCGTTCTACGACCTGCCCTCGTTCGTCCGCCACCTCGACGCGCACGACGTCTCCTGGCGCTGGTACTCCTACGACCCCGGCACGCTTCGCTGCGTCGACAAGCACTACTGGCTCACGCATTTCGACCACTTCGCCTACGTCGACAAGACGAAGCTGTCCTGGAAGACGGAGCTGGAAGAGCTGCCGCTGATCGACGAGACGAGCTCAAGCTTCCTCGAGGACGCCGCAACGGGCAAGCTGCCCGCGGTCGCCTGGATCGACCCGAACTTCAAGGACTCGACCCTGTACGGAGGGGACTCGAACGACGACCACCCGCCGTCCGACGTGCGCGACGGGCAACTGCTCGTGCTGTCCGTCTACCACGCGATCGCATCAGGCCCGCTCTGGGAGAAGACGTTGCTCGTCATCGCCTATGACGAGCACGGCGGCTTCCACGACCACGTGCCACCGCCTCCGGCCGAGGACGACGACCCGGCTCGGTTCGGCTTCTATGGCATCCGCGTTCCCGCGATCGTCGTCTCGCCCTGGGTAGGCCGCGGGGCCGTGTCCCACACCGTCTTCGACCACACCTCGATCATCAAGACGATCCTGCTGCGCTTCTGCGGCGAGGCGGACGTCGAGGACCGCGGCGGCTCGCACCTACCCGGCTTGCTCGCCTGGCTCGACGCCGGCAATCCGCACTACATGGGGAAGCGCACCGCCGCGGCCAACCACCTCGGCGGGCTGCTGACCGAGGCGAAGCCACGGCCGGCCCCGAGCCGAGACACGCTCGTGGAGGACGCCGCGACGCGGAAGGCCGAGCAGGTGAAAGCCGCGCTCACGAGCACACCGACAGGCGGCGCATTCCCCCTGACCGATCTGCAGGTGGGAATCGCGCTCGCGGCGCGCGAGCTCCGCGCCAAGGGACTACCGCCGGCTCAACCCTGAGATGGCGACAACCGCGCACTCGGACGGATTCACCTTCTCGGCCTACTGGGGCGACGGCGCGCTCCTGCTCGCCTTCGACCTCGACGAGGCTCGGCAGGCAGACCTCGCCGGCTTCGCGGTCGAGTACACCGACCCGGACGGCCACACGTTCCCGGTGCTGAACCGGCTCAACTTCGCCCAGGCGATCACCAGCACGACGACCCCTGAGCAGCGTCAGTTCACGCCGACGAGCGAGGCGCCGCTGCAGAAGTTCCACTGGGTGCACTTCCCGCCGGATGTGAAGCCGGGCACGTTCACCTACAAGGCGACCGCGATGCTGTTCCAGCCGGGCACGGAGACCGCGATCACGCCGGGCCCGTCCGCGGAGGTCGAGGTCGACCTGATGCACACCGTGCCGACGCCCTTCCTGCTCGGCTTCACGCGCGGGTACATCTCCTCCCAGGCGTACGCGGAGGAGTTCCACAACGCTCCGATCGAGCCGTCGCCGCCCCCCTTCGACTTCGACACGACGGAGTACCAGAAGCAGTACCACTGGCTCGGCTTCCACGCCCGGAGGCTCGTGTTCGACTTCCTGGCGGAGACGCTCGCCGACGCGACACGCTCACTCGACGTCTTCGCCTACGACCTCGACGAGCCCGACGTGATCAAGCAGCTCGGGCAGCTCGGGTCACGACTGCGTATGTACCTTGACGACTCCAAGACGCATGCCGGCGCAACCGCCCTCGAGCCGAAGGCTCACGCCTGGCTCGCCGACCAGGGCGCGCAGGTCAAGGTCGGACACTTCCAACGCTTCTCGCACGACAAGATCCTGATCCAGAAGCGCGGCGACACCGCTCTGAAGGTGCTGAGCGGGTCGGCGAACTTCAGCGTCCGCGGGCTCTACGTCCAGTCGAACAACGTCTTCGTCTTCGACGACCCCGCGACCGCCGACGCTCTACGAGCAGGCGTTCCAGCAGTCCTGGGACGATCCGCACGGTTTCGCCTCGAGCCCGCTCGCCGCCGGCTGGCACGAAGCCGGCGGCCACGACGGCCTCCCGAGCTACTCGGTCTGCTTGAGCCCGCATCACGACCCCGACGTGTCGCTGAAGCGAGTGGCCGACGCGGTGACGAACGCGAAGAGCTCGGTGCTGTTCGCGATCATGGAGATCGGCAGCGGCGGCGGACAGCTGCTCGACGCGATCAAGGCGCTGCCCTCGCGGCCGGAGTTGTATGCCTTCGGCACGACCCAGCGGCTCGACGGCTCACTGCAGGTGGAGAAGTCGGGGGACCCGGCCGACGGGACTTTCATCCCGTTCTCCTATCTCTCGAAGCACGTGCCCGCACCGTTCAAGCAGGAATGGAGCGGCGGAGCGGGACAGGTCATTCATCACAAGTTCGTCGTCACCGACTTCAACGGCGAGACTCCACTCGCCTTCGGTGGCTCCTCGAACCTCGCAAAGGGGGGCGAGAAGGAGAACGGCGACAACCTCGTCTGCTTCACCGACCGCGACATAGCGACCAAGTACGCGATCGAGGCGATCAAGCTCGTCGACCACTACCGCTTCCGTGCCGTCATGGAGACCGCCACCGACGAAAAGCCCCTCCGACTCGCCGGTCGGAGCGCGAACTGGGCGGCACCGTATTACCAAGCCGGCAGCCCGAAGGGCCGGGAGCGAGCGGTGTTGGCCGGCTCGCCGTCATGAGCGCCGAGGGCCGCAAATCACGACGGCTGCCAGGGCATCGGCCCGCGCATCTCGGGCGACGGGTTGAGCGGAGGCATACGATCCGGCCGTGGACCCGGACCGCGCACGCGAACTGCTGCAGGCCGAGCGCAACCGCATCGAGCGGGCGCTCGTCACCCGCCAGCACCAGGACGACGGTGAGGAGAAGGACGTGCAGGATCCGGGGAACCTCGCCTCTGATCTCTACCAGGACGAGTTCGACGAGGGCCTGCGCGGAGATCTCGAGACGCAGCTCGCGGCCGTCGCGCGGGCTGAAGCCCGCCTCGAGGCCGGCACGTACGGCCTCTCGGTCGAGAGCGGTGAGCCCATTCCCGACGAGCGCCTCGAGGTCTTCCCGACCGCCGAGCTGACCGTCGAGGAAGAGCGCGCGCGCGGGTCTTGAACCCGTCCGCGGAATCGCCTAAAACTCACACCAAGCCATCGCTCGAACCCAGGGGGAAGCCTTGAACACGTACCACTACGTCCTCTACGTCCACTTTCTTGCGCTGTTCATCGGCATCGGCGCCGGCTCTGTGCTGCTCGCCTGCCTCTTCCAGCTCCGCGCCGCGGGCACGGTCGAGCAAGCCGTGCCGTGGGGGATGTTGTCCGGCAAGGTGGCGCGGCTCTTCCCAGTCGCGATTCTCGGTCTCTTCGGCAGTGGCGCCTACATGACGGCAGAGTCGAGCTTCCCGTGGACGTGGAGCACGCGCTGGATCGACGTCGCGATCGCAGGCCTCGTCGTGGTCACGATCCAGGGTGCGGGCATCGCCGAGCGGACGGCCAAGAAGCTCGAGGCCGCGCTGCGCGCGAACGGACCCGGCCCGCTCGGGCCGGAGGCGCGCCGGATGAGGCTCCACCCCGGCCTCTGGGTGGCCGAGCTCTCGAACCTCGGCCTCGTCCTCGGGATCGTCTGGATCATGACCCAGAAGCCCGGCCTCGGCGAATCGATCGCAGCCGCGCTCGTCGGCTGGGTGGTCGGCGCAGGGCTCGCGCTCTGGTTCTCCCGCGAGCCGCAGGAGGAGCTCGCCACCGCCACCGCCCGCTGACGCGTCAGGCCGACCGCAGCGCGCCGGCGATCACGCGCGCGTAGATCGTGCACCCGTACGGCCACGGGTGCGTGCCGTCGGAGAGCATCTCGTTCGTCGAGCTCCCATACCAGTCGGCGAGGTGCGCCGCTCGCCAGTCGTGCAGCCAGTTGACGAGCGCGTGGTTCGACTCGTCCTGCCAGCTCGTGGAGTTACGGACGTTGACGACGACGACGTCCGGGATTCCTCGCAGTGCGTGCCGCAGGTCGACGAGGTCGCTGTACCAGAGCGGACCGTTGTTCCCGACCTGGATCACGACCGTCTTGGGCAGCCGGTGGCGCGACCGGAGGCGATCGAGGTCCTTGATCGCGTCGTCGATCTGCCGGCCGACCGTCGCGTCGATGCGGACGCGGTGGAGGAGAGCGCCCTTCAGCTGCCGCGAGCAGCCAAGCATCACGGAGTCGCCCAGCGCGAGGATCCGGCCCGGGGGGAGAGGGGACTGCTTCCTCTGCTTGTCCGCGACGGGTCGAGGACCCGAGTGCAAGGGCTGCACGGCCGCCTTGACGGGCTGCGGATTGACGTACCCCGACACCGGGTTCAGCGCCTTCGGGATCACGAAAAGGATCGCGAAGGCGGCGGCGAGGCCCAGCACTCCCGCGCCGACGAGCTCGAGCCGGAGCCGCCGCGGCCGCTGGGCGAGCCGCCGCTGCAGGCTCCCCGTCCTGATCGGCTGCTCGACGTAGCGATACGAGAGCGCGGCCGCCGCGAGGACGATCGCCGCCTGCGCGACGACCGCGCTGGGACCCGCCCACGCCACGAGCAGGATGATCGGCCAGTGCCAGAGGTAGATCCCGTAGCTCCGCTCGCCGATCCAGCGCAGCGGCGCCACGCCCAGCGCCCGTCCGAGGCCGGTCCGGGGGTGCGCGACCGCAGCGATGAGAACGGTGAAGCAGAACGCCGCCGCGAGATCGCCCCCGCGGTAGAGCCTCGGGTCGAAGTCCTGCATCTGCCGGAAGAGGAGAACGCTGCCGACGAGCGCGGCGACGCCGAGCAGCTCGAGCAGCGGCAGTGAGTGCCGCATCCGCTCGATCGCCGGCCAGACGAGCGCGAGGAGGATGCCCATGAGCAGCAGGAACGCGCGCGTGTCGGTTCCGTAGTACACGCGCGAGGGGTCGCCGTGGGGGTCGTAGAGGAGCCACATCAACGCAGCTGAGCCGGCGATGCCGGCGATGACGAGGAAGGGCAGCCGCTTGCGGCCGACGAGCACCAGGCCCGGCACGAGCAGCAGCGGCCAGATGAGGTAGAACTGCTCCTCCACCGCGAGCGACCACAAGTGCTGCAGCAGGGAGGGGCTCCCCATCCGCACGAAGTACGAGTGGTTCGCGAGGATCAGGTGCCAGTTCGTGTAGTAGAAGAGCGAGCTGAACGCGTCGCCGCGCGTCCGCGCGAGATCGCTGCGCGCGAAGATCGCGGACAGGATGAGCGCCGCGAGCACGACGACGACGAGGGCCGGGAAGAGGCGGCGCGCGCGCCGTAGCCAGAAGTGGCGCAGGTCGATGCGATTTCGCGCCTCCCACTCGACGAGCAGCAACGAGGTGATCAGATAGCCGCTGAGGACGAAGAAGAGGTCCACGCCGAGGAAGCCGCCCGGCATCCAGCGTCTCTGCGAGTGGTAGAGGAACACGGCCGCGACGGCGAGCGCCCGCAGGCCGTCCAGGCCTGGGCGGTAGGCGAGGTGCGGCGCTCGTCTATCGGCCGGTTTCGGCATTTCCGGCAGGCAGCTTAGGGTCCCTTTCCGCTTGTTGCCAGGGCTTTTGCGACGATCTCGGCAAGGCAATCCGCGGGCTCGGCGAGCGCGCGCTCGCGTCCGCAGCGCTCGATGAGCGAGACCGCGTCGACCGGAGTCACTGCCGCCACGTCTCCCGCGACGACGAGCGCGTCCACGCCGGCGGCCGCGGCGCGCTCGAGCACCCGGCCGACCACCTTGCCGGTGAACGACGTCGCGTCGAGCCGACCCTCGCCCGTCACGACGAGATCCGCCTCTGCGAGCCGCTCGTCGAGGCCGAGCCGGGAGGCGACGAGCTCGAAGCCGGGGAGGAGACGCGCGCCGATCGCCGCCAACGCCCCGGCGAGGCCGCCAGCGGCGCCGGAGCCGGGGAGGTCAGGGACGTCGAGCTTGGCAAGCCTCTCACGCAGGATCCGCACCTGCTCAGGCGTTGCCCCCTTCTGCGGCGCGAAGACGTCGGCGGCGTCGAGGAAGCGCGCCTCGACGTCGCAGGCCACGTCGAGCGGCACGGGCAGCGGGGTCTGGAGCACTTCGACGGCGCCACGGCCACCGTCGGTAGACGCCACGCCGCCGACGGCGACGACGATGCGGGCTGCGCCTTCGGCGACCGCCGCCGCGACGAGCTCCCCGACACCGCGGCTCGTCGCGCCGAGCGGGTCGTTCCCCTTCGGTCCGCCCGCGAGGGAGAGCCCGCACGCGAGAGCGGCCTCGATCAGCGCCGTACCGTCCTCCTCGAGGCGCCATTCCGCCTCGACCGGCTCACCGAGAGGCCCCGTGACGGTCGTCCGCCGGTTGCCGCCGCCGAGCACGTCGAGCGTTCCTTCGCCACCGTCCGCGAGCGGCAGCTCCACCGCCGCCCAGCCGGCCCGGGCGGCTCCTGCCGCGATCGCCGCGGCGGCCTCGCGCGCGGTGAGCGTGCCACGGAACTTGTCGGGAGCTGAAAGCAGTCGCATCAAGCGCAAATTGTCGCTACCGTTCGCCGTGCACTAGAACTAGAGCGAGTACCGGTTGCGCGTCCGTGCGCCTCCTGTCCGTTCAGAGCTTCCGCGGAGGGAGGTGTTTTCATATGGCAACTGGAGTCGTGAAGTGGTTCAACGACGCGAAGGGGTACGGCTTCATCACCCCGGACGAGGGCGGCAAGGACGTTTTCGTCCACTTCAGCGCGATCAATTCCGAAGGCTTCAAGACCCTCACCGAAGGTGCGCGGGTCGAGTTCGAGCCGGCCGAGGGGCAGAAGGGCCCCGAGGCCCGCAACGTCGTTCCGGTCGGGTAGGTAGCTCGCGGGTGCTGCGCACCCGCTCGCTGGGATCAAGGAACTCCGCGCGCCCGAGATTGCGATCTCGGGCGCGCTCCGTGCTGAAGGCACTTAGGCTGACGCAAGGTTCAGACCGCGGTTCCGTCGCGAGCGGACGGGCCTGCGGCGCGTCCGCTCGCTACTCCGGCGACGTCGTAACGCACCGTTACGTCGCCGCCTTTGCCGAGATCGGGTTCGGAACGTTCGAACTACAACCAGGCAAAGGGCCGGAGGCTAAGACTTCCGCGTTAGCGGGGTCTTAGCCGCAGGCCGGACTGCGCTCGCGCCGGCCTCTGCCGCGCGCGGGCGCACCGGGTAGCCATCTCGTCGAGAGCCTCGGAAGCCAATTGGCACGGAGCCGCCGGGAGACCGCGCTCTCCCGGCGGCGCAGTTCCGTTTCTCAGCGAGCGAAGCGTCAGCTTCGCGAGCTTGCGCGGCCGCCCTTGCGGCCCGCGGCCTTCTTCTGGGCGGTCGTGCCGCCCTGGCTCGAGTTGCTCCGGGAGGACGACGAGTGCGACGCCTTACCCCCGCGGCTCGAGGCGCCCGGCGAGTTCGAGATCTTCGCCGCGCGCTCCTTCGACATCCCCTTCTCCTTCAGCTTCTCGTACTGCTTCTCGTTCTTGACGCTCGGTCGTTTTCCAGGCATGCGATCCTCCTTCGCGTGGACGAAGTCTCTGCTGAGGGAACGGACGGGGCGGAGATCGCGATTCGGCAGCTCCCGCCGGGCGACGAGGACGTGGTGCGTGCGCTCGCGACGTCCGACGGGCCGGGAGATCCCGAGGCGCTGCTCGCGGATCCGCGCTCGCTGCTGCTCGTGGCGTTCGACGGCGAGCGGCCGGTCGGCTTCGTGCTCGCGCACGAGCTGCCGCGGCGGCACGGCGACCGCGCGAAGCTCTTCGTGTACGAGGTGGACGTGGCCGAGAGCCATCAGCGCCGCGGGATCGCGAAGGCGCTGCTCGCGCGGCTCGCCGAGCTGGCGCGCGAGCGTGGCATCCGCGTCGGCTTCGTGCTGACCGACCCGGGGAACGGCCCGGCGAACGCGCTCTACCGCAGCGCGGGCGGCGCGACCGAGGCGGTGACGGTGCAGTGGGAGTTCTCGTACGAGGACGAGTGACGGCGTTGCGACCGGCGGACGCGGGCGACGTCGACCGCCTCGTCGCCTGGCACGCGGATCCCGAGGTGGCGCGTTACTGGGACGGCGAGACATTCACGCGCGAGGAGATGGAGGAGCGGCTCGCGCGTCCGGACGTCGAGGCGTGGATCGTCGAGGAGGCGAACCGCCCGGTCGGCTACCTCCAGCTTCACCCGGAAGGGCTCGACATGTTCCTGATCCCGGCGGCGCGCGGGCGCGGTCTCGGCCCGGATGCGGCGCGTGCGATGGCCGAGCACCTGACCCGCGAACGTGGCCGCGACCGCGTCACGGTCGACCCTTACGCGTGGAACGAGGGCGCGGTCCGCGCCTGGGAGCGCGCCGGCTTCGTCGAGGTCTCACGCCACGCGGCCGACGAGGAGCACACGGCGCCGTGGATCCTGATGGAGTTCCGCGGTTAGGAGGCCTTGGCGAAACAGTGGCTGTGCCGGCGGCGGCGCGCTGGAACGCCGCGATGCGGCGTCCTCATTCGCGCCGATAGAACACCGCTATCGGCGCTCCCTGCGTCCTTGCCTCGCGACGCCCAGCACACCGCTCCGGCGAGCACCGTTCCGCCAAGACCTCCTAGTCCGCGCCCGGGTCGTCGTCGGCGATCGGGTCTCCCTCTTCAGGGTCGGGCGCGGGCGACTCGTCGATCTCCTCGTTCCTGTCGTCCTCGCGGGGGTGCATATCCTTGGCGGGCTCTGTCATGAAGGTCGTCCTACCCGACAACTCGGAGCTCGAACTTCCCGCCGGCGCGACCGGCCTCGACGCGGCGCGCGCGATCGGGCCCAAGCTCGCCGAGCAGGCCGTCCTCGTGCGCGTGAACGGGCGTGTGCAGGACTTGCGGCTGCCGCTGCAGGACGGCGAGCCGATCCAGCTCCTCACCACCCGTGACAAGGACGACCCGGACGCCCTCGCCGTGCTGCGCCACTCGTCCGCGCACCTGTTGGCGGAAGCGGTCACACGGCTCTATCCGGGCGTGAAGCTCGCGATCGGACCGCCGATCGAGAACGGCTTCTACTACGACTTCGACTTCCCCGAGCCGATCCGCGAGGAGGACCTGGAGAAGATCCAGGCCGAGATCGACCGCGAGCTCGCCGAGGGCCGCGAGTGGGTGCGCCAGGAGATCTCACGCGACGAGGCGCGGGAGCTCTACTCGTCGGACCCGTACAAGCTCGAGCTCGTCGACACCGCCGAGGGCGACATCTCCCTCTACACGCAGTCGCACGACGGCGTCGCCGACTTCACCGACCTCTGCCGCGGCCCCCATCTGCAGAACTCGAAGCCGATCAAGGCGCTCAAGCTCACCGGCCTGGCCGGCGCGTACTGGCGCGGCGATTCGGCGAACCCGCAGCTCACGCGCATCTACGGCACCGCGTTCTACCGGCAGGATGATCTCGACGCGTATCTCGAGCGCGTCGAGGAGGCACGTCGCCGCGACCATCGCCACATCGGGCCACAGCTCGACCTCTTCCACTTCGACGAGCACTCGCCGGGCTCACCCCTGTGGCATCCGCACGGCATGGTCATCTGGAACGAGCTCGAGCGCGTGCGGCGGCGCGAGAACGTGAAGCGCGGCTATCTCGAGGTCCGGACGCCGATCATCTACGACGCGGACACCTTCTGGACCTCGGGCCACTTCCCGAAGTACGAGGACCTGATGTTCAAGTTGGACGTCCGCGGCCAGCCGTTCGCGATGAAGTCGATGAACTGTCCCGGCCACATGCTCCTGTTCGGCAGCCGCCTCCGCTCGTACAAGGAGCTGCCCCTCCGCTTCGCCGAGCCGGCGCCGCTCCACCGCGACGAGCTCCCCGGCACGCTGCACGGGCTCCTGCGCGTCCGCATCGTGACGCAGGACGACGCGCACATCTTCTGTACGGAGGAGCAGATCCAGGACGAGATCGCCGGCTGCGTGGCCTATGCGCGGTATCTCTACGAGCTGTTCGACATGAGTGCGAGCGCCGAGCTCGCGACGCGCCCCGACAACAAGATCGGGACGGACGAGCAGTGGGATCGCAACGAGGCGGCGCTCGAGAAGGCGCTCGCGCTGAACGAGATCCCGTACACGCTCGCGCCGGGAGAGGGGGCGTTCTACGGGCCGAAGATCGACCTCTTCATGGACGACGCGCTCGGGCGCAAGTGGCAGATGGGAACGATCCAGCTCGACTCCCAGATGCCCTCGCGGTTCGGCCTGACGTACATGGGTCCCGACAACGCGGAGCACGAGCTCTACGTCGTCCACCGGGCGCTCTACGGGTCGTTCGAGCGCTTCATCGGGATCCTGATCGAGCACTACGCCGGCGCGTTCCCGTTCTGGCTCGCGCCCGTGCAGGTGCGCGTGCTGCCCGTCGGGGAGGCGCATTTCGACGCCGCGCAGACGCTCGCGCTCCGGTTGCGAGAGGCCGGCTTCCGCGCCGAGGCTGCAGAGCCGACCGAGACGATCGGCAAGCGGATCCGGACCGCCGAGCTCGAGAAGATCCCGGTCACGGTCGTCTACGGCGACCGCGAGAGCGACGAGAGCCTCGCGGTGCGCGAGCGCGGCGGCGAGCAATCCACGCTCTCGCTTCCGGATCTCATCGAAAGGCTTGCTAACCTCTGACGTCTGGAAAGCAGGGGCGGACCCGTTCCTCACCTCCCGGGCCGGAGACAGCTCGCGTGGGGTTCAACCGAGTCGACGACACGACGAGGATCGGGCCGCTGCATGTCAGCGGCTTTTTCAGTTGCGTAAACGAGACAGGAGGAGCAAGCCCGACTTGGTGAGCATCGCTTGAGGCCCAGACGCCGGCCGTTCGACCAGACCCGCCCAGCGCCACGCGACACGACGCGCATCAACGATGCGATTCGCGTCTCCCGCGTTCGGCTGATCGACGACGACGGCAGCCAGCTCGGAATCAAGACCACGGACGAGGCGCGGGACTACGCCTACGGGAAGAACCTCGACCTCGTCGAGGTCGCCGCGCAGGCCGACCCGCCCGTCGCCAAGGTCATGGACTACGGCAAGTACAAGTACGAGCAGGAACAGAAGGCGAAGCAGGCCCGCAAGCACCAGAGCCAGATCCAGGTCAAGGAGATCAAGCTCCGGCCGAAGATCGGCATCCACGACTACAACACCAAGAAGGGGCACGTCGAGCGATTCCTCAACCAGCGCGCGAAGGTGAAGGTCACGATCATGTTCCGGGGGCGGGAGCAAACCCACCCGGAGCGGGGGCGCGACCTGCTCCTCCGGCTCGCCGACGACGTCAAGGAGATCGGGCAGATCGAGTCCCAGCCTCTCCAGGACGGACGCAACATGGTGATGCTGCTGGGCCCGACGAAGAATGCAGGAGTGAAACGAGATGCCGAAGACGAAGACACGCAGCTCAGCGAAGAAGCGGTTCAAGGTGACGGGGAGCGGGAAGCTCCTGCGCCGGCCGGCGATGCGCAGCCACAACCTGGAGAAGAAGTCGTCGAAGCGTAAGCGCGGCTTCCGCAAGGATCGCGAGGCCACGAGCGGCGACCGCAGCGCCATCAAGAAGATGCTGGGGATGGGGTAGTGACCTCCCTGCCGACACTTGGCGGCGCCCGCGTCGCGATCACGCGGCGCCATGCGGCGTCCTCAGTCGCGTCCGGGCTAACCAGCCCGAACGCTCCTTGCGTCCTTGCCTGGCTTGGTGCTCGCACCGCAGGCATCCACCAGCGTCACCAGGAAGGTCACTGACATGCCCAGGGTCAAGCGAGCCGTCGCCGCGCACAAGAAGCGCCGCAAGGTCCTCGAGCAGGCGAAGGGCTACTGGGGCCGGAAGAGCACGCACTACCGCTACGCGAAGGAGCAGGTCGAGCACTCGCTCGTCTACGCCTACCGCGACCGGAAGGTGCGGAAGCGGGAGTTCCGGAAGCTCTGGATCACGCGGATCAACGCCGCAGCCCGCGCGAACGGGCTGTCGTACAACCAGTTCGTGCACGGGTGCACGAAGGCCGGGATCGAGCTCGACCGGAAGGTGCTCGCCGACCTCGCCGTCAGCGACCCGGCAGCGTTCGGCGCGATCGCCGAGCAGGCCAAGACCGCGCTCCAGAGCTAGCCATCCTGATCACGTCCCGCGAGAACGAGCGCCTCAAGCTCGTTCGCGAGCTCCGCGACGGCAGAGAGCGCGGTATGCGGGTCCGAGCGCCGCTGGAGCGGTCCTAGTCACGCAGGCATCGGGAGTCGCGTATTCCACATCGCCTCGGCGATGCGCCAGGCGCCGTCGGGACCCCGTCGCCAGATCTCCAGGAAGTCGCCCTCGTCCGAGATGGGGGCAGGCGCTCCGACCGGACGCAAGGTAATGGCGTACCGCCCGCGGACGTAAGCGACCCCATCGGCGCCATCGATCTGGTCTCTCTCGAGTTCGTAGCTGCCTAGTTCTTCGATTCCACCCAGCCACTCTTCTATCGCCTCGCGGCCGTGGTGGGGCTCCTCGTTTGGCGGGATCCGCACCGCGTTTTCCGAGAACGAGCGAGCGACGCGCGCCCAGTCGGCAGCATTCATGGCAGCAACGTACGCATCAGCCGCCTGCTCGATGGCGGCACGGTCGTCGACGCTCAAGCTCGCCATGAGCCGATCCTCTCACAGGTGTCGTTCCACGATGGGCCGCCAGGTAGCGTCGCGGTGCATGGTGCTCTGCTGATCACCTCGCGGGACAACGAGCGGCTTCGTACCATCCGCAAGCTGCGTGACCGCCGCTGGCGGGACAAGCTCGGGCTGTTCGCGGTCGAGGGGGAGGATCTCCTCGAGGCGGGCCTCGAGGCCGGTCTGGAGCCGGCGGACGTGCTCATCGCGGGCGAGGACGTGGAGCCCGAGCTGCTCGCCGAGGTGGCGGCGCTTGCACACCCGCCCCGCGTCGTCGCCGTCTTCCGGCGGGACGACCTGCCGCGGGGGACGCGGCCGGTCACGCTCGCGCTCTGGCACGTGGGCGACCCAGGGAACGTGGGCACGCTGCTGCGCGCGGCGGACGCCTTCGGCGCCGGCGTCGCGCTGTCCGAAGGTTGTGCCGATCCGACGGGACCGAAGGCGGTGCGTGGATCGATGGGGTCGCTCTTCCGCGTACCGCTGAGCGGGTTCGACGAGCCTCAGGGTCAGAGGATCGCGCTCGCGGCGAGCGGCGGGATTCCGCTGCCCGAGTTGCAGCTCGACGGCGACGTCGTGCTCGTCCTCGGCGCGGAACGTGAGGGGCTGCCGCCGGAGGTGCTGGAGCGGTGCACGGAGCGGGCCTCGATCCCTCAGCCGGGAGGCGGCGAGTCGCTCAACGTCGCGATGGCGGGCTCGATCGCGCTCTACGAGCTGGCTCGCCGGGATCGCGCCTAGAAACGAGGCCGGCCCCCTTGCGGGGGCCGGACCAAAGAATTCGCCGAGTCGGTTTCGCTTTCGTCCACCTCGTCCAACCGGCCTTTCGCCTCGGGATTGCTCCCTCTTCGTCCGACCGCTCGGTCGTGGTTTCGACCTACTCGCGTTCCGTGCTCGGCGCAAGGAGGAACCTATGTGGTGGCCGTTCCCGGATCAAGACCCGCCGTCAACGTTTTTGTCGCAATTTGCGCGCTTCATTTCCGGCGGGCGATCCAGACACTGTCCTCGCCCCCGGCGAAGGGGCGCCGGTCGAACCAGCCGTAGCACGCGAGCACCTCGAAGCCCGCCTCGACGAGCAGCGAGTGCCAGCGCTCGGGCTCGATCCACCAGAGCGTCATCGTCGAGGAGCCCTGCCGACCGCGCACCGAGAGCGTCAGCGTCTGCGCGGCGAGATCCCAGTCGGCGCGCTCGTCGATGCCCGGCTCGCGCTCGATCCAGCGGCCGTGCGTCGCTTCGATGTCCTCGCGCGAGGGTGTGAAGACGTCGAAGACGAGGCGTCCGTCGGGTCGGAGCAGCTTGCGGGCGGCGCGGAGCGCCTCGAGGCGCTCGTTGTCGTCCCGCAGGTGGAGATACGACCGGAACGGACACGTCACGAGCGGGACGCGCTCGTCGACGGGCGGCCGCCGCAGATCGCCGAGCCGCAGATCGAGCCGGGCCTCGACGCCCGCTTCCTGCGCCCGCTCGGCGCAGACCGCCAGCATCTCCGCGGACGAGTCGACACCGATCACTTGGGCGCCGGCCATGGCGATCGGGATCGCGATCCGGCCGGTGCCGACCCCGAGCTCGACCAGCTCGCCGCCGGCCGCCAGGGCTTCGTCGACGTAGAAGGAGATGTCCTCGACGACGCTCGCGCTCCACGGGTCGTAGAGCCGCGAGATGGGGTCGTAGGGACTTACGGCTTGCGCGCGACCCACACCATCTCGAGCGAAGCGTCGTCGTAGGGCCGCTCGTCGAACCAGCCGTAGAGCGCCTCAGCCTGGAGTCCCGCGACGTCGAGAAGCCCCTCGAGCTCGGAACGCCCGATCCACCAGAGGCGCAAGGTGCCTGTTTCCTCGTCGCCGCTGCCCCGGGTGATGTCGATCCGGCTGTCTGCCCAGACGTAGCGTGGGATCTCCCACGAATCGCCGCGCTCCTGGCGGGCTCCGTCGAGGCGTGCGGCCACTTCTCCACTGAAGGCGAAGACGTTGAAGGCGAATCTGCCGCCCGGCGTCAGCGCCGGCGGCGACGCGCTCGAAGGTTCGGCGCCGGTCGGCCCAGGTGGGCAGATGGAGCAGCGCCCGAAACGGACAGATCACGAGGTCGACGGGCGCCTCGAGCTCGAGCTCGCGCATGTCTCCTTCCCGAAAGTCGATCGGCAGGTCGCCCGCGCGCTCGCGGCCGACGGCGAGCATCGCCCCCGAGCGGTCGATGCCGATCACGCGCTTGCCCGTCTCCTGAGCGATCGGGATCGCTATTCGACCGGTGCCGACTCCGAGCTCGACGATCGGCTCGCCAGCACGCCGTGCGAGGGAGACGTACCAAGCGACATCCTCGGTCATGTCGGCAGCCCAGATGTCGTAGTCGGGCGCGAAGGAGTCGTATTCGCTCATCGGGGTAGTATCCGCACAGATGCTTGGCGTGCGCACCTTCGCCTTTATGCCGCCCCGGCCCGCAGCCGGGGCGTCGGCGCGCTAGCAGGGCGTCGCCTCCTCAGCTCGGCCGGGGCGTGATCGTTCCCGTTCCGTGCCCGAGTAAGGAGGAGAACACCTTGGATACAGTCGCCCGCGTGGATCCGGACGACCTCGAGAAGGAGGCGCTCGCCGCCGCAGCGGAGGCGAGGTCGCTGGCCGCGCTCTCGGAGGTGCGTGTCCGCTATCTCGGCCGCAGCAGCGCGCTGAAGCTCGCGCTGCGCGAGGTGCGCGACCGCGAGACCGGAATGACGCTCAACGCGGTGCGCGAGACGGTCGAGTCGGCGCTCTCGGCCCGCGAGGAGGAGCTCGCGCGCGCCGAGCTCGAGGAGCGGCTCGCGACCGAGCGGGTCGACGTGACGCTGCCCGCCGAGCTGCTCGGCCCGCCCAAGCTGCGGCCGCGCGGCACGCTCCATCCGTCGACGCTCGTGCGCCGCGACGTCGAGGACATCTTCCTCGGCCTCGGCTACGAGATCGTCGACGGCCGCGAGGTCGAGACGACCCGGTACAACTTCGACGCCCTCGGTTTCCCGGAATGGCATCCCGCGCGCTCGCCGCGCGCCTCGCTCTTCCTCGACGAACAGACCGTCCTGCGCACGGAGACGTCACCGGCGCAGATCCACAAGATGGAGGAGCAGCGGCCGCCGATCTACCTGGTCTCGATCGGCCGCGTCTACCGGCGGGACACGATCGACGCGACGCACTTCCCGATCTTCCACCAGTTCGAGGGGCTCGCCATAGACGAGAGCATCACGATGGCGGACCTCAAGGGGACGCTCCTCTACGTCATGCGCCAGCTCTACGGCCCGGAGCGGGAGGTGCGCTTCCGCACCCACTACTTCCCGTTCACCGAGCCCTCGATGGAGCCGGACGTCTCGTGCTTCAACTGCGGCGGCGCCGGCTGCCCGGTCTGCAAGCACTCCGGCTGGATCGAGATGGGCGGCTCGGGGATGGTCGACCCCTACCTCTACGAGTTCGTCGGCTGGGGGCCGGAGGAGTACACGGGCTTCGCCTTCGGGATGGGCATCGAGCGGACGGCCCAGCTCCGCTACGGGATCTCGGGCCTACGTCCGTTCTGGGAGAACGACCTGCGCTTCCTGCGCCAGTTCCGATGAGGATCCCGCTCAGCTGGCTGCGGGACTACGTGCGCGTCGAGGCGGCCGCACAGGAGATCGCGGACGCGCTCTCGATCTCGACCGCGGAGGTGCACGGCGTTCACCGCGTGGGCGTCTCCGGAGAGCTCGAGCTCTTCCGCGTCGCGCACGTCCTCGAGGCCGAGAAGCATCCCGATGCCGACCGGCTGCAGGTCACGTCCGTCGACGTGGGGGAGGACCGGCCGTACTCGATCGTCTGCGGCGCCTGGAACTTCGGCGCCGGCGCAAAGGTGGCGGTCGCGCTGCCGGGGGCGACGCTTCCGAACGGGCTCACGCTCGAGCGGCGCAAGCTGCGCGGGCAGGTCTCGGAGGGGATGATCCTCGCCGAGGACGAGCTCGACCTCGGTACCGATCACACCGGGATCATCGTCCTCGACGACGGGCTCGAGGCGGGGACGCCGCTCGCCGACGTCCTGCCGCTCGTCGACGAGGTGCTCGACGTCGATCCGACCGGGAACCGGTCCGACCTGCTGGCGATCTACGGGGTCGCGCGAGAGGTGGCCGCCGTCCTCGGTGGCGAGCTGCTGCCGCCGCCGGGCGAGGAGCCGCAGCGCGACGGCGACGAGCCGGTCGGCATCGCGATCGACGACCCGGAGCGCTGTCACCGCTTCATCGGGCGGACGCTCCGCGACGTCGAGATCCGCGACGCGCCGCTCTGGCTGAAGGGCCGGCTCCGCCACGCCGGTGTTCGTTCGATCTCGAACGTCGTCGACGTCACGAACTACGTCATGCTCGCTCTCGGCAGCCCGCTCCACGCCTACGACCTCGACCGGCTGCACGGCGGGCTCGTCGCGCGGCGGGCGCGCGAGGGCGAGAAGGTGCGGACGCTCGACGGCGAGGAACGGAAGCTGACGACCGAGGACCTCGTCATCGCGGACGACGAGCGGATCGTCGGGCTCGCGGGGATCATGGGCGGAGAGGAGACGGAGGTCTCCGCGACGACGAAGAACGTCCTGCTCGAGGCGGCGAACTTCGAGCCGACCGGGATCCTCCGCAGCTCCGAGCACCACGCGCTCCGCACCGAGGCCTCGAACCGCTGGGAGAAGGGCGTCGACCCGTTCCTCGCCGGCCAAGCTGCGACGTATGCGACGCAGCTCATCGTCGAGCTGGCCGGCGCCCGCTGGACCGGGGCCGAGGACGTGCAGGCGGGGATGCCCGAGCCGGCGACGATCCGGCTCCGGCCCGAGCGCGCGAGCGCGTTGATCGGGCTCGAGGTGCCGGCGGAGGAGCAGGCCGAGATCCTCGGGCGGCTCGGCTTCGCGAAGAAGCGCGGCGGATTCCAGGTGCCGACCTGGCGCGCCCGCGACGTCACGCGCGAGGTCGACCTGATCGAGGAGGTCGCGCGCTTCAAGCTGCCGGAGATCCCGTTCACGCTGCCGCGCCGCGACGCGATGTTCGGGCGGCTGACACGTCCGCAGCGGCTGCGCCGGCTCGTCGAGGATGCGCTCGTCGGCGCCGGCTACCACGAGGCCTACACGCCGAGCTTCGTCGCCGACGGCGACCTGCGGCTCCCCGAGCCGCTCTCCGCCGAGGCGGCCGCGCTCCGCACCGTCCTCTATTCCTCGCTGCTCGAGCCGGCCCGCCGGAATGCGGACGCTGGCGCCGAGAGCGTCGCACTGTTCGAGGTCGCACGCGTCTACCGGGACGTCGGCGAGGAGCTGCCGGAGGAGCACTGGCACGTTGCGGGCATCGCGGACGGCGGTTTCGCCGAGGCGAAATGGGCGGTCGAGCAGGTCTATTCAGCGCTCGGCGTCGAGCCGAGCTACGAGCGGACGAGTGAGCCGTTCCTTCACCCAGGGAAGGCGGCAAGAACCACTGAGGGCTGGCTCGGAGAGCTCCATCCGGCGCTGATCGACGGTCTCTGGAGCGCATTCGAGCTCGATCTCGACGCGCTCGCGGAGGCGGCGCCTCAGGTCGTGGCCTTCGACCCGGTCAGCCCGTACCCGGAGGTGCGCCAGGACCTGGCCTTCGTCGTCGACGAGGACGTGCCGGCCGCCGAGGTTCTCGCGGCGATTCGCGAGGCGGCGGGGGAGATGCTGCGCGAGCTCGAGGTCTTCGACGAGTACCGCGGCGAGCAGATCGGCGAAGGGAAGCGCTCGCTCGCCTTCAGGCTCGCCTTCGGCTCACCCGAGCGGACGCTGACGGATGAGGACGTCGCGCCCCTGCGCGCCTCGATCGTCGATGCGCTCGCTGCCCGCTTCGGCGCCGTCCTGCGCGGCTAGGAGCTCTTAGTCCTTGCTCTTGCCGCGGCGCGCGAGGCGGAACACCGTCCGCGCGGCCAGCACGGCCCCGGCGACAGCGCCCGCGGTGACGCCGATCTTCTTTCCTCGCTCCGCCGTGTGGCCGAGCTCCTCGCGCAGCGAGGCGACGGCGTTGGTCAGCTCGCGCCGCTCCTCGGCGATCTCCTGCCGGAGCTCAGACTCCGTCGCCATTGCGCAGCGCCTCCGTCGTCACCTGGGCCTCCTCGATCGCCTGCTCGGGAACCGGCTTCGCGCCTTTGCGCAGGAACAGGTAGCCGACTCCCCCGAGGATCGCGGCAAGCAGCAGCGTGGCGCCGCACACGATCAGCAGCGACGCCCAGACCGGCAGCTCCAGCGCGATCCCGGCCGCCGCCGCGGCGAGGCCGAAGGCAAGGGCGAAGAATGCGAACAGGGCCGCGGTCATGGCGAGCCCGATGCCGACGCCGAACGCGGCGAGCTTGGCCTTCAGCTCGGCCGCAGCGAGCTGCAGCTCGAGCCGGACGAAGGAGCGCGCGTGCTCCGCTACGCGCCGAGTTGCGTCGGACAGTCCCAGACCGGTCATAGGCTCGTTCTTACCACGACGCCAGGACCGTAACCGAACCCGCGCTACTGCGCGAGGAACCGTCCGCCCTTCGGAGGCTCCTCGTAGGGCGACAGGCGCCCGTACGCGTCGGCGTCGATCGTGAGGTGGACGGTTCCCTCCTCGATGGCCCCGACCTTCTCCGACGGCACGTAGACCGGGCGGTCGAGGATGGTGCCGGCGCCGGCGGCGAGCCCGTCGAAGATGTCGGCCTCCGGGTCGCCCAGCACCTGGTCGACCTTGCCGACCTCGTCCCGTCGCTCGCCACGACGGCCCAGCCCTTCTCGACGACCTTCCAGGCGACGGGATCTGCCATCAGGCCGGGCGGCGGCCGACGACGAAGGTCGCGCCCTGCGTTGCGACCGGATGCACGTCGCTGAGGACGCGCGTGATCCGGACGTGGCCGGTGATGCCGGCCTCGTCGAGCCGCGCGAGGCAGCGGCCGACCATGCCGGCGGAGGCGCCGTAGCCGTGCTGGCTCGCGCAGCGGAAGCGGAAGCCGGGCCTCCCGGTCGACTGGATCGGGTTGAGCGGCGCGCAGAGGACGGCGCCGCGGTCGACGTCCGCGCTCGAGTCGAGCTCGAGCTCGGCGACGAGGTCGCTCCAGTCGGACGGCAGCACCTCGAGCGCCGCCTGCCACTCGGCCGCGAGCGTCGCGCCGCGCCAGCTGCGGCGCAGCCTCGGCCTCGCTCGACCCGACGAGCGTCAGCGCGCCGGAGATCCCCTCCGCGTCGATGCGGCCGAGCAGCCGCCGCGCAGCCTCGGGTCCGATCCCGTGCCCGCTGCGGGTGACGTAGAAGCGGATCGCGCTGCCGGAGAAGCCCGGACCGGCCGGCCCGAGCAGCGCAGCGGCGCGCTCGCGCGCCTCCTGGGCGCCGATCCGGAGGCTCAGGCGGACGTCGCTCCACCTCGGATCCAAGCCGCTCTCGATGCCGTTCCACTGCTCGACCAGCCGCACGGCGCGAACCGTACACTCCGGCCGTGGCGAAGGTAGAGCACAAGGCGAGCCTCGCGCAAGAGCGAGCTCGGGGACGTGCTGCGGGAGATGCTCCTCATCCGCCGCTTCGAGGAGAAGGTCGAGGAGCGCTTCCGCGCCGGCGAGCTGCCGGGCTTCCTCCACGTCGCGATCGGCCAGGAGGCTTGCGCCGTCGGCGTCTGCCGCGCGCTCGAGGACGGCGACGTCATCGCCTCGACGCACCGCGCGCACGGCCACACGCTCGCGAAGGGGACGCACCCGAACGAGCTGATGGCCGAGCTGTACGGCAAGCAGGAGGGCTGCTCGCACGGCTACGGCGGCTCGATGCACCTCTACGACGTCGAGCGCGGCAACCTCGGCGCGAACGCCGTCGTCGGCGGCGGGCTGCCGCAGATCACCGGCGCCGCGCTCGCCTTCAAGCTGCGCGGCGAGCCGCGCGTCGCGGTCGCCTTCTTCGGCGACGGCGCGACGAACATCGGCACCTTCCACGAGGCGCTCAACCTCGCGCAGCTCTGGCAGGTGCCGGCCGTGTTCGTGCTCGAGGACAACAAATGGGCCGAGTCGACGCCCGGAGTCGCAGCATTCCCCGATCCGCGACCTCTCCGAGCGCGCGAAGGCGTTCGGGATGAAGGCGCTGAAGGCCGACGGGCAGGACGTCGAGGCCGTCTACCGGACGGCGCGCAAGGCGCTCGACCACGCACGCGGCGGCGAGGGGCCGGTCTTCGTCCACCTCGAGACCATCCGCTTCTCGGGCCACTACATCGGCGACCCGCAGGTCTACCGCGACCGGGACGAGGCGCGGAAGCTGCGCGAGACGCGCGACCCGATCGAGCTCCTGCGCGCGAAGCTCGAGGTCTCGGACGAGGACTTCGCCGAGCCTCGACGCCGAGGTGACGGAGATCGTCGAGGCCTCGGTCGAGTTCGCGAAGAACGGCACCGATCCGGCGCCCGAAGACGCCCTCAAGAACGTCTATGCCTGAGCTCGACCTACCGCGAGGCTGTGCGCGACGCGCTGTCGCAGGCGATGCGCCAGGACGACGACGTCTTCATCATGGGCGAGGACATCGCCGAGATGGGCGGCTCGATGGGCGTCACGGCCGGGATGCTCGACGAGTTCGGGCCGGAGCGCGTGCGCAACTCCCCGATCTCCGAGATGGCGATCGCCGGCGCGGCGATCGGCGCCGCGATGCAGGGGATGCGCCCGGTCGCGGAGATCATGTACGAGGACTTCCTCACGCTCGCGACCGAGCAGATCGTCAACCAGGCGGCGAAGCACCGCTACATGTCCGGCGGGCAGCTCACCGTGCCGGTCGTCTTCCGCACCCAGGGCGGCGCCGGCTGGTCGCCGGGCGCGCAGCACGCGCAGCAGCTCGAGGCGTGGTTCGTCCACATCCCGGGGCTCAAAGTCGTCTTCGCCTCCACGCCGGAAGACGTGCGCGGGCTCCTCTGGTCGGCGATCTACGACGACAACCCCGTGGTCTTCTTCGAGCACCGGACGCTCTACCCGATCAAGGGCGACGTGCCGCAGGAGATCGAGCCGATCCCGATCGGCCGCGCCCGCGTCCACCGCGAGGGCGAGGACGTGACGGTGATCGCGACCGGCCGGCTCGTGCACGAGAGCCTCGAGGCGGCGGAGGAGGCGGAGAAGGACGGCATCTCGGTCGAGGTCGTCGACCCGCGCACGCTCCAGCCGCTCGACGAGGAGACGCTCGTCTCGTCGGTGAAGAAGACGAACCGGGCGGTCGTCGCGCACGAGGCGGTCACGCGGATGGGCTTCGGCGCCGAGGTCGCGGCCGTCCTCCAGTACCAGGCGTTCGACTGGCTCGACGCGCCGATCGAGCGCGTCGGCGCGAAGTTCTCGCCGCTGCCGTTCGCGCCCGTGATGGAGGCGTTCGTCGTCCCGCACGCCGAGGACGTGCTCGCCGCGATCAAGCGAACCGTGGGGAAGGCGTAGCGTGGCGACCGAGGTCATCCTGCCGCGGCTCGGCCAGGGCATGGAGTCCGGCACGATCGTCCGCTGGCTCAAGTCGGAGGGCGAGCCGGTGGAGAAGGGCGAGCCGCTCTTCGAGCTCGACACCGACAAGGTGACGCAGGAGGTCGAGGCCGAGGCGGACGGCGTCCTGCTCAAGATCGCCGTCGCCGAGGGAGAAGTGCCCGTCGGGCAGACCGTCGCCTTCATCGGCGAGCGAGGGCGAGGACGTGCCCGAGGTCGCGGCCGCTGCGCCGCCGCGCGAGGAGGAGAAGCCGAGCGAGCCCGAGCCCGTCCAGGAGGCGCCGCAACGGGAAGCGGCCGCATCCGGCAACGGCCGGTGACGGGCGGATCAAGGCCTCGCCGCTCGCACGGCGGCTGGCGCGGGAGCGCGGCATCGACCTCCGCTCGGTCCGCGGCACCGGACCGGAGGGACGCATCGTCGCCGAGGACGTCGAGCGCGCCGAGGCGGGCGCGCCCCGGCAAGTGACGGCCGTCAGAGCTCCGCGTCGCGTCCGGCGAGGTCGAGCGCGTCCCGCTCTCGAATGTCCGCAAGACGATCGCGCGCCGGCTGACGGAGGCCTGGCAGATCCCGGTCTTCCAGCTTCAGGCCTCGGCCGACATGACGCGCGTGAACGCGCTCGTCGCGCGGCTCCGCGAGCGCGACCCGGACGTTCGCGTCACCGTCACCGACGTCCTCACGAAGGTCTGCGCGCAGGCGCTCATGCGCCACCGTGAGGTGAACGCGGAGTTCACGGAGGACGCGATCCTCCTCCACCCGAGCGCCAACGTCGGGCTCGCC
>CAWEJU010000004.1:0-45427 GCA_963809465.1 uncultured Actinomycetes bacterium | reverse complement strand
CGGCGTCACAGGCGCTCGCGGCGCAGCGCTCCGATGCCAGCTCGGCGATACCGCGCGACTCGACGCTCTCGAGCACCGCCCTCCCGATCCCTTGCCGGCGGCGCCTCGGGTCGATGAGCAGCTCGAAATCGAAGGTGGTGGTTGCTCGATGCACACACAGCGCCGCGACGGCCACCGTCGGCGAGCCAGCGGCATGCTCGGTCCCGCGGACTCCGGCGGCGGCGGTGGGGCAGGAGTATCGCTGTCCTGGTCGCGCCATGGCTCTCCCGATGGAGCGCCTCGTGGCACGCGCAGCTTGAGCGCGTGGAGGCGCGTGAGCACGTCGTCCGCCGTGGTGCGGTGTCGATCTCCTTGATGTTCAGTGCCGGTTGGTGATGTCCGGCTAGAGTGGTGCTGGCCGTTACGCGAACGGGCCTCGTCGCTCGGTGGATGGCCTCGAACCCCTCGAGGCTCCGGCCCGAGCCGACCGCGACGCAGGTGAGCGGGCTTTCGGCGAGGTGAACGGGCATCTGGGTCTCGTGGCGGAGCCGCTCGTCGAGCCCCGTGAGCAGCGAGCCGCCGCCGGCGAGGACGATCCCCCGCTCCATGATGTCCGCGACGAGTTCCGGCGGCGTCTTGTCGAGCGTCGACTTGATCGCCTCGATGATCTGCGTGACGGGCTCGTCGAGCGCGCGGCGCACCTCCTCCGACGTGAGGATCACCGTCTTCGGCAGGCCGGTGAGCATGTCGCGGCCGCGCACCTCGGCCTGCAGCTCCTCGCGCAGGTCCCAGGCGGAGCCGATCTCGAGCTTGATCTCCTCCGCCGTCTGCTGGCCGATGAGGAGCTTGTAGTCGCGCTTGATGTGGTTGATGATCGCCTCGTCCATCTCGTCGCCGCCGACGCGCAGCGACTGCGAGACGACGATGCCCGCCGAGCGAGATGACCGCGACCTCGGTCGTGCCGCCGCCGATGTCCACGATCATGCTCCCGGTCGGCTCGGCGACGGGAAGCCCGGCGCCGATCGCGGCCGCCATCGGCTCCTCGATCAGGTACGCCTGCGCGCGCCGGCGGACAGCGTCGCCTCCTCGACCGCGCGCTTCTCGACCCCCGTCACGCCGGACGGGACGCAGACGACGACGCGCGGGTGCGGCGAGCGCTGCGGGTGCACCTTCGGGATGAAGTAGCGCAGCATCAGCTCGGTGACGTCGAAGTCGGCGATCACGCCGTCCTTCAGCGGGCGGATCGCCTGGATGTTCCCGGCGTCTTGCCGAGCATCGGCTTCGCCTCGACGCCGACCGCGTGGACCCGCCCGAGCGCGGGTCGATCGCGACGACGACGGCTCCGAGAGGACGATGCCGCGTCCGCGCACGTAGACGAGCGTGTTCGCCGTGCCCAGGTCCACCGCCATATCGCGGCCGCCGAAGCCGGTTAGTCCCGAAAGGAGCCCGATAACCCGGAGCATATCCGCAAACCAGGAAGTCCTACGAGGCGGCAACGACTCACCGCTCTCGACCTGCGTTCGCAGGAGCGACGACGGAGGCAACGTGAACGTGGTGACGCTGATCGGCAACCTCGCGACCGAGGTCGAGCTGCGCGAGGTCGGGCCGGAGAAGAAGGTTGCGAGCTTTGTCCTGGCGGTCGACGGTACCGACTCAGACGGCGGCGCAGACTTCGTGAGCGTGTCGGCGTGGGCGCCAGGCGGAACTGTGCGCCGAGTACTCGGCAAAGGACGGCGGTGGCAGTCGACGGGCCGTTGTAGTCCGCTCGCGGGAAGAGGAAGGCAAACGGCAGTGCGATCCAGGTGGTGGCGCGGCGGGTCGAGTCCCTCGGCGGCGGCCGCGACGCGACGAGGACAGGGCGAAAGACGCGACGCCATCCCTTCGAGGCGCCGGCGGCCGGGCTAGCCGAGCGAGTCGACGACTCCCCGATCGCGGCGAGACAGGCGTCCGGCCGCTCGCCGATCAGGAGATGTCCACAACCGGCGATCGTCCGCAGCGGCGCTCGCAGGCGCCGCGCGTACTCCATCCCGTCCTGGAGCCAAACCCAGTTGTCGCTCGCGCCCAGAGACAGAGACAGGGACAGGTGACTCGGTCGAGCTCGCTTCGCGGATCCGAGGCGAAGAGGGCGCGTCCCGCCTGGCGCGTGTCGGTGTGGTGCGCGGGCCCGACGAGGAACGCCTCGGCGAGCTCGGGCTCGAGCGCGTCCGGGTCCGCGACGCCCCACCAGCCGAACGCCGTCCGGCGGCCGAGCCGCGAGCGCGCCCACGCCTGACGGTGAGGCGCGATCAGGCGACCGGGGCTGGCGACCCCGAGCACGGTGAGCGTCACTCGGGCCCCACGCGATGTCGAGCCGATCCCGGCCGCCGCGGCGAGGACGATGCCTCGCACCGAGGCCGGCCGCAACACCGCGGCGCGAAGCGCCACGACGCCGCCGAGCGAGTGCCCGATCCACACGGCGCCACCGATCTCCTCGGCGTCGGCGATCCCGAGAACGGCCTCCGCCAGCGCGTCGACGTCGCGCGCGTCGGGAAGCGGCGAAGAGCGTCCGTGGCCCGGCAGGTCGGGGACGAGGACGCGGTGGCGGGCGGCGAGCGACGGCGCGAGGGCGCGCCAGTTCTCGATCGTCCCGCCGAGTCCGTGCACCAACACGAGCGGCGGGCCGTCTCCGCCGGCCGCATAGCGAAGCCGCGTTCCACGCCAGTCGAGCTCGCGCTCCTCGAATCCCTCCAGCCGGTGTTTGCCCTCCGTCACCAGTAAGGCATATTCTTCGCGTGATGGATGCTTCTGCAGGGCGGGCCGAGTGATGTCCGTCGAAACGACAAGCGAGGGTGCGATCTAGCCCGCCAGCGCGTTGCGCGCGGCGGGTTTTTTGTTCCCGGGGGAAGGAGCCGGAGAGAATGCCGAATCACCTCACGCCCGAAGAGCTGTCGAAGGAGCTCGGTCTCGACAGGCAGGACGTGATCCGGGTGTGCGTCGAAGAGGGTGTTCCGATCTACCAGGGAAAGATCGACAAGTACCTATTCCAGGCACAGCTACAGGCACTCGGGGCGACGCAGCCCCAGCACTAACCCGATTCCGGCGTCAGGCGGACTTCTTCGCCGGCGCCCTGCGAGACCGGGAGCCGGCTTTCGAGCCGGCTTTCCCGTCCTTGGAGCCCTCCGCGGAACGCCGGCTCTGCGCGTCGGCGACGCTCTGGCGAAGCGCCTCCATCAGATCGATCACAGGCGCCTCGGTGACCGGCTCAGGCGCGACGATCTCCTGGCCGGCGAGCTTCGCCTCGAGCATCTGCGCGAGGTCGCGGCGATAGTCGTTCTCGAAGTCCTCCGGCGTCCACTCGCCGGCGAGGCTCGTGATCACCTGCTCGGCGAGCTTCAGCTCGGCCTCCTGCACGTCGGTCTCGGCGACCGCCTCCTCGATCTCGTCCTTCGCGCGGACGTCCTCGGCGAAGAAGAGCGTCTCGAGCAGCAGCGCACCCGCCCTGGCACGGATCAGGCAGAGGTTCTCCTTGCCCCAGAGGACGAACTTGCCGACCGCCGCCATCCCCGACTCCTCCATCGCCCGCAAGAGCAGAACGTACGGCCGCCGCTGCGCCTCGGCGCCGGCGGGCGCGAGGTAGTACGTGCGGTCGAAATAGACGGGATCGACGTCCTCGAGGCGGACGAAGCGAAGAATCGCGATCGACTGCGACCGCTGCAGGGCGACGGCCTCGAGGTCGCCCTCCTCGACGAGGACGTACTGGCCCTTCGCGAACTCCCAGCCCTTGACGAGCTCGTCGGGCTCGACGTCACGCTCGTGCACCGGACACCAGCGCTTCTGCTTGATCGGCGTACCGCACTCGCGGTGGAGCGTGCGGAACGACACGTCCTGCCGCTGGGTCGCCAGCGCGAGCCCGACGGGGATGTTGACGAGGCCGAAGCTGATCGATCCGTTCCAGATGGTGCGCATTGGAGTCCTCAAGTGTAGTTGGGACTGCCCGAATTCTCGGTTCTCATCGCCTTCCCTGCATACGATTGCGTGCATGGTGAGGCGCACCGCGCCCAAGCTCTGGCGCGACGTCGTGCGCGACGCGCCGCGCGAGCCTGCGTATCTCGAGGAGCAGGCGGACGACTGGCGCCCGGTGTCGTGGGACGAGGCTGCGGAGCGCGTCGAGGCTCTCGGGCGCGGCCTGCTGGCGCGCGGCGTGCAGCACGGCGACCGGGTCGCGGTGCTCTCGCGCACGCGACTCGAGTGGATCCTGCTCGACTGGGCCGTCATGTCGATCGGCGCAGTCGTGGTCGGCCTCTATCCGACGAGCTCGGCGAAAGAGTGCGAATACATCCTCGAGCACTGCGAGGCGGTGCTCGCCTTCACGGAGGACGAGGAACAGACACGGAAGCTCGTCTCCATCCGCGGCTCCCTGCCCGCGCTGCGCGAGGTGATCCCGTTCGACCGCCTCGACAAACTCGAGGCGGAGGGCCGTCTGGCGAAGCATCTTCGACCCGAGCCCGTCGCGGAGGAAGACCTCGCGACGCTCATCTACACCTCGGGCACGACCGGGCCTCCGAAAGGGTGCATGCTCACGCACCGCAACCTCGTCAGCGCCGCGACCCGTGTGGTGGAAGGGCTGCAACGCCCCGGCGACGTCGTGCTCCTTTTCCTGCCGCTCGCTCACAGCTACGGCCGCCTCGCGCACCAGGCGGCAGCGTTCCGGGGCTCCACGGTCGCTCTCGTCGCCGACGTCGCGCGTGTGCCGGCGGCGCTCGCCGCGGTGCGGCCGACGGTCCTTCCGGCCGTCCCGCGCGTCTACGAGAAGGTTCACGCGAACACGCTCGGCGAGATCGAGCGCGCCGGCGGGCTTCGGCGGCGGATCGGTCTCTGGGCACTCGGTGTCGGCTCCCGCACGAGCCGTGCCCGCCGGGAGGGAGTTGCTGTGTCCCGCACCCGTGCGTTACAGGAGCGGCTGGCCGAGCGCCTCGTGTTCGCGAAGGTGCGCGAGCGGCTGGGTGGGCGCCTACGGGTGGGAATCTCCGGCGCGGCGCCCCTCTCCACGGACGTGATGGAGTTCTTCCATGCGCTCGGCGTGCCGGTGATCGAGGGCTACGGCCTGACCGAGACGGCCAGCTCCGCCACCGTCAACGAACCGGGAGACTTCCGGATCGGTACGGTCGGGCGCCCCGTCGAAGGCGCCGAGGTTCGTCTCGCCGAGGACGGCGAGATCCTGATCCGCAGCGATTCCGTCTTCGCCGGCTACTACAAGGACCCGGAGGCGACAGCCGCCGCCCTGACCGACGACGGGTGGCTGCGCACCGGCGACGTCGGCGAGATCGACGCCCAGGGCTTCCTGAAGATCACCGACAGGAAGAAGGACCTCATCATCACGGCCGGCGGCAAGAACATCGCGCCGCAGAACCTCGAGAACGCCCTCAAGTCGTCACGCTTCGTGTCGCACGCGATCGTCGTAGGCGACCGTCGCCCCTACGTGACCGCACTGCTGACGCTGGACGAGGCGGAGGTCGCCTCGAGCGGCAGAGACCCCCAGGAGCTCGCGCAGGAGCTCATCGACGGAGTCAACGACGACAGGACGCGCGTCGAGCAGATCAAGCGATTCGTCATCCTCCCGCGCGACTTCTCCGAGGACCAGGGTGAGGTGACGCCGACCTTGAAGCTGCGCCGCAAGGTCATCCACGAGCACTTCGCGGAGGAGATCGAACGGCTGTATGCAGGCGGGCCCGGCTAGCCGAGGATCCGCTTCGCGCCGTCGTACTCCGACGAGTACCAGCCCTCGCTCAGGCTGTCGATGCTGACGACGTCGCCGGTGTGCGGCGCGTGGATGAACTGCCCGCCGCCGACGTAGATCCCGACGTGACCGAGACCGGCGAAGAAGACGAGATCGCCGGGCTCGAGCTCGTTCCGGGGAACGGAGACGGCGTTCGGGTAATTCCACTGGGCGACGGTGTAATGCGGCAGCGAGATGCCGACCTGGCCGAAGACGTACATGACGAAGCCGGAGCAGTCGAAGCCGCTCGGGCTCGAGCCGCCCCACACGTAGGGGACGCCGAGGTACTGCATCGCGATTCCCACGACGCCGGCGTAGTGCCCGGACGGGACCGAGCCGCCGCTCGGATCGCCGACGCCGAAGCTGCCGGTCGGGGCGGTGGCCTGGGCCTGCGCTGCGAGCCGCGCACGATGCGCAGCCGCCAGCTGTGCAGTCTGCTGCTGCGAGATCAGCTGGTTGAGCTGGGAGCGGACCGAGCCGTAAAGGTGCCGCTCGGCGGCGAGCTTTCCCTGGATCCGGTTGCGCGCGGCCGCGCGCACCGTGACGAGCCTGTTCTGCCGGACCCGTTCGCGGCGCAGCAGCACTCGGTGATGCACGACCTGATGCTTGAACGAGACCACCTGGTGGATGAGCGAGGTGTCTTGCGTCGAGATGGAGTTGACGGTCTCGATGCGGGAGATGAGATCGTCGAGGCTACGAGACCCGAGCAGGACGGCGAGCGACGACTGCTGGTCCTCGGTCGTGTAGATCGCCACGAGCCGCTGCGCGAGCGAACGTTGCGCGCGCGAGAGATTCCCACGAGCGACGCCGAGCGCCTGCCGGTTGACACTGAGCTCGTGCTCGACGTGCCGCAGCGTCCGGCTGGCCGTCTCGTAGCGGCTGTTCGCCCGCTGCGCCGACGCGTCGAGCCGCTGGAGCTCCACGAGCACCGCCTGAGCCTGGGCACGCTTGGAGCCGATCTGGTCCGCGTGTGCTCCCGGTGCGGTCGCCCCGACTAAGCCGGCCACGAGCAGCCCGATGAGCAGCGCCGAAACCGCTGCCTGCCGCCTCGGCACGCGCAATGACGTCCTCCCGCCCGTCACAAGCTGGGCACGGTAACAAGCCTGCCGGATACCCGCAAGCGGGGAAGCGTCACGAAAATCCTGCAATTTGGCACCGCAAGCGGGAAAGAGGTCGCTGCATCCGCCGCACAGAGTCCCGCATTCGACTACGGTCCCGCGACGTGCTCGGGCGTACCAGAACTCGCACTGCGCGGCTCGTAGCTCTCGCCGCGGTGCTCAGCTTGACTGCAGCGACTGCGGCGCTCGCCGCCCCCGGGACGGGGGGTCGCGGCGGGACGAACCCCCTCGACGGGACGGCGCAGGGCCTGGACGCTCGGACCCACCAGGCCCTGCTCGGCCTCTACGCGCTCGATTCGCAGCTGCAGGCGTGGCGCACTCGCGTCTCGTCGCTCGCGACAACGGCAGCCGCGTTGCGGCGGCGCGGCGCCTCGCTCCGGCAGGAGCTCGGCGCGGCCCAGACGTCGCTCAAGGTCGGGCAACGACAGCTCGCCCTCAATCTGCGCACGCTGTACGAGCAGGGCAGCGTCGACCCCGTCGCGGTCATGCTGGGAGCCGCCTCGCTCGCCAAGGGACTTCGGCAGCTCGACGACCTATCGCGCGTCGCGGATCAGAGCCGACAGATCATCGCGGCGACGACCGCGGCCCGGCACCGCCTCCTGCGGTCGCAAGTCCGGCTCGCCGCCGAGGAACGTCGCCTCGCGCGTTCGCTCGCCGCAGCGCGAGGCGCCGAGCGGAAGCTCGCCGACGCGGCAGCGTCCCGGCTCGCATACGTGTCGTCCCTGCGCGCGCGGGAGCAGCTGCAGGCAACGCAGGTACAGACCGTCGTGGCCACGGCCCAGGCGGCCCAGCAGCAGTCGCAGCAACTGCAGCCGCCGGCACCGCCGCCGGCCAGCGGAGGGCAACTCGTCGTGAGCGCCACGTGCTACGACCTCCCGGGGAAGACCGCCACGGGGATGCCCGTGGGGCTGGGCGTAGTCGCCGTCGACCCCTCGGTCATCCCGCTCGGTACCAGGATGAGCATCCCGGGCTACGGGAATGGTGTCGCAGCCGATGTCGGCAGCGGGATCAAGGGCGCGACCATCGACCTCTGGATGCCATGGGCCCAGTGCGCCGCCTGGGGCCGCCGCACCGTCACCATCACGATCTACTAGCTCGCAAACGCTTCACGTTTCCGAGCTTAGGAAGGAACTGCGCCGCCGGGAGAGCGCGGTCTCCCGGCGGCTCCGTGCTGTTCTGGTTTTCGATGCTCCTGATGAGAGGGCTTCCTGGTGCGCTCGCGCGCGGCAAAGGCCGGCGCGAGCGCAGTCCGGCCTCCGGCTAAGCCCCCGCTGTGCGGGAGTCTTAGCCTCCGGCCCTTTGCCTGGTCCGGGCTCGAACGCTTCGAACCCTCATGCGGCACTGGCGGCGGCGACGCCAACGGAAGACCGCGCTCTCCCGTTGGCGCAGTTCGTCAACACCGGGGCGAAGAGCGCAGCTCTTCGCCCCGGTCCAATAGACTGAGCGCCGCGAAGGGGGGATTCGCGGTGACGGAGCTCGTTGAGACGGCCGAAGAGCGGCGGGCAGAGGGGCTTCGTGTCCTGCTCGTTGACGATCACGACCTCTTTCGCACCGGCCTGCGGAACCTGCTCGAGGAGCAGGGTCTGGCGATCGTCGGCGAGGCCGCGACGGGTGCGGAGGCCGTCGTGCACGTTCGCAACCTCACGCCCGACGTCGTCGTCATGGACCTCAACATGCCGGCGATGGGAGGCGTCGAGGCGACCCGCCACATCGCGGAGGTGTCGCCGCTCACACGGGTCGTGATGCTCACGATCTCCGACGAGGACAGTGACGTCACCGACGCCATCCTCGCCGGCGCGTGCGGCTACCTCCTCAAGGACGCCTCGATCCAGGAGCTCGTCTCGGGGATCCAGGCGGCGGCGCGCGGAGAGGCACTCATCTCCCCCCACATCGCCGCCAAGGTGCTGCAGCGGATCCGGGCGACGAGCGCGCAGCCCGAGATCGAGGAGATGATCCGCGCGGAGCTCTCGGAGCGAGAGATCGAGGTGCTGAAGCTGATCGCGAACGGCAAGGACAACGCCGTCATCGCGGCCGAGCTCCACATCAGTCCGAAGACCGTCAAGAACCACATCTCGAACATCCTGATGAAGCTCCAGATCGACAACCGCATCCAGGCGGCTGTGTACGCAGTCCGCAGCGGAATCGTCTAGCGGACGCGAGAGCTGCGGTTCGTCGTTCGAGAACGCTTAGCTTCTGCGGGCGAGGCGACGCCTCGCTTGCAGATTCCGCAGCAGCGAGCGAAGCCGCGCGAGCTCGGCGTCCGCCGTGTCGAGGCGCTCCGAGAGCCGCGCGAGCTCGCGCGCGTCAGCCGCCTCACCTGCGTCCCGCGCCACCTCCCCGAGGCGCCGCTCGATCCGCAGGCGCTCGGCCTCGAGCTCGAGCGCCGCGGCATAGCCGTCAGTCAACGTCGACTCGATCTCCTCGACGCTCGGCGCGTCGACCCCGTCCTCGGGCAGCGTGAGGAACTCCGCGATTTCATCCCGCAGCGGCATAGTCCACGATTATCGGACGGCGAAGCATCCCCGGGAATGGGCCGCACGGCCCATCTTCGACCACGGATCGACCCATCCGGCTTGACGTTTGCAAGTTCGCTTGAACAATGGAAAGACCGTGTGTCTCCGTTTCGGCGCCGCGGCGGTGGCAATCGTCGCTTTCTTCCTGGTGCCCACCGCGCAGGCTGGGTCGAGCGACGCGTTCCAGCAGCAGCTCGCCCGGGCCCTGCGCGTACGGCTCGTGAGCCCTGCGCAGACGGGCGCCGTCGTCCTCGACCTCAGCACCGGCCGGACGCTCTTCGCGGACAACCCCGGCAGGCCGCTGCGGCCCGCGTCGAACGAGAAGCTCGCGACGACGTACGCCGCGTTGACGGCGCTCGGGCCGTCGTTCCAGATCGAGACGGACGTGCTCGGCGAGGGGACGCAGGCCGGAGCGACCTGGCAGGGGGATCTCGTGCTCAAGGGGTACGGCGATCCGGCACTGTCGGCGGCCAAGGTCGCCTCGCTGGCCCGCCAGGTGGCCGCGGACGGAATTCGGCATGTGAGCGGGCGGATTCTCGCGGACGAGAGCTGGTTCGACGCGCGCCGCACGGGGCTCGGCTGGAAGGCGCAGTTCTACCTCCACGAGTCGCCCGCCCTCTCGGCGCTCATCGTCGACCGCGGCTGGACGGGACGCTACGAGACGGGCCAACCGGCCCTCTGGGCGGCGCAGCTCTTCCGACTCGACCTGCGCCGTGCAGGCGTCACCGTGGGCGGCGCGGCTGCCGTGGGCGTGGCCTCTGCCGGCGCGGTGCCGCTCGCGAACGTCGAGTCGCCGCCCGTCGACGCTCTCGTGCGTCACATGGACATCTACAGCGACAACTTCTATGCGGAGATGCTGCTGAAGGAGATCGGCGCCGTCCAGGGCTCCGGCGGCTCCGCGGCATCCGGGCTCGCAGTGACCCGTCGGCTGCTCACAGCGGCGGGCGTGCCGCTCGCGGGCGTTCGCATGGTGGACGGCTCCGGCCTCTCCCTCACCGACCGCTGGACGCCGCGAGCGCTCGCCACGCTCCTGCGGGTGATGTGGCTGGACCCCGATCTCCAGCCGTACGTCGTCCCCGCTCTGCCGGTCGCCGGCGTGACCGGCACGCTGAAGGACCGGATGCGGAACGGCCCTGCGCACCGCCTCGTGCGCGCGAAGACAGGAACGACCGAGAACTCCTCGGCGCTCTCGGGCTTCGCCGGCGAGCGCTACGCCTTCTCCATCCTCGAAAACGGCCACCCGGTGCGCACGCAGAACGCGGAGAGCTCGCAGAACCATTTCGCGCAGGTGCTTGCGCGAGCCGCGTCCTAGGGCTCGCCGAGCAGCGCGACGAGGTCCGACTCCGAGAGGATCGGCACCTCGGCCTTCCGGGCCTTCGTCAGCTTCGACGCGCCCGGCTCCTCCCCGACGACGAGCCCCGTGGTCTTCGCCGAGACGGAGTCCGTCACCTTCGCTCCGAGCGCCTCCAGTCGCGCCTTCGCGTCTTCGCGGGAGAAGCGCTCGAGCGTGCCGGTGATCACGTACGTGCTCCCCGTCAGCGGCCCCTCGCGCGGCCGCTCCTCGGCGCTCAGCTCGAAGTTGAGGCCGAGGCTTCGCAACTCGTCGACGAGCGCGCGGTTCTCCTCGTCCGCGAACCACTCCGCGACGGCCTCTGCCCGATCGGGGCCGAAGCCCTCTACCTCGGCGATCTCTTCCGGCGTCGCCGCGACCAACCGGTCGATCGTCTCGAAGTGGCGCGCGAGGTTCTGCGCGAGCACCCAGCCGATGCCGGAGATGTTGAGCCCGAGCAGCACGCGCGAGAAAGGCACTCTCGTCCGCGACGACTCGATCTGCTCGATGGCGTTGGTCGCCGAGATCTCTGCAAAGCCGTCCAGCTCGAGCAGCTGCTCCTTCTGCAGGCGATAGAGCTCGGGCAGGGAGCGGACGAGGCCCTTCTCCCAGAGCGTCCTGATCGTCTGCTCGCCGACGCCGTCGACGTCGGCCGGGCCTTCGACCCAGTTGATCAGCGTCTCGAGCCCGCGCGAGGGGCAGGCCCGGTTCGGGCAGCGGTGCATCGCCTCGCCCTCCGGCTTCACGATCTCCGTGCCGCAGAGCGGGCAGTGGGTCGGCATACGGAACTGCTGCGTCCCCCGCCGATGCGGCCCGGCAGGCCCCACCACCTGCGGGATGACGTCGCCGGCACGCTGGACGATGACGTCGTCGCCCTCCCGGATCCCCTTGCGATTGATGTCCTCCTCGTTGTGCAGCGTCGCGCGCGAGACGGTGACGCCGCCCACCTCGACGGGCTCGAGCAGCGCCCACGGGTTGAGCGCCCCGGTGCGACCGACGCGGATCATGATCTTCTTCAGGCGCGTCACCGCCGTCAGCGGCGCCCACTTGAAGGCCCGCGCCCAGCGCGGCCGCCCGTGCAGCGCGCCGAGACGCTCCTGCTGCGCGTAGGCGTCGACCTTGATCACGATCCCGTCGATCTCGTAGTCGAGCTCGGCGCGGCGCGTCTCCCAGGCGAGGCAGCGCTCGACGACTTCCTCGACCGAATCCACGCGCTCGGCGAACGGGTTCGTGGGGAAGCCGTGCTCGCGCAACCACGCCAGCGTCTGCCAGTGCGTCGCGAGCTGGACTCCCTCGTGGACGCCGACGCCGTACGCCCAGAACGAAAGCGGCCGCGACGCGGTGATCGTGGAGTCTTTCTGCCGCAGGGACCCGGCTGCAGCGTTGCGCGGGTTCGGCGTCGGCTTCTTCTCCTCGGCGACGAGCCGCTCGTTCAGGGCGTTGAAGCCCGAGAGCGGCATGTAGACCTCGCCGCGCACCTCCACGGTGCCGGGAACCTGCTCACCGACCATGGCGAGCGGGATGGCGCGGATCGTGCGGAGGTTGACGGTCACGTCCTCGCCCTCTACGCCGTCGCCGCGGGTAGCGCCCTGCTCGAGGACGCCGTCGCGGTAGGTCAGGTTGATCGCGAGCCCGTCGATCTTCGGCTCGAGCACGTACGCGACGGCCTCGCCTTCCCTGCCGAGCCGCTTGCGGACGTCGTCCGCCCACTTCGCGACGGCCTCGTCCGTCGTGACCTTGTCGAGCGAGCCCATCGGCGAGAGATGCCGGACCTTGCGGAAGCGCTCGGACGAAGGAGCGCCGACGCGCTGCGTCGGCGAGTCGGGGGTGACGAGCGCGGGATGCTCCTCCTCGAGCGCGACGAGCTCGTCGAAGAGGACGTCGTACGCCGCGTCCTCCATGATCGGGTCGTCCTCGACGTGGTAGGCGATCAGTGCGCGGCCGAGGACGTCGCGCAGCTCGGCGGCGCGTGCGGCGACAGTCGCCGTCTTAGAGGACGCCAAGGAGCTCCTCGGGGGTGTCCACGATCGCGTCCGGCTGCTCTGCCTCGAGCCGCGAGCGGTCGTGAATCCGGCCCCACGTCACGGCGACGGCGAACATCCCGGCCGCTTTCGCGGCGCGGACGTCGAAAGGCGAGTCGCCGACGTAGGCCGTCCTCGTAGGGTCGGCTCCGAGTCGATCGGCGCCGAGAAGCAGCGGTTCGGGGTCGGGCTTGTGCCTCTCCGTCTCGTCGCCGCCCACGACCGTCTCGAAGAGATGGCCCAGCGGCACGCGCGCGAACGCAAGCTCGACGGTCGACCGGCGCTTCGCCGTGACGACGCCGAGACGTCTCCCCTCCTCCCGTAGCCGCACGAGCACGTCCTCCATTCCGGCGCACGCCTCGAGCTCCTCGTGCAGGGGCTCGTTGTGGGCCCGGTAGACGTCGACGAGCCGGTCGACGTCGTCCGGCGCGAACACCGACATCTGTGCCTCGAGGCCGGGGCCGCCGACAGCCTGCAGCAGCTCCTCGTCGGAATACTCACGGCCCAGCACCTCGCGCGTCGCGTGCCGCATCGAGGCGAGGATGATCGCGCCGGAGTCGACGACGGTGCCGTCGAGGTCGAAGAGGACGGTCTCGAAGCGCATGCGTCGATCGTATCGGCGGCACCACCGGCCGCTTCCGGCCGGGTTTTTCGGCCGGCCGTCGGCAGCTTTGCCGCCGACGGCTTCCAGCCTCAGTACGCTCCGGGGCGCCGTGGCCGAGGTGTCCGACTTCCGCTATCTCGTCGTCGCCCACACGCACTGGGACCGCGAGTGGTATCTCCCCTTCGAGCAGTTCCGGCTGAAGCTCGGCGCGGTGGTCGACGGGGTCCTGGACACCCTGGAAGGCGACCCGTCCTTTACGTCGTTCACGCTCGACGGGCAGGCGATCGTGCTCGAGGACTACGTCGAGGTGCGGCCCGAGAACGAGGCTCGGCTGCGTGCCCTGCTCGGCGCAGGACGCCTGGAGGTCGGCCCGTCGTACGTCCTTCCGGACGAGATCCTCGTCGGCGGCGAGTCGCTCGTCCGCAACCTTCTGCTCGGCCGCCGCGTCTGCCGCCGATTCGGGGTCGAGCCGAGCAGCGTCGGCTACCTCCCCGACAGCTTCGGTCATCCGGCGCAACTCCCACAGATCCTCGCCGGCTTCGGAATCCGGACGTTCCTGTTCTCGCGGGGGCTGGGCGACGAGCTCGACGATGTCGGCGTCGTCTTCCGCTGGCGCGCGGGCCCGGCGGAGATCGTCGCGTGCCAGATGCTCCCGCACTACGACAACTTCGCGCGCCTGACGTGGTACGACGACGCCGAGGAGCGGGTGCGCGCGATCGTCGAGCGGTTCGGCGAGCTCGTGCGCCGCGCCGGCGGGGCCGAGATCGTCCTCGCAAACGGCTCCGACCACCTGCCTGTCGAGCCGGAGCTGCCGGACATCCTCGCGGAGCTCGAGCAGAGGTTCGGCGCGGCGTTCCGGATCGGCCGCTACGACGAGCACGCACCCGAGCCGGCCGGATTGCCCGAGCACGCGGGCGAGCTCGTCGGCAGTCGGCTCGAGAACGTGCTGCGCGGTGTCAACTCGGCGCGGATCTACCTCAAGCAGGCGAACGAGCGCGCCGAGCGGAGGCTGCTCTCGATCGAGACTGCCGCCGCGTTGCGAACGCTGCGCGGGGACGCGGCGTACCCAGCAGCCGACCTGCGGCTCGCGTGGCGCGACCTCCTCCGCAACCACCCGCACGACTCGATCTGCGGCTGCTCGTGCGACGAGGTGCATCGGGACATGCTCGTCCGGTACGAGCAGCTCGACCGGACGCTCGACCTCGTCGAGCGGGACGCGCTGGGGGTTGGCGGCGCGCTCGTGAACACGCTCCCGTTCCGGCGCCGCCGCCTCGTCGACGGGAGGCTGTACGAGCTGGACGGCTGGTGCGGACGCCGCCCCGGGCCGCTCGACGCGCGCGAGACGCCGTTCGAGCTGGGGGCAATAGCCGAGCTGCTCGTGTTCGAGGACGAGCCGGACCTCGGCGACCTGTACACGTTCTGTCCCTCGGGCGAAACGACGGCGGCCGATCTGGTTGCCTCTCGGCGTGAAGGGGATGCGCTCGTGCTCGAGCACGAGCTGCCGGGAATCCGGATCGAGACGACCGTCCGTGCCGTACCGGGGCTCGACCGCGTCGAGCTGACCAGCGTCGTCGAGAACGAGGCAGAGGACCACCGGCTGCGCGTGCTCGTCCGCTCCGACGGCGCGGACGAGGTGCGGGCCGAGAGCCAGTTCGCCGTCGTCGCCCGGCCGGTCGCGCCGCCGCCCCCGCGTGCGGACTGGACCGAGCCTCCCGTGCCCACGGCGCACACCCTCGGAGCCGTCGCGCTCGGGCCGCTCGTCCTGCTGACCAAGGGCCTGCCGGAGTACGAGGCATCTCGGGACGGTCTGCGGCTGACGCTGCTGCGCTGCGTGGGCATGATCTCACGGCCCGCCGGCCTGCCGACGCGTCCGCTCGCCGCCGGGCCCGACATCCTCACGCCGGACGGCCAGTGCCGCGGGCGCCACGTCTTCGAATGCGCCCTCCGCTTCGACGGCGAGCAGCTCTCGAACACGGCGCTCGTCCGGGCGAGTCAGGACTACCGCACCGACCTCCTCCGCGGCGACCCGTTCGAGCCGCCGCTCGAGCTCGGCGGCGAGGTCGCGTTCTGCTGCCTGAAGGAAGCCGAGTACGGAACCGGCCTCGTCCTGCGCGTCTTCAATCCGAGCCCCGGGCCGGAGGCCCTGACGCTCAGCCTTCCGGCTCGTCGGATCGGGCTCGACGAGGAGGAGATGGTCGACGGCGGCCTCGAGCTCGCACCCGGTGAGATCGCCACCTTCCTAGTAGGCGACTGAGACGAGGTACAGCCCGCACGGAGGAGCCGTGACTCCGCCCTCCGAGCGGGGTCGGCCGGCGAGGAGCTCGGGGATTACGCCCGGCGCCTCGACCATCGTGCCGACGAGGCTGCGCACCATGTGGCGGAGGTAGCTGTCGGCGGTGATCTCGAAGTCGAGATGGTCTCCGCGTCGGACCCACTCCGCACGCTCGACCACGCGGACGAACTCCTCGTGGTGTGTCTGCGTCGGCGTGAAGGCTCGGAAGTCGTGCTTCCCCTCGAGCTCGCCGGCCGCCACGGCGAGCGAGGGCTCGTCGAGGCGCCGCGGCAGCCACCAGGCCCGGTTCGTCTCGAACGGCGACGGCGTCGATCGGGTGAAGAGCCGGTAGCGGTAGGTCCGAGAGCAGGCGGAGTGGCGGGCATGGAAGCCGGCGGGCGCAGCAACGGCCGACAGAACCGTGATCTCGTCAGGAAGACGTGGGTTCAGCGCCGCCGCGGCCCGCTCCGGCGGCGGACCTCCGGTGACGTCGAGGGAGACGACCTGCCCTAGCGCATGTACGCCGGCATCGGTGCGTCCCGCCACCGCGAGGTTCTCGACCGACTCGAAGGTCTCGACGAGTGCCTCCCGCAGGGCCGACTCCACTGTGGGTAGCTCCGGCTGCGCCGCCCAGCCGCGAAACGGTGTGCCGTCGTACTCGAGCGTCAGTATCAGGCGCACGTCAGAGCCATCCTGTCAGGCAGACCTGACTCTGTTTGTCAGGCGTGCCTTATGCTCTACTGACTTGCACACTGATTGATATACTCTACCTTGTGAGCGACGAGCATACCTTTCTCCTCCAGCGTGTCCAGCCGGCCATGGTCGGCCTCATCGACGGGTCGCTCTCGACGCTCGCCCCGATCTTCGCAGTCGTGCTCGCCTCGCACGACACGCGCTTCGCCTTCATTGCCGGCCTCGCGACCTCGATCGGCGCCGCGATCAGCATGGGGTTCTCAGAAGGACTCTCCGACACGGGAGAGCTGACCGGCCGGGGCAGCCCCTGGGCGCGCGGGCTGATCACCGGCGGCGGCACGTTCCTCGGCGGCATCCTCCACTCCCTGCCGTTCCTGATCGCGAACTACCACGTGGCGCTTCTCTTCGCGGTCGCCGTCGTGGCGTTCGAGCTACTGATGCTCGCGTACTTCCGCTACCGCTTCTTCCAGGACACGTTCATCCGCGCCCTCGGCATCGTCACGTTCGCCGGAGTCCTGATCGTGGCGATCAGCGCCGGCCTCGGCAGCCTCCTCGGCGCACCGGTCGCGAGCTAAGCCACGAAGCCAGAGCGGAAGGCAGCCGCGGCGCTGCGAAGGCGAAGCGAGCACGCATCTCGGGCATGCGAAGTTCGCACTCCCGAATTTCGAGCCCGCTAGGGCTCGAAATCGACCAGCTCGAGGTACACCATCTCGGCGGCGTCGCCGGGACGGTGGCCGAGCTTGACGATCCGGGAGTAGCCGCCCGGCCGCTCGGCCATGCGCGGCCCGACGTCGGCGAAGAGCTTGTGCACGACCTCCTGGGAGCGGAGCACGGCGAGCGCCTGCCGCCGTGCATGGAGGTCGCCGCGCCGGCCGAGCGTGATCATCTGCTCGGCGAACGGCTTCACGGCCTTCGCCTTCGCCTGGGTCGTCCGGATCCGGCCGTGCTCGATGAGCGAGCACGTCAGGTTCGAATACAGCGCCTTCCGGTGCGCCGAGTCGCGGCCGAGCTTCTTGCCTGTGCGGGCGTGGCGCATCGCAGTTCTACTCGAAGCCGCCTGAGCCGTTCTCGCCGCGGAGGTGGAGGCCATGCTGCCCGAGCGTCTCGCGCACTTCCTCGATCGACTTCTTGCCGAAGTTCGGGATCGCGGCCAGCTCCTGCTCCGTCTTCATCACGAGGTCGCCGATCGTCTCGATCCCGACGCGCTTCAGGCAGTTGTAGGAGCGGACGCCGAGCTCGAGCTCCTCGATCGGGAAGTTCTCCATCCCGTGCGCGAGGGCGGCCTCCGGCGTGACCCCACCGTCGACGGGAGCGGCCTCGCCGAAGCCCTCGATCCGGTCGAGGTCGGTGAAGATCGCCAGCTGCCGGATCAGGATCTCGGCCGCCTCGGCGAGCGCGTCCTTCGGCTCGACCGAGCCGTCGGTCGTGATGTCCAGGGTCAGCTTGTCGTAGTCCGTCCGCTGCCCGACGCGTGCCGCCTCGACCTGGTACGCAACACGGCGCACCGGCGAGAAGATCGAGTCCATCGGAATGACGCCGATGGTGTGCTGGGACCCGCGATTGAGCTCTGCCGGCGAGTAACCGCGGCCGCGGCCGATCGTCAGCGTCACCTCGAGCCTTCCCTTGTCGGAAAGGTTCGCGATCTCCAGCTCGGGGTTGAGGATCTCGAGGTCGGCAGGCGCCTCGAGGTCGGCGGCCGTGACCGCGCCCGGGCCCTTCTTCGCGATGTGCACCTCGATCTCGGGCGACTCGCCGTGGAGCCGCGCGACGAGGTTCTTCAGGTTGAGGATGATGTCCGTGACGTCCTCGCGGACGCCCGGCAGGGTGGTGAACTCGTGCGCCGTCCCCTCGACCTTCACGGACGTCACGGCGGCGCCCTCCAGCGAGGAGAGCAGCACGCGCCGCAGCGAGTTGCCGAACGTATGACCGAAGCCGCGGTCGAGCGGCTCGATCACGAAGACCCCGCGGTGGTCGTCCACGTCCTCGTGGACGATCTTCGGGATCTGGAAGTCCATTTCACGTGTCGCCAAAGAAATTCCCTCTTTCCGTTACTTCGAGTAGAGCTCGACGATCAGCTGCTCCTGTACCGGCGTGTCGATCTCGTCGCGCTCGGGCTGCTTGAGCACCTTGCCCGTGAGCCCGTCGTGGTCGGCCTGGAGCCATGGAGCGACCGTCGAGACGAGATCGGTTGCGTCGCGGATCACCTGCTGCGCCGAGGAGCTCGGCGCGACGGTGACGATGTCGTTCGGCCGCACCTGGTAGCTCGGGATGTTGACGCGCCGACCGTTGACCTGGAAGTGGCCATGGCGAACGAGCTGGCGCGCCTGGGCCCGCGAGACCGCGAAGCCGAGCCTGTAGACGACGTTGTCGAGGCGGATCTCGAGCATCCGCAGCAGCTCCTCGCCGGTCACGCCGGAACGGCGGGAAGCCTTCTCGTAGTAGGTGCGGAACTGCTTCTCGAGCAAGCCGTAGTAGCGGCGGGCCTTCTGCTTCTCCCGCAGCTGCAGCAGGTACTCGCTCTGCTTGATGCGGCCGCGGCCGTGCTCGCCCGGCGGGTACGAGCGGCGCTCGATGGCGCACTTCTCCGTCAGGCACCGCTCGCCCTTGAGGAAGAGCTTCATCCCCTCGCGACGGCAGATGCGGCACTTCGGCCCCAAATCTCTAGCCATACAACTCGCGGGCCACCTTAGACCCGTCTCCTCTTGCGCGGCCGCACGCCGTTATGCGCCTGCGGTGTCACGTCCTTCACGGCCAGGATCTCGAGCCCGGCCGCCTGCAGCGAGCGGATCGCCGTCTCGCGTCCGGAGCCGGGTCCCTTGACGAAGACCTCGACCTTCTGCAGGCCGTGCTCCATCCCCTTCCGCGCCGCGGAGTCGGCGGTCACCTGCGCGGCGAACGGCGTCGACTTGCGGGAGCCCTTGAAGCCGGCCGAGCCGGCGGACTCCCAGGCGATGACGTTCCCCTCGCGGTCGGTGAGCGCGACGATCGTGTTGTTGAAGCTCGTCTTGATGTGCGCCTGGCCGATCGCGATGTTCTTCCGGACGCGGCGGCGCGTACGGCCGCGCGTGGCCGCTGCACGGCGGGGAGGCGCCATTTACCTCGCCGCCTTCTTGCCGCGTCCGACGGTCTTCTTCGGGCCCTTGCGGGTCCGCGCGTTGGTCTTCGTCCGCTGGCCGTTCGTCGGCAGACCACGGCGATGACGGATCCCGCGGTAGGCGCCGATCTCGGACAGCCGCTTGATCGCCTGCTGCCGGTCGCGGCGGAGGTCGCCTTCCACCTCGAGGTTCGAGTCGATGTAGTTGCGGAGCTTCGTGACCTCTTCGTCGGTGAGGTCCTTGACCTTCGTGTCCGGGCTGAGCCCGAGCTCGGCGGCGACCTTGCGCGCGGTCGGCTGGCCGATCCCGTAGATGTAGGTCAGCCCGATCTCGAGGCGCTTCTGGTTCGGAAGGTTGACTCCGGCGATGCGTGCCACTGGGCGCTATCCCTGCCTTTGCTTGTGACGAGGATTGCTGCAGATGACCATGGTCGTACCGTGCCGCTTGATCACGCGGCAGCGTTCGCACATGGGCTTGACGGACGGACGGACTTTCATCGTGAGTTCAGCGGTGCCGGTAGGTGATCCGGCCGCGATTGAGGTCGTAGGGGCTGAGCTCGACCTTGACCTTGTCCCCCGGAAGGATCCGGATGTAGTGCTTCCGCATCTTCCCGGAGATCGTCGCGAGCACGGCGTGGCCCCCGTCTAGCTGCACCCGGAACATCGTGCTCGGGAGCGCTTCGACGACCTCGCCTTCGACCTCGATCTTCTCTTCCTTGGTAGGCAAATCCCCTTCAGCGAATAGGAGTCTCAACGTGCACACGCGCACGGCAGAGCCGTGCGCGGAAGGCGATCATCGTAGCAAAGCGGCTCCGGTAGCCGTCAGCACGCGCGGCCCATCCGAAGTGATCGCGACGGTGTGCTCGAAGTGAGCCGCGAGCGACTCGTCGACGGACGAGATCGACCACTCGTCGGCATGAACGTAGACGTCGGGCTCCCCCGCCGTGATCATCGGCTCGATCGCGAGCGTCATCCCTTCCTGCAGCAGCGGCCCACGCCCCGGCGGCCCGTAGTTCGGGATCTGCGGGTCCTCGTGGTATGAGCGGCCCACCCCGTGCCCGACGAGGCTGCGCACGACCGAGAAGCCGGCCTCCTCGACCACGGTCTGCACCGCATGCGAGATGTCTGAGAGCCGGTTGCCGACCCGGGCCTGGTCGATGCCCGCGGCGAGCGCCTCGCGGCAGACGTCGAGCAGCCGCTGCGCCTCCGCCGAGATCTCGCCGACGGGCAGCGTCACCGCGCTGTCGGCGACGAGACCGTCGAGCGTGACGCCGAGATCGACGGAGATCAGGTCACCCTCTCGCGCCCGGTAGTCGTCGGGGATCCCGTGCACGACCATCGAGTTCGGCGAGATGCAGAGCGCGGCGGGAAACCCCTTGTAGCCCTTCGACGTCGGTTGACCGCCCTTCGCCTCGATGTGCTCGTCGGCGATGCGGTCGAGCTCGCGCATCTCGACACCGGGCTCGAGGTGCTCGGCGACGAGCGCAAGCGTCTCGGCGAGGAGCGCGCCCGCGCGCGCCATCCCCTCGATCTCCGCCTCCGACTTGCGGATGATCAGTGGACCGGCGCCTTCCCGTGCCGACCGACCTCGGCGAGGGCGTCGTCGATCTCGCGGAAGACCTCGTCGGGGGTGCGGTCGGCGTGGATGCCCACCACGTTGCCTCGCGTCGTGCGGTAGTACTCGACGAGCGGCGCGGTCTCGCTCTCGTAGAGCTCGAGGCGCCGGTTCATGGCTTCCGGCGTGTCGTCGGAGCGGCCCTCTTCCGTGGCGCGCCCGAGCATCCGCTGCATGAGCACGTCGCGATCCGCCACCTGCAAGTCGAACACGACGTCGAGGTCACGGCCGATCTCGCGCAGGAGGTCGTCGAGCGCCTCCGCCTGCGGCATCGTGCGTGGGAATCCGTCGAGGACGAATCCGCCGAGCGTGTCCCCGCGCGAGAGCCGATCCTTGATCAGCCTGACCATCAGCCCGTCCGAGACGAGGTCGCCGCGGTCGTAGACAGCCTTCAGCTCCCGGCCGAGCTCGGTGGGAAGCTCCTTCATCTCGCGGATCATGTCGCCCGTGGCGATGTGCGGGATCCCGTACATCGCATTGATCCGCTTCGCCTGCGTGCCCTTGCCGGAGCCCTGCGGCCCCAGCACGAGGATGTTCAGCGTAGGAACCCTTCGTAGTGGCGCATCACCATCTGCGACTCCATCTGGCGCATCGTCTGGAGCGCGACGCCGACGACGATGAGAACCGAGGTCCCGCCGAGGGCACGATAGGTCACCTGCGGAAAGCCGAACTGCGCGATGAAGATCGACGGTGCCACCGCGACGGCGGCGAGGAAGAGCGCGCCCGGGAACGTCAGCCGGTTCAGCACACGGTCGAAGTAGGCCGCGGTCGGCGGCCCGGGCCGGATCCCCGGGATGTAGCCGTTGTACTTGCGCAAGTTGTCTGCCTGCTCGACCGGGTTGAAGACGACCGAGGTGTAGAAGTAGGTCATCACGATGATGAGGATCGCCTCGAGCAGCAGGTACTTCCAGCTCGCGTAGCCGAAGTTGACCTGGAGCCAGTTGTTCCACTGGGGCCGGAAGCTCCCGATCGTCTGCGGCAGGGCGAGGATCGCGGCCGCGAAGATGATCGGGATCACGCCGGCCATGACGACGCTCAGAGGCATGTAGGTCGCCCCGCCGGTCGTCTGCCGGTTGCCGAGCTGGCGACGCGCGTACTGGATCGGGATCCGGCGCTGTCCCTCCATCACGAACACCACGGCGACGACGATGCCGAGCGCGACCAGCGGGAAGAAGAGCCGTGCCGTTGTCCCGCCGTTGATCCAGCCGCTGATCCCCGTCGGCGCGTAGGCGAGGATCGAAGCGAAGATGAGTAGCGAGATCCCGTTGCCGATCCCGCGCTTCGTGATCTGCTCGCCCATCCACATGAGCAGCGTCGTGCCGGCGGTGAGCGTGAGGATGATGATGAGCAGCCTGCCGGGGTTGGAGTTCGGCAGCGCGCCGGCCTCGTGCTTGAAGAGGAAGGCGTAGCCGGTCGCCTGCGCGGCGGCGAGCACGACCGTGAGGTAGCGCGTGTACTGCGTGATCTTCGCGTAGCCCGCTTCGCCCTCTTTCTGCAGTCGCTCGAGGGACGGGATCACGATCGCGAGGACCTGGAAGATGATCGACGCCGTGACGTAGGGCATGATCCCGAGCGCAAAGAGCGAGAAGCGCGACAGTGCCGAGCCCGAGAAGAGGTTCAACAGGCCGAGCACGCCGTTCCCTGCGCCGCCCGAGCCGAAGAAGGCCTTCAGCGCCTGGGTGTCGACGCCAGGCGCCGGCACCCACGAGCCGAACCGGTAGACGGCGAGCACGCCGGCAGTGAAGAGAAGTCGCCGCCGTAGCTCGGGGACGCGCCAGGCGTTGGCCAGCCAGCTGAACACGCTATTCCTCCGAGCCTTCCGTCTCCGCCGCCTCTTCGGCTGCGGGCTCTTGCTCCTCCGCCTCGGGCTGCTCCTCGGTCGTGGCCTCGGGCTCCTCCGCCGCCGCGGGCTTCGCCTTGTGGCGGCGCTTCTTCTGCTCCTTGGGCTCGCGCAGGAGCTCGATGGTGCCGCCGGCGCCCTCGATCTTCTCGCGCGCGGACGCCGAGATCGCGTGGACGCGCACGGTGAGCTTCTTCGTCACCTCGCCGACTCCGAGCAGCTTCACGTCGGTGCGCGTGTTCTTGATCACGCGCTTCTCGACGAGCGTCTCGGGCGTCACCTCGTCGCCGGCGTCGAACCGGTCGAGGTCGCGGAGGTTGACGGGCTGGGTGTAGGTGCGGAACGGCCCGATCGGCATCGCGTCCTTCGACGTCGCGCCGCGCAGCTTTCCGAGCCGCATGTAGAGCGGCATCTGGCCGCCCTCGAACCCGGCCCGCATCTTGTGCGAGCCCGACCGCGACTTCTGGCCCTTGATCCCGCGGCCCGAGTAACGCCCCTTGCCGGATCCGAGCCCGCGCCCGACGCGCTTCCGGTCCTTGCGCGGCTGCGCCGGCTGGAGGTTGGAGAGGTTCAGCTGCTTGTCGGGCATCGGGGACTCAGGCGCTTTCGATCTTCACGAGGTGGCGGACCTTGCGGAGCATCCCGGCGAGCACCGGGGACTCTTCGTGCTCGGAGCTGCGGCCGATGCGACCGAGCCCGAGTGCGCGCAGGGTACCGCGATGCCGCTCGGACTGCCCGATCTGGGACCGGACCTGCGTGATGCGCAGTTTGGCCATCAGGAGTCGTCCTTCTTCCTGCGCAGGGTACGCCGCTTGGGCTTCTGCTCGGCTGCGGGCTCGGCAGGCTGCTCCGGCTCGGCAGGAGCCTCCGGTGCCGGCTCGGCCTCGGCGGCCGCATCCTCGGCCGGCGCCTCCTCGGCTTGAGCCTCGACCACCTCGGCCGCCGCGGGCTCGGCCTGGATCGCCGCGGGCTCGGCCTCGACCACCGCCGTCGCGAGCGCGGCCTCCTCGAGCGGGGCGTCCTCCTCGACTGCCGGCTTGCGCGGCAGCGGCAGCACCTCGCTGATCCGCTTACCGCGGATGCGCGCCACGTCCTCGGGCCTGCGCAGGTCCTGCAGCGCGGCGACGGTCGCCTTCGCCATGTTGATCGGGTTCGTCGTGCCGAGGCTCTTCGCGAGCACGTTGCGGACGCCGCCCAGCTCGAGCACGGCGCGCACGCCGCCGCCGGCGATGACGCCGGTTCCCTCCGAGGCCGGGCGCAGCAGCACCCGGGCCGCGTCGAACCGGCCGAGCACCTCGTGCGTGATCGTCGAGCCGTGCTTCGGGATCGTGAAGAGGTTCTTCTTCGCGTCCTCGACGGCCTTCGTGATCGCGAGCGGCACCTCGCGCGCCTTGCCGTAGCCGACGCCGACGCGGTCGACCTCGTCCCCGACGACGACGAGCGCGGTGAACGAGAAGCGCCGGCCGCCCTTGACGACCTTCGCGACGCGGTTGATCTCGACGACGCGCTCCTTGAGCTCGCGTGTCTCGGTGTATTCGGTCGTGCTCAAAACGCCAGTCCTCCCTCGCGGGCGCCATCGGCGAGCGCCTTTACGCGTCCGTGGTAGAGGTAGCCGCCGCGGTCGAAGACGCACGCTTCGACGCCGGCCTTCTTCGCCGCCGCGGCGAGCGCCTTCCCGACCGCCTCGGCCTGGGCGGTCTTCTCGCCCTTGAACGACTTCGGCAGCCCGAGATGCGATGCAGAGGCCAGCGTGCGGCCCGTGTCGTCGTCGACGAGCTGCGCCTCGATGCCGCGGTTGGAGCGGAAGACGACGAGCCGCGGCCGCTCGGCGGAGCCGCGCACCTTCGCGCGCACGCGCCGGTGGCGCCGCAGGCGGGCCTCTCTCACGGTGAGGCTAGGCACGCTTGCCGACCTTCCGGCGGACGTACTCGCCTTCGTAGCGGATGCCCTTGCCCTTGTACGGCTCGGGCGGGCGCACCTTGCGGATCTCGGCGGCCGTCTGGCCGACGGCCTGCTTGTCCGTGCCCTTGACGACGACCTGCGTCGGCGCGGGCACCTCGAAGCTGATCCCGGTGCGCGGCTTCACGGTGACCGGGTGCGAGTAGCCGACGTTGAGCTCGAGGTCGGTTCCCTTGAGCGCGGCGCGGTAGCCGACGCCCTGGATCTCCAGGCGCTTCTCGAAGCCCTGCGTGACGCCCTCGACCATGTTCGCCACGAGCGTCCGGGTGAGCCCGTGCAGTGCCCGGTCCTCGCCGCGCTCGGTCGGGCGCGTGACGACGACCTCGCCGTCCCGCTGCTCGATCTTCATCCGTGCGGGAACCTGCTGCTGGAGCGTCCCGAGCGGGCCGGCGACCGCAACGCGGGCAGGCTCGATCGTGACGCTGACGCCGTCGGGGATCGAGATGGGTGCGTTGCCGATTCTGCTCATTCCGTTACCAGATGAAGGCGACTACTTCGCCGCCGATACCGCGCTCCTGCGCGGTGCGGCTCGTGACGAGACCGGACGACGTCGAGAGGATCGCGACGCCCATCCCGCCGAGCACGCGCGGAAGACGGTCCTTCCGAGCGTAGATTCTGCGGCCCGGCTTAGACACGCGCTTCAGGCCGGAGATGACCCGCTCGCGGTTGCGGCCGAACTTGAGGTCGACGACCAGGGTATCGAAGGACTCGCCCTTCTCCACGTGGTAGTCGCGGATGTAGCCCTCCTCCTTGAGGAGGCGTGCGATCTCGACCTTCATCCTCGAGCTCGGCATGGCGGCGTGCTCGTGCAGCGCCTTGTTGGCGTTGCGGATGCGGGTGAGCATGTCTGCGATCGGATCGGTCAGCACGGTCTCTCTCCTACCAGCTCGACTTCGTCATGCCGGGAATCGCGCCCTGGTGTGCGAGCTCGCGGAGGCAGATCCGGCACAGGCCGAACTTGCGGAAGACCGCGCGCGGGCGGCCGCACCGGTTGCAGCGCGTGTAGTTGCGCGTCTTGAACTTCTGGGGTCGCCGTTGCTTGACGACGAGCGACGTCTTTGCCATTACTGCTGCCTCCCTTCGCCGTCGGCCGCGAACGGCAGGCCGAGGGCCTGCAGCAGCGCGAGGGCGTGCTCGTCGGTCTCGGCGCTGGTCGTGATCGTCACGTCGAGGCCGCGAACCTGCTGGATGTCGTCGTAGTTGATCTCGGGGAAGATGAGCTGCTCGCGGATGCCGAGCGAGAAGTTGCCGCGGCCGTCGAGCGAGCGGGGGTTGAGGCCGCGGAAGTCGCGGATCCGCGGCAGCGCGATCGAGACGAGCCGGTCGAGGAACTCGTACATCCGCGCGCCGCGCAGCGTCACGCGGGCGCCGACGGCCATCCCTTCGCGCACCTTGAACTGCGCGATCGACTTGCGGGCGCGTCGCACCTGGGCACGCTGCCCGGCGATCGTGGTCAGCTCTTCGATCGCGGAGTCGAGTGCCTTCGACTCGGTCTTCGCCTCGCCCACGCCCATGTTGAGCGTGATCTTCTCGATGTGCGGCACCTGCATGATCGAGTCGAGGCCGAGCTCGTCCTTGAGACGCGGCCGGATCTCGCGCTCGTACTGCTCCTTCAGGCGCGGCGTGTACGTGTCGACTACGGCGCTCACGCCTGGTCGATCTCCTCGCCGCAGCCGGGGCGCTTGCAGACCCGGATGCGAATCGTCCTGTCCTTGACCGTCTTCTCGATCGTCCCGACGCGCGTCGGCCGCCGGCACGTGGGGCAGACGACCATCACGTTCGAGACAGGCAGCGGCGAAGGCAGCTCGATGATGCCGCCGGGGATGATCTGAGACCCGCCCATGCCCGTCGTGTTCTGGATCGGGCGCGGGCGCCGGTGCCGCTTGACGACGTTGATGTTCTCGACCAGGACGCGTCCCTGCTTGGGGAGCGCCTCGAGCACGCGGCCTTCCTTGCCGGCGTCCTTGCCTCGGAGGACGTGCACGACGTCGCCCTTCTTCACTTTCATCGTCTGGGACATGTCACAACACCTCCGGAGCAAGGGAAACGATCTTCATGAAGTTCTTCTCGCGCAGCTCGCGCGCGACGGGGCCGAAGATGCGCGTGCCGCGCGGGTTGCGCTGCCCGTCGATGATCACGGCCGCGTTCTCGTCGAAGGCGATCGTCGTGCCGTCGTCGCGACCGAACGGCTTCTTCGTTCGGACGACGACAGCGCGCACGACCTCTCCCTTCTTGACGGCGCCCTGCGGGGTCGCCGTCTTGACGGTACCGACGATGATGTCGCCGACCCGCGCGTAGCGGCGGTGGTGGCCGCCGACGACGCGGATGCAGAGGATCTCGCGGGCGCCGGTGTTGTCGGCGACCCTCAGGCGGGATTCCTGCTGGATCACGGCGCGTCACCTCTCGCGCAATTCGTGCTCTGGGGCGGCGAAAACCGAGCAGCGCAAGGACGCAGGGAGCATTCGTAGCCGGTGGCTACGGATGCGACCGAGGACGCAGCGATGCGACGGCTTGCAGCCGCATCCAGGGCGCGAAGGGTGCGGGAGGTGGCGCTCACTTAGCTGCCTCCACGACTTCAGCGAGGCGCCAGTGCTTCGTTGCGGAGAGCGGGCGCGTCTCGACGATGCGGACGACGTCACCGACCTTCGCGGTGTTCTGCTCGTCATGCGCATGGAACTTGACGCTGCGCCGGATCACTTTCTTGTAGCGCTGGTGCGAGGTGATCAGTTCGACCTTGACGACGATCGTCTTGTCCATGGCGCTCGACACGACGACGCCGCGGCGCTCCTGGCGCCGGCCGCGGTCGTGCTCGGGCTTGGGCTCGCGGACGACCGGCTTTCTGGCACCGGGGGCCGGCCGGCGCGGGCGCGTCTTCTGCGGGCGCAGACGGCGCGGCAGCCGCTTCCGCTTCTTCTTCGGCTCCGACTGAGCGACCGGCGCCTCGGGCTCGGGCTCGGCGGCCGGCTCCTCTGCGGAAGCCTCCTCGGCGGCGGCCCCGGGCTCCTCCACGGGAGTCTCGTCCGCGGCATCCTCAGACTCGGCGGCAGGTTCCTCTACGGGAGCTTCCTCGGCAGCAGCCTCGGGCTCCTCAGCGGGAGCCTCCGCGGCAGCAGCCTCGGGCTCCTCAGCGGGAGCCTCCGCGGCAGCAGCCTCGGGCTCCTCAGCGGGAGCCTCCGCGGCAGCCTCAGGCTCGGCGGCAGGTTCCTCCACCGGAGCCTCCTCGGCAGCGGCCTCAGGCTCGGCGGGCGTCTCCTCGGTGGCAGCCTCCGGCTCTTCGGCGGCAGCCTCCGGCTCGGCGGGAGTCTCCTCCGACGCGGGCTCCTCGACCGGCGCCTCAGCCTCGACCGGGGTCTCCTCACTCGACTCCGGCGCAGCCGGAGTCTCCTCGACCTGCTCTTCGCTCTTGTTCTGCTCGTTCTCAGCCATTTGTCTAACTCGCCCTTGCCTTCTCTGCTTCGCGTTCGGTCACTACCGTCAGGATCCGCGCGATCTCGCGCTTGGCCAGCTTCAGGCGCGCCGAGTTCTCGAGCGCACCGGTCACCGACTGGAACCGGAGGTTGAACAGCTCGTGCCGCCGCTCCGAAAGCCGGTGCTCGAGCTCGTCGTCGGTCAGGTCCCGCAGCTCAGATGCCCTGGTCAAAAGAGCTCTTCCTCTCTCTTCACTACCTTCGACTTCACCGAGAGCTTCTGGCCCGCGAGGCGGAGCGCCTCTTTCGCGAGCGGCTCCGGCACGCCGGCGAGCTCGAACATCACGCGCCCGGGCTTGATCACGGCGACCCAGCCTTCGGGTGAGCCCTTGCCGGAGCCCATCCGCGTCTCGGCCGGCTTCTTCGTGAAGCTCTTGTCGGGGAAAACGTTGATCCAGACCTTGCCGCCACGCTTGATCTTGCGTGTCATCGCGATCCGGGCCGCCTCGATCTGGCGGTTCGTGATCCAGCCCGCGTCGAGGGCCTTGAGGCCGTAGTCGCCCCACTGGACGGCGGTCTGTCCGCTCGCGGTGCCACGGCGACGGCCGCGGTGCACCTTGCGGAACTTCGTCTTCTTCGGCATCAACATCGGTTACTCGCCGTCCTTCTTCGTCTTACGAGTGCCTCGCTTCGGCTTTTCCTGCGCCCCGCTTGTCGGCTGGGCGGTGGCGGCTTCGCCGACGCCGCTTCCAGACTCAGGCTCGCCGGACTGTTCGAGCTTGGTGGGATCCTCGACCTGCTGCTTGGGCGTTGTCGTGTCCGGCGCCTCGGCGACCTCCTGCGGCGTGACCTCGACTTGCGGCTCGATCACGGGCTGCTCGCGTCCGTCGGCCGAGACGGCCTTCTCGTCGGTGCGCGGCTGCTCGACGTTGTCCTGGCCGCGCGCGCGGTCGCGTCCGCCCGGGCGAGCCGAACCGGGCCGCGCCCCGCCGCCGCCACCGCTGCCGCCGGGACCGCGTCCCCTGCCGCGCCCGGGACCGCCGGGGCCGCCCTGGCCGCGACGCCGCTGCCGCACCGGGCCGAGGCCCTCGCGGTCGGGGCCGCGTCCGCGCCCACTCTCGCGGGACGCACCAAGACCCTCGAGCGCACCGCCGCGACGTCGCCGCGCGTCCTGGTCGCCCAGGCGCGTGTCGGTGTCGCCGAAGCCCTCCGGCATGATCTCGCCCTTGTTGATCCAGACCTTGACGCCGATCCGGCCGGCCGTCGTCTTCGCCTCGACGAAGCCGTAATCGATGTCGGCGCGGATCGTGTGCAGCGGCACGCGACCCTCGCTGTACATCTCGCGCCGGCTCATCTCGCCGCCGCCGAGGCGTCCCGCGCACTGGATCTTCACGCCGGCCGCGCCAGAGCGGATCGCCGACGCGAGCGCGCGCTTCATCGCTCGCCGGAAGGCGACACGGTTCGTCAGCTGCTCGGCGATCGACTGCGCGACGAGCTTCGCGTCGAGCTCCGGCCGCTTGATCTCGTTGATGTTGATGTGGACGTTCTTCTGGGTCAGCGCATGCAGGTCGCGGCGCAGCGCGTCGACCTCGACGCCCGACTTGCCGATGACGATGCCGGGGCGCGCCGTGTAGATGTCGACCGTGATCCGCTGCTTGTCCTTGCGGATCAGGATGTCGGACAGGCCCGCATGGGCGAGCTTGTTGTAGATGTGCTCGCGAATGCGGACGTCTTCCAGGATGTAGTCCGCGAATTCCTTCTTGCCGGTGTACCAGTTGGACTTCCAGTCGTGGATGACGCCCACGCGGAGCCCGCCCGGATGGATCTTCTGTCCCACTAGTCGTCACTCTCCTCGGGGGTCTCCGTCTCTGGTGCCTCGGTCTCGTCGGCCTCTGGTTCCTCGGCGGCCTCTGTTTCCTCGGGCGCTTCCGCCTCGTCGACTGCCTCGGCCTCGTCGACTGCCTCCGGCTCGACGGGCTCCTCCACCAACTCCGGCTCGGGCGCCTGCATCGCCGGCACGGACGGGGCGGCAGAGGTCGGCGCTCCCTGCGCGAGCTCGATCGTGATGTGGCAGGTGCGCTTGCGGATGCGCGCGACGCGGCCGCGTGCGCGGGCGCGCCAGCGCTTCAGCGTCGGCCCCTCGTCGGCATAGGCGGCGGCGACGACCAGGTCGTCCCCCTGCCAGAGGAGGTCCGGGCGGGACTCGGCGTTCGCAATTGCCGAGCGCAGCACCTTGTCCACATCCTTGGCGACCGCGCGGCTCGAGAAGGCGAGAATCGTGCGCGCCTCCGGCACCGGGCGGCCGCGGATGAGGTCGGTGACGAGCCGCGCCTTGCGTGCGCTGGAATGCACCCAGCGCGCCTGCGCGCGCACTGTCTCGCGCTGCTGCTCGACGACCGCCATTGCCCCTAACTCCTCACCTTCGCGGTGCGGTCGCCGGCATGGCCGCGGAACGTCCGCGTCGGCGCGAACTCCCCGAGCTTGTGCCCGACCATCTGCTCGGAGATGAACACCGGCACGTGCTTGCGGCCGTCGTGGACGGCGATCGTGTGCCCGACCATCTCCGGGAAGACCGTCGACGAGCGCGACCATGTCCGGATCATGTTCTTGTTGCCGGACTCGTTCATCGCCTCGATCCGGCTCATCAGCCGTTCTTCCACGAAAGGCCCCTTCTTCGACGACCTGCTCATCAGCGGCGGCCCTCCTTGCCGCGGCGGCGGCCGCGGACGATCAGCTTGTCGGATTCCTTGTGCTTGCGACGGGTGCGCTTGCCGAGCGTCGGGACGCCCCACGGCGTGACCGGGTGGCGGCCGCCCTTCGACTTGCCCTCGCCGCCTCCGTGCGGATGGTCGACGGGGTTCATCGCGGAGCCGCGCACCGAGGGACGCTTCCCACGCCAGCGGCTTCGGCCGGCCTTGCCGACCGTGATGTTCTGGTGGTCGACGTTGCCGACCTGGCCGATCGTCGCGCGGCACGTGAGCGGCACGCGACGCATCTCACCGGACGGGAGGCGCAGGACTGCGAAGGCGCCATCCTTCGCGACGAGCTGGATGCCCGAGCCGGCCGAGCGGGCCATCTTTGCGCCCTGGCCCGGCCTGAGCTCGACCGCGTGGACGAGTGTTCCCGTCGGGATGTTCTCGAGCGGAAGCGCGTTGCCGACCCGGATGTCCGCGGCCGGCCCCGAGTCGACGGTCGCGCCCACCCGCAGCTGGGCCGGGGCGAGGATGTAGCTCTTCGCGCCGTCGGCGTAATGGAGCAGGGCGATCCGCGCCGACCGGTTCGGGTCGTACTCGATCGCGGCGACCTTCGCCGGCACGCCGTCCTTGCGGCGCTTGAAGTCGATGACGCGGTAGCGGCGCTTGTGGCCGCCGCCCTGGTGGCGCGTCGTGATCCGGCCGTTGGTGTTGCGGCCGCCCTTCTTCGAGAGCGGCGCGAGCAGGCTCTTCTCCGGCTCCGACTTCGTGATCTCCTCGAACGTCGAGACGGACATGAAGCGGCGGCCTGCGCTCGTCGGCTTGTACCTGCGAATGGGCATCGCTAGAGCTGGGCCCCCTCGAAGATGTCGATCTTGTCGCCGGCCTTGAGCTCGACGATCGCCTTCTTCCAGCCGGGGCGCGTGCCCTTGAACACGCCGCGGCGCTTCGGCTTGGGCTGCATCTTGACGACGTTGACCCCGATCACCTTGACGTCGAAGAGCTCCTCGACGGCGTGGCGGATCTGCGTCTTGTGCGCGTTCTTGTGCACCTTGAACGTGTAGCGGTTCTCGGTGATCTGGTGGTAGCTCTTCTCGCTCACGACCGGGGCGATCAGGATCTCGGCGGGATGGAGGCTCATGAGGCCCTCCCCTGCACCAGTGGCAGCGCAGCTTCGCTCACGACGAGCGAGCGCGCCCAGACCACGTGCGCGACCTCGAGCTCGGACGGCACCGTCACGAGCACCCGCGGCAGGTTCCGGAACGACTTGATCAGCGCCTCCTCGTCCTCGCCGACGACGATGACGGTCGGGTGATCCTGCCCCCAGTCCTGCAGAACCTCGGCGGCTCTCCTGGTCGACGGCTCCTCGAACGAATCTCCGGCGACCAGGCCGAGCGTGCCGGCGGAGGCGTGATCGCTCAGTGCCGCCCGCAGAGCGGCGCGCAGCGCCTTCTTGTTCACCTTGAGCGAGAAATCGCGCGGTGTCGGCGGGAAGGCGACCCCACCGCCGGCGAACTGCGGCGCGCGGATCGTGCCCTGGCGGGCGCGGCCGGTGCCCTTCTGGCGCCACGGCTTGGCGCGGCCGCCGGCGACGAGGCCGCGGCTCTTCGCCGCCCGGGTGCCCTGCCGGCGGGCGTTCAGCTCCGCCCGGACCGCCTCGTGCACGAGGTGTGGCTTGATGTCGGCGCCGAAGACGGCCTCGTCGAGCGAGACCTCCTTCTTCGTCCCGCCGAGAACGGGTGCCTTCAGGGCCGCCATCAGCGCGCGTCCTCCCTGATCTCGACCAGGCCGTTCTTCGGGCCCGGCACCGCGCCCTTGACGAGCAGGAGGTTCCGCTCCGCGTCGATCGAGTGGATCGTGAGACCGACCTGGGTTGCCCGCTTCCCGCCCATCCGGCCGGCCATGCGAACACCCTTGAAGACGCGCGAAGGCGTCGCCGAGGCACCGATGGAGCCCGGCTTGCGAACGTTGTGCGAGCCGTGCGTGACGGGGCCGCGGGCGAAGTTGTGCCGTTTGATCGTCCCCTGGAAGCCCTTGCCGATGCCGGTTCCCGAGACCTTCACCTTGTCACCCGGCTGGAAGATCTCGACCGTGACGTTCTCGCCCTGGACGGCGTCCGCGAAATGCCCGCGGAACTCGACGAGGTGACGGTAGGCACCGTCGACGCCGGCCTTGGCGAGGTGGCCCCGCTCGGCCTTGGAGACCTTGCGATCGGCGACCGCGCCCCACGCGAGCTGCACGGCCTCGTAGCCGTCGGCGTCGGGCGTGCGGACGGCGACGACCGGGCACGGGCCGGCCTCGATCACGGTCACGGGCGTCACGCCGCCGCTCTCCTCGTCGAACAACTGGGTCATCCCCAGCTTCTTCCCGATCAGTCCGCGCATGTCTCAGAGCTTGATCTCGATGTCGACGCCGGCCGGGAGGTCGAGCCGCATGAGCGAGTCGACCGTCTTCGGGGTCGGCGAGTGGATGTCGATCAGGCGCTTGTGCGTGCGCACCTCGAAGTGCTCCCGCGAGTCCTTGTCCTTGAACGGCGAGCGGATCACGCAGTAGACGTTCTTCTCGGTGGGCAGGGGCACGGGGCCGGTGATGGTGGCGCCGGTGCGCTGGGCCGTGTCCACGATGTCGCGCGCAGACTTGTCCACCTGCTGGTGGTCGTAGCCCTTCAGCCTGATTCTGATCTTCTGCTGTGGCACCGGCGCCTCCCGTCCCTTCCTACTTGATGATCTCGGTGACGACGCCTGCGCCCACCGTCCGGCCACCCTCGCGGATGGCGAAGCGGAGGCCCTGATCCATGGCGATCGGCTGGATCATCTCGATCTCCATGTTCGTGTTGTCGCCCGGCATGACCATCTCCTGGCCTTCTGGCAGCTTGATCGCGCCGGTGACGTCGGTCGTGCGGAAGTAGAACTGCGGCCGGTAGTCGTTGAAGAACGGCGTGTGGCGGCCGCCCTCGTCCTTCGAGAGGACGTAGACCTCGGCCTTGAAGTGCGTGTGCGGCGTGATCGAGCCCGGCTTCGCGAGCACCTGGCCGCGCTCGACCTCCTCGCGCTTGACGCCGCGGAGCAGTGCGCCCGCATTGTCGCCCGCCTGGGCGTAGTCGAGCGTCTTCTGGAACATCTCGAGCCCGGTGACGACGGTCTTCTCGACCTGCGGGTGGATGCCGACGATCTCGACCTCGTTGCCGACCTCGCACTTGCCCTGCTCGATGCGGCCGGTGACGACGGTGCCGCGACCCGTGATCGTGAACACGTCCTCGATCGGCATGAGGAACGGCTTGTCCACGTCGCGCTGCGGCTCCGGGATGTAGCTGTCGACGGCCTCCATGAGCTCGACGATCTTGGCCGTCCACTCCGCGTCGCCCTCGAGCGCCTTGAGCGCCGAGACGTGGACGATCGGAATGTCGTCGCCCGGGAACTCGTACTTCGAGAGCAGCTCGCGGACCTCCATCTCGACGAGCTCGAGCAGCTCGGGATCGTCGACCATGTCCGCCTTGTTGAGGGCGACGACGATCGCCGGCACCTCGACCTGGCGGGCGAGCAGGATGTGCTCGCGCGTCTGCGGCATCGGGCCGTCCGCGGCCGAGACGACGAGGATCGCGCCGTCCATCTGGGCGGCACCCGTGATCATGTTCTTGATGTAGTCGGCGTGCCCCGGGCAGTCGACGTGGGCGTAGTGGCGATTCTCGGTCTCGTACTCGACGTGCGCGGTGTTGATGGTGATGCCGCGCTGCCGCTCCTCGGGAGCGGCGTCGATCGAGGCGAAGTCGCGCACTGCGGTGTTCGTCCCCTGCTCCGAGAGCACCTTCGTGATCGCCGCGGTCAGGGTCGTCTTGCCATGGTCGATGTGACCGATGGTGCCGACGTTGACGTGCGGCTTCGTCCGCTCGAACTTCTGCTTTGCCATTGGTGGCTCTCCCTATCCCTTTCTGGCCTCTGTCAGCCCTGCGCGTCGATGATCTCGCTCGCGATCGACTGAGGCACTTCCTCGTAGCGATCGAATTGCATGGTGAACTCGGCGCGCCCCTGCGTCATCGAGCGCAGGTCGGTGGCGTAGCCGAACATCTCCGAAAGCGGCACGGCCGCCTTGATCACCTGGGCGTTGCCCAGGGGATTCATCGACTCGATCCGGCCTCGGCGACTGTTGAGGTTGCCCATCACGTCACCGAGGTAGTCCTCCGGCGTGATGACCTCGACGGCCATGACCGGCTCGAGCAGCTTCGGCTTGGCCCGCTTCACGGCCTCCTTGAAGGCCATCGAGCCCGCGATCTTGAAAGCCCGCTCGCTCGAGTCGACGTCGTGGTACGACCCGTCGACGAGCTCGACTCTGACGTCCACCACGGGATAGCCCGCGAGGATGCCCGAGCCCATCGCTTCCTGGATTCCGGCGTCGACCGCCGGGATGTACTCCTTCGGGATCTTGCCGCCGACGATCTTGTCGGCGAACTCGTAGCCCGCGCCCGGCTCCTGCGGGTAGAGGTTGATGATCGCGTCGCCGTACTGGCCCGAGCCGCCGGTCTGGCGGACGAACTTGCCCTGCACCTTCTCGGCCGGCTTCGAGATCGTCTCGCGGTACGCCACCTGCGGGCGGCCGACGTTCGCGTCGACGTTGAACTCCCGCTTGAGGCGGTCGACGATGATCTCCAGGTGCAGCTCGCCCATCCCGGAGATGAGCGTCTGCCCCGTCTCCTCGTCGGTCTCGACGCGGAAGGTCGGATCCTCCTCGGACAGCCGGGCGAGACCGGCCCCGAGCTTGTCCTGGTCGGCCTTCGAGCGCGGCTCGACGGCGACGGAGATCACCGGATCGGGGAACGTCATCGACTCGAGCACGATCGGCGCGTTGTCGGCGGCGAGCGTGTCGCCCGTCGTGGTCGCCTTCAGGCCGACTCCCGCCGCGATCTCGCCGGCCATGATCTCCTCCCGCTCCTCGCGGTGGTTCGCGTGCATCTGGAGGATGCGGCCGATCCGCTCGGTGCGGCCCGTCGTCGTGTTGAGGACGCGGTCGCCGGCCTTGAGCGTGCCGGAGTAGACCCGGAAGTACGTCAGCTTGCCGACGTACGGGTCGGACATGACCTTGAAGGCTAGGGCCGAGAACGGTGCCTTCGGGTCGGCCGGCCGCACCTCGTCGCCGCCGGTCTTCGGGTCGATCCCGTGCATCGGCGGCACGTCGAGCGGGCTCGGCAGGTAGTCGACGACGGCGTCGAGCAGGAGCTGGACGCCCTTGTTCTTGAAGGCGGAGCCGAGCAGCACCGGCGTGATCTCGTCGGCGAGCGTGCCGGCGCGGACGGCGCGGCGGATCATGTCCGGCGTCACGGAGGACTCGTCCTCGATGTACGCCGCGAGCACCTCGTCGTCGAAGTGCGAGATCTGGTCGATCAGCTGGTGGTTGTACTCCTGGGCCTGCTCGAGGAGCTCGGCCGGGATCTCGACGACGTCGAACTGCTGCCCGAGGTCGTCGCGGTACATCACCGCCTGCATCTCCACGAGATCGACGACGCCGGTGAAGTTGTCCTCCGACCCAACCGGGATCTGCAGCGGCACGGGGTTGGCGCCGAGCCGGTCGCGCATCGACTGCACGGCGGCGAAGAAGTTCGCGCCGGTGCGGTCCATCTTGTTGATGAAGGCGATGCGCGGCACCTTGTACTTGTCCGCCTGCCGCCAGACCGTCTCGGACTGCGGCTGCACGCCTGCGACAGAGTCGAAGACGGCGACCGCGCCGTCGAGGACGCGCAGGCTGCGCTCCACCTCGACCGTAAAGTCCACGTGCCCGGGCGTATCGATGATGTTCACGCGATGGTCACGCCAGAACGCCGTCGTCGCAGCCGACGTGATCGTGATGCCGCGCTCCTGCTCCTGGGCCATCCAGTCCATCGTCGCGGCGCCCTCGTGCACCTCACCCATCTTGTGGGTGCGGCCGGTGTAGTAGAGGATCCGCTCGGTCGTCGTCGTCTTGCCCGCGTCGATGTGGGCCATGATCCCGATGTTGCGGACACGGTCGAGCGCGACGGCCTGTTCTGTCATCTTCGTACTCAAGTCTTCCTTCCTGCTCCGCCTACCAGCGGTAGTGCGCGAAGGCCTTGTTGGCCTGCGCCATCCGGTAGACATCGTCCTTCCGCTTGAACGCGCCGCCCTGCTGGTTCAGCGCGTCGAGAATCTCGTTGGCGAGCTTGTCCGGCATGCCCTTCTCGCGCCGGTCGCGCGCATACGTCACGAGCCAGCGCACCGCCAGGGTGCGGGCGCGCCGCTGCGGCACCTCGACCGGAACCTGGTAGTTCGCGCCGCCGACGCGGCGGCTGCGTACCTCCAGCACCGGCGTGACCGTCTTCACGGCCTGCTCGAGCACCTCGACCGGCGGGCGGCCGGTCTTCGTCCCCACGGTCTCGAGCGCGCCGTAGACGATCTGCTCGGCGATCGACTTCTTGCCGTCGAGCATGACCTTGTTGATCACCTGCGTCACCAGAGGCGATCCGTAGACCGCGTCTGGCTCGACCGTGCGGGCCTGGACATCGGCGCGGCGCGGCATCAGTGGCCTCCCTGCGAGCAGATCGTGTGCTCGGGCCGCGAAAACCAAACGTCGCAAGCACGCAGGGAGCGTTCGTAGCCGGAGGCTACGGGCGCGACCGAGCACGCCGCGAGGCGCCGGTTTGCAGCGTGCACGAGTGCGCGAGATGCGAGGAGGGCGGCCACCTAACTGCCTCGCTTGGCGCCGTACTTGGAGCGGCCCTGCTTCCGGTCGGACACGCCGCCGGTGTCGAGCGCAGCCCGGATGATTTTGTAGCGATAGCCCGGAAGGTCCTTGGTCGAGCCCCCGCGAACGAGCACGACGGAGTGCTCCTGCAGGTTGTGGCCCTCGCCGGGAATGTAGGCGCCGACCTCCGCCCCGTTCGTGAGCCGGACGCGCGCGACCTTCCGCAGCGCCGAGTTCGGCTTCCTCGGGGTCTGCGTCATGACGCGCGTGCAGACGCCGCGCTTCTGCGGCGCACCGGCGAGCGCGGGCGTCTTGGTCTTCGCCTTCGAGACCTTCCGGCCCTTGCGCACGAGTTGGTTGACTGTCGGCATGGGTTTTTCGTCTACTCCCTCTTCACAAAGAGACGGTCGGCTGGAGCAAAACGCCCCGGCCAACCGGCCCGCGGCATGGTAGCGAACACGCGCCAACCCCGCCAATCGTCCAGAAACCCGCCAGATCGGCTAGTAGCTCGTAACGTGGTCCGAACCTAAAGTTTGCACCCAAAAATCGGGAGTCTGCGGCTCGATGCAATGGTCACTCATAGGTCTCGCTGTGGCGCTCGGCGTCCTCGCCGTCGTCGCGCTCGAGCTTGCCCGCCGGCTCCGCCGCCGGACGTCCCGCCAGGTCGAAGCCCAGGTGGCGGACACGGTTCAGACGCTCGAAGCACGGCTCGACGAGCTGGCGCAGGAGCTGAGCAGCGCGGTCAGGAAAGCCGAGGAGGAGACGCAGCGCAGCCGCTTCCTCGCGCAGATCAGCACGACGATCGATCTCGACGACGCGCTCGGCTCGGCGCTCGAAGCCGCCGCGGCGTTCCCGAAGGTCGACGCGGCGGTCGTCGAGCTCGACCCGGCCGGCGACGACGACGAGCGCCTGCTCGGCTCGATCGGCCTGGAGGGCGACGACGGGGCCGTCCGGATCTTCACCGGCCCGCCGGACCGTCGCGACGCGCGGGCGGTGGAGCTCTCCTACCTCTACTCAGAGGACGAGGCCGAGGGAGCCGTGCACGAGGCGCTCGGTGTTCCCCTCGTCGGGCGCAGCGGCAAGATGGGCTGGCTCGGCGTCTTCTCGCGCGACCCGGACATCCGCTTCGACGACGACGACCTGCGCCGGCTCGAGGAGCTCGCGGAGCGCGTCACGCCCGCGATCGAGAACTCGCGCCGGTTCCGCGAGGCGCGGCAACTCGCCGACCTCGACTCGCTGACCGGCCTCCACAACCGCCGCTACTTCTACGAGACGCTCGCCCGCGAGGTCGACCGCGCCCAGCGGTACCAGCGCCGGCTCTCGCTCGTGATCGTCGACGTCGACGGCTTCAAGGAGATCAACGACCGGATCGGCCACCTGGCGGGCGACGCCGTCCTCGCGGAGATCGCGGACCGGATCAAGCAGGTGGTGCGCTCGGCCGACATCCCGTGCCGCGTCGGCGGCGACGAGTTCGCGGTGATCGTGCCGGAGGTCGAGGTGGGACAGGCCCGGCAGCTCGTCGGCCGGATCCAGCGCGCGGTCTCGGCGCAGCCGATCGCGCGGGCCGGCCGCGTCCGCGTCTCGGCAGGGGTGGCCGACCTGCAGGCGAACGACAGCCCCACGAGCCTGTTCGAGCGCGGCGACGAGTCGCTGTATGCGACGAAGCACACAGGCAAGGGAGGCCTGGCGGCAGCCGACTAAAGCCGGGGGCCCTCGCCGCCGATAGGCGTCCAATGGGACCCTCCGCGAGAGCGCGCCGGTCGCGTTGCGCCCACGCGCGCGCAGCCAGAGAGGACGGCTTCACGCTTCCCGAGCTGCTCATCTCGATGGTGATTCTCGTGATCATCATCACATCACTGACATCGGTGCTCGTCTCGGCCTCGCACACCCAGCTCGACGCCGACCTCCGCTTCCAGGCGCAGCTGCAGGATCGCACCGCGCTCGACATGCTCCGCCGCCAGATCCATGGCGCCTGCAACGTCACGTTCACGGATGGCACGGGCTTGGCGGCCGGTCAGCAGTACGCTGCGATCACGGTCGCGAGCGGCGGCGTCGGCACCAGCTGCACGTCCGGCACAACGACCTACACGACCTGGTGCACGGCGGCGAGCACGCTCACCACCGGCGACTACGCGCTGTACCGCGTCTCGTCGACCACGCTGCCCCGCCCGACCTGCACCACCGCCGGCAAGATCAAGTGGGCCGACTACCTGACTACGTCGACACCTTTCTGCCTCCCGAGCTCGAGCACCGCCTGCGTCGTGGGCGGGCTCAGCGTGCTGAAGCCCGCGGCCAGCCTGCCCCTGCTGCACGTCGCGCTGCCCGTGAACCTCAACGGTCCCGCGTCCACGAAAGACTCGTACAACCTCCTCGACGACATCGCATTGCGCAACGGGACGCGCTCATGACCGGGCGCCCGCTGCCGCAGCCTCGGGACGAGGACGGCCTCGGCCTCATCGAGCTGCTGATCGCCATGACTGTCCTCACCGTCGCCATCCTCGCGCTCGTCGCCGCGTACAGCTCCGGCTACTCGTCACTCCGGCGCGCGACCCGCGTCTCGAGCACGACGCTGCTCGCAGACTCACAGATGGAGCGGTTCCGCGCTCTCAAGTTCGCCAACATTGCTCTCAACACGACCTGCGGAGCCTCGTGTGCCCAGGACTCGACGTACACGAGCGACACCTCCTACAGCTCGACAGCACAGGTCACCGGCTGCAGCACGACGGACCAGTCCTGCCTTTCAACGCAGACGCTGACGGGGCCGGACGGCCGCTCTTACCGCCTGGACACCTTCATCAACTGCGAGACCCTGAGCGGCGGCACGTTCGGCCTCGGATCCGCGAGCGCGTGCGCGCCCGGAGGGTCCTCCTCGGTGATCAAGCTCGTGACCGTCGTCGTGCGGAAGAGCACCGGAACGGCCGACTGGGTGCGCGAGCAGTCGACCTTCAACAACCTCACCGGAAACTGAGCCGCCGCAAATCCCTCGTTCGGGCAGATCCCCCGTTCGGGCAGATCCCCCGTTTTGGGGGCGCCCGCACCCGCAGGCTGACCGACAGTAGGAAGCGATGAACCTGTTGCAGCGGCTGCGGCCGCTCGGACCCAGAGTTTCCGATGAGAGCGGGATGGCGCTCATCATGGCGATCCTGATCGTGCTCGTGCTCACGATCATGGTCACGTCGGCCCTCGCCTTCACGAGCGGGGACTCGCGCGACGCGAGTCGCAGCAGTGCCGGCCAGAAGGCCTACGCGGCCGCCGAGGCGGGTCTCAACAACGGGCTCGCGGCGGCGCAGAACGCCGGCACCGATACGACGCAGATGCCGGGTTGCGCGAGTCCGACGGCCACCCCGCTTTCCGGCGGCGCGACGGCCAGTTGGTGCGGAAGCTACAACGCTACAACGAAGGTGTGGACGATCACGTCGACGGGGTTCATTGCGAACCCGACGGGCCCCACCGCTAGCGCGATCTCGCGTACCTTGACGCAGACCGCGACGATCGTGCCTCCGCCGTACAACTTCGTCGCCCTCGACACCGGTTGCGACGTACACACCCTGATCGTCGACTCGAGCGGCCAGCTCAACGTGACGAACGCGATCTACGTCAACTCGTGCAACGGCATTCCCACCGGTCAGAAGCCCGACGCGTTCGACATCTTCGACAGTGGCGGGGCGGGCGGCAACATCTCGGCCCCGTCGATCCAGGTCGTCGGCGGCTGGGAGACCGACGGCGGCAGTACGCCCAACCCCGACACGGTGACGGTGAACGGCGTCAGGTGTGCCCTGGCCAAGGGCAACAACCCGGTCACGAGCGCGCAGCCCACGAGCTGTCCGCAGACCGGGCAGCCCGTCGTCCCCGACCCGTTCACGGCCCCCGGCACGCCGGTCAGCTACTCCCCGCAGCAAACGCTCCGCAACGCCATGACGGCCACACAGACGACGTTGTCGGCCAGCGGTTCGGCAATTCAGACGGGCGACGTGATCCAGATCGACAACGAGCTGATGCTCGTCACCACCACGGGGGTTCAGCGCGGCTACTTCGGCACCGTCGCCACGACGCACACAAGCGGCACGGTGATCAAGCGCGTCCCGCTAGTCAACAAGATCACGCCTCCGACGCTCGGCACGCCCGCATGCACCAGCACCACCTACGGTTCCGCGGTCAACTACAGCCCGTCGCAGAGCCTCAGCAGCAGCATGACGGTGTCGCAGACGACGCTCACGTCCAGCGGGACGGCAGTTCACACGGGCGACGTCATCCAGATCGGCAGCGAGCAGCTGCTCGTCACTGCGGGCGGAGGGACGAGGAATCTCACCGTTCAGCGCGCGTACAACGGGACTACAGCCGCAACCCATAGCTCGGCCACATCGATCAAGAATGTCCCGGCGATTATGCAGGGGACTGCGGCTAATCCGGCTCCGTGCACCATCGCGAGCGGGACCGTGACCCTCCAGCCGGGCACCTACTATGGCGGCATCTGCATCGGGGCTTGGACGGGCAGCAGTTGCGGCAGCAACATCGGCGGCGGCTGCACGGCCGGGAACTCCCCGATCGCCTACAGCCCGGCGGTGCAGCTAAGTTCCAGTATCACCTCGACGACCACCAGCATTCCGGTCGACTGGTCGGGTTGGAGCACCTCGGATCCTGTCTCGACCGGCGACGTGATCCAGATCGGCAGCGAGCAGATGCTCGTCACCAGCGCTCCGGCCACGACCGGCTCGGCGACGTTGACCGTCACGCGCCACTACAACGGCACCAGCGCCGCGTCGCACAGCAATAACGCCAGCCGTGACGCATGGTGCCACCGGTCAGTACGGCTCACGTGACCCTCGCTGCCGGGACGTATGTCATCGCGGGCGGGGGCTTGTTCGTCTGCGGCCTGTCGACCCTTTCCGCGCCGAACGTGCTGATCTACAACACGCAGGACTCCTCGCACACCTCGGGAAGCGGCACGATCGACCAGGTCGAGATCAACACTACGGGGAGCATCTCGCTCGGCCCCCAGACCTCGGGCGCATACGAGGGCCTGACCTTCTTCCAGGACCCGAACCAGGCCGTGGCGCCGACCGATACCTGCGAGAACAGGACCTATTTCGGCAACAATCCGGGGCCGACCCAGGCCCAGCTCAACGAGTACGACGTCGCCCTGTTGTCGATGGCGAGCAGCGGCACCAACGGCGCTCTTGGGTCGGTCTCCGGCTCGTTCTACGGGCCGGCGTACACCACGACCTTCGCCGATGCCGTCAGCGGCACGGCGAACCTTGCCGTCCTCACGTCGTGCATCCTGATCAACGGCGGCAACTCGACGTTCAACTTCCAGCCGACGGGGCTTTTCGGCACCAGCTGGGTCATCGGCCCGCAGGCCGGCTAGATCTCCACCTCGTCCGGCCCGAACTCGCGCACGACGCGCGCAGGGACGCCCGCGACCATCGTGTACGGCGGGACGTCCGCCGTGACCACGCTGCCGGCTCCGACGATCGCGAACTCCCCCACCGTCACGCCGGCGAGGATCGTGCTGCGGAGGCCGAGGTAGGCGCCGCGGCGGATCGTCGTCCGCAGCTCCGCCCGCGTCGCCTCGTCGCCGAGCAGCCGGTGGAAATGCCGCGGGTAGTACGTGTGGCCGAGGATCGTCGTCTGGGCGATCACGGTGACGTCGTCCTCGAGGGTCACCGAGGACGGGACGGCGTCGTCGATGAACACCTCCGTGCCGATGAAGACGCGCCTGCCGACGTGGACGCCGCGCCGCCGGTGCAGCGACGCTCGCGTGGCAGGCGGCAGCGGCGCATACCGGGCGACGACGTGCAGCCAGCGCTTGCCGACGGCGCCGACGACGCGCATTCCCTGCGTCTCCGGCCCGACCGGAATGTTGCCCCAGAGCTTCTCGAGCACCCCGCAAGGCTATGCCCTGCGCCAGCTGTAGCTACTGAATGCGCAGGAAGGGGAGGTACTGCGTGAGGTCGATGGCGGCCGGCTGCGGGAGCTGATCGAGGAGGCAGATCGTCCGGCTGAGGACGACGTTCTGCCGCGCGATCGTCCAGCGCTCGAAGGCCTGAGCCCGCTCGAAGCCGCGCAACGCCGCGACGATCGCCGGCCGCACGGTCGGGAGCGGCAGGGCGCCGAGGGGCTGCGCCGGCCCGAGCGGCCGCACGGCAAACGTCCCGAGCAGCGTCGCGACGTGCGCCGTTCTGCCCCGCCGGCAGGGAGAACAGCCGCTGCGGCGCCGCTTCGGCGAGCGCGAGCCCCGTCCGGTGCTCGGCGAGCCAGGGCGGCGACGGCGAGACGCGGACGCTGCGCACGAGCAGATCCGGGTAGGCGGAGTAGAACGCCGCCACCTCGCCTGCGTTCGGCGGCGCGACGGACTGCTGCTGCTCGAGTTGCGCCCGCCGGAGCTCGTCGGCGAGCACCGCGCGCGCGATCCCGACGGTCGCGTGCGCCTGCCGCAGCGCCGAGACATAGGCGCTGCGCCGGCCGTGGAAGGAATCCGCGACGACTTCGCGTTCCGCCGCGAGCACCGCGTGCCGCGACACCGGGCGCTCCGCGACCTCGACGAGCCGCTCGAACAAGGCGCTGAGCGCAGCGTTTCGGTCGCCGGTCAGCGCCTCGAGCTTCGCGACCGAGTGGGCGGCGATCGCGCCGAGCCCCTGGGCGCGGCAGATCGTCCCGCGCGAGAGCGTGATCTGCCCCTCGGTCAGGGAGGTGTCGAAGTGCGGCCCGAGCATGCCTCGGCGCATTGCAGAGCGTCCGGCTCCGCGCCCAGAGCCAGACACACGCGGCCTTCGGCTTCGCGGGATCCCGCTCCTTGACGTTCCACTCCTGCCAGCCCCAGGAGAAGACCGAGCCGAGTCCGAGCTCCGCGGCCACCTCCTTCGCCGAGAGCGCCTCCCACTTCACTACCTGGTACCAGGCGGAGGCCGGCTGGAGGCCGTTGCGGCCGCCGACGCCCTTCGCGCTCAGGAAGCTGAGCATGATGCCGACCCGGTTCGCCGGAATCCCGATCGAGGTGAGCGCGGTGGCCGCGTTCCGGTAGCTCTCCCGCAGCAGCCGGTCGCCGAGGATCGGCCCGAGCCGCCAGATGCTCGTCGCCGGCAGATAGACCTCGCGCACGACGTCCGCGACCTTGGCGACCGAGAGCCACCAGGCGACCGCGTCGCTCGAGCCGGTGTACGGCGACTTGTTGACGAGGATGACCGGATGCGCCCCCAGCGCCGCCAGGTCCTGCAGGAAGGCGAGGGCGTTCGCACGGTACTGGACGGTCGAGGCCGTCCACGGGGTCGAGGTCGGTTGCGCCGAAGAGCTCGTTCTCGACGATGAGCGGCGTCGCGCAGCCGCCGGTCGCGACGACCGCGCTCTGGTACCTCTTCACCGCAGCCGCCTCGATGGTGGCCGGATCGGCGGGAGCGTTCGGGGTGCCGATCTTGTCCCTCAGCCGCAGGTCGAACGCATAGGTCGCCGCGCCGCGGGCCCGCGCGTCGGCCGAGTAATTGCTTCCCTTCTGCTGTGTCACGGCGAGCAGCGTCCCCGGCCGCGCGAGGATGGGCAGGAGCGTCGGCCAGCCGTACTCCCCCCACACCGTCTGCTGCGCCCGGATGCCGCACTGGCCCGCCCAGACCGGGTCGGACGCGGCCGGGCCGGAGGCGACCAGCGACGCGGCCGCGGCCACGGCGGCGAGCAGGAGGAGCCTCTTCACGACAGGCCCTTTGTAGCGGAGAGAGCCCGTGAGCCGGTCAGTCGCGCGTGAACAGGATCATCTTCTGGTTGTTCGGATGACCCCATTCGCCCTCGTACGAGAGCGAGAGACCGGTTCCCCCGCACGCGAAGCGGAGCGCGTCGACGTCGTAGTGGTAGAAGTCGCT
>CAWEJU010000003.1:0-30454 GCA_963809465.1 uncultured Actinomycetes bacterium | reverse complement strand
GTCACCCTGGTGCCGAGCGGCTCGTGAGGAAGAGCGTATCGCCGGGACGGGCGCTGCTCTTGACCCAGACGCCGTCCGGATGAACGGTGCCGACCATCGGAGCCCGTACTTCGGCTCGATGTCGCGGATCGTGTGCCCGCCCGCGAGGATGGCCCCGGCTGCCCGGCACCTGTTCGTCGGCTCCGGAGAAGACGGCGGCGACAAGGTCGGTCGGGAGCTCCTCCGGAAAGGCCGCGATCGAGAGCGCGAGCAGGGCGCCGCCCATCGCGAAAACGTCGTTGAGCGCGTTCGTCGCGGCGATCCGGCCGAAGAGGGCCGGGTCGTCGACGAGCGGCGGGAAGAAGTCGACGGTGAAGACGAGCGCGCGCTCGCGTCGAGCCGGTAGACGGCCGCGTCGTCCGCCGGGTCGAGGCCGACGAGGAGGTCATCCGCCTCCGCCGGGACGAAGCCCTTCAGCAGCTCCTCGAGCCGCGCCGCCGAGTACTTCGCCGCGCACCCGCCACCGCGGCGAGGCTCGTCAGGCTCGCGGCTTCCATGCCGTTCTACTGTAGGCGGAATAGTCCTCGCTCCGCGCACTCGTCACCGGCGGCTCGTCGGGCAATCGGGCTCGCGATCGCGCGCATGCTCGCGAGAGGAAGGCTTCGGCTGACGCTCGTCTCGCGCCGGCCTGAGAAGGTCGAGGCGGCCGCGGCCGAGCTCGGCGCGCGCGGCGGTCGCAGCGAACGTCGCCGACGCGGAGGACTGCGCGCGGATCGTCGCCGAGCATCGGCGACCGGCTCGGCGGCCTGGACTTGCTCGTCAACTCGGCCGGCGTCGGAGTCGGCGGCCGGATCGAGGACCTGCCGGTGAAGCATCTCGACCTCCAGCTCGGCGTCAACCTGCGGGGGCTGTTCCTCGTCACGCAGGCGGCGATCCCGCTCCTGCGCGAATCGCGCGGGCTGGATCGTCAACCTCGCCTCGATCGCCGGCACGGTCCCGACGCCGGGCCTCGCGACCTACGGCGCGACGAAGGCGGCCGTGATCTCCCTCACCCGCTCGCTCAACGCGGAGCTCGACCCCGACGGCGTGCGCGCGATCGCGCTCTGTCCGGGCTTCGTCGACACGCCGATGGCGCAGTGGTCGGGCCTCGAGCCCGACGAGATGATCCGCCCCGAGGACTGCGCGGAGGTGGTCGCGGATGTGCCTGCGCCTAAGCCCGAACGTGCGGATCCCGCAGGTCGTGCTCGAGCGTGCAGGCTCGGTCAGCGGTGACGCCTAGAGCTCGCCGGGCGTGCGGAGGATCTTCCAGACCATGTAGAGGCCGAGCACGGCGGCGAGGCAGAAGCCCGCGACGCCGAGCCACCGAACCGCATGCCCGCGGACGAGCAGCGACGACGAGAGCAGCAATGCCCCGACGATCATCGCCGCCCCGACCCGGTTCGCGATCGAACGGAGGTTGGCTTCGAGCTCGCCGAGCCGGGTGGGGACGACGCCGACCGTCAGCGTGCCCTGCTCGAGCTCGACAGCAAGGCGCCCGACGCGCCCCGGCAGGCTGGCCAACGGGGCGAGCTGCGTGAACGCGTAGGCGGCCAGCCGGTTCGGCTCGAGCCGGCGTTCGGCCTCGCGCGTCATCACCTCGAGCGCCTGCTCCTCGATCAGCGCGACCGGGTCGAGCTCGGGGTCGAGCACCCGGGCGATCGAATCGGCCTGCGCCAGCGTCTTGCCCGACGAGGGCGAACGACGTCGGAAGGCGGATGTCTCGCCGCATCGCGGCGCGCTGGAGGTCGGCGAGGGCGTTCCCGGCCTGAATGTGGGCGAGCGGGCGGTGATGGAAGCGGGGCAGCTTGCGGCGGACGTCCTGCACGAAACCCGCCTGGTCGGAGCGGGTCGAGGTGAGCGAGAGGGAGACCACGAGCTCGGCGACGTCGTCGGCCCGGTTCTGGGCGACGGCGAGCAGCAGCAGCGCGAGACTCGCCCGCGTGTCCTCGTCGAGCCGTCCGAGCAGGCCGAAGTCGAGGAGGGCGAGACGCCCGTCGTCCGCCAGGAGGACGTTTCCCGAGTGGGGGTCGGCGTGGTACACGCCCTCGACGACGACCTGGAACACATAGGCGCGGAAGAACTCTCGGGCCAGGTCAGCCGCGCGTTCTGGATCGAGCCCGTGCCCCGCCTCGACCTTGCGTCCCGCGATTCGCTCCAGGACGAGTGCGCGCTCGCTCACGTACGGCTCGATCACACGCGGGACGACCAGTCCTTCGAACGGCTCGACGAGCTTCCGCACGAGCTCCGTGTTGTGCGCCTCCTCGACGAAGTCGAGCTCTGCGCGGAGATGAATCTCGAGCTCGTCCGCGAGCTCCTCGAGCTGGACCCTCCGCGCCGTCTCGGAGTGTCCCACGGCGAGGCGGACCGTCGAGCGCAGCACGGCGAGATCGAGGTCGACCTGCTCGACGACCAGGGGACGCCGCACCTTGACGACCACGTCGTGTCCCGTAGCGAGCAGCCCGCGATGCGTCTGGGCGATCGAGGCCGTCGCGAGCGGCTCCGGCTCGAGGCTCACGAAGGCGTCCGGACCGAAGTCGGCGATCACCACCGCCTCGATCTCCGCGAACGGGACAGGCGGCACGCTGTCGACCAGGCGTGCGAGCTCCTCGATGTAGACGTCGGGCAGGAGATCGGGACGCGACGAGAGGAGCTGCCCGAGCTTGATGAACGTGGTCCCGAGCTCCTCGAGACCGCAGCGGAACGCCCGCGCCCCCTCGCGCGTGGCGTCGCTGCTTCCGACCACGCCGACCTCGGCGAGGATCCGCCGCAGTCCGCTCTGGTGTGCGACCCGCCCGACGGTAAGCGCGCGCCGAGCCCGCTCTAGACGTGCGCCCACGAGGGCGTCATCCCACCGTTGGCGACGCGGGAAACGCAACCCCGCGCCGCGGGCCGAGCGGTGCGTCGCCTAGAAGCCGCCGCCACTGCTCATGCCGTGGCCGCCGCCGTGGAAGCGGCCGCACACGCTGGCGAGGATGTACGCGAAGAGCGACGCGAGGAGCAACAGATAGATGAGCCTTGCCTTCGTCAAGTCGTCACCTCCTTCCGGTTCCTAGAAGCGGACGTCCTGCAGGGCCTCTGCGGCCGTGCGATAAAGCTCCGCCGAGCGTTCGTGGTCACCCAGCCGAGCAGCAAGGTCGCCGCGCGCGATCCAGGCCGCGGCCCGATGGCTGGCGGATCCGAGCTCGCCGAAGCTGGTCTCCGCGGCGACGAAGGCCGCCTCGGCCTCTTCGAGCCGCCCCTGCTCGAGCAGGGCCCGGCCGAGCACCAGTTGCGCGTTGCCGGCCTCGTCGACGTAGTCGACGCGGCCGTCCAGCAGCTCGAGCGCGTGGCGTGCCTGCTCCTCGGCCTGCAGGACATTGCCCGTGCGCAGATGAACCTGCGCGAGCGACGAGACGGCTCGACCCGCGTCCGCGTCCTGGCCGGCCTCGAGGGCGATCGAGAACGCCTCCTTGAGCAGCTTGATCGCGTCCTCCGTGTTCCCCAACAAGAAGTTGAGCCCACCGAGGTTGTTCGTGAGCTGTCCGACGTGAGCGCGGTCGGCTAGCTCGGCATAGGCCTCCCGCGCCCGCTCCGCGAAGTTGCGCGCGAGCACCCAGCGGCCCTCGCGGTCGGCGACGAGCGAGGCCTGGAAGTACGCGGCGCCGACCGTGCGAAGATCGTCGACACCGCGGGCGAGCTCGAGGGCGCGCTCGACATCCTCCTTGGCCGCCTCGTAGTCCCGGTGGATCAGCCAGCAGCGGGCGCGCCAGGAGAGGATGTTCGCCTTCAGTGCGTCGCACGGCAGCCCCGAACGATCGGCGAGTGCGAGCGCCTCGTTGAACAGTGCGAGCGCCGTCTGGATGCTGTTGAGCTGGACGCGGCAGCCGCCGAGACGGAGCAGGACGTCGGCCCGCTCGACGTCGGAGAACGACTCGGCCTCCGAGATCGCGCGCGCCTCATTGAGGAGCTCGAGCGCGGCGCGGTGGTCCCCCAGGCGCATCTTCGCGAGCCCGCTGCCGACGAGCGCCCGAACCTGCAGCTCAGGCACACCGGTCGCGCGTGCGGCCGCCGGGAGCGGCCGGAAGGCCTCCGCCGCGTCCTCGTCCTCCTGGGCCTCGTACATCGCCTCGGCCCGCGTGAGCGCTCCTTCGAGCCGGGCGCGCTCGTCGGTCGCGACGCCGCTCGCGAGGAAGCCGGCGTCGACGCCGAGACGGTCGGCGAGCCACTCGATCGTGCCCGAGGTCGGGCGCGTCTTGCCGCGCTCGATCTGCGAGACGTATTCCTTGGAGAAGCGGTCGCCCGCCAGGTCGCTCTGGGTCAGCCCGGCGGCGACGCGAAGCTGGCGGAGCCGGTCTCCGAGGCGGAGCCCTTCGGGGCTGGGTCTGGTGCGGCTGGCGGTGTCTCGCATCGGCGTGTCTCGGCGCGCTCAAGTCAAGCGCATACTTCACTGAAGCGCAAGTTAGGGGGTTCGCCTATCCCCCATTCGAGCGTATTCATCAGGAAAATGGGTCAACCATGCGATAGCGAGAATCACTTGACCGAGCTACTTGACTAGCACGCCGGACGCTCCTATAGTGAGCCCACCTTGCAACCAGGCCGGACGCCAGGCCGAGGTTCGCAGGGGGTGCACCGAGAAGCTCCCGGTGAAGGACATGAGGCGGGTGGGCCGCAGATCCGCTTCCTCAGACCCCGCCAGGAGTGGTGCGCCTCTCGAGAAGGCCCCGGAGCCGCAGCCGGGGCCTTTTCATTGGTCCGCCTCGCCCGCTTCGCTGGCGCAGGCGCGCTTCGCGCGCGTGCGCTGGCGCTGTGCTTTCCGCTCGCGGACTGTGCCGCGCCCGCGCATGTCGGGCGCGGCACGGAAAAAAGGTCAGGCGCGGAGCCAGGACAGGCGGGCCGAGCGGATGGCTTGGAGCTCTTGCTCGTCCAGGAGCCCTACTCGCCTACCCACCATGCCGAGGATGCCGCCTGCCAGCATGATCCACGCTTCCGAGTCGGCGTCTCGTTCGGCGGCGATGGCCTTTTGCTCCTGGCCGCTCCGGATCAGGTCCGCGACGAAGTCGTGCACCTCCCGCATGTGGCGGCGGAGATGCTTCCGCAGCTCCTGATCCTCCGACGCCTCGCTCAGGGCCTGCACCCACAGCTCGGCGAGCTGGAACTTCGCGGAGCGGACGGAGACGTGTCCCTTGCCGATCGCCTCGACCGCGGCGCAGGCGTCGGGGGCGTCGGCGAGCGCCCGCTCCCAGCCGGCCCGCACCTTCGTCCAGACGTGCTCGAGCGCGGCGAGGTACAGGTCGCGCTTGGACGCGAAGTGCCGGTAGAGGATCGGCTCGGAGACGCCGGCGGCGCGGGCGATCTCGGCCGTCGTCGTGCCGTGGTAGCTGCCCTCCGTGAAGAGACGGATCGCCGTGTCGACGAGATGCTGCCGGCGCTCCGCCGCCGGCATCCGGGTCGCGGTGGGGCTGGTCACGCGGCGATCTCCGTGAGGTGCTCGCGCACGACCTCCGGCCGCGTCCGCACGGCCACGACCGCGACGATGGCAGCGGCAAAGCTGATCGCGGCGGCGACGGCGAGCGCCGAGTGGAGGCCGTTCACGAAGTCCTGCGCGGCGGCAGGCGAGGTCGGGCTGTGGTGGATGAACGTGGCGACGATGGCTCCCATGAGCGCGATCCCGAGCGAGCCCCCCACCTGGCGGAAGCTGTTCAGCACCCCCGAGCCGACGCCGGCCTTGTCGACCGGAACGGCGCCCATCGCCGCCGCGGTCATCGGCGACATCGTGCACGCCATCCCCACGCCGCCGAGGATCATCGACGGCAGCAGCGTCCAGAAGTCGGAGTGCAGGCCTGCCCGCTGGTAGAGCAGGAGTGAGATCGCGACGAGGGTCATCCCGCCGCCCATCAGCCAGCGCGAGCCGACGCGATCGGAGAGGCGGCCGGCGATCGGCGCGACGAGGATGATCAGGATCGTCATCGGCAGGAACATCGCGCCGGCCTGCACCGCGGAGTAGCCGAGGATCGTCTGGATGTAGATCGAGACGTAGAAGAAGACGCCGAACATGGAGAGCGAGACGAGCATCGCGACGACGTTCGCGCCTGCGAACGCGCCGATCCGGAAGAGCGAGAGGTCGAGCATGGGGAGCCGCTGGCGCGCCTCGAGCCACACGAACGCGACGAGGAACACCGCGGCCGCCGCGAAGAGCCCGAGGATCTCGGGAGAGCCCCAGCCGTGCTTGTTTCCCTCGATCAGCGCATAGCAGAGGGAGAAGAGAAAGCCGACCGACGTGAGGAGGCCGGGCAGGTCGAGCCGCTGCTCATGCGACGTGTCGCGCGACTCGCGGATCACGAGCTGCGAGACGACGATTCCGAGCGCGCCGACCGGGACGTTGACGAAGAAGATCCAGTTCCAGTTGAGGTTCTCCGTGATCAGGCCGCCGGCGAGCGGGCCGATCGCGAGCGCGAGCGCCGAGACGCCGGCCCAGATCCCGATCGCCTGGCCGCGCTGCTTCGGAGGGAAGGTGGCGGTGATGATCGAGAGGGTGGCCGGGTTCATCAGGGCGGCGCCCGCTCCCTGGACCGCACGCGCCCCGATCAGGACGCTGGAGCTCGACGCGAGGCCGCATGCAAGCGAGGAGAGCGTGAAGATGAACAGGCCGACGACGAAGATGCGGCGGCGCCCATACAGGTCGGCGAGCTTGCCGCCGGTGATCATCAGTGCCGCGAAGGTGAGCGCGTACGCGGTCACGATCCATTCCAGCGACGAGAGCGAGATGCCCAGGTCGGCCTTGATCGTCGGCAGGGCGACGTTCACCACCGTGTTGTCGAGCATGATCATGAAGAGGCCGAACGAGACCGCCGCCAGCGTCAGCCACTTGCGGTTCTCCTCGGCCAGAATCCGTGCTCTCACTCCAGAAGCCTCCTCGTAAGTTAGTGACCACTATGTTAGCGGACGCTAACTTGACCGGGTGGACGTAGAGTTCGGCCGTGGCCGAGTTGCAGGGAACGGCGTTCGTGACGGGCGGTGGCCGCGGCATCGGCGCCAACGTCGCGCGCGAGCTCGCCGGAGCCGGGATGGAAGTGGTCGTGGCCGCGCGGACGGCGGACCAGATCGAGGGCGTCGCCGCCGAGATCGGCGGCCGCGCGGTCGAGCTGGACGTGACTTCGCGGGAGTCGGTGGCGCGAGCCGTCAGCGAGGCGGGAGAGGTCGACCTGCTCGTCGCCAACGCCGGCACCGGGACGATGGGCGACGAGCCCTGGAAGGTCGACCTCGACGAGTGGTGGCACACGTTCGAGGTCAACGTGCTCGGGGTCCACCTCTGCTGCCGCGCCGTAATCCCGGGAATGCTCGAGCGCGAGCGGGGCCGAATCGTCATCGTCGGCAGCGGCGCCTCCTACCTGCCCGGCGCCACGGACACGGCGTACACGTCTTCCAAGGCCGCAATCTGCCGCTACGGCGAGACGCTCGCGAACGCGCTCCGCGACCGAATTCCCGTGTTCGTGATCAGCCCCGGCCTGGTGCGAACCGCGATGACCGAGGGGAACTTCTCCGACGACGCGCCCTGGACGCCGCCCGAGTGCGCGCCGCGGCTGGTGCGGAAGCTGGCGAGCGGAGGCTACGACCGGCTGGCCGGCCGCTACCTCCATGCGGAGCACACCGACGTCGACGACTTGATGGCGCACATCGAGCAGGTCGAGGAGCAGGACCTGCAGGCGATCCGGCTCCGTCGAGCCGAAGTTTTCGACCTATAATCGAAAACCGTGAGGCTGGCGCTCGCGCAGATCGATCCGACCGTCGGCGACCTCGAGGGGAACCGAGGCCTGATCCTCGACCGCATCGGCGAGGCGCGGGCGGCCGGCGCCGACCTCGTCCTCCTGCCCGAGCTCGCGGTGACCGGCTATCCGCCGGAAGATCTGCTCCTGCGGCCGGGGTTCGTCCACGCCGCGCGCGACTCGCTCGAGCGCATCGCGGCGGAGACGCGGGACCTCGTCGCGCTCGTCGGCGTGCCGCTCTTCGACGGGGACCTCTTCAACGCGTGCGCGATCTGCGCCGACGGAGCCGTCCGTGGGATCTACCGGAAGCGATTCCTGCCGAACTACGGCGTCTTCGACGAGGACCGCTACTTCGCTGCGGGTCGCGACCTTGTGATCGTCGAGGCGGCCGGAGCGCGGATCGGCGTGACGGTCTGCGAGGACATGTGGCAGCCCGGGCCGCCCGCGACGGAGCTCGCGCTCGCAGGCGCGGAGCTGCTCGTCAACATCTCGGCCTCGCCGTTCCACGTCGGGCGAGAGCGCGAACGAGAGGCGATGTTCCGGCAGCGCGCGCTCGACAACGTCTGCTTCGTCGCGTTTTGCAACACCGTGGGCGGCCAGGACGAGCTCATCTTCGACGGCCATTCGCTCGTCCTCGACGACGAGGGCGAGGTGCTCGCGCGTGCGCCCGGCTTCGAGGAGTGCCTGCTCGTCGTCGACCTCGATCCGTCGGCTGTGGTGGCGCGGCGACTGCGCGACGTGCGCCGGCGCGCGCTCGCCCGGGAGCTGCCGGAGCTGCCGGAGGTGACGACGATCGAGGTCGCGCTGCCCGAGCCCGGCGACCGCGGGCCGCTCGAGCCGCCGCTCGTCCCGTTCGCCGAGGAGCTCGAGCAGATGCGCCGCGCACTCGACCTCGGCCTGCGGGACTACGTCGCGAAGAACGGCTTCGAGGACGTCGTCGTCGGCGTGTCGGGGGGCATCGACTCGGCAGTGACCGCGGCCCTCGCGGTGGACGCGCTCGGCCCCGACCGCGTCCACTGCGTCTCGATGCCGTCGCGCTACTCGTCCGAGGCCACGAGAGCCGACGCACGTGCGCTCGCCGAGAACCTCGGCTGCAATTTCCGCGAGCTCCCGATCGAGCCCGTGGTCGAGGCGTACACCGAGATCCTGACGGAGCCGTTCGCCGGCCGCGAGCCGGATCTCGCCGAGGAGAACCTCCAGGCGCGAAGCCGCGGCACGCTCCTCATGGCGCTGTCGAACAAGTTCGGCTGGCTCCTCGTCGCGACCGGCAACAAGTCGGAGCTGTCGGTGGGGTACGCGACGCTGTACGGCGACATGGCCGGCGGCTTCGCGCTCCTCAAGGACGTGTACAAGACCGACGTCTTCCGGCTCGCGCGCCACCTGAACGAGCGCGCCGGACGAGAGCTCGTGCCGCAGTCGACGATCGAACGCGCCCCGAGCGCCGAGCTCCGGGAGAACCAGCTCGACGAGGACTCCCTGCCCCCCTACTCCGAGCTCGACCGGGTGCTCGAGGCCTATGTCGAGGAGGACCGATCGCTCGACGAGCTGAGCGCCGACGGCTTCGATCCGGACGTCGTGAAGCGCGCGGTCGCGCTCATCGACCGCGCCGAGTACAAGCGACGGCAGGCGCCGCCGGGGGTGCGACTGCGGCCGAAGGCGTTCGGCCGCGACCGGCGGACGCCGATCACGAACCGCTGGCGCAGCTGAGCTTGCTGAACCAGCGAAGCCGCTCGTCCCACGGCACGGCGGCGTTCGCAGGCGAGGTGGACGGAAGCACGAAAAGCCTGGTGTCGCCAAGCGCCCGCTCCTGCACGCCGAGCTCCGGCCGAGCCCCGAAGGCCCCGCGGTACGCCTCCTTGCCGACAAAAGCGAGCCAGCGCGGGCAGAGCTCGCCGGCGATGCGCTCCAGGCGCTCGGCGGAGCCGGCGAAGTCGGCGCGCCGCAGATCGCCCGAGCCGGGCGTCGTGCGATACGCGGCGTTGGTGACGCCGAGTCCCTCCTCGAGCAGCGTGAACTGCTCCTGCGGCTCGTAGAGGCGGGAGGTCAGCCCCGCCGCGTGGAGCAGCCGCCAGAAGTCGTTGCGCGGATTGGCGAAGTGCGCGCGGGCAGCGGCGGAAACGCGCCCGGGGTTGATGCCGACGAAGACGATGCGGAGGCCCGGGGCGAGGACGTCCGGCACCTCGCTCGGAGTTGCGCCCAGTCCAGCCATGTCCCTTCCGCGAGCCACATAGTCCCCCTTGGGGGGAGCGAGGTTCCCTTCGCGAACGGTAGGCGACGAGTCGTTACGCCGGTGTGGCAACTCTGCGCCGGATGGCCGCGCGGCTAGGCGGCCTCGGCGGCGGCCTCGGCCTCGTCGAGCTCGGTCACGACCTCCTCCGTCCGAGCCGCGATCCGCGCCTCGAACTCGCGACGCAGATCCTCCCCCGACACCGTCAGCTCGTACCGTGGCCGACGGGGCTCGATCTGCACGAGCGTCACCGTCGCATCCCAGCCGCCGTAGCAGCGCACGTAGCACTCCGCCTCAGACAGCGTTCGCAGCCGTCGCACGTGCAGGAGCGTACGAACGGTCCCGGACGGAGCCTCGGCGGTGCGATCGCCGCCGAGCCGCGATCTGAGACCATGCAAGCGATGGCCGTCAAGGCGAAGGAGCTGCGGTACGCGGTCGATCTCACGGCCGACCGGTGAGCTCCGTGAGGAGAACGGTGTCGCGCTCGAGGTGCCGGCGGAGTGGTCGGCAGAGCATCTCGTCCTTGCTGCGCTCGTCCGCTGCTCGCTCAAGAGCCTCCGCTATCACGCGAGGCGCAAGGGCGTCGACGTCCCCTCGGCCTCCGGCAACGGCCGAACGCTCGTGACCAAGCGCGAGACGGATGACCGCTACGCGCTGGTCGAGACGGAGGTCGAGCTCGTCGTGGGCCTCGAGCCGGCGCCGGAGCCGGGAAGCGCTTGCCGAGCTCCTCGCGCTGGCCGAGCGCGACTGCTTCATCGGCTCTTCCCTCACCGCCGCGCCGAGCTATCGGTGGACCGTGAACGGCCGGACGATCCGTCGTGAGCGGCACGCTCACGCCGCCGCGGGAGCGGCTCGACCGCGACGACGGGACGAGCCTGGGTCGGCCCTGGCACGTGATCGTCCTCAACGACGACCACAACACGTTCCAGGGCGTCGCATTCGCCATCTCGGCCGTCGTCCCGGGCGTCTCCTACGACGATGGCATGCGGCTGGCGAACCGGATCCACAACTCCGGCCGGGCGATCGTCTGGTCCGGCCTCCAAGAGCAGGCCGAGCTCTACTGGGAACAGCTGCGCGGGCACGGATTGACGCTGGCGCCGCTCGAGCAGGGATAGATGGTGGCCGCTGCGACCCTCGACCTCGATGCCGTGCGGGCGCGGTTCCCGGCCCTCGCATCCGGCGTCGCCTTCCTCGACGGGCCCGGCGGGACGCAGTGCCCCCAGTCCGTGATCGACGCGATCGCCGCCTACCTGCGCGACTCGAATGCGAACCTCGGCGGCACGTTCGCCGCCAGCCGCCGTAGCGACGAGCTCGTCGCGCAGGCGCATGCGACCGCCGCGAGCTTCCTCGGCTGCCTGGCCGAGGAGACCATCTTCGGCCAGAACATGACGACGCTCAACTTCGCGCTCACCCGCGTGCTCGGGCGGACGCTCTCGGCCGGCGACGAGATCCTCGTCACGCGCCTCGACCACGACGGCAACGTGGCCCCGTGGCTCGAGCTCGCCCACGACCTCGACCTCCGCGTCGACTTCGTCGAGATCCAGGAGGACACGACCCTCGATCTCGACGACCTCGGGCGGAAGCTGTCCGAGCGGACCCGCGTCGTCGCCTTCCCCCTCGCGTCGAACGCATTCGGAACGGTGCCCGACGCGGCGCGCGTCGTCGAGCTCGCGCACGACGCGGGAGCGCTTGCCTGGGCGGACGCCGTCCACTACGCGCCGCACGGCCCGATCGACGTCCGGGCGCTCGGCGTCGACGTCCTCCTCTGCTCGCCGTACAAGTTCTTCGGCCCGCACCTCGGCCTCGCGTTCGGACGGGAGGAGCTGCTGCGTTCCTGGCGGCCGTACAAGGTGCGGCCGGCGGCGGACGAGCCTGTCGGGCACCGGTTCGAGACGGGGACGCTGGCGCACGAGCTCCTCGCCGGCTTCGTCGCCGCTGTCGAATACGTCGAAGAGCTCGGCTGGGACGCGATCCGTGCGCACGAGCGGGCACTCGGGCAGCACTTCCTCGAAGGCCTGCCCGCTCGCTGCACGCTCTACGGGCTCGGCACGATGGAAGCCCGGCTCCCGACCTTCGCCTTCGTGGTCGACGGCTTGGCGCCGCGCGCGGTCGCGGAACGGCTGGCCGAGCGGGGGATCGCGGTCTGGGACGGCGACTACTACGCATACGAGGGGATGACGCGGCTCGGCCTGCAGCCCGACGGCGCCGTCCGCGCAGGCTTCGTCCACTACAACACGTTCGCCGAAGTCGACCGGCTCCTCGAAGCGCTGGCCGAGCTCTAGGCCGCGTTGTCCGCCTTGGCCGCGCGCGCGGCCGCCGCCCACCGCGGATCGTGGCGCCGGATGCGGTCCGGCTCCCGCCCGCGCAGCTCGGCGATTCGAGCGTAAGCCGCTGGAACACGACGATGTCCACCACGGGATGGAGCGTCGGCACGAGAGTCGCGTCGCAGCCGAGCTCTTGCAGCGCTGCGACCGCGGCCGCCGCCCGCTCCGCCGCCAGTCCCTCTCCCTCGAGGACGAACGCGCGCACCGACTCGTCGACCGCCGCGAGATAGCCATGGAGGAGCTGCTCGGTCTCGTACGCCTCGGCCGCGACCCACGCGCCCTCGCGCAGCTTGAGCGCCGCCTCGTGCGCGGTGGCGAGATCTCGTCCGGCTCCGGCGACCAGGAACCGCTCCTGTTCGCCTACGAGCGGAAGGTCGGCGGCGAGCGCCTCCGCGACCGCCCCCGGCAGCCAAGCGACATCCTCGCCACGCAACGCCGCGATCGCCGCGACCGCGCAGGTGTAGCTCGCGGTGTGGCACCAGCTCTCCTCGATCTCGGGGGTGCAGACGACGACCTCGTCGCTGAGCTCGGCAATCGGCCCGTCCGCCCGTCCCGTCACGAGCCAGCGCGGCCCACGCCAGGCGCGCGCGGCTTCGAGGGTGAGCGCGGTTTCGCCCTCGTGCGAGACGAGGACGAGGAGATCGGAGTCACGGACCGGCTGCAGGGCGAGCTCGAGCGCCTGAACCGCTTCGCCTCCGGTCATCGCCGCGTGAAACGACGTCCCGCAGCCGGTGAAGAGCAGCCGCGCGCCGGCGGGAAAACGCCGGTCAGTCGGCACCTGCGCCAGCCACTCGGGCTGCGACCCGATGGCACGCCTGGTCTGTTCGCCGTGCACGAGCGGTAGGTCTATACGATCGGACGGGGTGACGATGTTCCAGCGCGACACGCTCGACAACGGCCTGCGCGTGCTCACGGCCGATCTGCCCCACGCGCAATCCGTCGCGGTGATGGTGATGCTCGCCGCCGGCTCCCGCTACGAGACGCCCGAGACGAGCGGGATCGCGCACTTCGCCGAGCACATGTTCTTCAAGGGCACGGAGCGGCGGCCGAGCGCGCGCCAGATCTCGGGCGAGATCGATGCGATCGGCGGCGAGTTCAACGCCTTCACCGGCAAGGAGACCACGACGTACTACGTCAAGTGCGCAGCCGAGCACCGTGACGTCGCGCTCGACGTCCTCGTCGACATGCTCCGCAACTCTCGCTTCGTCGAGGACGAGATCGAGCGGGAGAAGGGCGTAATCATCGAGGAGATGAACATGTACTACGACACGCCGCGCGATTTCATCGGCGGTGTGTACGAGGAGCTCCTGTGGGGCGACCAGCCGCTCGGCCGGGAGATCATCGGCCGCAAGGAGACGATCCGCGACGCCACACGCTCCACGTTCCTCGGCTACCTCGACCACTGGTACCGGCCGTCACGGATGGTGCTCGGCGTCGCGGGGCGCATCGGCGACGGCCTGCTCGAGCGCGCCCAGGAGCTGCTGGGGGATCTCGCCGATGCCGACACCGGCGAGCCGGACCCGGCGACGCCGTACGCGAACGGCCGTGTGCGTCTCGCCACCAAGCAATCCGAGCAGGCGCATGTCTCCCTCGGCGTGCACAGCCTGCCGCTCGGCCATCCCGACCGCTACGTGCTGCAACTCCTGGCGACCGCCCTCGGCGGTGGAATGTCCTCGCGTCTCTTCACCGAGGTGCGCGAGCGGCGCGGGCTCGCCTACTACGTCTACGGGCTCAACCACAGCTACACGGACGCCGGGACCCTCTACTCGCAGGCGGGCGTGGACATCGGCCGAATCGACGACGCCGTGACGACGATCGCCGCCGAACTGCGCAAGATCGCGGCCGAGCCGCTGCCGGCTGACGAGCTCGAGAAGGCACGCAACTTCGCGAAGGGCCGCTTCGTCCTCCAGCTCGAGAGCCCGCAGGGGCTGATGATGTTCGGGCTGCGGAAGGAGGTGCTCGAGCGGCGCCTCCCAGATCCCGACGACGTCCTGCGCGGGGTCGACGCGGTGACGAGCGAAGACGTGGCGAGGGTGGCGACGGAGCTCATCGACTCCGACCGGCTGCGGCTCGCGGTGATCGGCCCCTTCGACGACCCCGCGCGCTTCGAGTCCCTGCTCGACGCCTAGCGGCCTGAACGGAAACGCCGGGCACGGGGCCCGGCGCGTCCATTGGTTTCACGCGGCAGGTCGGCGGTCCAGTTGGCACCTGACCCGGATCCGCCCGTTGGAGTGCCTTCGACCTGCGCAGGTTTCTCTACAGGAGTGCGTTTCTACCATTCTGCGCGGACGGCGTAACCCCTCGCTCAGGCGAAGATCTCCGCAAATTGCGACTCGAGCTGCGCGCGATCCTCCGCGTCGTCGATCTTCGCGGCCTCCGCGCGACCGAGGTCGAGAAAACGCCGTGCCTCGCCGCTGTGTCCGGCCACCACGTGGGCACGGGCGAGTGCTTCGTAGGCGGAAGGCAGGTCGAACTCCTCCATCTCCTGCGGCGAGCCCTGCACGAGCTCGAGGCAGCGCTCGGCATGGTGCAGCGCCGGCTCACCCCGCCCGAGCACCGCGTAGACGTGGGAGCAGAGCCACTGCGAGCGCGCACGGTTCGCGGCCGTGTGCGGCGCCTGCAGCCAGTGGTAGGCGGAGGCGTGAGCCCGGTGGAGCATCTCGTCGTCCTCGTCCGGCGTCCGGTCCTCGCGCTCGATCAGCGCCCAGGTCCCGTTGTAGAGCTCGACGCCGAGCCGGCGATGCTCCTCGGGTGTCACGCCTCCGATCCTACGTCTATGCCTAGGCCTCGGCCTCCTGGGCCTTCTCGTCGGCCGCTCGCTTCGAGATCTCGTCGACGACCGTCGGATCGGCCAGCGTCGTCGTGTCGCCGAGCTTCCGGTCGTTCGCGACGTCCCGCAGCAGGCGGCGCATGATCTTGCCGCTACGGGTCTTCGGCAGCTCGGGCGTGAAGACGATGTTCGCCGGCTTCGCGATCGGCCCGATCTTCTGCGCGACGTGGTTGCGCAGCTCCTCGAGCTTCTCGACGGAGCCCTCGGCACCGCCCTTCAGCGTCACGTACGCGACGATCGCCTCGCCCGTCACCGAATCGGCACGCGAGCAGACGGCCGCCTCGGCCACCTCCTGGTGATCGACGAGCGCCGACTCCACCTCGATCGTCGAGATGCGGTGCCCGGAGACGTTCATCACGTCGTCGATCCGGCCGAGCAGCCAGAAGTCGCCGTCCTGGTCGATCCGGGCGCCGTCGCCGGCGAGGTAGACGTCCTCGTACTTCGACCAGTACGTGTCCCGGTAGCGCTGGTCGTCGCCGAAGATGCCTCGCAGCATCGCCGGCCACGGGCGCTTGAGGACGAGGTAGCCGCCCCCGCCGGGGCCGACCTCGTTGCCCTGCTCGTCGTAGACCGCAGGCTCGACGCCCGGGAATGGCTTGGTCGCCGACCCAGGCTTGAGCGTCGTGACGCCCGGCAGCGGCGTGATCAGGATCATCCCGGTCTCCGTCTGCCACCAGGTGTCGACGATCGGGGTCCGGTCGCCGCCGATGTTCTCGCGGTACCAGATCCACGCCTCCGGGTTGATCGGCTCGCCGACGGACCCGAGCAGGCGCAGCGACGACAGGTCGTGCTGCTGTGCGTACTCCGGCCCCCATTTCATGTGCGAGCGGATCGCCGTCGGCGCCGTGTAGAGGATCGTCACCTTGTACTTCTCGACGATCGACCACCAGCGGTCCTTGTCGGGGAAGTCCGGCGTCCCCTCGTAGAGAACCGACGTCGCCCTGTTGCAGAGCGGCCCGTAGACGATGTAGCTGTGGCCGGTGATCCAGCCGATGTCGGCGGCGCACCAGTAGACGTCCTCGTCCTTCTTCAGGTCGAAGATGTAGTAGTGGGTCGTCGCCGCGCCGACGAGGTAGCCGGCCGTCGTGTGGATGATCCCCTTCGGCTTGGCGGTCGTGCCGCTCGTGTACATGAGGAAGAGCAGGTCCTCGCTGTCCATCGGCTCACACGGGCACGACTCGGGGTCGTCGGAGACGTCGCTCTCGAGTTCGTGCCACCAGTGGTCACGACCCTCCTGCATCGGCACGTCGCCGCCGGTGCGGCGGAGGACGACGCTGTGCTTCACGCCCGGCGCCGCGTCCATCGCCTCGTCGGCGACCGTCTTGAGCCCGATCTTCGAGCCGCGCCGGTACGCCTCGTCCTGGGTGATGACGACCTCGCACTTCATGTCGTTCATCCGGCCCGAGAGCGAGTCGGCCGAGAAGCCGCCGAAAACGACCGTGTGGGGCGCGCCGATCCGCGTGCACGCGAGCATGGCGACCGGCAACTCCGGGACCATGCCCATGTAGATGCCGACCGGCGTCCCCTTCTTCACGCCCAGCTTCTTGAGGGCGTTCGCGAAGCGGACGACGTCCTTCTGGAGATCGGCGTACGTGATGGTGCGCGTCTCCCCCTCAGGCTCGCCCTCCCAGTGGTAGGCCACGACGCCGCCGTCGCCGGCCTCGACGTGCCGGTCGACGCAGTTGAAGCAGACGTTCACCTTGCCGCCGAGGTACCACTTCGCGTACGGCGGCTCCCACTGGTAGAGCTCGGCGAAGGGCTCGAACCACGTGACCCGCTCCCGACCCTCCCGCTCCCAGAACTCCTCGAACGGGACGTCGTAGATGTCGGGCTGCGCGTTCGCCTGGGCCGCGAAGTCCTCGGGGGGTGGATAGGTCCGCTCCTCGAGGAACATCGTGTCGATCGCGTGCTGGCTCGCGTCCGTTGCCAAGAGCCGCCTCCTTCCTCTCCAGCTTTTCCGGGATCCTAGGCGGTAGCCGCCACGCGGGCCTCCGTCACGAACGGCCTCCCGACCGGCAACACACCCCGGCCCGCAACGCCGTTCATGACGCCGGCCGCCGACGTGTACCAGGCGACTCCTGCGGTCACGATGCCGGCCCAGCCGCCTGCGTGCAGCCACCACTCGGTGCCGCCATGCGAGATGTTGAAGAAGCCGATGACGAGCAGGATCTCCGTGATCTCCAGCGTGAGGAAGACCATGAACACGGCCGTGTTCACGCGCATGCTGGCGATCAGCATGTAGGTGTTGAAGACGGCGAACGCGAACAGGAACCACGCGAGCGCGTTCGTCAGGTCGCCGGCAGCGTAGGCGGCGAGCCACTTGGCGTTGCCGACGCCGAGGATGATGAACAGGCCGAGCCCCATCCAGAAGCCGCCGTAGGTCGAGAACGCGGTTGCTCCGAACACGTTCCGGTTGCGGAACTCCCACATCCCGGCGGCGAACTGGGCGAGGCCGCCGTAGAAGATCGCGGGGCCCACCCAGATCAGGTCGGGGATCCAGGACGCGTTGTGCCCGCTGAGCAGAAAGGTCGTCAGGGCGAATCCCGCAAGACCGAGCGGAGCGGGATCGGCGACCGGTGTGCTCTCTACCAACTGCACCGGCCGGTCGGAAGACAGTGCGCTCATCCAGCCCTCCCTAGATTGGCCGGCGGCGGCGAGCGAACCACTCGGAGCGCCCCCCGGCGCCGAAGTGTCGGCGCAACTCTCGCCTACGCGCCACCCATTCGTCAAGAAATTGTTTGGAAAACGAGCGAGCGACTAGGGCTCGAGATCGTACGGGTAATCCGTCAGGACCTCGGCGCCGTCCTCGGTCACGAGGACGATGTCCTCCAGCCGGACGCCGCCGTAGCCGGCCCGATAGAGACCCGGCTCGACGGTGACGACGTCGCCGGCGACGAGCTTCTTGTCGGAGACCTGGCCCATGCCCGGCGCCTCGTGCACCTCGAGTCCGACGCCGTGTCCAAGCCCGTGGAAGAAGCCGTCGACGAGCGGCTCGCCCGGGGTCTTCGTCCGCGGGGTCGGCTCGCCCGCCGCCTCGAAGATCTCGCAGCTGCCGTCGAAGATCGCGCGTGCGTCGGCGCCCGGCCGGATCTCCGAGATCGCCCGGTCGAGGGCCTCCTTGACGAGTCGGTGCCACTCCCGGACATCGTCGGGAACTTCGCCGACGACAAAGGTGCGCGTCATGTCGGTGTAGACGCCGGAGCCGTTGTCGCGCGGCCAGATGTCGACCACGAGCGGCACGGACGGCGGAATGGGCCCGGAGCCCATGTCGTGGCCGACGGCCCCCTGCGCCCCCGGCGCCACGATGTACTCGTCCGCCGTGGTGTCATGCGCCGCAAAGGTCGCGTTCATGGCCGCCTTCACCCGTTCGACCGTCAGCGGCTCACCGTCGAGAAGGAGGTCGGCGCCGCGAATCTCGGCGCTGCGCAGGAGCTCGCGGCACGTGTCCATCGCCGCTTCGGCCGACCTCTGCGCCCGGCGCATCCCGGCAAGCTGCGCCGCCGTCTTCACGCGGCGGCGATCGTCGAAGAGATCCTGGTCGACCTCGAGCTCGAAGCCGTCGGCGCGCAGCCGGTCGGCGAGCCAGACGGGGAAGGTGTAGGGCACCGCGAAGCGCTTCGGGCCGAGGCTCTGGACGGAGCGCAACGCGAGCTGTGCCGCGATCTCGCGCCGGTCGAGGCCGGAGGCGATCAGCTCGTCGATCCCGAACTCCTCGGACACATGAACCTCGAACAGGCCGAGCTCGCGGAGCCGCGCCGCCTCCATCGAGTTGGAGAAGACATGCCGCGTTCCGTTCGTCTCGGCGTAGAGGAACGGGTCCGGCACCGCCAGCGGGACCGCGTGCCGCAGGTCGGCGGAGCGGATCGAGTCTGCGTAGATGAGAACCGGGACCGGCACGTGCCGCCGATCCTAGCGATCGCCGGCCGCGTCCTCTGCCGCTTCGTCCCGCGAAAAGGCGATACTCGCGAGTCACATGGCGACGACCGACGAGAGAGGAGACGCGGCCTTCCCGGTCGGAGCCGCCTGCCGCATCGATTCGCGCTCGCCGTGGCGCCAGGTCGCCGAGATCCCGGTCGGCCTCGATCCCGAGGGAATCGCCGTGGACGGAGAGCGCAGGCGCGCCTTCGTGGCGTGCTCGCGAAGCGATCTCGTCTCGGTCGTCGACCTCGAGACGCACGACGTCGTCTGCGAGATCCGCACCGGAAACGAGCCCATCGACATCGGGCTCGACGAGCAGACAGGCCGTGTCTTCACCGCTGACGCGCACTCCGACCAGGTCACGATCATCGACTCGGCCACGCTCGAGGTCGAGACCACCGTGCCGGTCGGCGGCTATCCGTCAGGCCTGACCCACGTCCCGGAGTTCCGCCGCCTCTATGTGGGCAACTCGCTCGGCTCGACGATGAGCGTGATCGATCTCGACACGCTCGAGACGGTGGCCACCGTGGCCGCGGAGCCGGGAGCCGGAGCGATCGGCGTCGACCCCACCCGCCGCCTCGTCATCTGCGTCAACTTCGTCGCCGCCTCCGCCAACTTCTACGACGCCGACTCCCTCGAGGAGGTCGACCGCCTCGAGCTCGGCATCGGCACCTGCGCGATCGGGATCGTTCCCGAGCGCGGCGAAGCGTTCATCGTCAACTCGATCGCCGGCACCGTCGCGCGCGTCGACCTCGACGCGCGGAAGGTCGTGGAGGAGATCCGCACCGGCTCGGCGCCGGTCGGGCTCGCCGTCCATCCCTCGCATGACCGCGTCTACGTCACGAACCGCGGCGCGGGGTCGGTCAGCGTGCTCGGCGTCGCCGACGGCGCCGAGTGGTCGCAGATTCCCGTCGGCGGCGGCCCGGGCGGTGTCGTCGTCGACCCGCACGACGGCCGCGTGCTCGTGGCCAACGCCGGCAGCCAGACGCTGTCGATCGTCGAGGACCTGCTCGCGGCGCGGCCGCCGGTTCCGGTGCTCGAAGAGCCGAGCCCATGGCTCGGCGGCAAGCTGCCGGCGTTCGCGCTCGAGGACTACTGGACCGGAGAGCGCCGCACAAACCACGACTGGGCGGAGAAGAAGTACATCCTCAACTTCTTCGCGTCCTGGTGAGGGCCGTGCAACGCGGAAGCGCCGTTCCTCGAGGAGCTGCGCATCCGCGAGGAGGCCCGGTCGGGCCTCGAGGTCGTGCTCGTGGACATCTGGGAGGGAACGGAGCCGCGCCCCGAGGTCGAGCGGTTCTGCGACATGTGGGGCATCAAGGGACCGATCCTCCTCGACCCGGGCAGCGAGCTCGCCGGGACGCTCGGCGTGCGGGGCGTGCCGACGAACGTCCTTGTCGACTCCGACGGCACGATCCGTGCGTTCGGGGCCGCCCGGCTCGACGAGCTCGAGCAGGCGATCGACGACCTCTACGGCCGCTAGGCGAAATGGCGCTGCTGCGGGCCGACGAGGAGGCAAAGGTGCGCGAGTGGTTCGCGGGCCTCGAGCGGCCCGTCGAGCTACTAGTCGCGCTCGGTCCAGAGGAGACGCCGCTCGCGGGCGCGGGCGACGTCGACTTCGGCACCGAGATGGTGCGTGTCTGCGAAGGACTGGCGGAGCTCGGTGACAGCGTGACGTGCCGGGTGGAGGACGAGCCGGCCGGCTTCCCGCGCTTCCCCGCCGTCTCGATCCGCCCCGACGGCGACGAGGCAGGCGTCCGCTACGACGGGCTGCCCTGGGGCTACGAGCTCGGTTCCCTCGTCGGCGCGATCGTCGAGGCCGGGCGTGCGGAACCGTCGCTACGGCCCGAGTCGGTCGCGGCGCTCGAGGAGCTCGACCGCGATCTGACCCTCGACGTCTTCGTCACGCCGACTTGACCGCACTGTCCGCCGGCCGTGCTGCTGGCGTTCCGGTTCGCTCTCGCGTCGGAGCGCGTGACGGCGACCGCGATCGAGGCCAACGAGTTCCCGCAGCTCTCGCAGGAGATGGGCGTATACGCGGTGCCGCGGATCGTCGTCGACGGTGAGCCGCGGTGGGATGGGGCCGTTCCTGAGCCGGAGTTCCTTCGCCGGATCCTGGCGGCAGCCTAGGAAGCAATACGCACGGCGAGCCAGAGCCCGGCGAGGCCGCCGACGCACCCGAACGCGAGCGAGGCCAGGCCGAAAGCGCTGCCGCCCCACGCCTCCGGCACCAGCCCGCCGACGGTGGAGCCGACCCCGACGAAGATCCAGATGACACGTCTGTCCATGAGAGGTCCATCGGCTGCGGATCTCCGCGCCTCAAGGGTCACAGCCGGACGTGGAAGGAGCGCCGGCGGCCCTGCACGGGCGGTCGCAGCTCGATCCGCGCGAGCACATTCCCTCGAACGTGTCCGCGGTACGCAAACTCCGCGATGCCAGTGCTGCGGGGAAGGAGCTCCCGCGTTCGCGGGCGGAGCGTCGCGAGCATGCGGCCGTGCCGGAGCAGCACCAGCCGCAACCCGTCGCCGCCGAGCCGTTCCGTCAGGTTTCCGCGGTTGACGATGCGCAGCTCGAGCAGCCGGCGCGCGCCGGCGCGCCGCACGCTGAGCGCACGCGCATCGAGCCGTCGCACGATCCGGCCGGGGACGTGAAGGACGACGATGACCCCGACCCGCAGACGCACCCGGACGCGTTGCGCGCCGAGCGGCCGCGTCGTCAGGAGGACGAGCGCCGGATGGTCTCCGGCCGATGCCCGCCGCGGGGGCCGGGCGACGACCCGAAGCGCGGCTTCCGCGCCGGGCGCGATCCGCAGCCGCTGTGGGCGCACCCGGAGCCACGGCACCGACCCGCGGGCCGGGCGCACCTGCGGCTTGCCGCGCAACGAGCGTGCGAACCCGGCCCGCGAGACGTCGACGAGCAACGCGCGGCGGCCCGGGTTCCGCACGGTGATCGCCGCGGCTGACCCGCCCGTCAGCGTGATGCGCATCGGGCTCGCGCTGAGCCCGATGCCGCGGCCGGCCGCGGCACCCGCGTTGGATGCCGCGACCGCTCCGAGGACCAGGACAACGAACGCGCGTCTCACCGGCCGATCACCGTGAACGTCAGCGTCGCCGTGTAGTGCCCGGCCGGGACAACCGGCAGTGGAGAGACGAATCCGACGCTCGTGGCCCAGGCGTCGCCTCCGTCCGCGCTGGGGCCGCTCGCCGTCGCCAGGAGCAGGTCCGGGGCGGGCGCGACCGGCACGGCGGCAAGACTGCCGCCTCCGACGCCGATGCCGAGCGGCAGGTCGCGCGGCGAGAACGCCGTCCGGTGGACGGTGAGCGTGTAGCCGCTCGAGTCGTTGCTCGTGACCGTCACGTGCTCAGCCAGCGGGGCAGGTGTCGTTCCCGGCACCGCGGCCGGGAAGCTCAGTGTCGCGTGGTCGAGCGCGATCGAGAGCAGAGGCTGGACGTCGACATCCACGGAGGAGTCCGCACTCGCGCCGTTCGTAGGCGGCGACACCGAGCAGACGCTCGCCGCTGCCGACGAGCTCTGCGGATCGGGCGCAGCGGTGGCGAAGTCGGCCGCGTTGCCGTCCGTGTCCGTGCAGCCACCGTCCCCACGGGCAAGCGCAGTCGTCGCGCTCGGCGCCGGCGCCGCAGCGCTCCCCTCGTAGTCGGCCGCGCCGCCGTAGCCGATGAGGTCCTCGACCGAGCCGACCGCCGAGCAGCTTCCCGGGGAGGCGCCGCAGGAGAGCGCGGTCGCGTCGTGGACGAGCGCGACCTTGCCGCCGGTGACCGCGAGATTCGAGGTGCCCGTGGCGTCAGGAGCCGGCAGCGCTGCTCCGTTCGCTCCACCGGAGGCGAGCTGCACGAGGTAGCGACCGCCCGCCGGGATCGTGCCGCCGAGCGCGGTCGCCTGCCATGTCGTGCTCGCGGCGGACGCGTACTGCAGCGTCCAGCCGTCGACCGCCACAGCGCCCGAGCCTCGATTGAACAGCTCGACGTAGTCGTTGGCGTACGCGGCGCCGCTGTTCCCGCCGGACGCGAAGACCTCTCCGACGACGAGGCTGCCCGCCCCGCTGCCTCTCGCCGAGGCGGCGCCGAGCGGTAGGGCGAGAGCGGCGAGCAGGACGAGCAGGTGGATGCGCTTCATGGGGCCTCCGATCCGGGGACGACTTGACGACTCCCTTGCTACAGCCCACCGCTTCGCGCCGACAGTGTCCTTTGCGGAGTCGGCACGGAATCGGCACGCTTCCGCGCCCGGCGCGAGGCCCGGCGGCGGGCGGCTAGATTCCGCTGGGTGGAGGCGCTCGAGCGGGCACGGCAGGTCGCAGCGACGTGGGACGAGCGGCTGCGCGCCGATCTCCCCGCCGATCTCGACGTCTTCGACGCCCACACCCATCTCGGCACGGACATCGACGGGATGGTGGGACGCCCCGAAGAGCTCCTCGGCACGATGGACCGCTACGGCATCTCGCGCGCCTTCGTCTTCTGTCTCGACGAGCCCGACCGCCACCCGGGCTTCCGTGCCGGCAACGACCGGACGCTCGAGTTCGCCGCGCATTCTGACGGCCGCTTCATCCCGTTCGTGCGGCTCGCTCTCGATGAAGGGCCGATCGAGGAGGCCCGCCGCTGCCTCGACCTCGGAGCACGCGGGATCAAGCTGCACCCACGCGCCCAGAAGTTCCTGCTCGACGACGATCGGCTCGCGCCCGTTTTCGCCCTCGCGGCCGAACGCGGTGTCCCGATACTGATCCACGCGGGACGCGGCCTGCCGCCGATCGCGGCCGAGCTCGAGCGCCTCGTCGACTCCCACCCCGGGGCACAGCTGATCCTCGCCCACGCCGGCATCGCGGATCTCGCCAATCTCGCGCATCGCTTCGCGGGTAAGCGCGGTGTCTTCTTCGACACCTCGGTGTGGAGCGCGATCGACCTGCTCGACCTGTTGAGGCTCGTGCCGCCGGAGCAGGTCGTCTACGCCTCGGACTACCCGTATGGGCAGCAGCCAGGCGGGCTCCTGCTCTCGTTGCGTGTCGCCCGCGCCTCCGGCTTCGACGAGACGGAGCTCGGCGCCATGTTCGCAGGCAACGCCGCCAGGATCGCGGACGGGGAGGAGCCGGTCGAGCCGTCGCGGCCGCGCGGTTCGGACGTCCTCCAGCAACCGCTCGCGCAGGCGCGCATCCACCAGTACCTCTCGATGGCGATGCCGCTCCTCTTCGTCAGGCAGCCCGACGCCTTCGGCGCGCTCGGGCTCGCGCTGAACGCGACGGAGGAGCCGAACGGCCACCACGGGGAGCAGCTCGACCAGATCCGCGAGCTGCTCGAGGCCGGGCGTGACCTGTGGCGGACGCTGCCCGAGGCCGAGGACGACAGCGAGCGGCGCCTCATCGCGCGCACTGCCGTCCGGCTGCTTCAAATCGCAGACACCATGGCAGTGACTCCGGCATGAGCGAGTTGCGTCTGACGATCAACGGCGGGGAGCATGTCCTCGACGTGCCGGTCGGGACGAGCCTCGCCCACGTCCTACGCGAGGAGCTCGGCCTGACGGGGACGAAGATCGCATGCAACGAGGGCCACTGCGGCGCGTGCACGGTTCAGGTCGACGGAGTACCGCGGCTCTCCTGCATCACACTCGCCCATACGGTGGAGGGAGAGGTGACGACCATCGAAGGGCTGCGCGAGCATCCGCTCGTCGAGGCCTTCGTCCGGGCCGACGCCGTCCAGTGCGGCTTCTGCACGCCCGGCCAGGTCGTCTCGGCGGCCGCACTCGTCTCCGCGAGCCCGCAGCCGACGCGCGAGGAGATCCGGCACGCGATGGCCGGCAACATCTGCCGCTGCGGCACGTATCCGAAGATCGAGGAGGCGATTCTCACGTGGCAAGGCTGATCCGCACCGAGAAGGAGGTCGAGGGACGCTTCGAGGAGGTGTGGATCGTCGTCGAGGAGGATCCGCTCGAGCAGTGGCCCGCCGGGCCGCTCGCGGTGGTGGGCCGGCCGGCGCCGCGCCAGGACGCGCCCGAGCGCGTGCGGGGCGAAGCGCGCTACATCGGCGACATCAAGCTGCCGGGAATGCTGCATGCGGCCGTCCTCCGCTCACCGCACGCGCACGCCAAGGTGCGGCGGATCGACCTCGCGCCGGCGCTCGCGCTCCCAGGCGTCCGGGGCGCTCTGGGCCCGGGTGAGGCGCACGGGCTCGAGGAGGAAGCGGGCTTCTCCGGCGCACCGGTCGCCGCCGTCGCGGCCGACACGTTCGCGCAGGCGCAGGCCGCCGTCGAGGCGATCGACGTCGACTGGGAGGACCTCGAGGTCGTGCTCGACCCGGATGAAGCGGTCAAGCGGGGGCTCCTCACCGACGAGCCCCGCCGCAACGAGCGCGGCGACGTCGAGCGTGCGCTCGCCGGGGCCGATGCGGTCGTGGAGGCGACGTACCGGACGCAAACCGTCCTCCACAACTCGCTCGAGACCCATCAGGCCGTGTGCGAATGGCAGGGCGACATGCTGCACGTCTACATCTCGACCCAGTACATCTGGGGCATCCGGCAGGCGGTTGCGGACACGCTCGGCCTGCCCGAGGACAAGGTGCGCGTCGTCTGCGAGTTCATGGGCGGCGGCTTCGGGTCGAAGAACAGCCCCGACGAGTACACGTACGTCGCCGCAGAGCTCGCCAAGCGGACGGGGAGGCCGGTGCGCTGCGCGCTCACGCGGCGCGAGGAGCACACTTCGGCCGGCAACCGCAACGCGACGATCCAGCGGCTGCGGGCCGGCGCGCGCAGCGACGGGACGATCGTGGCGCTCGACGGCGAGTTCACGAACTCCGTCGGCTGGTCGGGCTGGAGCGCGCCGACGGAAGGTCCGATGCGGATGCTCTACGACTGCGAGAACGTCCGCACCGTCACCTACGCCGCCCAGCTCAACACGCCGCCGATGAAGGCGTTTCGGGCTCCCGGCTTCGCCGAGGGGACGTTCGGCCTCGAGTGCCTGATCGACGAGCTCGCTGCGAAGCTTGACGTCGACCCGCTCGAGCTCCGGCGCCGTAATTATGCGAGCTCGAACGAGGGGACGCCGTTCTCGTCCAAGAACCTCGAGGAGTGCTACCGCCGCGCGGAGCCGCATTGGGAACGGCGGCAGGAGGTGCGCTCGCGGTCCGACGCGGTCTGGAAGCGCGGCGTCGGGATGGCGAGCCAGATCTGGTACGGCGGCGGCGGGCCTCCCTCCTACGCGTGGATCCGTCTCGGCTCCGACGGTCGGGCGACGGTGGTCACGGCGATGCAGGACATCGGCACCGGCACGCGGACAGCGATGGCGCAGATTGCGGCCGAGGAGCTCGGCCTCCCGCTCGAGCACGTGGAGGTCGTGCTCGGCGACTCCGCCCGCGGGCCCTACGCCTCGATCTCCGCCGGCTCCTCGACGACGCCGTCGATGGGGCCGGCGGTGCGCGCGGCCGCGGCCGACGCGAAGCGGCAGCTGATCGAGATCGCCGCCCAGCGCCACCACCTCGAGGAGCGCGTGCTCGACGTCCGCGACGGGAAGGTCGTGTCGGCGGACGGCAATCTCTCGGCGCCGGTCGAGGAGGTCGTCGGCCTGCTCGAGGAGGCGCAGATCCTCGGCAAGGGGGCGCGCGGCCCGAACCCGACCGGGATGAGCGTGCTCACGTTCGGCGTCCACGTCGTCGAAGTCGCTGTCGACGTCGAGACCGGCGAGGTCGTTGTGGAGCGCGTCGCGGCGATCCACGACGTCGGTCGGATCGTCAACCCGCTCGGCGCATCGAGCCAGGTCGAGGGCGGGGTCATCCAGGGGATCGGCCACACGCTCTCGGAGGAGCGGCTGCTCGACCCCGAGACCGGACGCGTCCTCACGACCTCGCTCGACGCGTACCGCATGCCGACGATCGCCGACGTGCCCGAGATCGTCTGCGAGTTCGTCGACCGACCCGACGAGCATCTGACCAACCTCGGCTCGAAGGGGCTCGGCGAGCCGCCGATCGTCCCGATCGCAGCCGCGATCGCGAACGCGATCCGCGACGCGACCGGCGCCGACGTGCACGAGCTGCCGATCTCACGCGAGGAGATGCTGCGCGCCCTGCGCGAGGCCGATGAGCGCGCGAAGGGGAAGGAGAAGCGTGGAGCTCCTGCGACCGTCTGACGCCGCCGAGCTCGACGGCGGGGTCTTCATCCACGGCGGTACCGACGTCGTGCCGCTCTTGCGCGAGGGTCTGCTCGAGGCGGAGCGGCTCGTGGACGTGCGCGGCGTCGTGCCGCGCGGCGTTCACGACCGCGTGATCGGCGCCGGAACGACGCTCGGCGAGCTCGAGGTCGAGCCGGCAATCCCCGAGGCGCTGCGCGAGGCGTGCCGGCTTGCGGCGTCGCCGCAGCTCCGCAACATGGGCTCGCTCGGCGGCAACCTCCTCCAGGCCACGCGGTGCTGGTACTGGCGGCTCGGCTACCAGTGCCGGCTCCACGGCGGCGACCGCTGCCACGCCCGCGACGGCGAGCACCGCGAGCACGCGATCTTCGCGAACGGATTCTGTGCGTCGGCACACCCGTCCGACGTCGCGGCGGCGCTCGTCGCGCTCGGCGCGCGGCTGCGGACGAACCGGCGCGAATTTGCGGTCGAGGAGCTCTACCGGCTCCCCGACGAGGCCGACCGGAGCACGACGACGCTCGAGGACGGCGAGCTGATCCTCGAGGTCGAGCTCCCGCCGGTGGAGGCGAGCGCCTACCTCAAGGCGATGGACCGCAAGCGGTGGTCGTTCCCGCAGGTGGGCGTCGCCGCCGCGCGGAAGGCGGACGGCTCGACGCGGATCGCGCTTGCCGGGGTCGCGCCCATCCCGTGGCTGATCGGCGGCGTCGAAGAGCTCGACGACGGCAACGCCGCTGCCGCGGACGGAGTGGAAGGTCCCGCTCGCGCAGGCGCTCGTGCGCCGCGCGCTCGCCGCGCTGGCGTGATCGTTCGCGCCGGACGTGTCGGTCTGTGACGTCTGTCCTCGCGGCTGCGGGCCTCGTCCCGCTACGGGACGGAGCCGCCGAGCAGGTCGAGCTGCTCCCCGAGGTGCTCGCGTCGTTGCGGGAGACCTCCCTCGACGGCATCGTCGTCGTGAGCGGCGCGCACGCGCTGCCGGTGCAGAGCATCCTTGCCCCGACTGGGAGCGCGGCCCCGGGGCTTCGGTTCGCTGCGGCCTCGGCGCGCTCCCGGCGGAGGCCGAGGCGGCGGTCGTCGTGCTCGCCGACGGCCCCGACCTCGACCCGCGCGCTGTCGAGCGCGTCGTCGAGGACTGGCGCGCGACGGCGGCGACGCGGTCGCCGCGACCTACGACGGTGTCCGTCTCCACCCCGTGCTGCTGGCGCGGGCGGTCTGGGACGACGTCCCCGACGAGGGCGCAAAGTCGCTACCGGCCCGCCTCGTCCCCTGCGACGACCTGACGCCGCCGGGGGATGTGGACTCGGCTACTCCAGCGGAATCCTGAGGGCGGCCAGCTTCAGCCGGAGCTCTGCCGGCATCTGCTCCACGTCGCCATCCGCACGTAGACGCGCAGGCTCTCCTCGAACCGGTAGCGCCTGCGGCACTGCTCGCACTCGGCGAGATGCGCCTCCGCCGCGGCCATCTCCTCGTCGGTGAGGACGTGGTCGAGGTACGGCTGCATCATCTCCTCGCAGTGCGCGCACGGGTCCTCATGTCGCCTCCTCCAGGGCCGACTCGGCGAGCTCCCGCTTCAGGATGCGGCGCCCCCGGTGCAGCCTCGACATCACGGTGCCGACCGGGATGTCGAGGATCTGGGCCGCGTCTGCGTAGCTGAAATCGCCGAGGTCGACGAGCACGAGCACGTCGCGGAAGTCGTGCGGCACCGCCGAGAGCGCCGTCACGATGTCGTCCTGCGACAGCCGCTCCACGACCCGCTGCTCGTCGGTGACGCCGTCCCCGTCGTCGGCGAGCCGGTCGTAGAGGTAGTAGTCGTTCGCCTCGAGCGGCTGCATCTGCGGCGCGCGCTGCTGGCGGCGGCCGCGGTCGATGTTGAGGTTCGTGAGGATCCGCAGGAGCCAGGCGCGGAGGTTCGTGCCCGGCGTGAACGACGCCAGCTGCGGAACGCTCGAGCGTAGGTCTCCTGCACGAGCTCCTCGGCATCCTCCCGCGAGTTCGCGAGGTGACGGGCGACGCGGTACACCTGGTCCGCGAGGGCGAGCGCGTCCTCCTCGAAGCGAACCCGGTCGCGCGCCTCGGCCGCCAGCCGCTGCGCCTCTTCCGGCTCGGCGTCCACGACATCAACCGTACCAGCGGGGGCCACTCACTCCCGAACGCGCGCCGCGCCGTTGCTATTCCGCGCTAGACCGCTGCGAGCTCGGGGAACCGGCTTTGGCGAGCCGCTCGAGGATCGCATCGCGGCTCGTCTGCTCGTCGTCCCAGGCGAGCATGACCTGCCCATCAGGTTCGCGTTCGCGCCCTCGAGGCCCTCGTGGCCTTCGAGTGCGTGCGCCAGCCGCATTACGCACCGCTCGCAGCGGACGCCGCCGACCTGGACCGTCTCCGTGCGGGTCGCCATCGGCGTCAGCCTAGCGTCAGCGCGGCGATCTCCAGCAACGCACCTTCCGGGCCGAGCTCGAGCTGGCGCTCGGCCTCGGGGCCGCCGCCGTCCCGCCCGGCCCGTTCGCGCTGCGCCGCGTACTCGTCGCGGTCGAACGGCTCACCGCCCGCCTCCGCGGACTCGCGTACGAGCCGCTGGACCTCGGCGGCGAGCTCGGCCGTCCGCCGCACCGACGTGGGCTGGTCCAGCACCCGCACCTCGAGCGTCCCGTACTCAGGCCGCGGCCAGGCATCCCAGTGCCGGCGCGCGCCGTCGTTGCGGGTCGCCGCCTGCCAGTCGTCCCAGCTGCGCAGCACGGGCGGCGTTCCACCGGTCGGCATCTCGAGCAGGATCTGGGAGCGGATCGACCGCCAACCGCTGTCCGCGCCGTCCCAGTAGGGGGAGTTCGCCGAGGCGGCGAGGAGCCCGGGCAGCCGCGGCACGACGCCCTCGAACGCCCGTAGGCACAGGTCCGGATCCGGCACGGCCACGTGTACGTGGAGGCCGCACACCGCCTGCCGGTAGAGGCGCGGGCCGAGCTTCGCCTTCAGGCGAAGGTAGCGCTCGACAGGGACGATGGGAACCGGAGCGCGGGCGGTCGGATGCGAGCCCGTGGCGAGCAGCGCGAGGCCGTGACCGGCGGCGCGCTCGGCCACCTCCTGGCGCAACGACCGCAATTCGGCCTCCGCCTCCTCCGGAGCCCCCACGATGGAGGTCGTGATCTCGACGAACGACTCCAGCAGCTCGGGCTTATCCGCTCGGTCGCCTCGCCGAACACGCGCGAGAAACCGTCCCGCGCGGGCTCGAGCGTCTCTGCGTCGACGAGCATCAGCACCCCTCGACCCCGAGCGACCACGGCG
>CAWEJU010000002.1:0-211498 GCA_963809465.1 uncultured Actinomycetes bacterium | reverse complement strand
GCTGGTCAACGGCGCCATCTGAACCCGAGCGCGAACGGATACTCGCGCTCGGCGGGCTCCTCCGCGACCTCGAGCCGCAGGCCCGCGTCGAGGAAGGTCTGCAGGAAAGGCCCGAGCGGAAGGTGGCTCGCCCCGACCCTGATTCGCACACCGGACGAGCGCCAGATGCCGGGAGCCTCGGTGTACCGGCCCGTCCGGCGGTACCAGTCCCGGTGGAGCTCGGGGGCTTCCCGATCGACGTCGTAGACCGAGTGCGGGCCCACGAAGCATGGGTGAGCGCCGACGTAGACGAACGGGGAGCCGGGACGGAGCACGCGCACCACCTCTCGTACGAGGCCGGCGAAGTCATCGACGTCTGTGTGCGTGAAGATCGAGACCGCGGCGTCGAAGGAGGCTTCGTCGAAGGGGAGCGCTGTCGCGTCCGCCTGGATCGCAGCCACGCCCTTCTCTCGCGCGCGGCGCAGCATGTCCTCCGAGACGTCGGTGCCGGTGACCTCCCAGCCGAGCGCTGCGAGGCCCGCCGCGTAGCCGCCCGTGCCGCAGCCCACGTCGATCAGGGAACCGCTCCCCTCGCCGAGCAGCCGAACGAGCGTCTGCCATGTCTCGCTCTCGAGCGGCGTCGGCTGGAACTCGGCGTCGTACCAGTCGGCGATCCCGTCGTAGCGCGCCTGCCCCATGCGGCGATGCTAGCCCCGCTACAGTCGAGTCATGGCCAAGGGGCCCGGAAAGTTCCTCGGCGTGCCATACGACTGGCGCCGGCCGACGCTGGCGCGCTACAAGTCGCGCTTGTGGAACCCTGAAGACCGGCGCGTGGTCATGCCGAGAGCCTGGGGTTGGGGGTACGACGTCAACCTTGCCGAGGTCGCGCGCCGTCTCCACCTTCGGCGCTAGGGTTTCCGCACCGGGGTGCCCCGCGCGGGGCTGAGATCACACCCGTCGAACCTGATCCGGGTCATGCCGGCGAAGGGAGTGCGTTTGATTCCACGCTGCATCACGATCGCGGGCTCGGACTCCGGCGGAGGCGCCGGGATACAGGCCGACCTGAAGGCGTTCGCAGCCGCGGGCGTCCACGGCACGTCGGCGATCGTCGCCGTCACGGCGCAGAACACGCTCGAGGTGACCGCCGTCCACGAGGTGCCGCCGTGGTTCGTCCGGGCACAGCTCGACGCGGTCGCCGGCGACATCGGGCTCGACGCCGCGAAGACCGGGATGCTCTACTCCCGCGCGATCGTCGGCGCCGTCGCCGACTGGCTCGAGGACCATCCGCTGCCGCTCGTCGTCGACCCGGTGATGGTCGCCAGCTCCGGGGCACGACTGCTGGAGGACGGCGCCGTCGCCGAGCTCGTCGGCCGGCTCTTTCCGCTCGCGACCGTCGTCACGCCGAACCTGCTCGAGGCGCGGGTGCTCGCGGGTTCCGACGCGCCACCGGCGGAGCTTGCCGAGGCGCTTGTGAATTTCGGCGCCCCGGCCGCCCTCGTCACCGGCGGCCACGGCGAGCAGCCCGTCGACCATCTCTTCGACGGGAAGGAGCACCACGAGATCGCGTTCGAGCGCCATGACGTCGCCGCGACCCACGGCGCCGGCTGCACCCACTCCGCGACGCTCGCCGCGCTCCTCGCGCGCGGCCTCTCGCTGCTCGACGCGGCGCGCGGTGCCGCCGCCGTCGCCTCTCGCGCCGTCGCGCTGGGGCTCTCCGAGATCGGCGGCGGCGACGGGCCGGTGGACGTCCTGGGAGTGCGCGCGCGATGACGCTGTCTCCCGGAGCGACGTTGCGCGAGCTGCGCGAGCGGAAGCCGCTCGTCCATCAGATCACGAACTACGTCGTCATGAACGAGACGGCAAACGCGACTCTCGCGCTCGGAGCGCTACCCGTGATGGCGCACGCGCCCGAGGAGGTCGAGGAGATGGTGGGCCTCGCGTCGGCGCTCGTGCTCAACATCGGCACGCTCTCGGAGCACTGGATCGAGGCGATGCTCCTTGCCGGTCGCGCGGCGGGCGAGCGCGGGATCCCGGTCGTGCTCGACCCGGTCGGCGCGGGCGCGACCGCGTACCGCACCGACACGGCGCGGCGGATCCTCGACGAAGTGCGCGTGACCGTGCTGCGCGGCAACTCGGGCGAGATGGCGACGCTCGTCGGGGCGGACGCCGAGGTGCGTGGGGTCGAGTCGATCACCGCCGGGCTCGAGCCGGCCGAGCTTGCGCGGGAGGCCGGGCGGCAGCTCGGGCTCGTCGCCTCCGTCACCGGGCCGGTCGACCAGGTCTCGGACGGCGAGCGGGTGCTGGCCGTCGCGAACGGCCATCCGCTGCTTGCGGCTGTCACGGGCACGGGCTGCATCTCGTCCGCGCTCACCGGCTGCTTCCTCGCCGCGAAGCCGACGGAGCCGCTCGAGGCCGCGGCCGAGGCGCTCGCCGCGCTCGGCGTCGCGGCCGAGGATGCCGCTGCTGGAGCCGAAGGGCCGGGCACCTTCCACGCGCGGCTCTACGACGCGCTCGCCGCGCTCGACCCCGCGACGCTCGACGAGCGGGCGCGGATTACATGAGCGTAGGCTCGACGGAGCTCAACAAGGAGCGGAGGGGCCGGCTTTGCCGGCGCCGAGAGCGGAAAGACGCGTGACCACGCTCGGAGAGCTCGGTGAGCTCGGGCTCCTCTCGGAGCTCGAGCGTCGGGGGCTCGCTGAAGGCATCGAGCACGATGCGGCCGTCGTCGAGGGGCTCGTCGTGACGCAGGACGCGCTCGTGGAGGGAGTGCACTTCCGCTTCGACCTCCTGAGCTGGCGGCAGCTCGGCGCTCGTGCCGCCGCGGTCAATCTCAGCGACCTCGCCGCGTCCGGAGCCGATGCGCTCGCGCTTCTCGTCTCGCTCGGGCTGCCTCCGGAGACCGAGGTGGCGAACGTGGTCGAGCTCTACGAAGGACTGAACGAGCGCGGCGTGCCGGTGCGCGGCGGAGACACGACCCGCGCGGATCGCGTCGTTCTGTCCGTGACCGCGCTCGGCCGTGCGGAGCGTGTTCCCGGCCGTGCAGGAGCTCGGCCCGGCGACGTAGTCGTCGTGACCGGCCCGCTGGGTGCGGCGGGTGCCGGGTTCCGGGCCGGGACGCTGCCGACGGTGCCGGACCGCGTGGAGGAAGGGAAGAGGCTGGCGCGGGTCGCCACTGCCATGCTGGACGTGTCCGACGGGCTTGCGCCCGATGCCGGCCACATCGCGGAACGCTCGAGCGTCCGCCTCGTGATCGACCTCGCTCGCGTCCCTCTCGCCGAAGGCGCGGAGCTCGACGACCTCGGTTTCGGCGAGGACTACGAGCTGCTCGCGACGACGCCGGATCCGCTCGGCTTCCCCGTGATCGGCGTCGTAGAGACCGGTGAGGGAGTCGAGTTCAGGCTGGGCGGGGAGCCCTACTCACTCGCCGGCTGGGAGCACTTCCGCTAGCCACTGCTCGAAGTGGGCCCGGGGGCGCAGCCCGACGACGGCGCCCTGAGCCTCCCCGCCCTCGAAGAGGACCACGGTCGGGATCGAGAGCACGTCGTAGCGGGACGCGATGCCGGGCTCCTCGTCCACGTTCACCCGAGCGACGTCGACGGGAAGCTCGGCGAGGATCGGCTCCAGGGCCTTGCACGGCCGGCACCACGGCGCCCAGAAGTCGACGAGCAGCGGCCCGCCGGCGATTGCGTCGTCGAACGTCGCCTCGTCGAGCTCGGTCACAGGCGCCCCGTCAACGCGGCCAACCGTAGCGCCGGCACCCGGGCCACGGCCTCGAGGAAGATCGCGCGGCTCATCTTCGACGTCCCCTCAGTCCTGTCCGCGAAGACGATCGGCACCTCCACCACCTCGAAGCCGTGGCGGATCACGCGATATGTCGTCTCGACCTGGAACGCGTATCCCTTCGACTCGATCGCGTCCAGATCGAGCGTCTCGAGGACGCGGCGGCGGAAGCACTTGAAGCCACCGGTCAGGTCGCGCACGTCCAGGCCGAGGATGACGCGCGCGTAGAACGAGCCGCCCCAGGAGATGATCCGCCGGATCAGGCCCCAGTTGCGCGTGCCGCCGCCGGTGACGTATCGCGACCCGAGCGCGAGGTCGGCGCCCTCTTCGACGGCCGCGATCAGTCGCGGCACGTCCTGCCGGATCGTGGGAGAAATCGCAGTCCATCTCCAGGATCAGCTCGGTGTCGCCCTGTCGAAGCAGCTGCTCGAACGCGGCGATGTACGCGCGGCCGATCCCTTCCTTCTTCTCGCGGTGCAGTACGGAGACGTAATCCAGCTCGGTCGCCAGCCTGTCGGCGATCTCCCCGGTCCCGTCCGGTGAGCTGTCGTCGATGACGAGGACGTTCACGTCCTTGTCCCCGAGCGCGCGCACCATCCGCTCGAGGTTCTCGCGCTCGTTGTACGTCGGCAGGCAGACGACGGCCCTGGGCACGGCTCATATCATCGCGTCGTGGTGGAGCTACCGCGCGAACTCCGACGTCGCGGACCAGATCGAGCTCCTTGCGGACCTTCTCGAGCTCGAAGGCAAGGAAACCTTCCGCGTCGTCGCCTACCGTCGCGCCGCCGCGCGCGTGCGCGAGACGTCGGGCTCCGTCGCCCAGCTCGCCCTCGACGGCCGCGCGAAGGAGCTGCAGGGCATCGGCAAGACGATCGAGGAGAAGATCGTCCAGATCGTCGAGCTCGGCGAGATCGAGACGCTGACGAGGAAGAAGGCCGGCGTTCCTCCCGAGGTCGTGCTCTTCATGAAGCTGCCCGGGCTCGGGCCGAAGACCGCGGCTCGCATCTGGCGCGAGCTCGGCGTCGAGACGCTCGACGAGCTCAAGGCTGCGGCGGAGGCGGAGCGGCTGCGGACGCTCGCGGGACTCGGGCCGAAGAGCGAGGAGAAGATCCTCGCCGCGCTCGCCTACCAGGCCGAGAGTCCCGGAGCCCGGGCGATACCTGCTCGGCGTCGGCCTGCCGGCGGTGCAGGCGGTCGTCGCGGCGCTGCGGGAGCTGCCAGCGGCGATCGCCGTCTCCGAGGCCGGGTCGGTGCGACGCCGCAAGGAGACGTTCCGCGACCTGGACATCATCGCGAGCGCCACCGAGCCGGCCGAGCTGACGGAGCACTTCACCAAGCTGCGGTGGGTCGTCGACGTCGCCGCGCACGGGGACACGAAGGCGACCGTCGTCTCGCGTGACGGGCTCCGCTTCGACCTGCGCGTCGTACCTCCGGAGTCGTTCGGCAACCTGCTCCAGCACTTCACCGGCTCGAAGGACCACAACGTCGCGATGCGCGAGGACGCGGTGCGGCGAGGGCTCTCGATCTCGGAGTACGGGGTCACCAACGTCGAGACGGGCGACGTCTTTCGCAGCGCGGAGGAGGATGCCGTCTACGAGTTCCTGGGCTACCAGCCGATCCCGCCGGAGCTGCGGGAGAACGGCGGCGAGCTGGAAGCGGCGCGGCGCGGCGAGCTGCCGAAGCTCGTCCAGCTCCGCGACGTTCGCGGCGACCTGCACACGCACTCGCACTGGTCGGCAGACGGCAAGAGCACGCTCGAGCAGATGCTCGAGGGCGCCGTGGCCCGCGGCTACGAGTACTACGCCGTCACCGACCATTCGCACTATCTCCGCGGCGGGCGGTTGCAGGAGCAGCTCGAGGAGATCGAGCAGCTGCGCGACGCGCTTCCCGCAGCTCCGGATCCTCGCCGGGGTCGAGGCGAACATCCGCGCGAGCGGCGAGGTCGACGTGGCCGAGGAGGAACTCGCGCTGCTCGACTGGGTCGTCGCATCGGTGCACCAGGCGCCCGACTCGCGTCCGACCGAGCGCGTGCTCGAGGCAATGGAGAACCCGTACGTCGACTGCATCGGCCACCTCACCGGCCGGCGGATCGGCAAGCGCCCGCCGCGCGACGTCGACGTCGAGCGCGTGATCGCGGCTGCGCTCGAGACCGGCACGTTCCTCGAGATCAACGGCCAGCCGGATCGCCTCGACCTGCGCGACGTCCACGCGCGTGCCGCGAAGGAGGCGGGGCTGCGGCTCGTCGTCTCCTCGGATGGCCACGAGGTCCGCTCGCAAGCGTACGTCGAGCTGGCGGTGGCGCAGGCACGGCGCGGCTGGCTGACGAAGGCCGACGTCGTCAACACGCGCACCTGGAAGCAGCTCGACAAGCTGCGGAAGAAGCGGCCGAAAAATGACGGAGATGGATTTCCGTGAGGACGGCGCCGCCGCGCTCGAGTGGGCGGCGCGGTATCTCGAGCGGGTCGGCGAGCTCCCGGTGCTCGCGCAGGTTCGGCCGGGCGAGCTCTCCGCACAGCTGCCGGTGTCCGCACCGGAGCAGGCCGAGCCCTTTGCCGACGTCCTCCGCGACCTCGACGAGCTCCTCGTGCCGGCATTGACGAACTGGCAGAGCCCGCGCTTCTTCTCGTACTTCGCGGTGACGTCTTCGGAGCCGGCGATCCTCGCGGAGCTGCTTGCGGCGACGCTGAACCAGGTCGCGATCGTCTGGCGCGCCTCTCCGGCCTCGACGGAGCTCGAGCTACGCGTCGCCGATTGGGTGCGGCAGCTGCTCGGCCTCCCGGACGGCTGGCACGGCCACATCGAGGACACCGCCTCCACCTCGACGCTCGCTGCGCTTATCGCGGCGCGGCATGTCACCGGCCGCAACGTCGCCGTCTGCTCGGAGCACGCGCACTCCTCGATCGAGAAGGACGCACGGATGCTCGGGATGGAGCTGCGCAAGATGCCGGTCGACTCGGAGCTGCGGATGGCGTCGACGGCTACGAGCTCGACGACGTCGCCGCTGTCGTCGCCACGGTCGGCACGACGTCGTTCGCCTCGGTGGATCCGGTGCGTGAGCTCGCCGAGCGGGCGCACGCCGCGGGTGCGTGGCTCCACGTCGACGCGGCGTACGCGGGCTCCTCCTGGATCTGCGAGGAGGAGCGCTGGTCGGCGGACGGCGTCGAGCTCGCGGACAGCCTCGTCGTCAACCCTCACAAGTGGCTGCTCGTGCCGACCGATTGCTCCCTCGTCTGGACGGCGCGGCCGGACGAGTGGCGCGAGGCGTTCACGCTGACGCCGGAGTACCTGCGCACCTCCGACGAGGCGTTCTCGCTCGCGGACTTCGGGCCGCCGCTCGGCCGCCGCTTCCGGTCGCTCAAGCTCTGGGCGGTGCTGCGCTGTCTACGGCGCGGAGGGGCTCCGCGCGATTCTCCGCGAGCACATCCGTCTCGCAGAGCTCTTCGCCGGCTGGGTCGAGGAGAGCCCGGGCTGGGAGCTGGTCGCACCGCAGGCGTTTCTCGCTCGTCGTCTTCCGCCGTGACGGCACGGACGAGGAGAACGAGCGGCTCGTCGAGCGTGTCAACGCGTCCGGTGAGATCTTCATCACGCACACGAAGCTCGACGGGCGCTACGTCCTTCGCCTGGCGATCGGCAACGCGCGGACGACGGAGGGCGACGTGCGGCGGGCCTGGGAGGTTCTCAACAGGGAGGCAGAACGATGATCGTGACGACGATGAACGACATCCCCGGCTACGCGGTCGAGGAGGTGTTCGGTGAGGTGATGGGGCTGACGGTGCGCTCGCGCAACATCGGCTCCCAGTTCGGCGCCGGCCTGAAGTCGATCCTCGGCGGCGAGCTGAAGGGGATGACGAAATCCCTGATCGACAGCCGGCAGCAGGTGACCGAGCGCATGATCGAGGAGGCGGAGAGCAAGGGCGCGAACGCGATCATCGCCATGCGCTTCGACACGTCCGAGATGGGCGGCAACTGGACCGAGATCTGCGCCTACGGCACCGCCGTGCGCGTCCGGAAAGGCGCCTAGAGCCGCCGCAGCAGCGCGAGGAACTCCTCGCGTCGACCCGAGCGACGAGGTCGGCGGCGTCGAGCAGCGCGCTGGGAGCCTCGGGCGATGTGACCGCGACTCGCACGGCCACGCGTCGAGGCCGTCGAGCGCGGCGAAGGAGTCGATGTCGGTCGTGTCGTCGCCGGCCGCGAGCGCCCGCCGCAGCCCATGCTCCTCGAGCAGCCGCCTCACCGCCGTCCCCTTGTGCGAGCCGACCGGCGGCAGCACCTCGAGCACCTTGCGGCCGTAGCGCGCGACGAGCCCGCCCTCCCGCGCCGACTCCGCGATCGCGTCCAGCTCGCGCACCGCCGCCCTCTCGTCGGGCCGGCCGCGGAAGTGGAAGGCCACCGCGAGGCCCTTCAGCTCGATCTCCTTCGGCGGCCAGGGAGCGTCGGCCGCGAACGCCGCGAGTGTCCGTCGCCAGCGGTCGGCCTGTGGCTCGAGCTCGAGCCCGTGCGAGCCCGACGCAGATGACGCCGTCCACCCCGACGCGCACCCGGACATCCTCGCTCGCCCGGCCGCTCACCACCGCGACGACGGCGTACCGCCCGACGAGCCGCTCGAGCTCCGCACGCGTCTCGGGCGGCGCCGCCGCGTCCTCCGGCCGGCCGACGATCGGCGCAAGGACGCCGTCGAAGTCGAGAAAGAGGCCCGCCTCGCCCGGTTCGGCGGCCAGCCGCTCGAGCAGGTCGTCGGGACGGGCGGCCACGCGGCAAGGATAGGCGCGAAGCGTCCGGATCACGGCAGCCGGGCATAATCCGTGTGTGCCCGATCTCGACGAGCTCTGGATCCCGCTGGTCGACGAACCGATCGGCGGGATCGTCGACCGTGTCCTGCGCGACGATCCGGCGCTCGCGGCGCGCGTCGAGACCCCGCACCGGATCCTCGCTTTCAAGACCTTCGCCTACATCCGCACCGGCATCCTGCTCGGCCAGCTCCTCTTCGACCACGACGTCCCCGACTTCGACGGGTCGGAGAGCTGGGTCGAGGCGCTGCTCCGCGAGCCCGCCCACCGCGCCGCGATCGAGCGCGAGGTGCGGGCGGTCGCGGAGGAGATTGCCGCCGACCCGCAGTACGCCGACGACGAGCCGCTCGCGCCGGACGACGCCGCACGTGACCGCTTCCGCGCCTTCGCGCGGGAGCACCTCGGTCGCAGCGGCTAGTTCGCCGCTCTACTTCGCGCTGCCGTTCCCCTGGTAGACGAAGCCGTTTCCGCTGCCGAAGAGCTTGCGGGCGAGCGCCCGCCGCACGGCCGGGCCCGTGATCGGGTTGAGGATGAGGCCGAGCGCGATGCCGAACAGGAGGAGCAGGCTGTTCCGAGCCGCCTGAGCGGGCTCGGGCGAGCCGCGCTTCACGGCCTGGACGCGGCCGGCTGCGTTCCGGATCTCGTCGATCGCGTTCCGCAGCTCGCTCTGCAGGTCCTTGTCGCCGGCGAGCCGGGTGGCGGCGTCCGACACCTTGCGGCGGGATGCGAGCTCTTCGTAGACGGCACGGGCAGAGGTGTAGGCATTGCGGATGTTGTCGCGTAGCTCCTTGTCGCGGAGCGCGCGCTCGACGTAGGGCCGGGCGCTCGAAGCGGCGTCGGCGACCTTGTCCTTTGTGTTCATCATCTGCGGCCGATCCTTTCTGTCGTGGGTGGGTCAGTGCTCCTATCTTCTCGCAAAGACGGCCGGGCGCGACCGTTTGCCCGCGCCCCGTTCGAGTCGAACGCAGCTTCGAAGACCTGGTCGATCGAGTCGACGAGGACGAAGCCGACGGCCTCGCGCGTCTCCGGCGGCAGCTCTGCGAGGTCGTGCTCGTTCTCGCGCGGCAGGATGACGCGGCCGAGACCTGCGCGCTGGGCGGCGAGCACCTTCTCGCGCACGCCGCCGATCGGCAGCACCTGGCCGGTCAGCGTGATCTCCCCCGTCATCGCGACGTCGGCGGCCACGGGCGTCTCGCGGACGAGGGACGCGATCGCTGTCGCCATCGCGACTCCGGCGGACGGCCCGTCCTTCGGCACCGCGCCGGCCGGCACGTGCAGGTGGACGTCGTGGCGGGCGAACCACCGCTCGTCGAGCTCGAGCTCGCTCCGTGTGGGAGCGCACCCACGACAGCGCCGCCTGCGCCGATTCCTGCATCACCTCGCCGAGCTGCCCCGTCACCGTGAGCTTGCCCCGGCCCGGGTACGCCTGCGCCTCGACGAAGAGGATGTCGCCGCCGACCTGCGTGTATGCGAGCCCCGTCGCGACTCCCGGATCCGCGGTGCGGCGCTGCGATTCGACCGTGAAGCGGCGTGGGCCGAGCCACTCGCGCGCGAGCCGTGCGGTGACGCGGATCCGCTCCTCCTCGCCCCGCGCGATCCGAACCGCCGCCTTGCGGCAAAGGTCGCCGATGCGCCGCTCGAGCCCGCGCACGCCGGCCTCGCGCGTGTACTCGCGGGCGAGCAGCCGCAGCACGGGCTCACCGATCGCGATCTGGCGGCGGCTCGAGCCCGTGCTCGGTCACCTGGCGCGGCACGAGGTATTGCTTCGCGATCCCGAGCTTCTCATCCTCGGTGTAACCCGAGAGCTGGATCGTGTCCATTCGGTCGAGGAGGGCGGGCGGGATCGTGTCGATCGTGTTCGCCGTGCAGATGAAGACCGTCTTGGAGAGGTCGAACGGGAGATCGAGGTAGTGGTCGCGGAACGTGCAGTTCTGCGCCGGGTCGAGCACCTCGAGCATCGCGCTCGCCGGGTCGCCGCGCACGTCGGCACCCATCTTGTCGATCTCGTCGATCAGCAGGACGGGGTTCATCGACTCCGCATCGCGTAGGGCGCGGATGATCGAGCCGGGCATCGCGCCGATGTACGTGCGGCGGTGACCGCGGATCTCCGCCTCGTCGCGGACGCCGCCGACCGAGAGCCGCGCGAACTTCCGGCCGAGCGTCCGCGCGACCGACTGTCCGAGCGACGTCTTGCCCACACCCGGTGGCCCGACGAAGCAGAGGATCTGGCCCGCGGGATCCTGCTTGAGCTTCGAGACGGCCAGGTGCTCGACGATGCGCTCCTTGACCTTGTCGAGGTCGTAATGGTCCTCGTCGAGAATCTGGCGGGCCCGGTCGAGGTCGAGGTCGTCGGGTGTCGTCACGCCCCAGGGCAGCGTCGGCGATCCAGTCGAGGTACGTGCGGATCACCCCGTACTCGGCTGCCGCCGCGGGCAGCCGCTCGAGCCGCGCCAGCTCGCGGTCGGCCGCTTTCCGAACCTCGTCCGGCAGCTCGAGCGCCTCGAGCCGCTCGCGCAGCTCGTTCGCGTCGGCCTGCTCGGGATCGCCCTCGCCGAGCTCCTCCTGGATCGCCTTCAGCTGCTGGCGGAGGAAGAACTCGCGCTGGCCCTTCTCGAGCTCCGACTGCACCTGCGACTGGATCTTCGTTCCGAGCTCGAACACCTCGAGCTCGCGGTTGAGGATCTTCGAGACCTCGCGCAGCCTCTCCTCGGCGTCGGCGAGCTCGAGGATCCGCTGCTTCTCCTCGGTCTTGAGGCGCAGGGTCGACGCGACGAGGTTGCAGAGGGCGGCCGCGTCGTCGGCGTTCGCGGCGGCGATCTGGAGCTCCTCGGGCAGGTACGGCGCAAGGCCGATGATGCGCCCGAAGAGGCCCTGGGCATTGCGTGTCAGCGCCTCGACCTCGCGGCTCTCCTCCTCCTCGTCGGGCACGGCGGCGAACCGCGCCACCAGATACGGGTCGTCGGCGACCGGCTCCTCGAGCCGGATCCGGCGCAGGCCCTGGACGAGGACCCGCAGGGTGCCGTCGGGCACGCGGATCATCTTGTGGACGACCGCGGCCGTCCCGATCCCGTACAGGTCGTCCCAGCCTGGCGCCTCGACCTCGGCGTCGCGCGCCGTGACGAGAGCGAGCAGGCGCTCGCCCCCCACCACGTCGTCGACGAGCCGGATCGAGCGCTCCTGGCCGATCGCGAGCGGCGTCATCGAGTCGGGGAAGACGACGGTATCCTTGAGCGGCAGCACCGGCAGCTCGGCCGGGAGCTCGTCGACCTGTGCCGGCTGCGTCTCGGTGAATTCGAGCTCGCTCATCGGCTTCCCGCGAGCGGCAGCTCGAGTCGCAGCATCCCCGCCTCGTACGCGACGGTCAGGCCCTCCGCATCCACGTCCTCCCCGAGCTCGATCCGGCGCTCGAAGCGGCCGTATGCGATCTCGACCTGGTGGTAGCGGGCGTCGGCTCGCTGCGGACGCTCGCGCAGCCCGGAGACGACGAGCGCGGTGCCGGCGGGGACGATCCGCACGGCCGTCGGGTCGACGCCGGGCAGCTCGAGGAGGAGGTGCAGTGCCGGCGGATCGTCGGTGCGGTAGCAGTCGCACTCCGGACGGAAGCCGCGCCGGAGGCCGGTGAAACGCGGCACCTCCCAGAGGTCGGCGAAAAGCTCCTCGACCTCGCCCTGGAGGTCGCCGAGACGGCGCGGACGCCCGGTCATAGGGCGGAAGTACCCTCTGCGGCGAGGTGGCAAGCATCGCGCCGCAAACGCACTAGGCCAGTATCTCGGCCCTCCTGAGCAGCGACTCGGCGAGCTTGCGAGACGCCTCGTCCACGAGCTCTCCCTCCAAGCGGGCCGCACCCGTCGCCGCGTCGAGGATCCGCTTCGCGCGGTCCATCTCCGCCGGGGACGGCGTGAAGACGGAGTTGACGGGCTCGATCTGGCTCGGGTGAATCACCCACTTGCCGTCGTAGCCGTGTTCGAGCGCGCGCCGCGCCGAGACGACGAGGCCGAGGTCGTCGCCGAGCCGTGCGTGTGGCCCGTCGACGGCCTGCAGTCCGAACGCGCGCGCGGCCGCGATCATGCGCGCGAGCGCGTAGTCGGAGGTGCCGGCACCGATCGTCAGGACCGGGATGCCGAGCGACGCCGCGAGGTCGCCCGGGCCGAGGACGAGCGCCTCGAGACCGTCCCGGACGGCTGCGATCCGCTCGATCTCCGCCAGAGCGCGCGCTGTCTCGATCAGCACCTCGAGGCCGATGCCGTCAGGCAGCAGCTCGGCCGCCGCGGACACGTCCTCAGGAGACTCGACCTTGGGGAGTACGACGACGTCGGGCCGGGCCTCCGCCGCGGCGCGGAGGTCGTCCTCCCACCACGGCGTCGAGCGCCCGTTGACCCGCAGTGCCGTTGTCCGTCCAAGAGGGCCTTGCCGCAACGCGGCGACGGCGAGCGCGCGGGCGTTCTCCTTGTCCTCCGCAGCGACCGCGTCCTCGAGGTCGACGATCGTCTCGTCGGCCGCGAGTGACGGTGCCTTCGCGAGCATGCGCTCGCTCGAGGCGGGCACGGTGAGACAGGAGCGGCGAGCGCGGGCGGGCACGCCGGAACGCTAACCGCTCCTGTCCGCGCGTCTTCAAGGCCGTGAGCCGGCGATGCTCAGGCTCCAGTACACGGTCCTGCGCGAGCCCTCCGGGATTGCGTCGCGGAGCCGAGAGGATCGAGGCCCTCCTTTCAAGGCCCGGGTCAGCGGCGGGTGGCGGCCGGGCGGCGGCGGTCCCGGGGCGGATGGCGCCTACGGCCTTCCGGCCGCGGCCACTCGAGCGTGAGCGAGTCGCCGACCGGCAGGGCATGCCAGCGCGCGGCGAGGTCGTCGAGCTTCTGCTGGAGCTCCGGCGCGAGCGTTCTCGCCCGCCAGCCCCTCTCGAGCTCGCCTGCGAGCTCCTCCGAGCGCCGTCCGTCCGGCAGCCGCGTCCGGCGGATCCGCTGCTTGCGCCACATCTTCGCCACGAGGTCCTTGTCCACGGGGACGAAGATCCGCGCGTTGCCTCCCGCGGCGAGGTCGCCGAACACGCCACCGTCGAGGCCGAGCTCCGCCTCGGCGACGAAGTGAAGGAGATCGTGCGGCAGCCAGTCGTCGTAGCCGATCGAGCCGCACCGGAGGTCCGGATACCGCTCGCGGCCGACCTCGACGGCATACCGCCGCGTTCCCGTCTTGACGAAGCTGACCTTCATGTGGCTACGCGTCCCCGGCGGGCTGCAGCGTCACGCCTCCGTGTCGGCGGATCGCCCGCGCATAGAGGAAGGCGGCCGGCACGAGCGCGGAGGCGCCGGCAGCCAGCGCCGTCGCAATCCCCCAGATGTTCCCGACGAGGCCGAGCACCGGCCCGCCTCCGGCTTGCCCGATCGCGTCGGCCTGGCCGCTGAGCGAAAGGACCGTCGCGCGGACGCTCGAGTCGGTGATCTTCGCGTTCAGCCACGTCGTGTAGAGCGGCCCGGTGATGTCACGGGCGAAGAAGACGCCGAGCAGCCCCACGATCGCTGGCCAGCTCGAACGGCTGAGCGCGAAGAGAACCATCGCCGCGAGCTGCGCGAAGGTGAAGCCGAGCATGAAACGGGTGACAGCCTCCACGCCGCCCCGCTCGACGGCGGGGATCAGCCGTCCGAGAGCGATGAACCCGAGAGCCATCCCCACGAGCCAGAAGATCCCGAACCAGACGACCGGCGAGAGATGCCCGACGGCGGGTAGACCCACGTCGCGCAGAAAGTGCGCCTCCTTGAGTCGGTCGAACGCCTCGCTCGACATGCCCGTGAAGAGTGCGACCGCGATCAGGAGCCCGACGACCGGCGCAGTGCGGACGAAGCGGACGCCTGCCATCGCCCCGCCGCCGAGGTCGCGCAGGCGCGGTCTCGCCTCCGCCGGGTCACGGCGCCGGAAGGCCGTCTCGGGCATCACGAAGATGCAAGCGATCCCGCAGAGCGTCGTGATCGCGCCGCCGACCACGACGCCGGCGCGGAGGGAAACCGTGCCCACGGCCACCTGCAGCACGAGCCCGAGCACCGCGCCGCCGTAGCCGACGCGCCGCCCGCGGAGGAAGAGCGCGCCGACTCTCGCCGCGCCCACCTCGTCGGCGATCCACGCCTCGTACGCGCCGCTCGTGAAGGTGTACGCGAAGCCCCAGCCCGCCCAGAGGACGATCGCGAGCCACGGCGCCGAGACGAGGCCGACGGCCATCCACGCCACGCCCATGCCGACGTAGCCGACGACCTGTGACAGCCGGCGGCCGTAGAGGTCGGCAACGACGCCGGTCGGGATCTCGAAGAGAAAGACGCTCGCCTCCATCGCCGTCCCCAGCAGCACGAGCTGGAGCGGCGAGAGGTGCAGGACGCGGACGAGGTACACCGCCATCACGACCCACGTCGGCATGGAGAGGAAGAACTCGAGGCCGTAGAAGACGGTGGTAGCCGGGAGCCGCTTCACGGCTTCTGCCAGATGGACACGTGCTTGGTGCTCTCGGCGGTGAAGGGAGTGCGATCCCAATCGGCCCATCGCTCCCGCAACGTCAGGCCGGCGAGGCGGGCCATCAGGTCGAGCTCCGACGGCCAGACGGCGCGGAACTCGCCGGAGCCTCGGTGCCAGTGCTCGCCGTGCAGCCCGAGGTGATGCGAGACGAGCCGCTGCGTGTCGGCGTCGAACTCGTCGACGCCGACGTGCGTGTCGCTCAGGTCGAACACGCTGAGCCGCTGCGACGGCGGGACCCCGACCTCGACCACGAAGCAGCCGCCGGCTTCGAGGTGGGCCGCCGCGTTGGCGAAGCTCGCGACCTGCGCATCCTGCGTCGTCTGGTTGTTGATGCCGTTGAAGACGAGGTAGACGAGCGAGAACGTACCGTCCACGCGGGTCGTCGCGTAGTCGCCGATAGCGACCGGGATCTCGGCGGACTTCCCGTGCAGCTGGGCGACCATCGGCGGCGAGTAGTCGATGCCGGCGACGCGGACGCCGCGGCCGGCGAGCGGCACCGCGATCCGCCCGGTGCCGATCGCCAGCTCGAGCGCGCCGCCCACAGCGAGCGGCTCGAGGAAGTCGACCGCCGCCTCGATCGTGGCCGGTTCGAAGTAGGGGCCGGTCGACTCGTCGTACCGCTCCCCGGCGTCCTCCTCGAACCAGCCGCTCATCATCCCGACCGCTTCAGCTTCCCGTGCCGCTTCGCGTGGCGCTCGCCGACGCGGAAGATCGCGAGCCCGATCGGGGTGGCGAGGACCGCGATGATCAGCAGCGGCCAGACGTCCGCCCACTGCAGGCCGGTGCCGTGGACGATCGAGTTGCGGTCGCCGCGCAGCGCGTACGTCGCCGGCGAGATCTTCGAGATCCACTGCATCCACTCCGGCAGCACGTTGACCGAGTAGTAGACGCCCGAGACCACGAGCATCAGGCCCTGCGCGACGAAGCCGAGCTGCGCGCCCTTCTCCGGGGAGATCAGCGGCAGCACCGAGGTCATGATCCCGACGCCGATGAACGAGACTCGACGCGAGCGCGAGGAGTGCCAGCGCCGCGCCGTAGTTCGCGTTCGGCGCGTGGATGCCGAGGAGGGCCGCGACCGCGAAGAAGAGGATCGTCGCCCGGATCAGGCCGTACAGCACCGCGAACGCCCCCTGCCCGAACAGGTGGACGAGGCGCGACAACGGCGCCATGAACGTGTACTCGATCGTCCCCTCCCAGCGCTCCCAGGCGACGGTCTCCGTCATGAACTCGAAGATGATCCCGAGGAAGGCCCAGATCGTCCCGCCGACGAGCAGCGCCAGCGCGAACGTGTTCTCCTCCTCTGGCGGTAGCTTCGCCGCGCGGGCGATGAACACGATCGTGAGCGTGTTCGCGATCGTCCAGAACATGAACGCGATGTCCCAGAGGAAGTACCGCTTCGTGAGGTAGACGTTCCGCTCGACGATCCCGAACAGGCCGACGAGCTGGTTGCGCATCTCCACGGCGTATGCACTCATGCGAACACCTCCCGGTACTCGTCGTCTTCGTCCTGGCCCTCGTTCTCGAACTCGCGGCCGGTGGCGGCGAAGAACGCCTCCTCCAGAGTCGCGACGCCGAAGCGCCGCTTCACGTCCTCGACCGGCTCGAGGAAGAGCAGCCGGCCGCGGTCGAGCAGCCCGATGCGGTCGGCGAGCGCCTCCGCCTCGTTCATGTCGTGCGTGCAGAGGAGGATCGTCGCGTCGTGCGCGGCCCGAACCTTGCGGATGAACTCCTGGACCTCGAGCTTCGAGCGCGGGTCGAGCCCGGTCGTCGGCTCGTCGAGCAGCAACAGGACAGGCGAGGTCAGGAGCGCCCTGGCGAGAGCGACCTTCTGCTGCATCCCGCGCGACAGGTGCTCCATCGACTCGTGGCGCCGCTCGGGCGGGAAGCCGACCTCGGCGAGAATCTCGGGAACGGCGGTGCGAGTCTGCCAGGGCGTCATCCCGTAGAAGCGGGCCGCGTAGGAGAGGTTCTCGCTGGCCGACATCTTCTTGAAGAAGCTCGCCTCGACCGAGACGCGGTTGACGAGCCGGCGGATCGTCGACTCCTCCTTGGACACGTCGTGGCCGAAGATCCGCGCCTCCCCGCCGTCGCTGATCAGTAGCGTCGAGAGCAGGCGCACGAGCGTCGACTTCCCCGAGCCGTTCTGGCCGAGGATGGCGACGCACTCGCCACGGGCGATCGTGAAGGTGATGTCGGCGAGCGCCGGCCACGGACGTTTCCGGGCGAAGCGTCCCGCCTTGCGGTCGCGGCGCCGGAACGTCTTCCGCAGGTCGCGAACCTCGACCGCCGGGACGTCACGGTCGGTCCGGGACGTCAGTTCGATTGTGGATGGTGCGACAGAGGACATGCTGCTCCTTCGGAAAAGGTGGAACGGAGGACGGATCGCCGCCTGAATCGGCGGCCCGCGGACCTAAATGGCGCCGCTGGGCCCGGCGAGCCGACCGAGGTCGGCCTCCAGGATCCTGTCCATCACGTTCAGCAACATGGTCATCGCAGGGTAGGTGCTTCGGCAGCCTGCGTCAAATACCGGACGTGTACAGGCGCTTTTCGCCCGCCTCGCCGACGCGCCAGCGGATCGACGTCTGCCCGTTGCCGTCGTAGGTGACCCAGGCGGCGCGTTCCGCGAGGAACTCGAAGTAGTGGGAATCGGGCGCGGGCCGCCACTGGATCATCTCCCAGAACAGGTCGTCGAGCTTGGCGCGGAGCGTCTCGTCGGTCAGCACCTCGGCCCGTCCGGCGAGCTTGAACTCCGGCGATCCCTCCTTCGCCGTGACCGGCGCGTGGACGTAGACGCGCGGGTCGCGGAGGAGGTCGCGAGCCTTCAGCGAGCGCGGGATCATGTTCGAGAGCAGGTGCCCGTCGATGATGTACGCCTCGACCGGCGTGATCCGCGGCGAGCCGTCCTTCGTGAGCGTGCCGACGAGGACGAACTGGAACTGCTCGATCAGCTCGCGGCCGTGCGTGGCGATCTCGGGCGCCGCTTGCTCGAGCTCCCGCCACGTCAGCATGCCCGGTAGCGAAGCAGATGCCGTCCGCCGCCGGCGTTAGCGTCGTTGCAGGCGGTGCGCCGGAGCCGGCGGGCCGCCGAGGCGATGGAGCCTCGTGACCTGAGCGGTCGCGGGGCTTTTTTCGTGGTCCAGGGAGGGAGCGGGATGGTCAAGGTCGAGGCGGTGGTCGTGAGGGAGCGGGTCGAGACCGTGATCGATGCGGTCGAGGAGGCGACCGGCCACGTCGGCGTCACGGTGATCGAGGCGATCGGCCACGGCCGCGAGCGCGGCGTGACGCACGAGTACCGCGGCCGCACGTTCGAGTCCCGATTTCTGCCGAAGGCGCTCCTCACGTTCGTCGTCGAGGACGCGCTCGCCGAGACGGTCGTCGCCGCTATCGCCGACGCCGCCCGCACGGGCCACTCCTCCGGCGACGGCCTCTGCTGGACCACACCTGTTGCCGACGTCGTCCACCACCGCACAGGGGAGCGTCTCGGATGAGCAACCATCAGCTGCTGATCGCCGCGAACACGGTCTGGGTCGTCATCGCGGCCGTCCTCGTGATGTTCATGCAGGCGGGCTTCGCCTTCCTCGAAGCGGGCCTGACGAGGATGAAGAACGCCGCCCACATCGCCGGCAAGAACGTCCTCATCTTCGGTGTCGCCTCACTCGTCTACTGGCTCGTCGGCTTCGGGCTCGCCTTCGGGAACGGGAACTCGCTGTTCGGCACGCACGGATTCGCCCCCTCGGTGGCCGCGCTGCTCGCGGTGGGGAAGGCGCCGTACGCTGCGTTCGCGGGAATCCCGGGCGCGACGGCCTGGCTGTTCGAGGTCGTCTTCGCGGGCGTCTCGCTAGCGATCGTCTGGGGCGCGATGGCCGAGCGCGCGAAGCTCTGGGTCTACTTCGCCTTCGGCGGGATCTTCACCGTGGTCTACTCGCTCGTCTCCCACTGGATCTGGGCGCCGGGTGGCTGGCTGCAGCGGTTCGGGATGCAGGACTTCGCGGGCTCGACGGTCGTCCACTACCAGGGAGCGCTCGCAGCGCTCGCCGGCGCGCTCCTGCTCGGCCCGCGGATCGGGAAGTTCGGCCACGACGGCCGCGCGAACGCGATCCCCGGCCACAACATGCCCTACGCCGTGCTCGGGACGCTGATCCTCTGGTTCGGCTGGTTCGGCTTCAACCCCGGTTCGACGCTCGGCGTCGTCACCGGCGGTCACGTCGGCTTCTTCGGCTACGTCGCGCTGACGACGAACCTCGCCGCGGCGGCCGGCGGCCTCGGCGGGATCTGCGTCGCGTGGGTCGTCCTCCGCAAGCCGGACGTCTCGATGATGCTGAACGGCGTGCTGGCGGCCCTCGTCGCGATCACGGCGGCGTGCGGGTTCGTTGCCCCGTGGGCGGCGGTCGTGATCGGCTTCTTCGCGTCGCTCGTCGCCGTGGTGGCCGTCCCGCTTGTCGAGCGGCTCGGGATCGACGACCCGATCGGGGCCGTCGCCGTGCACGGGCTCGCCGGCGTCTGGGGGACACTGGCAACCGGCCTCTTCGCCCTCCCGGCGCTCGCGGCCACGGTCGGCGTCGGCCGCGGCGGCCTCCTCTACACCGGCTCGCCGTACCAGCTCGGCGTGCAGGCGCTCGGCCTCGTCGCCGTCGGCGCCTTCACCTTCAGCGCCTCGTTCGGCTCGCTCTGGACACTCAATCGGCTGTGGGGCATCCGCGTCGAGGAGCATGTCGAGACGGCGGGCCTCGACGTCGCCGAGCACGGTATGTGGGGCTATCCCGAGTTCTACATCCCGGTTCCCGGCGGCTACGGGACCGAGAGCCACGGGCACTTGGTCGGGCATGTGCACCAGCTCCGCGAGCCGGAAGCCGACGCGGCGTAGCGATCCCTCTACACGCTTGGAATGGCCTCGCACACTGAGCGCTCACCAGCTCGGCGGGCGCTTCCTTCGCATCGATTCCGTCCGGATTCTTGCGTGGCGGCGGAGCCGGCCTCGCCCAGAGCACTGCCGCGCGTAGCCTCCGACGATGAGCCACGCCGACCTCGCCGGACGGCTCGCGGCGCTTGTCGGCGCGCAGCCTCTGGGCTGGACCCCGCGGGCCGGCGGCTACTCGACGGCCGAGCGGTACACGGTTGCGCTCGACGATGGACGCCGCGTCTTCGCGAAGACCGCGGACGCAGAGCACATGGCGGAATGGCTGCGGCGCGAGCACGAGGTCTACGCCTCGCTGCGGGGCAGCTTCATCCCGGAGCTGATCGGGTTCGACGACGACGGCGCCCGGCCGCTGCTCGTGATCGAGGACCTCTGTCACGCCGACTGGGCGCCGCGCTGGACGGCTGAGCGGGTCGCACTCGTCCGCGCCGCGCTCGACGAGCTGCACGGGTCCCCGGCGCCGGCGAACACGCGCCCGGTGCGCGAGACGTACGGTGGCTGGTTCGGTCGCTGGCACACCATTGCGGCGGATCCCGAGCCGTTTCTCTCGCTCGGCCTGCGCTCGCGCGCCTGGCTCGACGAGCGGCTGCCGGCGATCATCGAAGTGGCGGAGGCGGCGCCGCTCGACGGCGAGGCGGTCGTCCATCTCGACGTGCGCAGCGACAACCTCTGCACGCTCGACGACCGAGCCATCCTCGTCGACTGGAACTTCGTCTCGTTCGCGGCGCCCGAGCTCGACCTGGCCGCCTGGGCGTGCAGCCTCGCCCTCGAGGGAGGCCCACCGCCCTGGGAGCTGCTGCCCGACAGTCCCGGGTTCGCGGCCTTCCTCTCCGGGATCTTCGGGGCGACCGCCGGCCTGCCGGCTCCCGAGACGGCGCCGACGGTGCGCGAGTTCCAGGCGCGGCAGCTTGCCGTGGCCCTCGACTGGCTCGACCGGGAGATCTAGGCTCGGCCCGGTGCCTTCGGCCTCGACTTACGCCGTCTTCCTCGCGACCGCGATCGCGCTGCTGCTCGTACCCGGCCCTGCCGTGCTCTACGTCGTGACGCGCAGCATCGAGATGGGCCGCGCGGGCGGCCTGGCCTCGGTAGCCGGCATCACGACGGGAACGATCGCGTACGTCGCGCTCGCGACGGCGGGCCTCTCGTCGTTGATCCTCGCCTCGACGGTCGCGTTCGACGCCGTCAAGTACGTCGGCGCCGCGTATCTCTTCCTGCTCGGCGTGCGCCGCCTGCTCGGGCGGGGCCTCGAGCCTCCCGACGAGACAGCGGTGCCGCGGACGCGCCGGCGCGCGTATGCCCAGGGCATCTTCGTCAACCTCACGAACCCGAAGACGATCGTCTTCATCTTCGCGTTCCTCCCACAGTTCGTCGACCCGGACGCGAGCCACGCGTGGGTGCAGGTGCTTGCGCTCGGGCTCAGCTTTGCCCTGCTGGGGTTCCTGAGCGACAGCATGTGGGCGGTCGCCGCAGGGACGGTCGCCGACCGCCTGCGAGGCTCGGCCGGGATCGCGCGCGTCCAGCGCTGGCTCGGCGGCGGCGTCCTCGTGGGGCTCGGCATCCTCGCGGCCGTCTGGACGCCGAGCCGGTCGCAGTGATCCGCTACCGATTCGTCGACTGCAGGTGGCAGCTGGGGGACCCGGAGGCCGGTCGCCGGGAGTACCTGGCCGGGCACATCCCGGGCGCGTCCTTCCTCGACGTGGACGCGGACCTGTCGGACGTGTCGGTGCCGGCCGGCGGGCGCCACCCGCTTCCCTCCGCGGAGAAGTTCGCCGCCGCCGCCGGCCGCGCCGGGATCGGCGCAGACGTCTTCGTCGTGGCGTACGGCTCGCTCGGCGGAGCGGAGCGGCTGTGGTGGCTGCTCCGCCACTTCGGGCACGAGGACTGCGCCGTCCTGGTGGGCGGAATCGACGCGTGGGGCGGCGAGCTGCGCACCGGTGAGGAGGAGATCGAGCCGGCCTGGTTCGTCCCTCGCGAGCGCGAGGGCGACACGATCGCGGCGGAGGAGATCGCCCGTCGTCTCGGCGACCGGTCGCTCCTGGTTCTCGACGCACGGACGGCGAACCGCTGGCGCGGCGAGCCGAACGAGGTCGACGATCCGCCCGGCCGCATCCCCGGCGCAGCGAACACGCCGTGGAACGAGCCGCTGCCGGAGCTGCCGCCCGGAGAGCTCGTCGCGTACTGCGGCTCGGGCGTCACCGCCTGCGTCACCCTCCACCGCGCCTGGCTCGCGGGCCGCGACGGCCGCCTCTATCCCGGCTCGTGGAGCGAGTGGTCGAAGCGCGGCCTGCCGCTCGAGCGCGGCAGCTGATCGCTAGCCGCGGGCTCCTGATTCCGGGAGACTTGCCACGTGGAGCCGCCCGAGACCAGATACGCCCTCAGCGGCGACGTATCGATCGCCTATCAGGTGCACGGCTCCGGCCCGCTCGACCTAGTCATCTTCCCTGCCTGGATCTCCAACGTAGAGCTCACCTGGGAGGACGAGACCGCCACGGCGTACTACCGCCGGCTCGGTGAGTGGGCGCGCGTGATCCGCTTCGACAAGCGCGGTACCGGCCTCTCCGACCCGATGGTGGGCATCGCGGACATGGAGACGCGGATGGACGACGTTCGCGCGGTGCTCGACGCCGTCGGCTCCGAGCGTGCCGCCGTCGTCGGCGCGTCGGAAGGCGGTCCGCTCTCGGCCCTGTTCGCGGCGACGTATCCTGAGCGGACGCTCGCCCTCGTGCTCTGGGCCTCGACGCCGCGGTTCACGCGGGCACCCGGCTACCCGTACGGGCCGACACGGGAGACGTACCTCGCGGAGCTCGACGACATCGCGCGGCGCTGGGGGACGCGCGAACTGGCAACCGAGTTGATGGGAGGCTCTGGTGCCGATGTCACCGACGAGGAGATCGACTTCTTCGCCAAGCGGATGCGCCGGAGCGGTAGCCCGGGCGCGATCAGGCAGCTTGATCTGATGAACCTCGAGATCGACGTCCGCGAGATCGCGCCGACGATTCGCGTGCCGACCCTCGTCATGCACCGTGCCGGCGATCCGATGGCGCCGGTCGAGGGAGGACGCTGGTTCGCCGAGCATATTCCCGGTGCTCGCTACATCGAGTTCCCCGGCAGCGAGCACATCATTCCCGCCGGCGACTCCGAGCCGGTCGAGCAGGAGCTGCGCGAGTTCCTCCTGCCGCTCGCCCAGTCGGAGCCTCCTGCCACGGAGATCGAGAGCGTGCTCGCCACAGTGCTGTTCACGGACATCGTCGGCTCGACGGCGAAGGCCGCAGAGCTCGGTGACCGCGGCTGGCGGGAGCTGATCGAGCGACATCATGCGCTGATCCGCCGGGAACTCGTCCGGCACCGGGGACGAGAGCTCGACACCGCGGGCGACGGATTCTTCGCCGCCTTCGACGGCCCGGCGCGCGCGATTCGCTGTGCCTGTGCCGTGAGCGAGGGCGTGGGCGACCTGGGCCTCGAGATCCGGGCGGGCCTGCACACGGGCGAGTGTCAGCTCGTCGACGGCAAGATCGGCGGACTGGCGGTCAACATCGGTGCGCGGGTCGCTGCCGAGGCGCGTCCCGGCGAGGTGCTCGTCTCGCAGACCGTCCGCGACCTCGTCGCGGGCTCGGGTCTCTCGTTCGAGGAACGAGGGGTGGCAGAGCTCAAGGGCGTGCCGGGCGAGTGGCGGCTCTTCGCGGTGAGCGGCTAGCGCCGGATTCCGGCGCTCGCGGCCGAGAACGCGAGCTTCGTCAGCGTTCTCGGCCGCTGCGCCGCCTCGATCGTCGCGCGCAGCGCGTCCACGAACTCTTCGACGTCGCTGTCCGTCACGACGAGCGGCGGCAGGATCCGGATCACCGCCATGTCGTGGCCGGCGACCTGGGTCAGGATGTGGCGCTTCGTGAAGAGCGGTACGACGACGAGCTGCGCGAAGAGCCCACGCTGCGCCCGCTCGATCATCCGGTACGTCCTGCGGCCGCCGCCCGCCGGCTCCCCGAACTCGATCGCCCACGCGAGCCCGAGCCCGCGCACGTCGCGCACGACCTCGCACTCGTCCACCAGGGGCCGCGTCAGCTCGAGCAGCCGCTCGCCGAGGCGGGCGCTCTCCTCGACGAGCCGCTGCTCGCGCAGCTCGTGCAACGTCGCGAGCCCGGCCGCCATCGCGAGCTCGTTCGGCGCGAACGTCGAGCCGTGCGACATGGCGTGCGGCATCGAGTCGAAGACCGCCTCGTGTACCGAGCGGGCCATGAGCAGTGCGCCGACGGGGACGTAGCCGCCCGAGAGCGACTTTGCGACCGTGACGAGATCCGGCTCGAGGCCCCAGTGCTGGAAGGCGAACATCCGGCCGGTGCGCCCGAACCCGGTCAGCACCTCGTCGACGCAGAAGAGCGTGCCGTAGCGGCGGCAGAGCTCCTGCGCGCCTTCGAGGTAGCCCTCGGGGGGCAGGTGGATCCCCTTCCCCTGCACCGGCTCGACGAGGAAGAGGGCCACGTCCTCACGCCGCAGCTGCTCCTCCAGCGCTTCGAGGTCGCCGAACGGGACTTGCTCGAACCCTGGCAAGAGCGGCTGGAAGCGCGCCGTGAACTCCGGGTTTCCGTTCGCGGAGAGGGAGCCGAGCGTCAGCCCGTGGAAGGCGTGCTCGGCGGAGAGGACGCGTTTCCGTCCCGTCGCTGCGCGCCCGAGCTTCAGCGCGGCCTCGACCGCACCGGTGCCGGTGCTCGTGAAGAGGCAGCGTTCGATCCGGCCGCCGGCGAGCCCGATCAGCGCCTCTGCCAGGAGCCCGGGGAGAAGCGTCGTGCCCATGGCGAGCATCCCGGGCGTCTCGAGCTCGAGGGCCTCGACCAGCGCCGCGCGGATCCGCGGGTTGTTCCGGCCGACGCCGTACATCCCGAAGCCGCCGAGCAGGTCGAGGAACCGCGTCCCGTCGGCGTCGTAGAGGTACGCCCCTTCGGCGCGCGACCACGTGCGGTCGAAGCCGATCGTCCGCAGCACGCGCACGAACTGCGGGTTGATCGTGCGGGCCCAGAGGTCGAGATCCTCCCCGCGCCGCGAGTCGAGCAGCTCTCCGAGGCTGAACTCGCTCATCGCGGCGGACTGTAGCTCCTGGGTTTCCGTTCCCATCCTCGGGGTAGCCCGAAGACGTGATCGGTCTCGGCAAGCTGGCATTGCGGGCGACGGTCGGCGGCTACTTCTTCGGGCACGGCATGCAGAAGCTCGCCGGCTGGTTCGGCGGCGGCGGGCCTGAGGAGACGGGGGAGTTCTTCGAGCAGGTCGGCCTGAAGCCGGGACGCGAGACGGCTGTGATGGCCGGCGCCGCCGAGGCGGCCGGCGGCTCGCTGCTCGCGCTCGGGCTCTTCACCCCGGCGGCCGTGGGCATGCTCACCGGCGTGATGACGAACGCGATCCGGCACGTGCATGCGCAGAACGGCCTCTGGATCACCGACGGCGGCGTGGAGTATCCGGCTGTGATCCTGGCGGTGCTGGCCGCGCTCGCGGACGGCGGGCCAGGACGCTTTTCTCTGGACGAGGCTCTCGGGATCAGGCTGCGTGGTCCTGTCGTGACGGCCCTCGCGATGGGCGTGGGCGCTGCGGGAGCCGTCTACGTCGCCGAGCGCGGTCCGGAGCTCGTGGCGATGCTGTCGCGCGACGCCGACGAGCCGCTGACCCGTGCCGAGGACCGGCTAGGCGCCGAACTCCGCGCGTAGGCGTTCCGCGTACCAGTCCTCCCAGCGCTCCTCGCGCGGCTCGGCGGTGTAGTCGCGGTCGAGCTGGACGAGCGCGTGGACGAGGTGACTGCGGACCGGGGTGGCGCCGAGGAGCTGCGGCAGCTCCGAGTGTGAGATGAGCCAGTCGGCGTACCACGAGGCCCAGTCGGGGTCGTCGCCGTCGACGATGCGGTAGACGACGTGGTGCGTCTCGCCCGCCTCGTGCAGGAGGTCGGCGATCGTGCTCGTCTCGCTCATGCCGACGATCCTCGCACGCCGGGGCCGGCGCGGCACAATGTCCCGCGGCCCCCGTAGCTCAGTGGATAGAGCAGTGGTTTCCTAAACCGCGTGCGCATGTTCGATTCATGCCGGGGGCACTAACGCGAGGCGGCTCCGAGAAATGCGCTTTCTCCAGGAAGGTGTGGGTGGACAACGAACGCACCCCGCCGGATCAAACTGGATCTGGGTGACCACGTATGCCGAGGCAATCGTCCTTCTCGAGCTCGATGAGGTGGAGGAGCTGAGCTTCGGCCACGTCCTCGCGCTGACCGACCCCGTTAGCCCCGAGCGAACCGGATACGGTGCTGCGGTGGATCGAGGAGCGGGTCGTGACGGTAGGATCACGCCGCCCAAGCTCAAGGTCCACTTAGTGAAGCCGCCGGCGCACAAGCGGATGCAACGGGCGATCGACTCCATCGACGGTCGAGCAGGGCGATCTTCAGCAGACTGATCGGGCCAGCGACGTGCGCGGCAGGTTCATGCGACCGGTGACCACAGCGCTGTTGTAGAGCGTCTCGCCCAGGAGTAGGGTCGCCAGCAGCGGGGGCCTTGCAGTAAGCCGACGAAAGGTGGGACCATGGATCACCCAGACGACGTAGGCCGCGAACTGCTCGCGGCCGGAGCGCCGAGCGCTGAGGAGAGGGAAGAGCGCGCCTCTGCCGAGCGTCTACATTCGCGTGGGACGTTCATAGCGAGAGCGGCGATGGGTTTGGGCGTGGGCTTGTTTGCCGCCGCGGGAGCCGCTGCTGCGCCCGCGCGGGCCTCAGTTGCCGCCCGACAACAGAGTCGCTCCAGGCGAGTCGCTGGACGTGAGCTTAGGAGGAGGGTGCAGGCCACCGACAGCGGAGCGGACTTCGTGGTCCAGGGTATCTCGTCCTTCTCGGACGTTGTCAACTTCGCTCGCAGCGGGGTCGCGTCGATCGGCGGAGGCCACACCTCGGCCACCGTGACTGGCCTGTCGCTCTCGTCGGCAAGTCTTGTGTTCGCGACGGCTCAGAATCAGGTCAGAGACCTTTCGGTTCAAGCTGTCGTGCCGAACGTCGCGGCAGGTTCATTCACGATCTTCCTGTCCCAACGGGTTCCCCCGCAGAAGACACTCCAAGTCGGCTGGTTCATCGCGAACTGACCGGCCCGAGCCACTACCCACGGCCCACCGTTAGATCCAGTTCATGTCACTGATCGCAAGTCGTAGACGGCAATGCTGGACCGTTCGCAAGTTCGGACTCAGCTCGCCGTCGAAAGGAGCACGTTATGGCTGAGTTCGTATGTCAGGGCGCGTTGATGACGTGCTCGTTCGGGTCGGCACCGGGGGAGCTGAACGTGAGATCACAGACTGCTGTCTCGGCAGCAGGTGATTTGCCGCTCGCGACGATCTTGGACACGCCGCAGATCGCCGCGTTTGGCATGTGCAGCAGCTTGGCCAATCCCGCTGTGGCCGCAGCGACCGCTGCAGCGCTCGGGGTGCTCACGCCCATGCCCTGCACTCCTGAAATTCTCGGGCCTTGGACGCCGGGTTCTCCTGACGTGCTCCTGGGGGGCGCCCCTGCCGTCCTTGACGACGACATTTGCCAGTGCGCGTTCGCGGGAGAAATCTCGATCACCTTCCCCGGACAAGAGAAGATCAGCGGCTCGGGCTGAGTCCGCAGACCTGACCCAGCGCGCAGTCGAGTGAGCGACCGCCCTCTCACCTGACGGCGCACAGCTGGATTGTGTGCGGGCTTATCGCCGCGAGATCAACAACGACTGACCGCAGATCGCGAAGACGAGGATGCTCAAGAAGCCCGTCATGTATTGGGGTGCAGTCGTGACTTCCCCCGCTTTGAGGACGTCATGGAAAAACAGGAAATCCAATCGGAAGGCCTCCTGGGCAGGATGGGTGTACGACAAGTAGCGGCGAGACGGCGGGGCACTAACGGGAAGACTTCGCGCGAGCGACGCGCAGCACGGCGTGCATCCCGAGCTCGCGGTGGCCCGGCATCGCGCACCAGAGCACGTACCTGCCCGGCGCGAGCTTCCATTCGCGGTCGACCACCTGGCCCGGCGGCACGCTTGGGAACCGGTAGATCCGCGTGCTGCCGACGCGCCGGAGATCGAGGTCGTGCGTGTCCTGGCCGCGGTTGACGAGCTCGACGATCACGCGGCCGGCCTTCACGGTCGTGCGGGAGAGGCTGTAGCGGAACTCCTGCGCGACCACCTGGACGCGGGCAGGAGGGCGTGAAGGTGGCGCGTGAGCGATCATGCGACGAGTTGGGGCCGCTGGAAGGAGGCGGCCTTCGGGATCACCGCGGCGGCGTCGACGCCCAACCACTGCTCCAGCAGGGCCGAGTAGACGCCTCGGAAATCGGAGGTGGCGGCCAGGTTGCCGTCCGTGTCCAGACCGCTTTGAAGACCGGGGAACTCGCCGACCATCTTTCCGGACGCGCGGGTTCCGACGAGAAAGCCGGTGCCGGCCGCTCCGTGGTCGGTACCGCTGTCGCCGTTCTCGGCTGCACGCCGGCCGAACTCCGACCAGATGTGCACGAGGACCCGGTCGGCGAGCCCACGCGCCTCGAGGTCGCGCTGGAACGCGAGCAGGGAGTCCGAGGTCAGCTGTAGCCCCTGGGCGAGGGCGGTGGGCTCGTCGGCGTGCGTGTCGTACTCGCCGGGAGCCGTCAGCGCGACACAGTGCAGGGGCAGACCCGCGGCGAGCATGGCGGCGAGCCCAGCGAGCCTCTGTGGGAACGGGTCATCCGACTTCGGATACGCGACCGGGATCGAGTACGACGGCTGCCCGTCCGACGACTGGAAGGGAATCAGCTGCCTGCGCAGCCGGTCGACCTGCCCCGCGATGTCGCCGGCGGTCCGCAGCCCGGCGTCGGCAGGTTGGTGGCCCATCAGCCCGATCGTCTCGAGCATCCGCTGCTCGACCTGGCCCCAGACCCGGTTGCTGTAGAAGTCGTATTGGTCGGGGCCCGAGATCGAAGCGATCGGCACCTTGGCAGTCGCGAGCGCGGGTGCGAGCGTGTCGTCGAGAGACAGTCCCTGGAGAGGGTTGTCCGCCTTGCCGACCCTGTCGAGGTAGCGTCCGAGCCACCCCGTTCGGAGCGAGGCTTCCGTCGCTCCGACCTCCCAGTAGTGGCGCGACGTGAAGTGCGACTGGTCGGCGTGGGTGTAGCCGACGGCCGGCAGCACCGTCACCTTCTTCTCGCCGTAGAGCTGCTCGAGGCCGCCGAGCGCCGGATGCCAGTAGAGGCGGTCGTCCTCGGCGAGCGGGGTGCCGCCGGCGAGTGCGAGCTTCGGCCGAAGCTTCCTATAGAGCGGGTCGCCCTGCGGAGACAGGACGGAGAGGCCGTCTGCACCGCCCTCGAGGAAGATGGAGACCAGGACGGGGGCCGCGGGGCCGGATGCTGCGGCGGCGATCCCTTCCTGCATCGCGCCGAGCCCGATTCGCGAGCCGCCGTAGACGGCGACTGCGGCGCCGAGACTCTTGACGATGAACCGGCGACGGGTGAGCCCGGTTCCGGCCGGCAGCGGCATTCCGGGCTCGATCGCCGGGAGGCCGCGACCGGCTTCTGCCATTGCGCGATGGAGGAGCCGCGAGCGCGAGAGCCCATCGCAGTGACTGCAAGCTCTCGTCATGCGGCCTGCAGCTCCGGCGAGACGGCGATCAGCTGGCGGAGCGCGTTCTGCACCATCACCGGGTACTGCTCGCGCTTCCAGGAGGCACCCTTAGCGTCGCCGAGGGCGCGGCGCGCGAACGTGTGGAGCGCGTGCCGCGTCGCCGGGCCGAGCGGGGGGTCGTGCCAGAACCGGCAGGCGCGGTCGAGGAGCTCCTTCGCGTCGTAGGGCTGGTGGGCGTGTCCGGGGTCGAGTGCGTACCGGTCGAGCACGTACTGCGCGATCCACCAGCGTCCGCGCCAGGTCGCGGTGTCGAGCCAGCGCGTGTCGTCCCAGCCCGCGACGTTTGGTGGGTAGAAGAGCTGCTGCCCTGCCATCGAGTCCAGCCACGTCCAAGCGGTGGTGTCGATCCCGCGGCGGATCCGGCGGAGAAGTCCGGCGTTGTAGACGACCGGCGGCTTCACCATTCGCGGCCCGTTGTAGAGCGCAGGATGGCGGAGGATTGCGGCGACGACGGGCCGCACCTCGTACTTCGAGGAAACGTAGAGTCGCTCGAGGGCCCGCTGTGTCGCGTGGTCAGGCGCTTCGGGGACGAAGTAGCTCCAGAGCTTCCGGACGAAGAACGAGCTGTGGTCGGGGTGTGTGACGCAGAGGCGGCACGAGTCTCTCCACGTGAACCGGCCGCGGTGGTGGAAGATCGTCTTCGCGGCTGGATCGTGGTAGTGCGGGTCGTACCTGAACTTCACCGGCCCGCTGCTCTGGCTCCAGCTGTTCCGGAAGCCCGTGAGAGCGCGCGCCTGCTGGCGGACGTCGCGCTCGCCGTAGCCGCGGCCGGCGCCGAGCGTGAACAGCTCCATCATCTCCCGGGCGTAGTTCTCGTTCGGCGAGTCCTTCGAGTTGTCGCTTCCGTTCAGCCAGAGCAGCATCGCCGGGTCCTTGGTGACGTCGAGGAGCAGCTCGTGGAACGATCCGAGGCCTCGGCGACGGAAGAGCTGGTTCTGCTTCAGCATCAGCCGCTGAGAGCCGACGCCGGTGTTCGAGGTCGCGAACCAGTCGTGCCAGACGAGCGCCATCCGCTCGACGAGGGGCCGCGAGGTCCGCACCATGCGATCGAGCCACCAGACATGGTCCTGGCCCCACGCGTCGAAGGGCGCCAGCGGGCGTCCCTTCTCGTCGTGCGGCTTGTGGCCCACGAGGTGTTCCCGGCCGGGATGGGTCAGTTCGTGGACGGCGCCTTCAAGCCCGAGGCGGGCGAACGCCTGCGCCTCACCGGGCCGGGGCCCGAACCCGGCGCGCCAAAGCAATCGCTCCGCTTGGGCGACTCCGAACTTCCCCTGCCACACCGCGACACCCGCCACGCCCGAAAGCATCGGCAGCAGTCGGCGCGGACGGGATCCCTGATCGAGGGGCGGTGAGGTGTTTCTGGCCACAAGCTCACGCTTGCGGCTTGACCAGTGATACACGGGCGCAGACACCGCGGCGCACCCCGGCCGACGGCGCCCGCTCAGCCGTGGGTTTCCTACTATTCGACCGAGGGCGCGGACCAGGGCGTGCACGGGTGCGACCAGCAGACGAGACCACCAGTCTTGGCGGCGTCAGCAATGGAGGAGATGTAGGTGCCTGGTCTCACCGAAAGCGACAGCACGAAGGCCGTGCCGCCGGGGCAAATGCGGCGAGACAAGGGCCGCTGGCGGGTTGCGCCGGCGCCGGACGGGCGAGGCATGCCGGAGGAGCACAAGCCGCGTCCACCACACCGGCTGCGCGGGTTCTGGATCTTCGTCGCGGCGCTGCTGCTGATCAACGTGCTGTCCGTTGCGATGTCCCAGAGGGGCGGGGAGCCGCGGGTGAAGGTGCCGTTCAGCCCGTACTTCCTCCGGCAGGTCGACGCCGGGCAGGTGAAGTCGATCTCCTCGAAAGGCGACACGATCGACGGGACGTTCACGCAGAAGGTCGCCTACTCGTCAGGGAACGGCAAGACCACTCACACGACGCTCTTCTCGACCGAGGTGCCGACCTTCTGGGACAACACCGCGCTGACGAAGCTGCTCCAGTCGAAGGGCGTGCAGGTCAATGCCCAGAACCCGAATCCCGGCTCATCGCTCCTGACCGAGATCCTGCTCGGGTTCGGCCCCACCCTGCTCTTCGTCGGGCTGCTCCTGTTTCTCGCCCGGCGCGCACAAGCCGGTGCCGGAGGTCTCGGAGGGCTGAGCGGATTCGGGCGTTCCCAGGCGCGCCGCGTCGATCCGGCGTCGATCCAGGTCACCTTCGACGACGTCGCCGGCATCGACGAGGCGAAGGCCGAGCTGACCGAGATCGTCGACTTCCTCAAGACGCCGGACCGGTATGTCCGTCTGGGCGCCCGGATCCCGCACGGCGTCCTGCTGTTCGGGGCGCCCGGCACGGGCAAGACGCTCGCCGCGAGGGCGGTCGCCGGCGAGGCGCACGCGGCGTTCTTCTCGATCGCCGCCTCCGAGTTCATCGAGGCGATCGTCGGCGTCGGTGCCGCGCGCGTGCGCGACCTGTTCGCGAAGGCGAAGGAGGCCGCCCCGTCGATCATCTTCATCGACGAGCTCGACGCCATCGGCCGCTCGCGTCAGGGATCCGCCGGCATCACCGGTGCCAACGACGAGCGTGAGCAGACGCTCGACCAGATTCTCACCGAGATGGACGGCTTCGAGTCGGCGCAGGCGGTGGTCGTGATCGGGGCCACCAACCGGCCGGAGATCCTCGACCCCGCCCTCCTGCGCCCCGGGCGGTTCGACCGCCGCGTAGCCGTGCTGCCCCCCGACCGGGACGGCCGGCTGAAGATCCTCCAGGTCCACACGAGGTCGCTGCCGCTCGCGGACGACGTCGACCTCGAGGCGCTCGCGTCGACGACCCCGGGGATGGTCGGGGCCGACCTCGCCAACCTCGCCAACGAGGCCGCGCTGCTCGCGGCCCGGCGCAACCACGCCAAGGTCGACATGGCCGACTTCACGGATTCGCTCGAGAAGATCCTGCTCGGCGCTCCCCGCGGCATCGTCCTCGGCCCGGCGGACCGCGAGAGGACCGCGTATCACGAGTCGGGGCACGCACTCGTAGGGATGCTCACGCCGGAAGCCGACCCGGTGCGCAAGGTTTCGATCATCCCGCGCGGCATGGCGCTCGGCGTGACGCTCTCCACTCCCGACTCCGACCGCGTCTCCTACTCCCGCGAGGAACTCGAGGCCAAGATCGCCGTCTCCCTCGGCGGACGGGTGGCCGAGGAGGTGGTGTACGGGAAGATCACGACCGGCGCCGAATCGGACCTCGAACAGCTCACCCAGATCGCGCGCCAGATGGTCGGTCGCTGGGGGATGAGCGAGAAAGTCGGCCCGATCACCATCCTGCCCGGCGACGGACAGGGACCGACCTTTCCCGGTTCGAGCGAGACCTCGCCCCACACCCAGGCGCTGATCGAAGAGGAGGTCCACAGGATCGTCGAGGACGCGCACGCGGAGGTCACGCAGCTGCTCACCGAGCACCGCGAGCAGCTCGACAACCTCGCCCACGCGCTCCTCCAGGCGGAGACGCTCGACGCCCCTGCAGCCTACGCCGCCGCCGACGTCCCCATGCGCGCCGCCGAGCTGGAAGTCGCCTTGCCATGACACCTGACCCGACGAACAGGTGAGAGGGAGGGTCTTCGACGCCCTGAGTCAGGCGTCGAAGACCCTTTGCCATGTCAGTTAGCTGACGTTCAGCGCCGTGTCGTCGATGACGAAAGACGTCTGCAGCGAGCTGTCTTCCACGCCCTTGAACGTGAGCGTGACGGTCTGCCCGGCGAAGCCGGAGACGTTGAACGAGTGATGCACGTAACCCGACGCCTTGTTGAGGTTCGAGTACGTGGCGAGCGTGGTCGAGCCGAGCTTCACGGTCAGCTTGTCGTACGCCGTCGTCCTCGTCGTCTCGGCCGTGTCGATGTGCAGCCAGAACGAGAGCGTGTATGCGCTGCAGCCGCTCGGGATCGTCACCGACTGGGACGTCGTGTCGGTGTGCGACCGGCCGTAGCCGTCGAGCCACGCATCCCAGACGCCCGAGTGTGCCGGCTCGGACGGCCCGTTCTGTCCGATTACGCCGGAGGTCGACGACCAGCCGATCGACCCGGACTCGAAGCCCGGATTCGCGATCTTCTGGGCCGCCGTGCACGTGGTCGCCGCCGTCACCGTCAGCGTGAACGGCGTTGTGTGCGTCGCAGACGGGCCGGTTCCGGTGATGGTCACCGTGTACGTCCCGGCGGCGGTCGAGCTGGAGGTGGAGATCGTCAGCCCGGACGACGTCCCGGCGGTGACCGAGGACGGCGAGAACGACGCCGACGCACCGCTCGGCAGGCCGCTCGCGCTGAGCGAGACGGTCTGCGCCGAGCCCGACGTGACAGCCGTGGAGACCGTCGCCGTCGCGCCCGAACCTGCGCTGACCGAGGCGGACGTCGGGCTGACCGACAGCGAGAAGTCGTTCCCAGCGGCCGCCGTCACGCTGAGCGTGAGCGTCGCCGTGTGCGAGCCGGTAGCGCCTGTCCCCGTGATCGTGATGCTGGAGTTGCCGGCCGCCGCCGTCGAGGAAGCGGTGAACGTCAGCGCGGACGACGAGCCGGAGTTGACGGTCGACGGTGAGAACGACGCCGTCACGCCGCTCGGCAGGCCGCTCGCGCTCAGCGAGAGGGACTCCGAGCTGCCCGAGGTGACCGCCGTCGAGACCGTCGCGGTCGCGTTCGAGCCGGCGGCCACGCTGACGGCCGTCGGGTTGACCGATACGGAGAAGTCGCTCCCGCCTGTCGAGGCGGGGCCGAAGGCCGCGACGCCGTTCGGTGTGCCGAGCCCGGTCGGGCCGTCGTACCCGACCTCCGCAGTGCAGAGGTACGCCGGCGAGCACGTGGCGGTTTGGCCGGTCGTCACGTCGTAGAGCGCGCCCGGATCCGCGTAGGGATACGAGTTCGGGAACGCGCCGGCCGTCGGTGGGCTGGCCAGCGCGTACATCGCGCCGATGATCGGCGACGCGACGCTTGTGCCTCCGAACACCGTCCACCCGCCCGAGCCGTACGAGTCGTAGACGGCCACGCCGGTCGCAGGGTCTGCGACCGCGGAGACGTCGGCGATGGTCCGCCGTGCACACCCGCTGTCCGACTGGAACGAGGGCTTCGACTCGTACGCCGAGCAGCCGCTGCCGGCTCCCTCGCTCGAGGACGTCGACCAGACGGACTCCGTCCAGCCGCGCGAGTTGCTCGCGTGCGACAGCGCGGTTCCCCCGACGGCCGTCACGTACGGCGAGGCGGCCGGATACTCGCGCGTGTACCCGCTGTCGCCGGACGAGGCGACGATCGCCACGCCCGGGTGCTTGTAGTAGGAGTTGTCGAAGCTCGTCTCGCTCGAGACCTCCGAGCCGCCGTAGCTGTTCGAGACCGCGACAGCACCCTGTGCGACGGCCGTGTTGACGGCCGTCCCGAGGTTCGCCGTGGTGGGGCTGCTCGCCTCGACGAGCAGGATGTGACAGTTCGGACAGATCGCCGAGACCATCTCGAGGTCGAGCATGATCTCCGACGACCAGCCGGTATCTGCGGACGGGAGCGGGCTCGTCGCGCCGCTCTGGTTCACCTTCTTGAAACAGCCGTTGGCAGTCGTGCACGCGGGCAGCCCGAAGTTGCTGCGATAGGTACTCAGGTCGCTCGCGGCGTTCGGGTCGTCGTAGGCGTCGACGATCGCGACAGTCTTCCCTGAGCCGAGCGTCGTCGGCACGTTGTATGCGCTGTCCAGGTCGGACGGGCCGTAGCCGCTGACCGTGATAGCCGGATTGACGCCGCGCGCGACCTTCGCGACGACGCCGGTCGTGCGGCGCAATGCGAAGCACGCCATCTGTCCCGGCGGCGGCGTTGCGCAGGTGCGCACGAAGCCGGCCGGGATCCCAGCAGCAGCGGCAGCGGGACGGGCGCTTCCGCCGACCAGCGAACCGGCCAGGGCGGAGAGCGCGAGGACGATCAGCACAAACCGAGGGCGCGGTGCGCCCGGGAAGCGCCGGCTGCGGCGCCAGAGCCCGTGTGACATGCGAAGACCCTTTCCGTAGTTGGGCGATGCGTTGCGCCGCAGCTACTCGTAAGTAACACAGCCCTCGACCGATTGCGACCCCCCGAAAGGGTTTGTCACCAACTTCTGACTTCCCCGCCGCGCTCTAGCTACTCCTGGCCTGCTCGGCGGGACGAGGTCGGCCGTCTTCTAAGCCGGGGGCATCAGGTGCAGGGCGGGCCGCTGCCGGCAACGGCCGATCGTGCGGTGAGCGCCGTCCAGGCGGCACGGCTGGTGATCGGGAACTCGTACAGGCTGTAGCCGAGCGGCGAGCAGGCGGCGACTGCACTCATGAAGCCGGCGATCTCTCCGGTGCCCATCGACCCCGCGATCCCGCCGATCAGGTGGATCGGAACGTGCGGATCGCCCGTGCGTTTGCGGATCACGGCCACGTCCGTGGCGTTGTAGGCGCGGGTGGCCTTGCTGCCGCGCACGCCGGCGTCGGTGGCGTAGGCCATGGGCAGGAAGACGTCGTAGAAGCGGGCGAGCGAGCGGAAGGGGAAGCGCGGCCAGTAGGCGGGATGCCGTCGCAATCCCACCGGAGAGGGGATGATCGCGCCCAGGGCATAGCGGGGACCGGCGGCCGCGCGCAGCCGGGCCGAGAGCCGAAGCAAGCGCTGGTTTCGCAGCGGAACAGGTCTCACGAGGCCGGCCTCGATGTCGAGCGCGAAGGAGTCGAAGCGCTCGCCGGTCGCGGTGCGAAAGCGGATCGCCGCAAGCGAGCGCCGGGCGTCCTGGGCAGGGTCGGTGAACGAAGGCAGATACCAGGCCACGACCCGCAAGCCGGCCGCATGCGCCGCATCGACGAATCGTCCGAGAGCGCCCCGTCGCACGAGGTCGGCCCGCTGCGAGTAGTTGCCGGTCTGCAGGTAGAGCGTCCGGACACCGTCCCGAGCCATCGTCGCAACCTCCCGCTTCGGGTTGGCCCAGGCCGGGCCGGCGAAGATGTCGAGCCAGGTCCCGAGGCCCGCATACGCCGTGGGCCGGCGCGACGACACGGATGCTCCAGTTGCCGGAGCTACGAGCAGCGTCGCCAGCAGGACGGCGAGCAGAACGCGTGCGCCCAGCTCAGCCGCCGCCGCTTCGAGGGTCCGTTTCCTCGGCCAGCTCAGCCGCTTCTCCGTGCTTCCGCACGAACTGGTACCCGGCGCCGCGCAGCACGACCTCCTCGATCTCCGGCAGGTCATGGCCTTCGGCGACGATGAAGACGGTGGAGTCGCTTCTCGCCTGCTCGTAGGTCGCGCGTGGGAGCGAGAGCTTCAAGTCGCAGTGGGCATTCGAGCACTCGCAGAAGAACTCGTAGAGATGGTCCTCGTCGGCGTAGGTCACCGCGAGGTCATCGATCCGTTCGTTGACCTCGCGGAACAGCGTCTCGTTCTGCGCCAGCCGTCTTTCGCGCGCATCCACGACGGCACACCGTAGCGTCAGATCGGCTCGAGGTTTGGGTGTCGCCGCCGGCGGAAGATCAAGCCGCCATGGCCGAGGGCAGCAGCCGCACGATTTCGATGCTCACGATCCTGGTCGCGACCTGCGAGACGACGCTGCGTACGTTGCGGGCTGCGGACAATCCGGCAGACGAAGAGCTGGCGGATCTGCTCGAGAAGGTGATCGAGCGGACACATCTCGAGATCGAAACGCTGAAGACGGCCGGGAACGCGCCGGGCTAGCCGCCGTCCGCGTGACGCGGGTCGAGGTCCTCGGCGATCTCGCCGCCGTTGTCGAGCTTCTCAACCGTCACGAAGCGGCCGTTTTCGGCGACGACTCGCTCGACCTCGGGGTAGACGTGACCCGGGTAGACGAGGAAGGTGCGGCCGCTTGCTCGGACGACTTCGTACTCCTGAAGCGTCGCGTTGATGCGCAGGGTGCAGTCCGTGTCTGCGCACTCGCAGATCCACTCGCCGCTGAGCGGGGTGACCTCGGCAAGGGTCTGGTTGAGGTCGCTGATGTTCTCGTTGATGGAGCGGTAGAGCGACTGGTTCTGCGCTGCGCGCTCGCCACTGGGGGTGCCGTCCATGCGGGCTCCTCAGATTGGTGCCGATCCGGGGAAGAGACCGCGCGCACTCCGCGTCAACCGCGGAAGCTTGGCGTAGAGGGGTACTCGGGGAGTCCGCCTCGGTTGTGTCCATCGTAGTCTCTATTGCGGGCCGATTGGTTTCCGTTTCGGGCGGGTACGGTGTGTGTGCCGAGGCTGCCCTTGCGCACCCCCTCTTCCCGAGACGCCGCTGGCTAGCGGAGGTTCTCGAGGACTCCCCCGGCGGCACGGGTTTCGAGCCGGAGGAGACGATGAAAGGCTCGCTTTTGTTCTTGCTTCCCGATGGCCGCTCGGCCGTCGTCGCCGCGCGGCCGGCACGACTGATCTGCGACCGGCTCTGGGATCTGGGGATCGAGCCCGGCGCAGCAACCGCCGCCGCCCGTCTCAGCGAGGCCCTCCACAGCGGCCACGCAATCGAGAGGGACGTGAGTTTCAACGAGCGCGAGATCACGCCCTTGATGGAGGCCGTCCAGGTGGATGCCCCGACCTGGACGATCCTGGTGGAAGCCTCCGACCTATCCCTCATCTCGCCGGCTCAGCGGGAGCATCTCCTGACGACCTGCGCAGAGCTCACCGCTCGCCTCGATGCCGACGACGACCACGGCAAGGTGAGGGCGCTGATCGCCGACATCGAGCATTTGCGAGACAATCTCCGCGCCACCGGCTAGCGTTCGCTGCCGCCTCCGCCGCGGTTAGCAGGAAGAGGATGAGCGGCCGGGGAATTCCGCAACGTGGACGATGACATGGTCCGGCTTCGCGCCTACGAGATCTCCCGGGGCTGGGAGGCCGGGACGCCGGAGGAGAACTGGCTCAGCGCCGAGCGGGAGTTCACCGTCGCGCACGAGTACGACACCACCGAGCGGGATCTCGAGAGGCTCGGCATGACGCTGGCGAGGCTTCCCTCGGAGGCGGGCGTCGAGTGGCGGCTCACGCTGCCGCGCGGCGAGAGGGTCGAGGCCTGGGAGCCGGGGACGAACGGGCTGTCGCCGCCGGCCGAGGTCATGGGCCTGATCGGAGGCGTCGTCGCAGGCAAGGAACTCGTCCCGGGCCCGCCCGTGAGCCGCGACCCGGGCGCAATGCGGTTGCGCGAGATGCTCGAGGCGCAGCGGGTCTCGCTGCTCGCGCACGACCCCGGGGTCAGGCTCGGGGACGATCCAGAGAACCTGCACCAGCACCGCGTCGCCGCGCGAAAGGCGCGCTCCTTCTTGCGGACGGCGCGCGCGTACCTCGACCCGGACTGGCGGCGGTCGCTCGGCGACGCGCTGCAGCGGCTCGGTGAGGCCACCGGGCCGGTGCGCGACCTCGACGTCGTGCTCGAGCACCTCCGCGACGAGCTCGAACGGCTCGACGAGACCGACCAGGCGGCCAAAGCCCTGATCCTGGAGCGGCTCGACAAGGAGCTCGAACACGCTCGCGGGCGTCTCCTCGAGGCACTCGAGAGCCGCGACTACCGCCTCGTTCTCGCTCGTTTGCGCCTGCCGCCCCGCCTCGATGAGGAAGTCGACGCGGTGCCCCTCGAGTCGCTCGCCAAGAAGGAGTTCCGCCGGCTGGCCAAGCTCGTCGGGGGGCTCGGCAAGCATCCCGACGAGGAGGCGATCCACCGTCTCCGGATCGCCCTCAAGCGCGCCCGCTACGCCGCCGAGCTCGCCGCGCCGAAGGGCAGTGCGCGCAAGCGGCTCCTCGCCGACGCCCGCGTTCTCCAGAACCTGCTCGGCGAGCACCAGGACGCCGTCGTCGCAGAGCAGACCCTCCGCAGAGCCTCCGTCGACGACGTTCGGACCGCGGCGGCGTTCGCCGCCGGCCGGATCGCCGAGCGGCAACGCCGGCGTCGCGAGCGCGTGCAGGAACGGTTTCCCGCCGCCTGGAAGCGCCTACGAAAGAGCGGTTCGCGATCCATCTGACCCCGTTCCCGGTTGCGCCACGGGCGGCAGGCTGTTAAACACGCGGCGACACGCGCCCGATCATGTGAGCCGGAAGGGGTGGGACGGCATGAGACAGGTAGACGATCGGACCGGACGGCCGCTGGTCGACGGTCACGACCGCATTGAGGCGCTGACCGACGAGGAGCTCGAAGCCGAGCTCACGATTGCCGTCGCCGAGCCTCGGGGACGCGGCGAGCGGCTGGACAACCTCCTGCTGGAGCGGACGAGGCGGCGCCTTCGGCCAATCCCGGCGGGCTGATGGGCCTCGTGCCCTAGGGGAGCGGGGCGCAGCGCGGCTCATGCCGCGCGGCGAGCTGGAGCAGGAGCGCGTGCAGAGCCTCTCGCTGCTCGGCGTCGAGCGGCGCGAGGAAGTCCTCCTCGACCTTACGCGCGAACGCCCGCAGCCGTCCAAGCGTCCGCTTGCCGTCGCCGGTGAGGCGGACGAGATGGCGCCGGCGGTCGTCAGGGTCACGCTTGCGCTCGACGAGGCCCTGCTCCTCGAGCTCGTCGAGGAGACCGACGAGCGTGCCACGGTCGTAGCCGAGCGCGTCGGCGATCGCTGCCTGCGTCTCGGGGACGCCTTCGTCGAGTAGGGCGAGGATCGCGTAGTGATACGGGTTGAGGCCCTCCTGCTCGTAGACCTCGAGCGAGCGGGTCTTGGCTGCAAAGCCGAGCCGCTTGAGGAGGAAGACGTTCGACGCGATCAACTCGGCCGGCAGCCGTGGCGCCCACTTTGTATCGATTTTGATGTCAATGCTCATTTCTCGGAATATGGTAGCGCGACCAAGCGTTCCCCCTGTGTATAGTTGGTCATACCAACGATTGGAGGAACCGCTTGATTCCCACGTTTCATCAGCTTTCCCCGCGGCGCCGGTGGAGCGCCCTGGCGCTCATCGTCACGGCCCAGTTCATGGTCATTCTCGACGTCGCCATCGTCAACGTCGCGCTGCCCTCGATCAAGTCCGACCTCGGCTTCTCCCAGGAGGGCCTGCAGTGGGTGATCACCGCCTATGCGATTCTCTTCGGGGGGACGCTGCTGCTCGGCGGACGCCTGGCCGACCTGCTCGGTCGCCGGCGCATGTTCGTAGCGGGCCTCGCCCTCTTTGCCACGAGCTCCCTCCTTTGCGGCATCGCCTGGTCCTCGAGCTCGCTGGTTGCGTTCCGCGGGCTGCAGGGCCTCGGTGGCGCGCTGCTCGCGCCGGCCGCGCTCTCGCTCCTGATGACCACGTTCGCCGAAGGACGCGAGCGCAACCGCGCGCTCGGGATCTACGGCGCGGCGTCGGGTAGCGGTGCAGCCGCGGGCGTCCTGCTCGGCGGCGTGATCACCTCGTACCTCGGCTGGTCGTGGATCTTCTTCATCAACGTTCCGGTTGGGCTGGCTGCGATCGCCCTCACACCGTTCCTGCTCCGTGAGAGCCGCGCCGACCACCTGCCGCACCGGCACTTCGACGTGGCCGGCGCGACCTCCGTCACGGCCGGGCTGATGCTGCTCGTCTACGCCCTCACGCGGGCGACGACCGACGGCTGGAGCTCACCCGTCACGATCGGGCTGCTCAGCGCCGCAGCGGCGCTCATCGCGGCGTTCGTCGCGATCGAGTCGCGCTCCCGGTCGCCGCTCCTGCCGTTGCGCATCTTCCGCTCGGCCACCCTCTCCGCGTCGAACGTCGCGATGGCGATCGTCGGCGCGGTCGCCTTCTCGGAGTTCTTCGTCCTCACGCTCTATCTGCAGGACGTGCTCCACTACTCGGCCGTCCAGACCGGCGTCGCCTTCGTGGCCTTCGCCCTGACGGTCGTCGTCACCTCGAACGTCGCGCAGGTCGTGGTCGGTCGCGCCGGGATCAGGGCGACCCTGATCGCCGGCCTGCTCATGGCAACCGCGTCGGTGGCGCTCCTGACGCGCTTGCCGGTGGACGGCCACTACTTCTGGGACATCTTCCCGGCCTTCGTGCTCGGCGGTGCGGGGATGGGCTTCTCCTTCGTGCCGGTCACGATCGGGAGCCTGACCGGAGTCGCGCGCGCGGATGCGGGCGTCGCCTCCGGACTCGTGAATACGAGCCGCCAGATCGGCGGCGCGATCGGCGTGGCGACGATCAGCACGATCGCCGCGACCGCCACCTCCGGCTATGCGCACGCTCACGCACTGTCGGTCGGGAGCGCGCCCGCGACGGTGGACGGCTTCCAGGCGTCGTTCGACGTCCTCGGCGGCCTGCTCGTCGCCGGGATCCTCATCGTCGCGGTCTTCCTCCGGCCGGCGCGCGCGCGGGCCGAGGAGGTCGAGGCGCCGGAGCTGCAGGAGGCTGCATGACCAACCACGACTACGACCGGACGTCACACCGCCGTCGCGTCGACGAGCTGCTGCAGCAGATCGACGCCCAGCGGCGCAAGTGGCTCCTGCTCGAGGCCGCGGGCGCGCAGGCGCCCGCCCTCGAGCGCGAAGCCGCGCAGACGCGGCAGCAGCTCGCCGACCTCGTCGGTTAGCCCGGCGTCGCCTGGGTAACGTTGCTCCATGCGAGCGGCGAGCGAGTACGAGCGCAAGCTCGACGCTCCGGTCGGCTTTCGGCTGCCGGAGCTCGGCGGCCGGCCGCTCGAGCCGCGTGTCTTCACGTCCGTCTACTACGACGTGCCCGGAGGGTCGCTCGCCGATGCGGGCATCACGCTTCGGCGCCGCACCGAGCGCGGGCTCAGCCTCTGGCAGCTGAAGCTTCCTTCCGACGACTCGCGGCTCGAGATCGAGGCGGAAGGAGGCCCGCGCAACCCGCCGCAAGAGATGCTCGACCTCCTGCGCGCACACCTGCGGCACGGGCCGCTCGAGAAGGTGGCGGAGCTCCGCACGCGGCGGCGCGGCGAGCTCGTCGCCCGCGATGGAACGACCGCCGAGGTGACCGTCGACGAGGTGGCCGTGATGGACGCCCGCCGCGTGCGCGACAAGTTCGTCGAGGTGGAGGTGGAGCTGCGCGCCGGCAGCCCCGCCCAGCTCGACGTCCTCGCCGAGGAGCTCGCCGCTTCCGGCGCCGAGCCAGGGAGCGGCACACCGAAGGTGTTCCGGGCGCTTGGCCGCAATGCCGGCGATTCTCGCTCTCCGCAGACGCCGTTCGAGGCGCTGCGGAGCCTCTTGCGCGAGCAGCTTCGCGAGATCGAGCGGCATGACCCGGGCACCCGCCTCGGCCGCGACCCCGACAGCCTCCACGACATGCGCGTCGCGGTCCGCCGCCTGCGGGCGCTGCTGCGCGCGGGCAAGAAGCTCGTCGAGACCGACACCGACGAGCTCGACGCGCGGCTGAAGGAGCTCGGCCGCCTGCTCGGCAAGGTGCGCGACCTCGACGTCCTGCTCGAGCGCCTCGGGAGCGAGGCGGCCGAGCTGGGAGGCGAGGATGCGAAACAGGGCCGCACGCTGCTCGACGGCCTCCGGGCCGAGCGCTCCCGGTGCCGCACGCCGGCTGCTGGCCGGGCTCCGCTCCGACACGTACCTGGCGCTGCTCGACGATACGGCCCGGACGATCGACGAGCTCGAGCCGAGCGAATCGGACGCTTCCCTCGACGAGCTCGCCGGCAAGGCGTTCCACAAGGTGCGGAAGGCGGTGCGCAAGCTCCCGGACGAGCCGTCGGACGAGGAGCTGCATGCCGTGCGGAAGAAGGGCAAGCGCGCGCGGTACGCGGCCGAGCTCGCGGACCAGAAGAAGCCGGTGAAGCGGGCGAAGAAGCTGCAGGACGTCCTCGGGGAGCACCAGGACGCGGTCGTCGCCGTGGACACGCTGCGCGAGCTCGCCGCCGCGGCGACGCCGGGACAGGCTCTCGCGGCGGGCCGCCTCGTCGAGCGCGAGAGAGCACGGCGTGCGGAGGCGCGGGCGGCGTGGCCAAAGACGTGGAAGCGGCTACAGAAGACGCTCTGAAGGTCGTCCGCGCGGCCGGCGGAATCGTCGTCCGCGACGGTCGAGTCCTGCTCGTGCACCGGCCGAAGTACGACGACTGGACGCTGCCCAAGGGCAAGGCCGAGGCGGGCGAGTCGGACGAGGACTGCGCGCTGCGCGAGGTACGCGAGGAGACGGGCCTCGAGTGCGAGCTCGTCCGTCGAGCTCGGCGACGACGGAGTACGTCGACTCCCGCGGCCGGCCGAAGCGGGTCCGCTGGTGGCTGATGCGGCCGCTCGGTGGTGAGTTCGTCCCCGGCCGGGAGGTGGACGAGATCCGGTGGCTCGACACCGACGCAGCCGCGGGAGCAGCTCAGCTACGACCGCGACGTCGAGCTGCTGGAGCGACTGTGACGAGCATCCTGCTCCGTCACGCCTCGGCCGGCCATCGGGGCGACTGGGACGGCGACGACCTCACGCGCCCCCTCGATCTGCGCGGCCGGCGCCAGGCCTCGGAGCTCGTCGGCATCCTCCGGCCCCTCGAGGTGCGCCGGGTCGTCTCGAGCCCCTATGTCCGCTGTGTCGAGACGGTCGAGCCGCTCGCCGCCGCGCTCGGGCTGCCGGTGCAGCAGGACGACCGCCTCGCCGAAGGCGCGGGCGGCTCGGCCCTCGAGCTGCTGCGCGAGGACGGCGTGCTCGCGTGCACGCACGGCGACATCGTCGAGGAGCTGCTCGGCCACGGCCTGAAGAAGGGAGCCGCGGTCGTGCTGCGCGACGGCGAGGTCGAGCGCGAGATCCCGGCGCCGTAGGCCGCTACGCGGCGAGCGCGTCGAGCGAGGCGAGGACCGCGCCCTCCCGGATGCCGCCGCCGCATACGTGGAGCGGGACGCCCAGCTTCCGTTGCACCTCGGCGAGCAGGACGACGCCGGCCGGGAGGATCTCGGCGCGCGCCCGGTCGACGCCGAAGCGCCGCGCGATCTCGCGCGGCTCGCTCGTCTCGACGAGCCGCAACGCCTCGGCCAGCTCCGTCTCGCCGAGCTCCGCGCCGACGAGCCGGCGCGTCGCGCGGGCGCTGCCTCCGACCGCGAGCGCCGCGTCGACTGCAGGCGGCTCGAGGTGGGCGAAGTCGCTTTGCACCTCCGCCCGCATGTCCCCGGCGCGGGCGGTGAGGCGGACGGAGCCGAGGTCGACCGACTCGATCCAGTCGGGCTCGCCGTGCCGGGCTGCCGACGGCGACCTCGGTCGAGGCGCCGCCGATGTCGCACACGGCGATACGGCGAGGGAGCGGGATCCCGGCGGTGAGCACGGCCCCGCGGTACGCGAGCGTGCCCTCCTCCTCCTTCGTGAGCACGCGCGCCTGGACGCGCGCCGCCCGCGAGAGGGCTGCCACGAGCTCTTCGGCGTTGTCGGCCTGGCGGCCCGGTGCGGTCAGGAAGACGTCGAGCGACGCGACGCGCTTCCGCCGGGCCATGCTCGCCATCTCGCGAACCGCCTTGGCGGCGGCCGCGACGTGAACGGCGGAGACGGCTCCGAAGCGCTCGATCTCCTCGCCGAGCGAGAGCCGAACCTTTGCCTTGTCGAGCGGCACGAGGCCGCCGTCGGGCCCGGCGCTCGAGACGAGCAGCCGAGTCGTGTTCGACCCCACGTCGATGACCCCGATCCGCATGCCCACGCATCCTAGGTCCGCGATCGGAGCGCACGGCAAACACGTGGTGACGAAATTGAGTCGGTCCGGTGGACGAGCGTCAGCGGGAGCGGGCGAGCGAGAGCCGCCGCCGCGCGCGCCGCATCAGAATCTGCTGCCCCGAGCGCGGACGTTCGTCCTTCTTCGGGTGGACCCGCTGCCAGGTCCCGTTCGAGTCGAGCTCGAACGAGCTCGTCGTGTCGCGCCAGAGCGCTTCGAACGTGGAGGCGAGCTCGGCCTGGAGCGCCAGCTCCTCGACGGGCGTCACGACCTCGACCCGGTGGTCGAGGTTCCGCGGCATGAGGTCGGCGCTGCCCATGTAGCTGACGCTGCGGTCTGCCGCGTCGAAGATGAACAGCCGGCTGTGCTCGAGGAAGCGGCCGAGCACGCTGCGCACGCGGATCTGCTCGCTCAGACTCGCCACTCCGGGCCGCAGCGAGCAGACTCCCCGGACGAGCAGCTCGATCTTCGCGCCGACCTCGGATGCGGCGTACAGCTCGTCGATCACCTGCGGGTGCGTCAGTCCGTTGACCTTGATCCGGATTCGCGCCTTCTTGCCCGCCTCGGCGGCTTCGGCGACGGCGCGGATCTCCTCGACGAGCCGGTCGCGGAGGGTGAACGGGGCCACGAGGAGCTTGCGGAAGCTCGCGGGCCGCCCGAACCCGGTCAGGTGGTTGAAGAGGTCGGCGATGTCGGCGGCGATGTCCTCGTCGGCCGTGAAGAGGCCGAAGTCCTCATAGACGCGCGCCGTGACGGCGTTGTAGTTGCCGGTTCCCAGGTGCACGTAGCGACGCAGTCGGCCAGCCTCGCGGCGGACGACCAGCGTCGTCTTCGCGTGGATCTTGAGGCCCGGGAAGCCGTAGACGATGTGCACGCCCGCCTGCTCGAGCTTGCGCGACCACTCGATGTTGCGACGCTCGTCTCCTCGGGCCTTGATCTCGACCAGGCACACGGTTTGCTTGCCACGCTCTGACGCATCGATGAGGGCGGGCACGAGCGGCGTGTCGTCGCTCGTCCGGTAGACGGTCGATTTGATCGCGATCACGTCAGGGTCGGCTGCGGCGCGGTCGACGTACGACTCGAAGCTGCTCGCGAACGAGTCGTACGGGTGGTGGACGAGGAGATCGCCGGCACGGATCGCCGTGAACTGCTCGGCTGCGGTGTCGAAGGTGTTCCAGGGCGGCCGCGCCACGGGCAGCCAGGGCTCGTTCTTCAGATCAGGCCGGTCGAGCTGCGAGAGCTCGCCGAGGTCGGCGAAGTCGAGCATTCCCTCCAGCGGATAGACGAGCTCGTCGGCGACCCGCAGTCCCTGCTGTAGCCGCTCCCGCATCGACTGCGACATCGACGCGGAGACCTCGAGCCGCGTGACCTCGCCGAACCGAGCGCGGCGCAACTCGAACTCGACAGCTTCGAGCAGGTCGTCGGCCTCGTCGGAGACGTCGAGATCTCCGTCGCGCGTGACGCGGAACAGCGCGCGCTCGCGGATCTCCATGCCCGGGAAGAGGTCGGGCAGGTAGTGCGAGAGGACGCGTTCGAGCGGCACGAAGCGGTCGGCGCCGTCACCGATGGGGAAGAACCGTGGCAGGCCCTCCGGCACCTTGACCCTGGCGAAGCGCTCCTCGCCGGTGTCGGGATCGGCGACGAAGAGGCCGAGGCTGACCGAGAGCGCCGAGATGTACGGAAACGGCTGCCCCGGGCCGACGGCTAGCGGCGTGAGTACGGGAAAGATCTCCCGCTCGAAGCGGTCGTCGAGCTTGGCGCGCTCCTCAGGCTCGAGCCCCTCCACACCGGAGATGACGATTTTCTCCTCCGCGAGCGCCGGGCACAGGTGTTCGCTCCAGAGTGTCGTCTGGGCGCGGTAGAGGTCGAGCACGCGCCCGCGCGCCTCGCCGAGCGTTTCCTGCGGCGTCCGCCCGTCCGGCAACCGCCTGCTGACGCCTGCAGCTGCCTGGCCGGTCAGCCCGGCGACGCGGATCATGAAGAATTCGTCCAGCATCTCGGCCGAGACCTTGAGGAAAAAGACCCGCTCGAGCAGCGGCGTCGTCTCGTCGCCTGCCAGCTCGAGCAGGCGCCCGGCGTAGTCGAGGAAGGAAAGCTCGCGGTTGATCAGCCGCTCGGGGGCGGCGGCGGTGCGCTTCCGTGCGCGGACAGTAGCCACCACCGAAGCCTAGCTCCGGCCGTCTTCCCAGTCGGTGAGGCCGTCACCACTGCCTCCCTTTCTGGTTGCCGCGACTGTCCGTGGCGTTCGACGTAAGCCGGGACAGCGGGAGTAGGCTCGCCTCATGCCGACTCCCGCCAGTCCCTCTCTCTCCGCCTCGCAGCTCGCGACGCTGGCGCGGTTGGGCGAAGAGCGCACGGCACCTATCGGCGATGTGCTGTTCAGGGTCGGCGACGCGACGTATCCGTTCATCGCGATCGAAGAGGGCGAGGTGGCGATTCTCGATGCCGCCGGCAACGAGATCGTCCGGCACGGCGCCTCGAGCTTCCTCGGCGAGCTGAACCTCCTGTCCGGCCAGACCGTGTTCCTGACCGCGGTCGTCACCCAGCCGCTGCGGTACGTCGCGGTCGAGCGCGAGGCCCTGCGCGACGTGCTGTTCGAGGACGGCCCGCTGAGCGACCTGGTGCTGACGACGTTCATCACGCGCCGCCAGGCGCTGCAACGCGTGGAGGGCGTCGGCATCGACATCGTCGGGCCGCGCTCGTCGGAGGCCACGATGCGGCTGCTCGACTTCGCCCGGGCGAACCGGCTGCCGTTCACCTGGCACGACGAGGCGCCCGCCGGCGAAGCGCCCCCGCTCGTGCGGCTTCCGGGCGGAGTCGAGCTGAAGCGTCCGTCGAGCGGCGATGTCTTGCGTGCGCTCGGGATCGGGCGCGAGCTCGAGCGCCGGGAGGAGGTCGACCTGCTCGTCGTGGGCGGCGGACCCGCCGGCCTGGCCGCGGCCGTGTACGGCGCCTCCGAGGGACTGGAAACGCTCGTCGTCGAGAGCACCGCACTCGGTGGGCAGGCCGGATCGTCGAGCCGGATCGAGAACTACCTCGGTTTCCCAGCCGGGATCAGCGGGGCCGAGCTCACGGGCCGCGCCGTGTCCCAGGCGCGGAAGTTCGGCGCCCGGCCCGCCACCCCGTACCGCGCCGTCGGGCTCGAGCCCGGCGACGGCCGCCATGTCGTCCTCCTCGAGGAGGGCCATGAAGTCGCGGCCGGGGCGGTTGTCCTCGCGACCGGCGCCGAGTACCGGCGGCTCCCGCTCGAAGAGCTCTGCGACTACGAGGGCACGAGCGTCTTCTACGCAGCCGGGCCGCCCGAGGCCCAGCTCTGCGGCGCCTCTCGAGTCGCGGTCGTCGGCGGGGGCAACTCCGCCGGCCAGGCCGCCGTCTGGCTCGCCCGCGGCGGCGCGCTCGTCACGCTCCTGCACCGCCGCGCCGACCTCCGCGAGACGATGTCCGACTACCTCGTCCACGAGCTCGAGCGCTACGGGGTGGCCGTCCGCGACCGCAGTGAGATCGCGGAGCTGCATGGCGCAGACGGACGCCTCGGGGCGGTGACGCTGACCGACGGCCAGCGCCTGCCGTTCTCGTTCCTCTTCCTCTTCCTCGGCGCGCGTCCGTGCACCGAGTGGCTCGGCGAGGCCGTCGCGCGACACACGGACGGCTTCGTCCTCACGGGGGACCCTGCCGGGGCTGCCAATCTGCTCGAGACGAGCATTCCCGGAATCTTTGCGGCCGGCGACGTTCGCTCGGGCTCTACCAAGCGCTGCGCGACCGCCGTGGGCGAGGGTGCGATGGCGGTGCAGTTCGTCCACGAGCACCTCGCTGCGCGGCCCGCAGAAGTCCGATGAGCGCGCGCGTCTGCACGCATCTCGACGAGGTCGAGATGCGCGAGCTTCCCGCCGAGGTGGACGGCTGCGAGGACTGCCTCCGCACGGGCGGCAAGTGGCTGCACCTGCGCATCTGCCTGACCTGCGGCCATGTCGGCTGCTGTGACGACTCTCCGAATCGTCATGCGACTGCCCACTCCGACGCCACGACCCACCCGATCATCCGCTCGCTCGAGCCCGGCGAGGACTGGAGCTGGTGCTACGTGGACGAGGTGGCGCTCGCGATCGAGGGAATCCGAGGCGAGACCCGCATCCCGCCGTCGCCGCTTCTGCAGTGAGTGGACCTCCCTACACGGGGCACTGCCTCTGCGGAGGCGTGCGCTTCGAGGTGACCGAGGAGCCGCTCAGCGCGGGCTACTGCCACTGCACGCGGTGCCAGCGCCGAACCGGCACAGCGGCCTCCGCCCAGGCGCGGATCGTGCCGGGCTCGCTGCGCCTGCTGGCCGGCGAGGAGCTCGTGCAGGAGTTCGCGCCCGAGGACGGCTGGCCGAAGTGCTTCTGCTCGGCCTGTGGCAGCGCGCTCTGGAGCAAGTACCCGGACACGGGGGAGGTGGGAAGCGTCAGGCTGGGGCTCTTCGACCCCGGTCACGGGATCCGCCCGCAGTGGCATACGTTCGTCGACTACGCCTGCGAGTGGGAGCCCATCCCCGACGACGGTCTCGAGCGCTACGCCGAAGGCAGACCGCGCTAGTTGCCGTCGAGCTCGCGCTGGGCCGGGTGGGACGGGCGGCCGAAGTAGAAACCCTGGGCCTGGTGACAGCCGAGCCTGCGCACGATCGTGTGCTGCTCGGAAGTCTCGATGCCTTCCGCGACGAGGTTGAGCTCCAGTGCGTGGCCCAGGTCGATGATGCCCTTGAGGAGGACGAGGTCGCCGCCCTTGTCGCCCGCGTTCGCAGTGAAGCTCCGGTCGATCTTGACGACGTCGATCGGGAACTGCCGCAGGTACGAGAGCGACGCGTAGCCCGTCCCGAAGTCGTCCAGCGCGAGAACGACGCCGAGCTCCTTGATCGTGCTGAGCGTCCGGGCGACACGCTCGTCGGACGCGAGCAACGTGCTCTCGGTGAGCTCGAGTGTGAGCAGGCTCGGCAGCAGCGCCGAGGCGTCGAGCGCGCGCGTGACGTGACGCAGAAAGTCGGGATGGTGGAGCTGGCGGGCCGAGACGTTCACGGACATGTGCATCGGGCGGCCGTGCAGCTGGCAGAGCCTCGTCGCCTCCGTGCATGCCTCGGTGAGCACCCACTCGCCGAGGCCGACGATGAGACCCGTCTCCTCGGCCAGCGGGATGAACTCGCCGGGCGGGAGCTCGCCGTTCGCGGGGTGCTCCCAGCGGACGAGCGCCTCGTAGCCGATGATCTCGTGCCGGCCGAGATCGACCACCGCCTGGTAGTCGAGCCGGAACTCGTTCCGGTCGATGCCCTCGCGCAGCTCGGCGATTCGCTGTGACCGCTCCAGGGAGACGCGGTCGAGCTGCGGGTCGAAGAACGCGTAGCCGACCTCGGGATGGCTCTTCGCCCGATACATCGCGATGTCGGCCTCCTTCAGCAGCGTCTCGTCGTCGCCGCCGAAGGCGATGCCGATGCTCGCGCTCGTGTGGAGCGCTCCGGAGCCGGTCTCCAACGGCCGCCCGATCTCGGCGAGCAGCCGCTCGGCGACGCCCACTGCGTCCTCGGGCGTGACGGGCTCCGTCAGGACGACCGCGAACTCGTCGCCGCCGAGGCGCGCGGCGGTGTCGCCAGGACGTACGGATCCCTCGATCCGCCTGCCGATCTCGTGCAGCACGTCGTCGCCGAGGTCGTGGCCCCAGCGGTCGTTGATCCCCTTGAAGTCGTCGAGGTCGATGTACAGCAGCCCGGTTGCGTGGCCTTCGGCGGGCCGAAGCTTGATCGCGTGGCGGAGCCTCTCGTGGAAGAAGGCGCGGTTCGCGAGGCCGGTCAGCGGGTCGTAGAGGGCGAGCTGCCGGAGTTGCTGCTCTGCCTCCCGCTCGCGCGTGATGTCGAGGAGGTAGCCCTGCAGATAGAGCGGCCGCTGCCGCTCGTCGAAGACGATCACGCCTTCGTCGCGGAGACAGACGGTGCGCCCGTCGCGGGCGATCAGCCGGTATTCGAGGCTGAGCGGCTCGTGCGTCTCCTGTGTGTGCACGTGGGCCGCGAGCACGCGCTCCCGGTCCTCGGGGTGGAGGAGGCGCGTGAACAGCTCGGGGTCCGACGCCCATTCCTCGACGCTATAGCCGAGAAGCGGCTCGATCTGGGGGCTCGTGAAGATGTTCGAGCTGATCGAGTCGAGCTCGTCGACGTAGACGACGAGCGGCAGCTGCTCGATCAGCGTGCGGTAGCGACGAGCGACCTCGTCCAGGGACAGGTTGTCGTCGTCATGCTCGCGAAAGGCGACCGGGACCGCAGACACCATCAGGGAATCGGCCTGTTCGGGGGAACGCGGCTCCCCCGAATGGGGTATAGCGATCAGGCCCCGGCGGGCACCTTGCCGGGGTCGGGAACGATGCGGATGTACGGCTTCGGCTCCTCCCACTCGCCGAACAGCTCTTTCGCCTCGTCGTTGGACACCGAGCCGGCGATGATCACGTCCTGCCCCGGCTTCCACTGCGCGGGCGTCGAGACCTTGTGCTGCGCGGTGAGCTGGAGCGAGTCGATCACCCGCAGCACCTCGTCGAAGTTGCGGCCGGTCGTCATCGGGTAGACGAGGACCAGCTTGATCTTCTTGTCCGGACCGATCACGAACACGTTGCGGACGGTCTGGTTGTCGGCCGGCGTCCGCCCCTGCGCCTCGCCTTCGATGCCGGCGGGCAGCATCCCGTAGAGCTTCGCGACCGTGAGATGCGGGTCGCCGATGAGCGGGTAGTTCGGCGCCGTGCCCTGCGTCTCCTCGATGTCCCGCGCCCATGCCTCGTGATCGTCGGCGGAATCGACGGAGAGGCCGATGATCTTGACGTTGCGCTTGTCGAACTCCGGCTTGATCGAAGCCTTGTAGCCGAGCTCTGTCGTGCACACGGGCGTGAAGTCCTTCGGATGCGAGAACAGCACCGCCCACGAGTCGCCGATCAGCGAGATGACGAGCGCAGGGCTCGGTGCCCTCAACCGACGCTTCATGACTTGTCCCTTTCTCGAGGTGGCGGCGTACTCGAGTGAGACTCTCCACTCCGCAAAGAGCGGAGTCAAGGCCGGGGAGAGGAGCAGGGAGCTCCGCGCGCCGTCGGCCACGCCCGCCTTTTCTACCGCGTTCGGGCCGGCGCCAAGGGAGGCCGCCGGCCACGTATCTCGATCGCTCACGCCTTCGCGGGCACCTTGCCGGGGTCGGGGACGATGCGGATGTAGGGCTTCGGCTCCTCCCACTCGCCGAACAGCTCCTTCGCCTCGTCGTTGGACACCGAGCCGGCGATGATCACGTCCTCGCCCGGCTTCCACTGCGCGGGCGTCGCGACCTTGTGCTGCGCAGTGAGCTGCAGCGAGTCGATCACCCGCAGCACCTCGTCGAAGTTGCGCCCGGTCGTCATCGGATAGACGAGGACCAGCTTGATCTTCTTGTCCGGCCCGATCACGAACACGTTGCGGACGGTCTGGTTGTCGGCCGGCGTCCGCCCTTGCGGCGTCGCCCTCGATGCCGGCCGGCAGCATCCCGTAGAGCTTCGCGATCGTGAGATCGGGTCGCCGATGAGCGGGTAGTTCGGCGCCGTGCCCTGCGTCTCCTCGATGTCCCGCGCCCACGCCTCGTGGTCGTCGGCGGAGTCGACCGAGAGGCCGATGATCTTGACGTTGCGTCGGTCGAACTCCGGCTTGATCGAGGCCATGTACCCGAGCTCGGTCGTGCACACGGGCGTGAAATCCTTCGGGTGCGAGAACAGCACCGCCCACGAGTCTCCGATCCACTCGTGGAAGCTGATCTTCCCCTCCGTCGTCTGCGCCTCGAAGTCGGGCGCCGTGTCGCCGATCGTCAGTCCCATCTCTCCTCCTTTTGAGCGACCCTAACGGCCGCGGTGACGGCTTCGCAATCGCGACGGCCGCCAGCTAGAACGTCTTCGAGCCCGAGAGCTTCCCGCCGCCGGCTCTTCCTAGTTCGCGAGCACTGCGGGCGCCCGGTCCGGCGCGAGCCGAAGCCCGCTCTCGGTGTCGAAGTAGTGGAAGCGGGAGGGGTCGACGGCGATCCGAAGCGGGGCGCCCCGGCGCGCGGCCGTTGCCGGGATCGACGCGGGCCGTGAAGAGCGATCCCTCGACGGCGACCAGCGCGTCCTCGTCGCCCGCGGCCTCGCGCACTTCGCTCTCTAGGCTTCTTGTCGTGCCATTCACACATTTCTCACATGAATCTTCTCCCCGTGATCCGTAGGCTGCCTCGCGTGAACACCCTCCGCCTGCTCAAGCGGAGCACCGAATGGACGCACGCGGACGAGCTCCGTTCGCTGTTCGTCGTCTCGCTCCCGCGCTCGCTCTCGAGCCTCCTGTACGTCGCGGCCGCGCGCGCGATCGGTCTCGCGGAGCCCGCCTGGACGAGCGACGGCGAGATCCTCAACCGAGAGCGCGTGCCGCAGCGGCTGCAACCCCTGGCTCCGGCGGACGAGCGCTTCACCCTGCTCGGCTCGGCGCCTGACGTCTTCGCCGGCATGACGAGCTACCTCGATCGGGCCGCGCTGCGTCAGGGCTTCGCGTACAAGGACGTCGTGCAGCCGTTCGTGATCGGCGGCTGGGAGGGGCTGGCGACTTCAAGGTCCTCAAGGTGCGCCGGAACGTGGCCGAGGTCGCCTACACCATGCTGAAGAGGCAATGGCTGTATCCCGCGCGCGCCGCGAGCGTCTTCGAGGCCCATCCGTGGGCGGTCGTGGAGGGGCTGGTTCGCGCCGAAGCGGTGCTCGACGCGCTGCCGGGCGAGACGGTCGACTATGCGGACGCGGTCCTCGACCACGACCCGCTCCAGGCCGCGCTCCGGCGGCTGTACCCCGAAGCGCCGCTGGCTCCGCTCCGTTACATCGACCGTGGCTTCGCGCGGACGCGCCGGCGTCTCGAGGCCGACAGACACGATTCGCTCGTCTTCCGCCGGCTGGAATCGATCGTCTCGGCGGTTCGCGAGCGGCTCTGCTTCGACGACCCGCGCGAGGAGGTCGTCGAGGCGCTCCTTAGAGATCTTTAGACGGCCGAGGCCGGCGACCGCCTGAGGCGGAAGCCGATCAGCGCTGCTGCGCCGACGATGAGCGTCGGAACGATGACCAGCCCGCGGTAGAGCAGCACGGCAGCCACCACGTGCGCGTGCGGGGCGCCGAAGCCGACGAGCGTCCCGATCATCCCCAGCTCGACGACGCCGATCCCCCCCGGCGTGAGAGGCAGGGAGCTGATCACGCGGCCGATCGCCCACGCGAGAAAGGCCTCGCTCGCCGGGAGGCTCTCGTACGAGATCCCGACCGCCCGCAGGGAGAGCTCGAAGACGACGTAGGCGCTCAGCTGGTTGGCGAGCGTGGCCGCCGTGAGCGACGGCCAGCGGCGGCGGAGGAGCACGAGCCGCTCCTCGCGGAGCTGCACGAGCCCCTCGCCGCTCCAGGCCGGCGGCTTCCGCTGGAGGAGCCCGGCGAGCCGGGCGGCGATTCGCCCCGCGGCGTCGCCGAGCCAGAGCGCGGCCGCCGGGCTCCGCAGCGCCGCGACCGCGAGGCCGACGATCACCGCCCCCGCCACGGCGCTCGCGGCGGCGATCGCGGCCGTCGAGCTCGAGAGATTGCCCGTGGCGAAGACGAGCAAGGCGCCGACGAGCGGGTAGACCAGGATGGTCACCTGGCTCCAGATGCCGGTCATGGCGACCGCGAACGCCGCCTGCCCCCGCGACACGCGCAGACGGCGGAGGAAGCCGAAAGAGATCGCCATCCCGAGCGGTGCACCGCCGGGGAGCACCAGGTCAGGCGGTCGAGGCCTGCGTGAAGCCGAGTGCCTCGAGCCACGACAGCTGCGGCAGCAGCACCTTCCACGGCAGGGCCGCGGTGAGCACGTCGAGGATGGCGGCCGCTGCGAGGGCGGCGGCCCACGGCCCCGACACCGTCGCGAGCTGCCTGGCGATGCTGCCGTAGCTCGCGATGCGAGGGACCACCAACGCGAAGACGGCTGCGACGAGCGCGACGCCGAGCGCGCTACGGAGGACGGCCCGGCCGGGACGCCGCATGACCGGCTGTACCCGCGCTCGCGCCGAGCCAAACGGCTAGCCTCACTCGCCGATGCGCATGCTCGTCACCGGTGGCGCCGGCTTCATCGGCGCCCACGTCGCCCGCCACCTTCTCGACGCCGGCCACGACGTCGTCGTCCTCGACGATCTCAGCGGCGGTTACGAGGCGAACGTGCCGCCCGGGGCGACCTTCGTCGACGGCTCGGCCGATGATCCGGCGCTCGTCGACGACCTGTTCCGCACGCATGAGTTCTCCCACGTCTTCCACCTCGCCGCCTACGCGGCCGAAGGGCTCTCCCACTTCATCCGCCGGTTCAACTACACGAACAACGTCCTCGGTTCGGTCAACGTGCTCAACGCCGCCGTCCGCGCGGAGACCGTCGAGCGCTTCGTCTTCACCAGCTCGATCGCCGTGTACGGCGCCGCGCAGACTCCGATGTCCGAGGACGTCGTGCCGGAGCCCGAGGACCCCTACGGCATCGCGAAGTACGCAGTCGAGCTCGACCTGCGCGCCGCGCAGCGGATGTTCGGCCTCGACTACACGGTCTTCCGGCCGCACAACGTCTACGGCGAGCTGCAAAACCTCGCCGACCCGTACCGGAACGTGATCGGGATCTTCATGAACCAGCTCATGAGCAGCCGGCCGATGACCGTCTTCGGCGACGGCTCGCAGACGCGCGCGTTCACGCACATCGACGACGTCGCGCCCGTGATCGCGCGCTCGATCGACGTCCCCGACGCGGCGAACGAGACCTTCAACGTCGGCGCCGAGACCCCGTACACCGTTCTCGACCTCGCCAAGGCGGTCGGCCGCGCGTTCGGCGTGGACGAGCCGGAGATCGACTTCCTGCCCGCCCGGAAGGAGGTCGTCCACGCGTTCTCCGACCACGCGAAGCTGCACCGCGTCTTCGGCGAGGAGCCGACGGTGCCGCTCGAGGAGGGCCTGCGCCGGATGGCCGATTGGGCCCGCGAGACCGGCGTCCGCGAGCCGATTCGCTTCGAGAGTGTCGAGGTGCTGCAGAACCTGCCGCCCTCGTGGGCGGAGGGTCTGACGCAGACCGCGTAGTGCCCGACGTCTCGATCTCGCTCGTCAATACGAATTCGCGCGACCTGCTGCTCGCATGCCTCGAGTCGCTGGCCGAGGTCGATGCGGAGGTCGTCGTCCTCGACAACGCGTCGGAGGACGGCTCCGCCGGAGCCGTCCGCGAGCGCTTCCCCGGCGTCCGCGTGATCGGGCAGCGATACCGGGCGGGCTTCGGTGCCAACCACAACACCGTGATCCGCGCGACGACCGGCCGCTACGTCTTCGTCCTCAACGAGGACACGACGAGCGAGGACTGGGGTTTCGAGCGGATGGTCGCCCACCTGGACGCGAACCCACGGGTCGCCGCTCTGGGGCCGAGGCTCGTCTATCCCGACGGGCGGCCACAGGCTTCTGCGTGGCGTTTCCCGTCGCCGGCGACGAGTGCGCTCGGCCTCCTCACGCTCGGGCGCGCCGGCATCGTCCAGTCGGAAGGAACCGAGACGCGCGACGTCGACTGGGCGATGGCCGCCGCTCTTCTCCTCCGCCGCGAGGCCCTCGACGAGGTCGGCCTTTTCGACGAGGAGTTCTTCATCTACTCGGAGGAGACCGATCTCTGCCTCCGCCTCCGCAGGGCCGGCTGGCGGACGCAGTACTTCCCGCACGTGACCGTCGTCCATCACGAGTCGCAGTTCAGCGCCGGGATCCCCGAGCGGCGGATCAACGAGATGTGGCGGGGCCGCCATCGCTACTGGCAGAAGCACCACTCCGCCCTGGGCGCGGGCGTCGCCGCGTTTTGCACCGGTGCGCAGTACGCGGCGCGGGCGCTGCTCGGGGCCCGCGACCGCGACTTCGCCGGGCGGATGCGGCTGCACGCGCGCGACGCGGTCAAGGTGCGCGGCCCGGGGCTGCGCGAGCTCGCCGAGGAGTGGAACCGCGGACACGAGGCAGACCGGGCGGGGGGCTAGCGAAGGTGCGCGGCGTAGGGCAAACTGCGATCCGGAAGCCGGCGGCTCGGGGGAACACGATGGCTGTACAGCGAATCAGGTCGACCAGGGCACACCTGCTCCGCGCGTCGCGCGCGCACCGGCCTCCGCACCTCGCGCACGGCACGTGGCGCAACCGCGTCCGACACCAGCCGGAGCCCGGCGGGGGCGCCGGCGGAGGCCGTCCGCAGGAATCTCCACCGCCTCTCGTCCTTCTCGTCGACGACGAGCGGTCGATTCGGACGATCTGCCGCGTCAACCTCGAAGGCGACGGGCTCGCGGTCGAGGAGGCGGCGAACGGCGCCGAGGCTCTCGCGGAGATCAAGCGGGAGCGCCCCTCGCTCGTTCTGCTCGACGTGATGATGCCGGAGCTCGACGGCTGGAGCGTGGCCGAGCAGCTTGCAACGGACGCCGGGACGCGGGATCTTCCGGTCGTCTTCCTCTCCGCTCGTGCGGCACAGGAGGACCGCGCGCGCGCGCAGGAGCTGGGTGCAGTGGGCTACATCGTGAAGCCGTTCGACCCGATCGAGCTTGGCGGCCTCGTCCGGGACGTCCTCGAGCGCATCGCCAGGGGAGAGCGCGAGCAACTCAACCGCGAGCTCTCGGAGCCTGATTGATCGCTGACGCAGCGCGGCACGAACACGCGCGGCCCACCCGGTTGCCGCGCCTCGACATGCACTTCGCCACTGCCGCGGCAGTCGCGCTCGGCGCGCCGGCGCTCGTCACGCTGCTCGCCTTCACGAGCGTCCGGACTGTCATTCCGGGGCTTCTCTACATCCTCGCGATCATCCTCGCCACCGTCGCCGGCGGGAGGATCGGCGGTCTCGTCGCGGTCGCTGCGTGCGTCTATCCGTTCTTCCACTTCTTCGCCTCGCGCTACGACCGCGACCAGATCAACGGCGAGGGAGCGACCGCACTCGCCGTGTTCATCCTCGTGGCGCTGTTCGTGAGCGAGGTGCTGCGGCGCGAGCGGAGGGCGCGCGATCGGGCCGAGCGGGTGATGCTCGAGAGCGCGAGCGCGCTCGATGCGGCGAGGCGGCTGCAGAACGTCGCCGACGCGCTCGCCACTGCCCGCACGCCGCAGGAGGTCCTCGATGCGGTCCTCACCGAGGGCGTTCGGGCCGCCGAGGCTCGCGGCGGCCTGATCGCGACACTGAGCGAGGACGGCGAATGGCTCGAGGTGACCGCGTCACGCGGCTACGACATGAAGTACATCGAGCCGTTCCAGCGCTTCCCGGTGAGCGGGAACTTCCCGCTCTCGGAGGCCGTGCGGACGGGCGAGGGCGTCTTCCTCCGGTCGGAGGCGGAGCGGGACGAGCGCTACCCGGAGCTCGTCGGCCGCTCGCAGCCGGGCCACGGGCTCGTCTGCGTCCCGCTCGTCGGCGAACGTGGGCGGATCGGCGGCCTCGTTTTCTCGTTCCCCGACCGACCAGGACTTCACCGCCGAGCGGCGGGCGCTCAAGAACGCGCTCGCACGGCAGGCCGCGCTCGCCCTCGAGCGGGCACGGTTCTCCGCCGCCGAGCAAGCCTTGCGCGAGCAGCTCTCCTTTCTCGACGAGGCTACGGCTCTCCTCACGTCCTCACTCGATCTCGACCGGATCGTCGAGCGTCTCGCGTCGCTGGCGGTGCAGGATCTGGCCGACTGGTGCTCGATCGACGTGCTCGTCGAGGAAACCGGCGAGATCGAGGGCCTCGTCGTCGCCCACCCTGATCCCGAACGGCAGCGCTGGGCCGAGGAGATGCGTGCTCGTACGCGGCCGACGCGGATCGACGACGAGTTCGACCTCACCGCCCGGGTCATGCGGACCGGCGAGCCGTCGTTCCTGCGGGAGGTCCCGCAGGAGCTGCTCGACGAGGCGGCGCGACGCGATCCGGAGGCGGCTGCCGCGCTCGAGCACATCTCGATCCGCAGCGCGATCACGCTGCCGCTGCGAGCCGGCGAGCGGACGTTCGGCGTGCTCACCCTCGTCGCCGAGCACCGGGAGTTCGACGACGCCGACTTCGCCCTCGGCCAGCAGCTCAGCGCCCGCGCCGCGATCGCGGTGGAGAACGCCCGCCTCTACCGCGAGGCGGAGCGCCGGGCGGACGCAGCACTCGCGCTCGCCTATGTCGGCGACGGCGTCGTCCTGCTCGACGGGGACGGGCGGGTGCGCTTCTGGAACTCCGCGGCCGCCGCCATCACCGGCGTCGCGGACACGGCCGCAGTCGGCCGGCGCCCGGCCGAAGCGTGGCCGGCGTGGGACGAGCTGACGCGGCTGGCGGACCTCGCCGACGCAGAGACGCCCGAGCGCGCCCGCCCCGTGACGGTACCCGTCGAGACCGCGTCGGGCGAGCGCTGGGTCGCGGTGACGGGCGTCGCCTTCGACGAGGGCGTCGTCTACGCGCTGCGCGACGTCAGCGACGAGCACGCGTTCGAGCAGGCGCGGAGCGACTTCGTCGCCACCGCCTCGCACGAGCTCCGTACTCCGCTCGCCGCCGTCTACGGCGCCGCCCGCACGCTACGGCGCGACGACATCGAGATCCCGGCGGAGCAGCGCGACCGGTTCCTCGAGATCATCGCCAGTGAGACCGAGCGGCTGACGGCGATCGTCTCGCAGATCCTGCTTGCCGGCCAGCTCGAAGAGGGACGGGTGGACTTGTCGACCGCCGCAACGGATCTGGAGCCGCTCGTTCAGAGCGTCCTGGCCTCGGCCCGCCTGCGCGCCCCCGAGACGATCGCGCTGCGGCTCGAGCAGAACGGCGACGCCACGGTCGCCCTCGCGGACGAGGACAAGCTCCGGCAAGTGCTCGTCAACCTCCTCGACAACGCGATCAAGTACTCCCCGGACGGCGGGGACGTGGCGGTCGAGCTCGCCGGAGGCGCCGGCCGCGTCCGCCTCACGGTGCGCGACAGCGGGCTCGGAATCCCGCAGGGGGAGCAGGAACGGATCTTCGAGAAGTTCTACCGTCTCGACCCCGCCCTCACGCGCGGCGTCGGCGGCAGCGGCCTCGGCCTCTTCATCTCGCGGGAGCTCGTCTCCCGGATGGGCGGCAGCCTCACAGTCCAGTCGGAGCCCGGCGCGGGTGCCGCTTTCGCCGTCGACCTGCCGGCCGCTTAGCGGCTTCTCACGTCGGACGGCACACTTAGAGACCGGAGTGTCCCCTCGGCAATGTCCTCCGCGTCCCTGGCGGCTGCAAAGCTGCGCGATGCTGCGTCCTCGGTCGCCCCGATAGCTACTGCTATCGAGGCTCCCTGCGTCCTTGCCTCGCTTGCTTTTCGCTCGCCAGTAACGCGGCAACATTCACCGAGGAGACACGATGCTCGTACTTGTTGCCGACGACGACCGCGCGGTGCGCGAGGCGCTCGAGCGTGCGCTCGAGCTGCACGGCTACGAGGTCGCGCTCGCGTCGGACGGAGACACGGCCCTGACGGCGGTCGACTCGCGGACCCCGGATGCGCTCGTGCTCGACGTGATGATGCCCGGCCTCGACGGTCTCGACGTGACGCGGCGCTTGCGCCGCCAGGGGAACCGCGTTCCGATTCTCCTGCTCACCGCACGCGACGCCGTCGGCGACCGGGTGGAGGGGCTGGACGCCGGCGCCGACGACTACCTGCCGAAGCCGTACGACCTCGAAGAGCTCCTCGCACGTCTGCGCGCGCTCCTCCGCCGCTCGAAGCCGGAAGAGCCCGGCGCGCTGCTGCGCTTCGCCGACCTGACTCTCGACCTCGGCTCGATGGACGCCCGCCGCGGCGGCCGTCGCTTCGAGCTGACGACGACGGAGGCCCACCTGCTCGAGCTGTTCATGCGCAACCCGCGCCAGGTGCTGCCGCGATCGCTCATCTACGAGCGCGTCTGGGGCTACGACTTCAGTCACTCCTCGAACGCGCTCGACGTCTACGTCGGCTATCTCCGGCGCAAGACGGAGGCCGAGGACGAGCAGCGCCTGATCCACACCGTTCGCGGCACCGGCTACGTGCTGCGCGAACCATGAGCGTAGGCTCGACGGAGCTCAACAACGAGCGGAGGTGCCGGTTTTGTCGGCGCCGGGAGCGGGTTTGAGTCTTCGCACGCGTCTGACGCTCGTTGCAGCGGGCGTGGTCGCGGTCGTCGTGGCGCTCGTCTGCGCGACGACCTATTTCGTGATGCGGCACGAGCTGCAGGCCGAGCTCGACGGGTCGCTGCGAAGCGCTGCGCGGGTGATCCAGCACGACCCCAACACCACGAGCCTCGGCCCCGAGGCCTTCGGGGGCAATCTCGTCGAGGTCGTCGACGCACGCGGTGAGTACCTGAACGGCACCCCAGGGGTCCAGCTCGCAGTCGATGCTCCGGTGCTCGGGGTCGCCGGGGGTCGCCGTACCGCCTTCTACCGCGACATCACGGCGAAGGGAAGCGGAGGCGCCGAGATACGAGCTGCGTGAGCTCGTCGCTCCCACGTTTCCATTCGGCGCCGTCCTCGTAGTCAAGAACCTGCAGGAGATGAACCGAGCCCTGGAACGGCTGCGGCTCATCCTGATCCTCGTCTCGCTCGGCGGCATAGCAGTCGCCGCCGCCGCGGGCCTGCTCCTCTCCAACGCTACGCTCGCTCCCGTGCGGCGTCTGACGGCAGCCGCCGAGCGCATTGCGAAGACGGGTGAGCCGAGCGAGCGGGTGCCCGAGGGCGGAAGCGGCGAGCTGGCGCGCCTCGGTGCGTCGTTCAACACGATGCTCGGCGCTCTCGAGGAGTCGCTCGAGACGCAGCGACGCTTCGTCGCCGACGCGTCGCACGAGCTGCGCACGCCCCTGACGAGCCTGCAGACGAATATCGACGTGTTGCGCGGCGACCTCGAGCTCGCGCCGGAGCAGCGGCGGCGGCTGCTCGAAGACCTCCAGCGCGAGGCGCAGGAGATGCGCTCCCTCATCGCCGGGCTGCTCGAGCTCGCCCGCGGCGGCGCGCAGCTCGAGAAGGAGCCGTTCCGGCTCGACGAGCTCGTCGAGGATTCGCTCGAGCGGGCCCGCACGAGATTCCCCGCCGTCTCGTGGGAGGCGGATCGCCTCGAGCCGACGGCGGTCGACGGGTATCGCGAGCGCATGGAGCGCGCCGTCTGGAACCTGCTCGAGAACGCAGGCAAGTGGAGCGGCGAGGGCGGCTCCGTCGAGGTCTCGCTGACGGCGGGGGAGCTGCAGGTGCGCGACCACGGCCCCGGCTTCGCCGACGAGGACCGCCCGCTCGTCTTCGACCGGTTCTACCGCTCGGCCGCGGCGAGGGCGATGCCCGGTGCAGGCCTCGGGCTCGCGATCGTGCGCGAGGTTGCCGAGGCGCACGGCGGCACGGTCGAGGCGGAGAACGCGGAGGGCGGCGGAGCGCTCGTGCGTATCAGTCTGAACGGCGCGGCCCGGGTGGTCAGCGACGACAGACTCATAACGAGCTCTTAGGCGCTTTTCATCATGTCGTGGTTCGATTCGCATTGCATCGAACCCCTCCCGGCCCGGCTGCTACTGCGGGCCGCGGCCAGCCCGGTCCGGCGTCTTCCCGGATCCCCTGCGGTGAAGACGCCGGGCTGCGCGGCTGGCGGTGGGAGCGACGACTAGAGCATCTGACGGACGCCGGCCTCGTCGTTCTGGAGCTCAGGCAACGACGCTCAGCTCCTGGTCGTACTCCGGAAGCAGGTCGCGGTCGCCGCCGTCGGCACGGTCGCCGAAGCGCAGTGGGACGACCACGCGGATCGCTCCGCCGCGCACGAAGCCGACGCGGTCGGGGCCGAGGTCGAGCGGCTCGTAGTCGCCGGCGAACGCCTCCGGTCGCTGGGCGCGCAGATGCAGTACCCGGCGGATCAGGTGGGCCTTCATCGTTCGCCGCGTCGGTGCCCGCTCCCACAGCACGAAAACGTGCGCGGACCAGTCGACCGGCCGCCGGTTGTCGGGGTCGACGAGGTTGAGCGACCAGAGGGCGTCTCCCTGATAGAGGTCGGGCAGGCCCGGGCTCGTCAAGCGGAGGAGAAGCGCTCCGAGCGACGCGTGCTCGCCGGCCCGCGCGACACGCGCGGCGAACGGCTCGAAGTCGTCGAGGAACTCGTGGTTCGAGTAGAGGCTGCGCAGGAACTCCTTCGCCCGCCGCTCGTGCGCTTCGTCCGGCTCCAGCCAGTTCGTCGTGCGCTTTCCCTCGCGCAGCGCCTTCTCGAGAAAGAGCTCGAGCCGGCCCGGGACGATCGGCCAGGCGCCGACCAGCGTTTGCCAGACGAGGTACTCCTCGTTCGGGTCGTCCATGCCGCCTGTCAGCGCGTGCCAGCGCCGGACGCGGTCGCCCCACTCCTCGTGCAGGGCGGCGAGCGCGCCGATCCGGGCGCGGACGTCGCCGGCGCGCTTCGTATCGTGTGTCTGCGAGGCGAGGAGGGTGCGCGGATGCCGCTCGAGCCGCTCGCGCGCGGCGCGGTGGAACTCCTCGGGCGAGAGCGAGAACCGGTCGGGGTCGCCGCCGACCTCGTTCAGCGCGGTAAGGCGGAACCAGCGATAGAAGGCCGTGTCCTCGACACCCTTGGCCATCACGGCGCCCGTCGTCTGCTGCCAGCGGAGCACGAATTCGTCGGCTGTCGGCGACCGTTCGCTCTCCAGCAGAAGGACCTTCCGCAAATCTCGCGGCAGGTCGGCGACCGCGTCGCGGTCTTCGGGAGCGACGCGGCCGGTGAGAGGCTCGACGTAGGTCCGGTAGACGTGCAGCGCTGCCGCCGCTTCCTCCAATCCTTCGTGCGGGTAGAGCGTGCCGAGCCGCTCGAACTCCTGCGCGAAGGTCGTTTTCGCAACCTCGAGCTTGGCTTCGTGCGCGACCTCCGCGAAGGCTCGCCGCTCGCCCGTGAGCTCCGCATAGAGCCGCGTCAGCGGCTCCTCTCCCGCCGGGTCGACGAACAGCGCGGTCGCGTCGTTGGCGAACTCGTAACCAGTCGTTCCCTCGACCGGCCAATCGGCGCGGAGCGCTTCGCCCGGCTCGAGGATCTTCTCCACCCAGATCCGGCCGACTCCGTGCCTCCGCAGACGGTCGAGGTATTCGCGCGGGTTCGCAAGCCCGTCGGGGTGGTCGATGCGGAGCCCGTCGACCAGCCCCGCCTCGACGAGCTCGAGCACCTTCGCGTGAGTCGTCTCGAAGACCTCAGAATCCTCGACGCGAACGCCGGCAAGCTCGCCGACGTCGAAGAAGCGGCGGTACCAGCCGCTCTCGGGATCCCAGTCGAAGAAGCGCGCGCGCAGCTCCAGGTCCCGCCAGAAGCGGTTCTCCTCCTCGGAGGTCGTCATGTGGTTCGGGACGACGTCCAGGATCGTGCCGAGCCCCGCAGCCTGAGCCGCTTCGCACAGGGCACGTAGCTCCCGCTCCCCGCCGAGCTCTCTCGACACTCGTGTCGGGTCTACCACGTCGTAGCCGTGCGTCGAGCCGTGCCGGGCCTGCAGGACCGGGGAGAGGTAGAGGTGCGAGACTCCCAGCTCGCGGACGTAGGGGAGCACGACCTCGCGCGCGCGGCGGAAGTCGAGCTCGGGCCCGAGCTGGAGGCGGTACGTGCAGCGGAAGTCGGCCACGAAGGCCGTGCTTACCCCGACGCCGATTTCAGACTCGCCGGAGGAGCACGAGCGAATGCTCCTGCACGGCGATGAGCGCGCGCGCCCCGAGCGGCTGGTCCGGTGCCTCGCCGGTGGCGACCTCGACCGTCCAGCGCGAGCCGAAGCGCCGCGACGGCAGTGTGAAGACGATCGGCTCCGAGTGCGCGTTGAAGAGGAGCAGGAACGAATCGCCGAAGACCGGCTCGCCGTGCGCCGTGCGCTCGCGGATCTCTCGGCCGTTGAGGAACACGCCGAGGGTCCGCGTCTCTGGGCTCGTCCACTCCCGCTGGGTCATCCGCCGTCCATCCGGCCTGAACCACCAGGCATCCGGGAGCCCGCTCTCGCCCGCTGTTCCCGTGAGGAACGAAGCTCGCGAGAAGACGGGATGCTCGCGCCGCAAGCCGATCATTCGCCGGGCGAACTCGAGCAGCTCGGCGTCGGCGTCCTCCCACGAGAACCACGAGATCTCGTTGTCCTGACACCAGGCGTTGTTGTTGCCGCCCTGCGTCCGGCCGATCTCGTCGCCGCCGAGCAGCATCGGCACGCCCTGGGAGAGCAGGAGCGTCGCGAGGAAGTTCCGCTGCTGCCTGGCCCGCAGCGCGAGGATGCCCGGATCGTCGGTCGGCCCTTCCACGCCGTGGTTCCACGAGCGGTTGTCGTCGGTGCCGTCGCGGTTCTCCTCGCCGTTCGCCTCGTTGTGCTTGTCGTTGTAGGAGACGAGGTCGCGCAGCGTGAAGCCGTCGTGGGCGGTGACGAAGTTGATCGACGCGAATGGGTCGCGCCCGTCGTCCTGATACAGGTCCGATGAGCCCGTGAAGCGCTGGGCGAACTCGCCGACGCTTCCCTGCCCGCGCCAGAAGTCGCGCATGCAGTCGCGGTACTTGCCGTTCCACTCGGCCCACAGCACGGGGAAGTTGCCGACCTGGTAACCGCCCGGGCCGACGTCCCAGGGCTCCGCGATCAGCTTCACCTGTGACAGCACCGGGTCCTGGTGAATGGTGTCGAAGAAGGCTGAAAGCCGGTCGACGTCGTAGAGCTCGCGAGCGAGCGCCGAGGCGAGGTCGAAGCGGAAGCCGTCGACGTGGCACTCGAGCACCCAGTAGCGAAGGGAGTCCATGATCAGCCGCAGCACGGACGGCTGCATCGGGTTCAGCGAGTTGCCGGTGCCCGTGAAGTCCATGTAGAAGCGCGGGTCGTCGGGCATGAGCCGGTAGTAGCTGCGGTTGTCGACGCCCCTGAAGGACAGCATCGGCCCGAGGTGGTTCCCCTCTGCCGTGTGGTTGTAGACGACGTCGAGGATCACCTCGAGGCCGGCGCGGTGCAGCGCCTTGACCATCCCCTTGAACTCGCGCAGCAGCTCGCCGCCGGTTCGGGCCGCGGCGTAGAGGGAGTGCGGCGCGAGGTAGCCGATCGACGAGTACCCCCAGTAGTTCGTCAGGCCCCGGTCGTGCAGGAAGCCTTCGTCGGCGATGTGGTGGATCGGAAGGAGCTCGACGGCCGTGACTCCAAGCTCCTGCAGATAGCCGAGCGCCGGCTCCGAGGCGAGGGCGGCGTACGTGCCGCGAAGGTCTTCGCGGATCTCCGGACGCCGCTTTGTGAACCCCTTGACGTGTACCTCGTAGATGACGGTGTCGTTCCACGACGTTCCCGGCGGCCGGTCGTCCTCCCAGTCGAAGGCGGTGTCGACCACGAGGCACTTCGGAACGGCGTCGGCGTCATCCTCGTCGTCGAGCTCGAGGTCGGCGTCCTCGCCGGCTCCCGGCACGTACGGGAGAACGTTCGCCAGCTCCCACAGCACCGGGCCTTCGATCGCCTTCGCGTATGGGTCGATGAGGAGCTTGTTCGGGTTGAAGCGGTCCCCGCTCGCCGGGTCGTATGGGCCGTACACGCGGTAGCCGTAGCGCTGGCCCGGCCTGACGCCGCGGAGGTAGGCGTGCCAGAGGTGCGCCGTGACGTCCCGGAGCTCGACTCTCGTCTCCCCCTCGTCGCCGAACAGGCAGAGCTCGATGCGCTCCGCATGCTCGGAGAACAGGGAGAAGTTCGTCCCCTCGCCGTCCCACGTCGCGCCGAGCGGGAACGGATGTCCCGGCCACACCTCCATCAACGGGAGAATTCCACGCGCCGGTTGCCGAAGTCGGCGACGAGCGTCGCGTTGCCACGTCGGAGCCGCAGGATCTTCGCCTCCTCGTCCACTTCCGCCTCGAGCTCGCGCGGCAGCTCGCGCCGCAGCGCGAGCAGCTCGCGGTACAGCGGGTCGGGCTCGCGGGGGTGCAGCTTCGAGCGGAGGAACGTCTCGACCGCCTGCGGGTCGGGCACTTCCTCGCCGGAGAAGTCGGCGAAGTCGGCGAACTCTTCTCGCCGGCCCTCGCGCGTGGCCTCGGCGATCGCCGGGTCGATGTGGTCGGTGAAGAACTGGAACGGCGCAGTCTCGAGGTACTCCTCACCCATGAAAAGGAGGGGCGTGCACGGTGAAAAGAGCGTGACGGCCGCGGCGATCCGGAGAGCGTCCTCGGGCATCCGGTCGCCGAGCGGCCGGTTCCCGACCTGGTCGTGGTTCTGTGCGCAGATCACGCTGCGCCGGGGGTCGTGGCCCGCGCCGGCGAGATCCTCGGCGAGCGAGGCGACCGAGCCGTAGTCGGCGTAGTAGCCCTCGCGCTCGCCGGTGAGGAGGACGTGCAGCTCGTGATGCGACCGATCGGCCCACTGAGCGTCGTGTCCCCACTCCTCGATCGGTCGCCAGTCGCCGACCTCCATTTCGGAGATGACGAGCGCCTTGCCGACGCGCTGCTTCAGCTCGGCGCAGACGTGGAGCGGCGAGTCGTCGTAGATCGCGTGCACGGCATCGAGGCGCAGGCCGTCGACGTGGAAGTCTCGCACCCACTGCTCGGCGTTCTGGATCGCCCATTCGCGCACACCGCGCTGCGCGTAGTCGAGCGCGTCTCCCCAGAACGTCTCGTGCCGGTCGGTGAAGTACGGGCCGAACGCGGTCAACGCCTCGTTGCCGGGTCCGACGTGGTTGTAGACGGCGTCGAGGATCACGCCCAGCCCCTCCGCATGGGCGGCGTCCACCAGCCGAGCGAAGCCGTCGGGGCCACCGTACGCCGGATGGACGGCGTACGTGTAGAGGCCGTCGTACCCCCAGCCTCGCTCGCCGGGGAACGTCGCGATCGGCATCACCTCGATCGCGGTCACGCCGAGCTCGCGCAAGGCGCGCAGCCTCGGGACGACACCGTCGAACGTTCCCTCCTCGCTGAACGCCCCGACGTGGAGCTCGTAGAGCACGAGGTCGTCGAGCGCCACACCGTCCCAGGCCGCGTCATTCCACTCGAACGCGCCGGTGTCGAGGACGCGCGACCGCCCGCGCACGCCGTCGGGCTGCCAGCGCGAGCACGGGTCGGGCCACTCCTCGCCGTCGACGACGAGGACGTACTCCTCTCCGGGGAAACGGCCGAGCCAGCATTCGCCGTCCTGCTCGAGCTCGACCTGCTCGTCCGATCGAACGAGGACCGAACGAGCCCCGGGCGCCCAGACGCAGACCTCCGCCGTGCCGTCCGCGCCCGGCACTGTCCCCAACCGGCGCACCGCTCCGCTACTCCGGTACGAGCCAGACGGCGCCGAGCGGGGGCAGTGTCAGCGTGGCCGAGAAGGGCTGCTCGTGCCACGGCACCGCCTCGGCCTCGACGCCGCCGAGGTTGCCGACGCCGCTGCCGCCGTAGAAGGCGGAGTCGGTGTTGAGCACCTCCCGCCAGCGGCAGCATTGCGGCATCCCGACGCGGTAGTCGTGCCGCGGCACCGGCGAGAGGTTGAGGACGCAGACGAGCGGAGGAGCGTCGCCCTCGCCGAGCCGTGCGAAGGCGAGGACGTTGTTCGCGGTGTCGTTCGCCTCGAGCCAGCGAAAGCCCGCCGCGTCGAAGTCGAGCTGCCAGAGCGCCGGCGTGGCGCGGTACGTCCGGTTGAGGTCGCGGACGAGCGCCTGGATCCCCTCGTGCTCGGCGTACTCGAGCAGGTTCCAGTGGAGCGAGGCCTCGGCGTTCCACTCCTCCCACTCGCCGAGCTCGCCGCCCATGAAGAGAAGCTTCTTGCCGGGGTGCGCCCACATGTACGCGTAGAGCGAGCGGAGGTTGGCGAACTTCTGCCACCGGTCTCCGGGCATCTTGTCGAGCAGCGAACGCTTGCCGTGCACGACCTCGTCGTGCGAGAGCGGCAGGACGAAGTTCTCGCTGAAGGCGTACATGAGGGAGAAGGTCAGCGTGTGGTGGTGGAACCGCCGGTAGACCGGGTCCTTCTGGAAGTAGGTGAGGGTGTCGTGCATCCAGCCCATGTTCCACTTGAAGCCGAAGCCGAGCCCGCCGAGGTACGTCGGGCGAGAGACGCCGGGCCACGCAGTGGATTCCTCCGCGGCCGAGACGATGCCCGCCTCGCGGGCGTGGAGCACCTCGTTCAGCTCCTTGAGGAAGGAGACGGAGTCGAGGTCCTCGTTGCCGCCGAACTCGTTCGGCACCCACTCGCCGGCCTTGCGCGAGTAGTCGAGGTAGAGCATCGAGGCGACCGCGTCCACGCGGATCCCGTCGGCGTGGTGCTCACGCAGCCAGTAGAGGGCGTTCGCGAGCAGGAAGTTCCGCACCTCCGTCCGCGCGAGGTTGAAGACGAGCGTGCCCCAGTCGGGATGCGCTCCGCGCCGCGGGTCGGCGTGCTCGTAGAGGTGCGTCCCGTCGAAGAGGGCGAGCGCCCAGTCGTCGCGGGGGAAGTGGGCGGGCACCCAGTCGAGGATCACGCCGATGCCGCGCTGGTGCAGGCGGTCGACGAAGTGGCGGAAGTCGTCGGGCGTGCCGAAGCGCGACGTGGGTGCGTAGTAGCCGGTCACCTGATAGCCCCAGGAACCGGAGAAGGGATGCTCCATCACCGGTAGCAGCTCGACATGCGTGAAGCCCAGATCGGAGACGTAGTCCGCGAGCTCGTCGGCGAGCTCGAGATAGGTGAGCGGACGGTTCTCCTCCGCCGGGTTGCGCCGCCAAGAGCCGAGGTGGACCTCGTAGATGGAGATCGGCTCCCGGAGCGGATCCGAAGCCCTCCGGCGTTCGAGCCACTCCTCGTCCCGCCAGGCGTGCTTCGCCTCCCAGACGACTGACGCGTTCGCCGGCGGAACCTCGGTGTGGAAGGCGACCGGGTCGCTCTTCAGTCGCATGCGGCCGTCCTGCGTCCGGATCTCGAACTTGTACTTCGTCCCCTCGTCCACGCCGGGAACGAACAGCTCCCAGATCCCCGAGGCGCCCAGCGAGCGCATCGGATTCAGGCGGCCGTCCCACGAGTTGAAGTCGCCGACGACCGAGACCGAGCGCGCGTTCGGTGCCCAGACGGCGAAGGCGGTGCCCATGACGCCGTCGAGCTCGCGCACGTGGGCGCCGAGGCGCTCGTAGAGATGCTCGTGCCGTCCCTCCATCGCGAGGTGGAGATCGAGCTCGCCGAGCGTAGGCAGGAACGAGTACGGGTCGCGGACCGTGAAGGTGTTGCCGTCCGGGTACTCGACCTCGAGCTCGTACTCGAGCGGCAGCTCCGCCTTCGGCAACAGCGCCTCCCACAGGCCGGCCGGATCCTTGAGCTCCGCCTCGATGCCCGCAGGTTGGACGCGCACCGCCTGCGCCTCGGGCCGGAGCACGCGCACGACGACGCCTTCCTCGGCTGCGTGGGCGCCGAGGACACCGTGGGGATTTGCGCCCAGGTCTACCGTCATAACGTCTCCGCGGCTTGCGTCATGAGCCGCTCGATACCCGCAACGGGGATTCCGACCCAGTCGGGGCGCTTCGCCACGGGGGAAACCATGTTTCCCCCGTGAGCCCCCTTCTTTAGAGCCTCGACGCCGACACCACTTGCCCGCCGCGAGAGCGCGGTCTCGCGGCGCGCGCGAGGCAGATCGGCTCGGCATTGCAGAAAGAGGCGGCTCATAACGCCTCCGCGGCTTGCGTCATGAGCCGCTCGATACCCGCAACGGGGATTCCGACCCAGTCGGGACGGTTGTCGAGCTCGTAGCGGAGCTCGTACACGGCCTTCTCGAGCTCGAAGACGGCCAGCAGCCGCTCGATCGCGGCCTCGCCGGAGGGCAGCAGCGCCGCGTCGACGGTCTCGAGGTAGCTCTCGAGGAATCGCTCGCGCGCCCGTTCCTCCCAGTCCTCGGGCACGTCGGCGTCGCGCGTGAGCTCGGCCGCGGTCGCCGCGTAGGCGAAGGAGCGGAGCATCCCGGCGACGTCGCGGAGCGGCGAGCGCTTGCGTCGGCGCTCGACGAGCGTCCGGGCGGGCTCGCCCTCGAAGTCGAGGAGCACCCAGTCGTTTCGGGCCAGCAGGGTCTGGCCCAGGTGGTAGTCGCCGTGGGTGCGGATCACGCGTCCGCTCGAGCCTGCGTGCGTGAGGAGGCGCAGCTGCTCGCGGACCTCCTCGCCCCGCCCCAGGATCGGCGCGAGGCGCTCGTCGTCCTCGGGCAACGTGAGGAAGACGCGTGCGATCTCCTCGTCCACCGTGGCGGTCAGTAACCCGAGCGACTCGACGCTCGGCTCCTCCGGTGCGAAGGCGGGGTCGTCCGGATCGGAGCCGAGCACGGTGTGCATCTGCGCCGTCACCTCGCCGAGCCGTCCGAGCCTGTCGAGGAATCGCTCGGGTGCCGACGCGACCTCGCCGAGCGCCATCTCCCAGCCGCCGACCGCGCCGGCGACGTACTCCTGCAGCAGTCCCAGCGTCGCGGTCAGCGGACCGCCGGAGTACGCGTACCAGCCGCCCAGCGCCGGAATGTTGCGGAAGCCGTGCTGCGTGAGGAAGCGGAGCATCTCGAGCTCCGGGTTGATCCCCGGCTCGAGACGGCGGAAGACCTTGAGGATCAGCGCGTCGTCGAAGACGACGGAGCTGTTCGACTGCTCGGAGGAGACGAGCCGCGCGGGACCGAGCTCGCGCCCGAGCGCGGAGAAGTCGGCGGCGGGGCAGAACTCCGCCACGCCCTGCGAGCCCTGCAGCGTGAGGCCGGCGCGCATCGCGCTGACGATCTCGCGCGCGATCCCCGCGTCCTCGGCGAGGCCGTCGAGCGGAGCTTCGTTCGAGCCGTCCGAGAACAGGAGCTGGTAGATGTCGTGCGATCCCGTGTCGTAGCGGAGCTCGACGATGGCGAGCGACAGCCGCGGCTCGGCCTGCCGGATCGTGACGGTGTCGAGGACGTCCGAGTGCGAGACCGTCCGCGACTTCGCGCCGTACCAGCGCTGCCGGGTCACGTACTCGATCAGCGCGCTCTCGTCCATCACTCAGTCCACCTGCTCTGCCTGCCTGAGCTGGAACCAGAAGAACCCGCGCGGCGCGAGCGTAAGGAGGTAGGGCAGCTCCCCGATCGGCGGGAAGGCCGTCCGGCCCAGCATCTCCACGGGCACCATACCGGCGTACTCCGAGAGGTCGAGCTGCACGGCCTGCGCCGAGCGCGCGAGGTTGTGCACACAGAGGACGATGTCGTCCTCCCACGTCCGGATGTGGGCGAAGATGCGCGTGTTCTCGGCTGGGAGCGGCTCGTACGAGCCCAGACCGAACACGGGGTGCTCCTTGCGGAGCGCGATGAAGCGCTGCATCCAGCGCAGAAGCGAGTTCGGAGTGCGGAGCTGCGCCTCGACGTTGACCGCGGAAAAGCCGTAGACCGGGTCCATGAGCGGCTGGAGGTAGAGCTGCGCCCAGTCGGCCTTCGAGAAGCCGGCGTTGCGGTCGCCCGACCAGTGCATCGGCGTCCGCACGCCGTCCCGGTCGCCGAGGTAGACGTTGTCGCCCATGCCGATCTCGTCCCCGTAATAGAGAACGGGTGAACCAGGCAGCGAGAAGAGGATCGCGTGCAGGAGCTCGGCCTCGTCGCGCCCGGCGTCGAGGAGCGGCGCCAGGCGGCGGCGGATGCCGAGGTTGAGCTTCATCCGCGGGTCCTTCGCGTACTCCGCGTACATGTAGTCGCGCTCCTCGTCGGTGACCATCTCGAGGGTCAGCTCGTCGTGGTTGCGCAGGAAGAGGCCCCACTGGCAGTTGTGGGGGATGTGCGGCGTCCGGTCGAGGATCTCGTAGATCGGGGTGGCGTCCTCGCGCCGCAGCGCCATGAACATCCGCGGCATGACGGGGAAGTGGAAGCACATCTGGCACTCGTCCCCGTCGCCGAAGTAGTCGACGACGTCCTCCGGCCACTGGTTCGCCTCGGCGAGCAGCACGCGGTCCGGATAGCGCGCCTCGACCTCGGCCCGGACCCGCTTCAGGTACTCGTGCGTCTCGGGGAGGTTCTCGCCGTTCGTCCCCTCCCGCTCGAAGAGGTACGGCACCGCGTCGAGCCGGAAGCCGTCGATGCCGAGGTCGAGCCAGAAGCGCAGCACGTCGAGCATCGCCTCCTGCACCTCGGGGTTGTCGAAGTTGAGGTCGGGCTGGTGGTGGAAGAAGCGGTGCCAGTAGTACTCGCCGCGAAGCTGGTCGAGCGTCCAGTTCGACGGCTCGGTGTCGATGAAGATGACCCGCGCCTCGGGATACCGCTCCTCTGTCTCCGACCAGACGTACCAGTCGCTCTTCGGGCCCGCGGGATCGGCGCGCGACTCCTGGAACCACGGGTGGTCCGACGAGGTGTGGTTCATGACGAGGTCGGCGATCACCCGCATCCCACGCTGGTGTGCCTGCTCCACGAACTCGCGAAAATCGTCGACCGTCCCGTAGTCCGGGTGGATCGCGAAGAAGTTCGAGATGTCGTAGCCGCCGTCGCGGAGCGGTGACTCGTACATCGGCAGCAGCCAGAGGCAGTCGACGCCGAGCCACTCGAGATAGTCGAGCTTGTCGATCAGGCCGCGGAAGTCGCCGGAGCCGTCGTCGTTCCCGTCGAAGAAGCCGCGGATGTGGATCTCGTAGAAGACCGCCCGCTTGAACCACAGCGGGTCTCTCTCGAACCATTGCTCGGACATCAGCCGCCGATCCTAAGCAGGTGGCTCTTGCCCGGGCCGAGCTTGACGTAGTTGCGGCCGATGCGCCACGTCCAGGTCTCGCCGGAGAGGAGGTCGCGCACCGGGTAGGCCGGCGGCAGGCCGGTCGAGACCGGCAGCACGCAGGTGCCCACCTGCGTCGCCCGCGGGTCGAGATTGACGACGGTGACGACCCTGTTCTCGCCGCGCCGCTTGAGGAAGGCGAAGAGCTGCTCGTTCTCGGTCTCGAGGATCGTGAGCGGGTCGAGCCACTGCAGCGCCGGGTTCTCGCGCCGCGCCGCGTTGAGCCGGGAGAGGAGCGGCAGCAGCGGCCCATCGAGCGCCCGCTGCTTCGGCTCGTACTTCTCCGAGTTGAGGTACTCCTCCGAGCCCGGGCGCACCGGCACGTTCTCGTAGTGCTCGAAGCCCGAGTAGATGCCGTAGGAGGGGGAGAGCGTCGCCGCGAGCACGAGCCGCGCCTCGAACGCGGGGCGGCCGCCGTGCTGGAGGTATTCGTGGAGGATGTCCGGCGTGTTCGCGAAGCAGTTGGGCCGGTAGAACTCCCGCCACTCGAGGAGCTGGCCGAGGAACTCGAGCAGCTCCCAGCGCGTGTTCTTCCACGTGAAGTACGTGTAGCTCTGTGCGAAACCGGCCTTGGCGAGCGTCGTCATCGGCGCGGGCCGCGTGAAGGCCTCCGAGAGGAAGATGACGTCCGGGTTCTCGCGCCGCACCTCACGGATCAGCCATTCCCAGAAGGGCACGGGCTTCGTGTGCGGGTTGTCGACGCGGAACACCGTCACCCCGCAGTCGACCCAGTGGAGGACGACGTCGAGCAGCGCCCGCCAGAGGCCCTGCCAGTCCTCGCTGCCGAAGTCGACGTTGTAGATGTCCTGGTAGCGCTTCGGCGGATTCTCGGCGTACTTCAGCGTCCCGTCGGGGCGGCGGAAGAACCACTCGGGATGCTGCTTCAGCCAGGGGTGGTCCGGCGAGCACTGGATGGCGAAGTCGAGCGCGATCTCGATCCCGAGCTCCTTCGCGTCGGCCACGAGCGCGCGGAATTCCTTCTCGGTGCCGAGCGACGGGTCGATCGTGTCGTGGCCGCCTACCTCGGAGCCGATCGCCCAGGGGCTGCCGACGTCGCCGGGCCCCGCCGTCTCGGAGTTGTTGGGGCCCTTGCGGTTCGTGTGGCCGATCGGGTGAATCGGGGGCAGGTAGAGCACGTCCACGGCGAGCTCGGCGAACTGCGGCAGCACCGCGCGGACGCCCTCGAATCCGCCCCAGGAGCGCGGGAAGAGCTCATACCACGAGCCGAAGCGGCCGAGAACGCGGTCGACGTCCACCTCGTACGTCGGCGACCACGCCTTCTCGGATCGGGCGCCCGCCGGCGCCGCGAGCGCCTGCTCGACTGTCAGCTTCTCGTCGCCGAGTAGCACGGCGCCCTCCGACAGCTCACCCGCGAGGTCGGATTGCCCCGCCGCGACCTTGCGCCGCAGCTCCTCCTGGAACGACCCGACCCGGTCGACCCACCCCTCGATCCGAAAGCTCCACACGCCCGGCCGGTCGACGCCGAAGGAGCCGGCCCAGAGGTCGTTGCCGAGCGGCTCGAGGGGCGTCTCGGACCAGCGGGTCTCGTCGGGGCCCCTGTGGCGAACCGTCGCCCCGAGCGTCTCGTGCCCGTCGCGGAAGATCCGCGCAGTCACCTCGACCAGTTCGCCGACGGTCCGCTTGATCGGGTAGCGGCCGCAGTCGAGCTGCGGGGCGACCTCCTGGATCTGGATCCGCGGGGGAGCCGTCTTTGGGATCGACACCCTCGAAGTCTCGCTGATGAGGCAGGATCGAAACGTGGACCTCCCGCGCTCGTCCGGCATCCTCCTCCACCCGACGTCGCTGCCGTCCGGGAAGCTCGACCGGGAGGCATATCGGTTCGTCGACTGGCTCGCGGTCGCGGGCCAGTCGTGGTGGCAGGTGTTGCCACTCGGGCCGCCGGACGAGTTCCGCTCGCCCTACAGGTCGCAGTCCGTGTTCGCCGCGTCCCCGCGGCTCCTCTCCCGGCCAGAGGCGCGGGTCACGGCCGCCGAGGTCGAGGACTTCGTGGCGCGCCATCCGTACTGGGCCGGCAGCTGGGCGAGCTATGCCGGCGGTCAGGCAATCGCCGACCAGGTGCGCTTCGAGCGGGAGTGGGGTGCGCTGCGCGCCTACGCGGCGGAGCGAGGCGTCCGGCTGATCGGCGACGTGCCGATCTACGTCTCCGACGAGGGCGCCGACCCTCTCGGCTGGCCGGAGTTGTTCTCGCGGGGCGAGGTCGCCGGAGCGCCGCCCGACGCGCTCAGTCCGCGAGGCCAGCGCTGGGGGAACCCGCTCTACGAGTGGCCCGTCCACCGCGCGACCGGCTACCGCTGGTGGAGCGAACGGTTCCGTCGCACGCTCGAGCTCGTCGACGTCTGCCGGGTCGACCACTTCCGAGGTTTCGTCTCCTACTGGGCGATCCCGGCGCGCAACACGACGGCTAAGCAAGGCCGCTGGCGGCCCGGCCCCGGCGCCGAGCTCTTCCATGCGGTGGCCCGCGAGCTAGGCGATCTCCCCGTGATCGCAGAGGACCTCGGCCACATCACGCCGCCGGTCGTCAAGCTGCGGGACGAGCTCGGCCTGCCCGGCATGGTCGTCCTTCTCTGGGCCTTCCGTCCGGGACAGGGCAACCCGCACCGGCTCGAGAACCATCGAACCAACTCGGTCGTCTACACGAGCACGCACGACACCGACACGGCCGTCGGCTGGTTCGAGGGGCTGCCGCCTCGGCAGCGGGTCGCCACCGGCCTCGATCCGCGGGAGCCGAGCTGGGGGCTGATCGAGCTCGCCTACACATCTCCCGCAGTTCTCGCGATCGTCCCGGCGCAGGACGTCCTGGGCCTCGGCAGCGACGCGCGGATGAACCGGCCTGGCCTGACGCAGGGAAACTGGAGCTGGCGGCTCGAGCGAGGAGCCTTGACGCCGGCGCTGGCGAAGCGGCTGCGGCGCCTTGCCGAGCAAGCACGGCCGCTAGGTCACGGCGAAATAGATCGCGCACGCCGTCCCGGCGCAGCCGCAATAGATCGCGAACGGCGTGAGCGTCCGGGTTTCGAAGTACCGCATGAGGAAGCGCACGGAGAGGTAGGCCGTCAGCGCCGCGCAGAGTGCGCCCACGAGCGCCGGACCGCGCACGCCGTTTCCTTGCGAGCCGGCGAGATCGGGAAGCTTGAGGACGGCCGCGGCGAAGATGATCGGCGTCGCGAGCAAGAAGGCGAAGCGGGCCGCGTCCTTGTGCGAAAGGCCGACGAACAAGCCGCCGCCCATCGCCGCTCCCGAGCGCGAGAAGCCGGGGATGAGCGCGATCGACTGCGCCGCGCCGACCCCGAACGCCTGCGGCCACCCGACGGTTTGCGCGATCCGCTCATCGTCGTCCTCGGCCACCTGGGGAGCCCGCCGCCGAAGCAGTTCCGCGCCGTAGAGCATCAGGCCGTTGAGGGCGAGGAAGATCGACGCGTACTCGGCCGACGCGAACAACTTGCGCAGGTAGTTCTGGAGCGCAAGGCCGAGGATCCCGGCGGGGATCGTTCCGACGATGAGCAACCAGGCCAGCTTCGCGTCGGGGTCCGCGATCTCCCGGTCGCGCAACGAGCGGCCGAGACCCTTGACGATCCGCACCCAGTCGCGCCAGAAGAAGGCGAGCAGCACGATGGCGGTTGCGAGGTGGAGCGCGACGAGGAAGGTCAGGAAGTACGGCGCGTTCTGGTGGATGTTCCAGCCCAGCAGCTCCGGGAGGATGACGCTGTGCCCGAGGCTCGAGACGGGGAACAGCTCGGACACCCCCTGGAGCAGCCCGAGGATCGCGGCGTGGAAGTAGCTGATCGGGTGCACTCAGACGGCGTCGGGCGTCTCGGTGCTGCGCTGCTTCGGCCCGGTGTTGAACCAGGCGAAGGCCAGGCAGGCGAGCCCGACGAGGAACGCGGCGATGCCGTGCTTCACGTGGTGGTGATCCGATCCGGCCTCGTGACCGGGGAAGAAGGACGGCAACGAGTCGGCCGGCTCCACCCAGTAGACGACGGCGACGACGATTAAGGCGATCCCCAGCACCACGGCGAGCGCGACGAGCCACTTCCGGTAACGAACAAACGTTTCTCTCGCGGCCACGTGAGGGAGTTCTAGCTGACGGGATGTGAGGCGTCGGTGAACTCGCGGAACTGGGCGGTCAGCAGGTAGGCGGTCTGCTCCCCGATGTCGACGGCGCGATCCCCGATGCGCTCGATCGTGCGGGCGACGACGACCATCCGCAGGCCCCACTCGCGGAACTCAGGCTCTGCCATCACGTCCACGAGTCGCTCGACGAAGCGTCGATTCGCGCGGTCGATCAGCTCGTCGAGCTCCACGAGGCTCTCGGCGCCCGGGAGGTCGCGGCGGCTGAAGGAGTCGAGCGCCACGCGCAGCATCTCCTCCGCGCGCTCGCCCATCTCCGTCAGGATCTCCACCAGGGCCGGATCCGCCTCGACGTCGGCGACGAGCTGCGACAGCTTGGCGATCGTGACGCAGCCGTCGGCACTCCGCTCGAGCAGCAGGTTGATGTGGATCATCGCGAGCAGGAGCCGCAGGTCGCGGGCGACCGGCGTCTGCAGCGCCAGCAGCGCCTGGATCGCGTGCTCGATGCCGAGGAAGTGGTTGTCGACCTCGTCGTCGAACGCGATCACCTCGTCGGCGAGCTCGCGATCGCGGTCCTCGAGCGCGCGCATCGCACCGTGGATGGCGCTCAGGACACGCTGCCCCATCTCCTGAAGCTGGGCCTCGATCTGCTGCAGCGCGTCGTCGATCGCCATCGCAGCCAGCGTACTAGCTGGCGTTCCTGCCCGCGCGCCAGGCCCTGTCACCACTTCGTCTCCAACCCGCAACGGTGGGTTATCCCACCCTCCGGAGGTAGCGCCGTACCGTGCCCGCGAACCCCTGAGGAGGAGGAAAAGTCACATGCCGAGAAACGGCAAGCTCGTCCGTATCACGCTTCTTCTTGTCGCTGCGGCGCTTCTCGGAGCCCTTGCGGTCACGAGTGCCGGCGCCGCATCGGCGAAGCGGTCCGCCGGAAGCGTCAAGGGCGCCGGGAGCACGTTCGTGGCTCCGCTCGTGAACGCGTGGATCAACCCGGTCGGTTCGGCGCTCGGGATCAGCCTGAGCTACAACGCGGTTGGATCCACTAGCGGCGTCGTCGATATCACGAACAAGCAAGTCGACTTCGGCGCCAGCGACGCTCCGCTGTCGGCGTTCGACCCGACCTGCAAAAGCTGTGTGCAGATTCCGTGGGCGCTCTCCGGAACTGCGGTCCTTTACAACCTGCCGGGCGCCAGCAACCTGCTCAAGATCACCGGTCCGGTTCTGGCGAAGATCTTCCTCGGCCAGATCACCAAGTGGGACGATCCGGCGATCAAGAAGCTGAACCCCGGTAAGAACCTGCCCGGCACGTCGATCACCGTCGTGCACCGCTCGGACGGGTCGGGCACGACCTTCAACTTCACCGACTATCTCTCGCATGTCAGCGGAGCCTGGAAGTCGAAGGCCGGCATCGGCACGAGCGTCGCGTGGCCCACCGGAATCGGCGGTAAGGGCAGTTCGGGCGTATCCGCCCTCGTGCACCAGACCCCTGGTGCGATCGGATATGCCGACGTCGCCTACTCGCAGCTGGCGCACCTCGCCGTCTTCAAGGTCGAGAACCGGGCCGGCAAGTTCATCATCCCGAGGCTCGCGAACATCAAGGCGGCGTCGGTGCTCGACACGCATCCGGCCAAGGACGGGTCGCTCTCGATCGTGAACCCGCCGAAGAACAAGAAGTACGCGAACGCCTATCCGATCTCCACCTACACGTACGTGGACGTGCAGAAGGGCTCGGGGAACGCTGCGGCCATCAAGAAGCTGATCGGCTGGGCGATTACGAAGGGCCAGGCGTACGGGCCGCGTCTGATCTTCCAGCCCCTCCCCGCCGCGGTGGTGGCATTCGACAAGAACCAGATCAAGAAGATCGGCTGATAGGTAGGAAATAATCGAGCGATCGTGAGCACGCTCGACACAGCGACGAATCCCGCCCGCCGCCCCTTCTCGGGGCGGCGGGCGCGTTTCGGTGACCTGCTCCTGCAGACTGCCGCCGGGACGGCCGCCCTCGGTGCCACGGTCCTCGTCGGCCTGATCGCCTACAAGATCATCGACGGTGCCCGGCTCTCGATCTCGACCTTCGGGCTCGGCTTCGTCACCGATGTCGTCTGGGACCCTGTCCATCTCAAGTTCGGCGCGGGCAGCTTCCTCTTTGGAACCGTCGTCACGTCGATCGGCGCTCTCATCCTTGCCACGCCGCTCGCAATCGGAATCGCGCTCTTCCTGAGCGAGTTGGCGCCGAGCGGCATCCGCGGCCCTGTCACTGCGCTCGTCGAGACACTGGCCGCGATTCCGAGTGTCGTCATCGGGCTCTGGGGCATCCTCGTGCTCGCGCCGCTTCTGCGCGACCATGTTGACCCCGCCCTTCACTCGGCGTTCGGGTTCATCCCCCTCTTCGGTCCCGCGAGCGTCGGCTCGAACATCTTCACGGCGATCATCGTGCTGACGATCATGATCCTGCCGATCATCTCGAGCATCTCGCGGGAGCTCTTCCTCGGGGTGCCGGGCGAGCTGAAGGAGGCGGCGTTCGGTCTGGGCACAACGCGTTGGGAGATGGTTCGCGGCGTCATCCTGCCGTACGCGAGCGGCGGCGTCGCCGCGGCGATGATCCTGGGCCTCGGCCGGGCGATCGGCGAGGCTATCGCGGTCGCCCAGGTCATCGGCGCGTTTACGGGCGTCAGCTGGAACCTGTTCGCGCCCGGGCAGACGCTGGCGGGCCAGATCGCGTTGAGCTACGGGGGCACGCAATCGGGGCTCGAGCTCTCGTCGCTTATGTACCTCGCATTGATCCTGCTCGTCTTCTCGGTCATCGTGAACCTCCTCGCCCAGCTGATCGTGCGGCGGGTGGCACGGCGGCAGGGGCTGGCGCAGTGAGCTCGGTCGATCTCGGCGGTCTCCAGCGTCGGAACGACCGGCTGGGCCGCCGTCGCCTGGTCAACCGTGGCATGGAGCTGATTGCGTGGCTCGCGGCCGCGGTGGCGGTTGCGATTCTCGGCGTCGTCGTCTGGTCCGTGGCGCGGCGCGGGGCGGCCGCGCTGAACCTCGACTTCTTGACGAAGTCGCAGGTCCCCTTCGCTCTCCCGGGCGTCAAGCAGGGGCTCGCGAACGCCTTCGTCGGCACGATCGTGATCGTCGGCATCGCGACCTTGATGGCACTGCCGTTCGGAATCCTGATCGCCGTCTACGTGAACGAGTTCGCGCCCCGGCCAATCCGGCACGGCGTCGGTCTCGTCCTCGACATCCTCAACGGCATCCCTGCGATCGTGGTCGGCTTCTTCGTCTTCGGCCTGATCGTCGTGAGTCACGGCCAGAGCGCGCTCGCAGGGTCGTTCGCGCTCGCCATTCTGATGCTGCCGCTCGTCTCCCGCTCGACGATCGAGGTGCTCGCGCTGGTGCCGAACTCGCTGCGCGAGGCGTCGCTCGGGCTGGGGGTGGCGCGCTGGCGGACCACGCTCGGAATCGTCTTGCCGCAAACGATCGGAGGCATCCTCACCGGCACCACGCTCGCTGTCGCCCGCATCGCAGGCGAGACCGCGCCGCTGCTCTTCACCTCCTCGCTCGTGACCAACCAGATCGGCTGGGATCCGCGAACCCCTTTGCAGACGGTGCCCGTGGCCATCTTCGAGCTGTCGGAGTCACCCGACCCGGCCGACCACGCGCGCGCGTGGGCCGCTGCGTTTGTTTTGCTGATGTTCATCCTCTTCACGAGCCTGACTGCCCGCTGGCTCGCCACCCGTACTCGCCGCAAGATCGCGCGGGCCGGCAGGTGAGCGAGACGAAAGGAGAGACCGTGTCCGTGTCGAGTACGATCGAGTCCGCCGTGCGCGTCGAGACGAAGCGCCAGCCGATTCCGCCGCGCGAGCGGCTCGAGACGGTTTTCGAGATTCGCGACATGGACGCGATCTATGGCTCGAAGCCGGCCATCAAGGGCGTCTCGTTCGAGATCTACAAGAACCTCGTCACGGCGGTCATCGGGCCGTCGGGCTGCGGCAAGAGCACCTTTATCCGCTGCCTGAACCGGATGAACGATCTCGTCCCCGGCTTCCGGATGAACGGAACGATCCTGTTCCACGGCCAGGACATCTGCGGGAGCGACGTCGACCCTGTCGCGGTGCGGCGAACGATCGGGATGGTCTTCCAGCGGCCCAACCCGTTCCCGAAGTCGATCCACGACAACGTCGCCTGGGGCCTGAAGGTGCTCGGGATGAAGGACAACCTCTCCGAGCGGGTCGAGCGGGCATTGACGCAGGCGGCTCTCTGGGACGAGGTGAAGGACCGGCTCAAGGCGAGTGCCCTCTCTCTCTCGGGCGGCCAGCAGCAGCGCCTCTGCATCGCGCGCGCCATCGCGGTCGAGCCGGACGTCGTGCTCATGGACGAGCCGGCCTCGGCGCTCGATCCGATCGCGACGCAGGCGATCGAGCAGCTCCTCCACGATCTCAAGTCCGAGTACTCGTTCGTGATCGTGACCCACAACATGCAGCAGGCGGCACGCGTCGCCGACATGACGGCGTTCTTCTCGATCTCGCGAGGCAGCGAAGGCGCGCGGTGGGGCGAGCTCATCGAATACGACGCGACCGAGAAGATCTTCACGGCTCCGTCCGACAAGCGGACGGAGGACTACGTCACGGGCCGCTTCGGCTAGCCCTCCGGACGAAGAGCTGCGCTCTTCGTCCGGGTTGATAGGAACTCCGCGCACCCAAGATTGCGATCTCGGGCGCGCTCCGTGCTGTTCCGGCTTTCGATGCTCTGGACGAGGCGCCTACCCGGTGCGCTCGCGCGCGGAGGCGCGAGCGCAGTGCGGCCTACGGCTAAGCCCCCGCTGCGCGGATGTCTTAGCCTCCGGCCCTCGGCCTAGATGCTCGATTCAAGGGGCCGAAGCTTGCGTCAGCTTCGGTCGCTGATAAAGCGGGCGCGGATCGTCAGGCCGTGCCCCGGTTCGCTTGTTGCCTCGACCTCGCCGCCCGCTGCGGTGACGACGTGCTTGACGATCGCGAGGCCGAGCCCCGTGCCGCGGCTCGTGCGTGCCTGGTCGCCCCGGTAGAAGCGCTCGAACAGGCGCGGCAGGTCGGCGGGGCCGACGCCCTTGCCGTCGTCCCAGACCGCGAGCTGCGGCCCTGCGCCGGTCTCGGTCACCTCGACCGTGCACGTTGTGCCGGGCCCTGCGTACCGGATCGCATTCGCCAGCAGGTTCTCGAGCACGACCCGGAGCATCCTCGGGCGTAGCGGCAGCTCGATGCCGTCGTCCGCTTTGACCTCGAGCGCGATCTGCGCGTGGTGCGCGCGCTCCGCGGCCGAGGCGACGACTTCCTCCACGATCGGCTGCGCCAGAGTGCTCCCGAGGGCGACGACCTCCCGGCCGGTCTCGAGCTCGCCGAGGAAGAGCACGTCGTCGATCAGCTCGCGCGCCTGCTCCACCTCCTGCCGCGCCTGCTCCGTGAGCTCGCCGATGTCGGAGCCGGGTAGCGCAGCGGTCTCGAGCAACACCAACAGCCGCGCGAGAGGCGTGCGCAGCTCGTGCGAGACGGCGGCGGTGAAGCCCGCCCGCAGCTCCTGGTAGGCCGAGAGCTCGGGCGGGGACTCGAGGAAGAGGACGAGGAGGTTCGGGTGGGCCGCTGCGAGCTCCTCGCTGAAGCGCCGGCCGGGCTCGAGACCGCCGAGAACGCGTGCCGCCGAGTGGCTCGCGGCCACGACGCGCCGCTCGCTGTCGAGGACGACGAGGGGCTCTTCGCAGCTTGCAGCGACCGCTTTGGCGCGTTCTTCGTTCACCACTCCTTCACCATTGGTCTACCCTTCCCCAACCCGGTTGAACCCGCCCGCGACCGATAATGAGAACAGGATGCCGAAGGTTCTGATCGTCGAAGATGACGAGGTCATCGCGCAGGGTATGGCGCGGCACCTCGGCGCCGCCGGCTTCGACCCGGTCTCGGTCGGCAACGGCACGCAGGGGCTCGCGCGGCTTCGCTACGAGAAGCCGGACGTCTGCGTGCTCGATCTGATGCTTCCTGGCGTCGACGGCTGGAAGCTGATCGAGACGGCCAGGAACGAGGGGATCGGCACGCCGATCGTCGTCGTCTCCGCCCGTGGCACCGAGCACGACCGGGTGCATGCGCTCGAGATCGGAGCCGACGACTATCTCGTGAAGCCTTTCTCGATGAAAGAGCTCGTGGCGCGCGTGCGCGCGGCGGCTCGGCGGGCCTTGCGACGCGAGGAGACGCCGCGCGGCGAGCCGATCGAGATCGAGGAGCTGCGGATCGACCCCCTCGAGGTGCAGGCGTACGTCGACGACCAGAGCGCCGATCTGACGCCGACGGAGTTCCGCCTCCTCTACCAGCTCGCCCTCGACCGCGGGCGCGTCGTGACCCGCGACGAGCTGCTGCAGAAGCTCTGGGGACGGCGCGAGTCGCATCGCGACCGCACCGTGGACGTCTTCGTTCGGCGCCTCCGGGAGAAGGTCGATCGTCCGGCGTCCACCCACACGTTCATCCAGACGCGGTACGGCGTCGGCTACCGGCTCGAGCCGGTGCCCAAGCCCGCGTAGCGAGTCCGACACCACTGCGTCACCGGATCGAGGCCCACGTTTCGTGGCGCTCGGCGCACGATTTCCCCGTGAAGTTCGCCGTCGTCGCCCACCGGCGCAGCGCGACGAACGATGCGCTGGTCGCCGCGGCCCGCGCATGCTGTCTCGACGCGGAGATCGTCGAGCCGCACCGGGCGCTGTCGCTCCTCGAGCCTGGGGACGTCGCGCTCGCGAGGCTCGACGTGCGCGAGGAGCTCGACGGCATCGAACGCGGCACCGGCGAGCTGGAGCGGCTTGCGGCCGGCGGCGTGGACGTGCGTAACCCTCCAGGCGCGCTCATCGTCGCCCACGACAAGCTGCTGACCGCCCGCACCCTCCGGCTCGCCGGCCTGCCGCACCCGCACACGACCCTCCTCAGTCCCGGACTTCACGCCGCCGTTTCCGAGCTGCCGCTCGTGCTCAAGCCGCGCTTCGGCAGCTGGGGACGCGACGTGGAGCTCTGCTCGACCGCGGACGAGCTCGACGCGGCGCTCGTCCGCTTGCAGGCGAAGCCGTGGTTCCGCGAGCACGGTGCCCTCGCCCAGGAGCTCGTCGAGCCCCGAGGCTGGGATCTGCGCGTCGTCGTCGCGGGTGGCCGAGTGGTCGGGGCCGCGTGCCGGGTCGCCCCGCGCGGGGAGTGGCGGACGAACGCCGCGCTCGGCGCGCAGGTCGAGCCCGTCGACCCGCCGCCGATCGCGCGGGCGCTCGCGCTCGCCGCCGCTCGCGCGGCCCGGCTCGATCTCGTCGGGGTCGACCTCCTGCCGACGCGGAACGGCTTCGTCGTCCTCGAGCTGAACGGCGCCGTCGATTTCCGGCCCGTCTACGCGTCCGGCGACGTCTTCGCCGACGCCGTCGCCGCGTTGCTCGGAGATGCCGCGCTGCAGCCCGAGCTCGCCGCCGCATCAGTCTGACGCGTCCGGCTCGGGTTGCAGGCCCGTCTCGACCTCGCGCCGCCCGTCCGCCTCGTAGACGACGTCCACGGACTCGTGCTTGCGGTACGTGCCGGCGACTCCGAGCCACATCGACGCCCAGCGCCAGAAGCCGAGCCGGCCCTCCTGGGCGAGCGGGCGGGGGAAGACGAGCGACCTCCCTTCCAGCTCGAAGTCGCGTCCGGGCACCTGGCGGACGCCGCTCACGTAGACCTCGAAGTCCGACGGGACGTGCTCGGGCAGTTCGATCCGCGTGCGTTCGGACACCTTCATAGAATGCCCGGCGGGTGCGCCGCAAGCTGCCGTCCGTTTTTCTTGCCGTGCTGCTCGCGCTCGCGACGGCGGGCGTCGCCGCAGCCGGAAACGGCGGCTTCGCGCCGGTCGAGCCCGTGTCGCCCAACGCCGACCGGATCAACCACGCCTACTACCTGGTTCTCGGCTTCACGGCGTTCGTGTTCGTCGTCGTCGAGACGCTGCTCGTCGTCTTCGTCTGGAAGTACCGGAGCCGCGGCCGCGACCGCACGGTGGAAGGCGCGCAGGTGCACGGGCACACGAGGCTCGAGCTGATCTGGACCGTGATCCCGGTCGTGCTCCTCGCCGTGATCGCCGGCTTCGTCTTCTACGAGCTGCCCGCCATCGACTCGGCGCCCGCCGCCGCCAACCCGATCCACATCACGGTCGAAGGCCACCAGTACTACTGGCAGTTCGACTACCCGAACGGCTCCCGGTCGATCGGGACGCTCGTCGTCCCCGAGGGCCAGGTCGTGGACCTGAAGGTCGTGTCTCCCGACGTGATCCACAGCTGGTGGATCCCCGCGCTCGGCGGCAAGATCCAGGCGATCCCGGGCCGCGTCAACCACACCTGGTTCAAAGCGACGAAGCAAGGCTCGTACACGGGTCAGTGCGCCGAGCTCTGCGGCGTCTACCACGCGTCGATGCTCGCTCAAGTAGACGTGAAGGACGGGGCGTCGTACCGGTCGTACGTCTCGTCGGTCGCGAAGAAGACGATCGGTCAGCAGGAATGGACGGGCGTGTGCGCGACGTGCCACGGGAACCTCGGGCAGGGCGGCTACGGGCCGGCCATTGCCAACAACACACTGCTCACGCAGCCGGCCGCGCTCGCGGGGATCCTCCACAACGGCTTCACGGGCACGCAAGGGGCGATGCCGCCGGTCGGTGACACCTGGACGAACGCCCAGGTTGCCGCTCTCGTCGCCTACGTGAAGGGGCACATCTATAAGGCCGCGCCGGCAGGAGCCACGAGTGGCGGCTAGCCGCCATAACCGCGCATGCGCTTGTCTTCCCGGGCGGCTGCAAACGCTTCGGATGCCGTCGTCCTCAGTCGCCCCGATAGCTTCGGCTATCGAGCCTCCCTGCGTCCTCGGCCTCCTCGGTTTTCGCTCGCCCGGAAAGGAAGGCACGCACGGTCATGGCGGCTAGGTCCGAAGCCGTCTATCCGGTCGGCTGGAAGAGTGGCCGCGTCGCGAGCTGGCTCGTCACCGTCGACCACAAGCGGATCGGGATCATGTACATCGCGACGTCCCTCGTGTGGTTCGTGGCGGGCGGGATCCTCGCGCTCCTCATGCGTGGGCAGCTCGCGACGCCGAATGAGACATTCCTGACGAAGAACGCCTACAACGAGGTCGTGACCATGCACGGAACGACGATGATCTTCCTCGTCGTCGTGCCGATCCTGGCCGGCTTCGCCAACTTCCTCGTGCCCCTGATGATCGGCGCGCGCGACATGGCGTTCCCGCGCCTGAACGCGCTCTCGTTCTGGCTCTATCTCCTCGGCGGGATCGTCCTCTGGCTGAGCTGGTTCGCCAAGGGCGGCGCGCCCCATGCGGGCTGGTGGTCGTACCCGACGCTGTCGGAGAACTTCCCCTACGCGAGCCCCGGGCACGGCCAGGACTACTGGATCCTCAGCATCCACATCCTCACGCTGTCGTCGCTCGCGGGGGCGATCAACTTCATCGTCACGATCCACAACATGCGGGCGCCCGGCATGACGTGGATGCGGATGCCGCTCTTCGTCTGGGCGATCGAGACGTACGCGATCCTCTTGCTCATCGCGTTGCCGGCGCTCTCGGCCGCCGTGACGCTGCTGCTGCTCGACCGCACGGTCGGGACGCACTTCTTCATCCCGTCGCAGGGCGGGAACATCGTGCTCTACCAGCACATGTTCTGGTTCTTCGGGCACCCCGAGGTCTACATCATGGTGCTACCCGTCTTCGGGATGATCTCGGAGATCATCCCCGTCTTCGCGCGCAAGCCGATCTTCGGCTACAAGGCGGTTGCGTTCTCGACGCTCGCCATCGCGTTCTTCTCGATGCTCGTGTGGGCGCACCACATGTTCACGGTCGGGATGCCAGTCGGGCTCGACTCGTTCTTCATGATCTCGTCGATGGTGATCGCGGTGCCCACCGGGATCAAGATCTTCAACTGGCTCGCGACGACCTGGCGCGGCAACCTCATCTTCGACACGCCGATGCTGTTCGCCCTCGGCTTCATCGCGCTCTTCACCATGGGCGGCCTCTCGGGGATCTTCCTCGCGGCGTTCCCGGTCGACTGGCAGCTGAACGACTCGTACTACGTCGTCGCCCACTTCCACTACGTCCTCTTCGGCGGCTCGGCCTTCGGGTTCTTCGGCGGCCTCTACTACTGGTGGCCCAAGATGTTCGGTCGTATGCTCGACGAGCGCCTCGGCAAGTGGCACTTCTGGCTGATGTTCATCGGGTTCAACCTGACGTTCCTGCCGCAGCACATGCTCGGTCTGCTCGGAATGGTGCGGCGCGTCTACACGTACCACCACGGCGGCCTCTGGGAGGTCTACAACCTCATCTCGTCGGTCGGCTCCGGCGTGATGGCGCTTTCGATTCTCATCTTCCTCATCAATGTCTGGCAGACGCACGGGCTGCGCAAGGGCGTCCGCGCCGGCAACGATCCCTGGCTCGCCGACACGCTCGAGTGGTACACGACCTCGCCGCCGCCGCCGCAGAACTTCGACAGCGTTCCCTATGTGACGAGCGCGCGGCCGCTGCGCGACCTGCGCCGGCGTCTCGCGGAGCAGCCGCAATGAGGACCGAGCTGGCGCCGGGCCCGTGGCTGCGCCTGTCGGCGCTCGTGGCGGCGGGCGGGACGCTGGTCGCGGTCATCTCGGGTGCCGAGAATCTGGGGACTGCGCACCGGCTGTTGGCGGCGCTGGTCGCTCCGCCGCTCGCGGCGCTCATCGTGTCGGCCTGGTACGCGCACCGCCGGCTCGTGCCGGCTGCGCTCGTCGCCGCGGCCCTCTTCGCCGCGGCCGCCGCGGTGCCCGGGCCGCATGCGCACGCGGGGCTGGCCGCGTTCGCGCTCGCCGCGCTGCTCGTGGTCGTCGCGGAGAGCTTCCGTGGCGAGCGCGTCGCGTGGGGGAACTGGCGCGACTACATCGCGTTGACGAAGCCGCGGATCATGTCGCTCCTGCTGATTACCGGCTTCTGCGGGATGATCGCCGGCGCGCGCGGCTGGCCGGGAACGGGGCTTGCGGTGTCGGCGATGGCCGGGCTCGCGCTCGCCTGCGGCGGAGCCTCGGCGCTCAACCACGTGCTCGACCGCGACATCGACCCGCTGATGGGCGAGCGGACGCGCTCGCGTCCTGTCGCCTCGGGCCGCGTCCCGCCGAGCCGGGCGCTCGAGTTCGGCCTAGCGCTGTCGGCGTTCTCGTTCGTCCTCCTCGCGAGCGCCGTCAACGTGCTGACCGCGGTGCTCGCGCTCGTCGGCAACCTCTTCTACGTCCTCGTCTACACCCGCTGGCTGAAGCGCTCGACCCCGCAGAACATCGTGATCGGCGGCGCCGCCGGCGCCGTGCCCCCGCTCGTCGGCTGGGCTGCGGCGACGGGGCACGTCGGGATCGCCGCTCTGCTCCTCTTCGCGATCGTGTTCGTCTGGACGCCACCGCATTTCTGGGCGCTCGCGCTGTTGATCAAGGACAACTACGCGAACGCCCGCGTGCCGATGCTGCCCGTCGTGCGCGGCGAGCGGGCGACGGCGCGGCAGATCGTCCTCTACTCGATCGTGCTCGTGGCCGCGACGCTGCTGCCGTGGGCATGGGGAGGGGCCGGCCCGCTCTACGTCGTCTGCGCCCTGGCGCTCGGAGGCGTGTTCGTCTGGCTCGCCGAGCGCCTGCGGCAGGACACGACGCCGCGCCGGGCGATGGTCCTCTTCCACTACTCGCTCCTGTACCTGGCGCTGCTCTTCGCGGCGCTCGCGGTCGACGCGGTATTCGGCTGATGGATCCCGAACTCGCCCGCCGGAACGTCCGCCTCGGCTGGCTGCTGTTCGGCGTCTTCCTGCTCATCTTCGCCGGCACGATCGGCGTCGCGCTCCTGTACCTCCACTTCCAGTAGTGGAGGGCGTCTGGCTGGCGCGGCCGGAGCAGCGGGCCGCGGGCGAGCCGGTCGCGGTCAAGGACCTGCTCGACACCGCCGGGCTGACGACGACGTACGGGTCGGCGATCTTCGCCGACCACGTTCCCGCCGTGAGCGCGGAGGCCGTGCAGCGGCTCGAGGCTGCGGGCTACTCCGTCGCAGGGAAGACGAACCTGCACGAGTTCGCCTACGGGATCTCCTCCCAGAACCCGCACTACGGAACGGTTCCGAATCCCGTCGCGCCGGGGCGGCTGGCCGGCGGCTCGAGCGGCGGCTCCGCGGCGGCGATCGCCGCGGGTGACGTCGCGCTCGCGCTCGGCAGCGACTCCGCGGGGTCGATCCGGATCCCCGCGGCGTGGTGCGGCGTCGTCGGCTTCAAGCCCACCTTCGGCCTGATCCCCGTCGAGGGCTGCTTCCCGCTCGCGCCGAGCTACGACGTCGTCGGTCCGATGGCGTCGTCCGCGGAGGGCTGCGAGCGGCTGCTGCGGGCCCTCGCTCCCGGGTTCGAGCGGGTCGAGCTCGGGTCGCTCGATGAGCTCGAGGTCGGCGTCCTCTGGCTCGACCGGGCCGAGCCGCTCGTCCGCGTGCGGGTGGAGGAGGCCGTAGCGCTCTTCCCGCGGCGGCGCGAGATCGAGCTTCCGCTCGCGCCTGCGAATCGAGCCGACTTCATGCGCGAGGCCGCGGACGTCCATCGCGCGCTCTTCCCGGGCAACGAGGAGCTCTACGGCGAGAACGTGCGAGGGAAGATCGAGCGCTGCCTGCAGGTGCGGGACGCGGAAGCGGCTGCGGCCGAGCGCGAGCGTGCCGAGTATCGCGAGCGCGTCGCGGAGGCCGTCGATGGACTGGACCTGGTCGTCGCACCGACCGTTCCGTTCGTCGCGCCGGCCGCGGACGTCGACGAGCTGGAGATCCGCGGCGGCGCCACCTCGCTCACGTATGCGTTCAACTCGCTCGGCTGGCCCGCGCTCGCGCTCCCCTGTGGTCTCGCGGAGGACGGCCTGCCGGGCTCGGTGCAACTCGCGGCTCCTGCCGGCGCCGACGCGCGAGTCCTCGCCGCCGGCCGTCTGCTGGAGTCGCTTCTTCCCGTCGGCTAGCCGACGGCGGCGAGGACAGCCGCCTCGTAGATCGGATCCCGCGTGTAGCGCTCGAGCTCGTCGGAGAGGACGTCGCTCGGCGCCGGCGGCTCGCCCGGCGGCAGCGGCACCGCCTCACCGTCGAGTGCCACGCCTTCGAGCCTGTCGGCCTGATCGTGCTCGAGCGCGATGTCGTCCCGGCCGAGCCTCGAGCGGAGCCAGCCGCAGAGCAGCCACGCCTGCGCCGCCGTCCCTCGCACGCGCACGGTCCCGACCTCGGCGATCCCCGGCCACAGCGTCGCGAGGTGCTCGCGCCAGCGCGACGTCCGAGCCCACGCGATGTCCGACGCGGCGCAGCGCGGGAACAACTCCGCAAGGCGGCGGTACGGGTCGGGCAGGTCCTCCCACTCGGTCGAGTCGACGATCAGCCGGTCGGTGACGCCGACGAGCTGCTCGAGCTCCGGCGCGCCCCACGGAGGCTCGCCCCGCCAGCGGAGGAAGACGGGCAGGTCGGAGACGAGCAGCGGCTCGACGATGCTCGCGGGCGCCTTCGCCCGTGCGCCGCGCAGCGTCAGCTCGACCACCTCGGTCACGAGGCCGCGATCGGTGTCCGGCACCTCCCACCGCTCGACCTCGGCCCGGGCGTCGATGCGGTTGTCGGCCGCGTCCGGCTCGGGAAAGAGGAGGATCGTCCGCGACGGGTGCCGCTCGGCCATCCCCTCGAGCGCCGCCCGCGCCTGCTCGACCCACGGCTCCGGCACCCACGCGATGTGCGTCATGACCGACGTCCGCATGCTCGGCGCATCGGCGGCCGCCTGCGCCCGCAGCCGCGCGAGCGCCGTGTCCACGTCGGCGAGGCAGACGTCCTCGCCGAACCAGGCCAGTTCCTTCAGTGTCTGCGCCACGACCGGCCGTCCCGGTGCAGGAGCTCGTCGGCGCTCGGCGGGCCCCACGAGCCCGCGGGATAGTTCGGGAAGGCGGGGCGGTCACGTTGCCAGCCGGCGACGATCGAGTCGACGAGCAGCCATTGCTCGTCGACCTCGTCCGCGCGCGTGAACAGGGTCGAGTCGCCGAGCATCGTGTCGAGGATCAGGCGCTCGTACGCCTCCGGCATCCCGGTGCGGAACGCGCCGCCGTAGAGGAAGTCCATGTGCACGGTTCGGATCGTCATCCCCTGGCCCGGCACCTTCGCGCCGAACGCGAGCGAGATGCCCTCGTCGGGTTGCACGTGGACGACGAGCACGTTCGGGCGCAGCCCCTCGGCGGCCGTCTCCTCGAACGGCGGGTGCGGAGCTCCCTTGAACTCGATCGCGATCGTCGTCTCGTGCCGCGCGAGCCGCTTGCCCATGCGCACGTAGAAGGGCGTGTCCGCCCAGCGCCAGTTGTCGACGTAGAGCTTGGCCGCGACGTATGTCTCCGTCATCGAGTCGGGCGCGACGCCCTCCTCCTCGCGGTAGGCGGCGACCTCCTCGCCCTCGACGAAGCCGCGCCCGTACTGGCCGCGCACGACCGACTTCGGGCCGGGCGTGTGCATTGCGCGCAGCACCTTGACCTTCTCGTTGTGCACCGAGTCGGAGGTGAAGTCGATCGGCGGCTCCATCGCGATGATCGCAAGAAGCTGGAGGAGGTGATTCTGGAAGATGTCGCGGATCGCGCCCGCGTGCTCGTAGTAGCCGGCGCGCGCCTCGATGCCGATCGACTCGGCGACGGTGATCTGGACGTGGTCGATGAACTGGCGGTTCCAGATCGGCTCGAAGATCCCGTTTGCGAACCGGAGCGCGAGCATGTTCTGGACCGTCTCCTTGCCGAGATAGTGGTCGATCCGGAAGATCTCCTCCTCGCGGAAGTACTCGAGCAGAGTCGCCGTCAGCTGTTTCGCCGACTCGAGGTCGTGGCCGAACGGCTTCTCGACCACCAGCCGCGTCCAGCCGCGGTCATCGCGCCGCTTGCCGAGCGCCTCGACGATCATGGGGAAGGCCGGCGGCGGCACGGCCAGGTAGAAGACGGTGTTGCCGCCGAGCTCGAGCTCCTTGTCCAGCGTGCCGAGGAGGTCGTGCAGCTTGTCCTCGCCGGCGGCGTCGGCGAAGTCGGTCGCGACATAGTGGAGCTGGGCCGCGAGCTCGTCCCAGACGTCCTCCTTGAACGGGTCGCGCGCGTGCTGCTTCACCGCCGTCTGCACGTCCTGCCGGAACGTGTCGTCGTCGCCCTCCGTGCGCGCGACGCCGACGATCGCGAAGCGCGGCGGGAGCAGGCGGCGGACGGCGAGCGCATAGAGCGCCGGCATGAGCTTCTTGTGCGTCAGGTCGCCGGAGGCGCCGAAGATGACGAGCGCGCAGGGGTCGGGAGTCCGCCGGAGGGCGAGCCCCTCGGCGAGCGGGTTGTCCCCCTGCTCCTGCTGCTGTGACGTTGCGGTCACTGCTCCGGGCTCTTCTCGAGGTGTCCACCGAAGCCCTTCCGCATCGCCGAGAGGACTCGGTTGCCCCAGTCGGCCTCGCCGCGCGAGGCGAAGCGGTCGAACAGCGAGGCGGCGAGCACCGGCGCCGGCACGCCCTCCTCGACCGCGGCCTGCACCGTCCAGCGCCCTTCGCCCGAATCGCTCACGCGGCCCGCGTACTCGTTGAGGTCCGGCGTCTCGTGCAGCGCCTGCGCCGTCAGGTCGAGCAGCCACGAGGCGATCACGGAGCCGCGGCGCCAGACCTCGGTGATCGCCGACACGTCGAGCTCGTACTTGTAGAGGTCGGGATCGCGCAACGGCGTCGTCTCGGCGTCCGTCTCCTGCACGTGCAGGCCGATGTTCGCGTGCTTGATGACGTTCAGGCCCTCGGCGTACGCCTGCATGAGGCCGTATTCGATTCCGTTGTGGACCATCTTCACGAAGTGGCCCGCGCCCGGAGGGCCGCAGTGCAGCCAGCCCTGCTCCTCGGGTGCGGGGTCGCCGCTGCGGCCGGGCGTGCGGACGGCGGAGTCGACTCCCGGCGCGAGCGCCTCGAACACCGGTGTGAGCCGGCCGACGGCCTCGTCGTCGCCGCCGATCATCATGCAGTAGCCGCGCTCGCGGCCCCAGACGCCTCCGCTGACACCCACGTCCACGTAGTGGATGCCCTGCTTCTGCAGCTCGGCCGAGCGGCGGAGGTCGTCGACGTAGTACGAGTTGCCGCCGTCGATGATCGTGTCGCCCTCCGCGAGGTGCGGTGCGAGCTCGCCCACGACCGAGTCGACGATGCCCGCCGGGACCATCAGCCAGACCGACCGCGGCGCATCGAGCTGCTTCACCAGCTCCTCGGCAGAGGACGCGGTGCGCGACTCGACGTTCGGGTCGTAGGTCTTGACGTCGTGATCCGCTGCGCGCAGACGCTCGGTCATGTTCGCGCCCATCCGGCCGAGGCCGACCATTCCCAGTTGCACTCAGAGGTCCTCCAATCGGATTCTGGCGACGCGGCGGCCGCGCTCCTTGAGCGTCTCGAGGTCTCCCGCCGCCTGGGCCTGGATCAGCCGCCGGAAGCCGAACGGCTTGCCGGGAACCGGCAACTCGTCTCCGGGATCGTCGATCACCTGGAGGAAGAGGCCCGTGTTCGGGCCGCCCTTGTGGAGCTGGCCGGTGGAGTGCTGGTAGCGCGGGCCGTAGCCGTGCGTGACGACGAGGCCGCTCTCCCGGCGGAGCCGGGCCACGAGATCCGCGATGCGTCCGTCGTTCTCCGCTGACGGCTCGACGAAGGCCTGTACGCAAACGTAGTCGCGCTCGTGCGCCTGGGCGAGCAGCTCGTCGATCGAGCCTTCGGGCTCGAGCTCCGGCTCCTTCCCCGTCGCGAGAACCTCGTTCGTCTTGTCCTTCGCCGCCTGCACGTCGGGCTGGTCGAACGGATTGATCTCGAGATAGGCACCGGCGACCGCGATGGCGAACTCCCAGCGGAAGAACTCGGCTCCGAGCGCGTAGGGATCCGGCAGATCGGGCTGGGCCGCCTGTCGGTCGGGACCATCCGGCGACTCGCCCGGGGCCGGGACGAGTCCCTTCCCGTGCTTGCCGGTCGACTCCGCGATTAGCTGCTCGGCCCAGAGGCCGAAGTCGCCGGGAGCCTCGGCGATGCAGACCTTGTCGCGGCCGTCGAGCCAGCCCTCGCCGAACCCGCGTCCGAGCTCGTAACCGGGATTGCCCTCGCCGGAGCGGCAGGCCTCGCGCATCTCCTGTGCGCGCTCGAGGAGGCGCGACGCATCGGCGCCCATCAGCACCGCGGGCACGATCCCGAACGGCGAGAGCGCCGAGTAGCGCCCGCCGATCGAGGGCTCGCCGGCGAAGACCCCGCGGAAGCCGCGTTCGCGAGCGAGACGCTCGAGCTCCGAGCCCGGGTCGGTGATCGCAGCGAACATGTCCGCCCGCTTGCCGGTCTTCTCCCAGAAGTAGTCGGTGTGGGAACGCGTCTCGAGCGTCGATCCCGGACTTGGAGGACGAGACGAAGAACGTCCGCTCGAGGTCGAGCTGGTCCTCCAGCGCGCGAATCGCGCGTGGGTGAGTGGTGTCGAGCACGTGGAACCAGTCGACGTCGAAGGTGCGCCGGAGCACCTCCGGCGCGAGCGACGAGCCGCCCATCCCGCACAGGACGACGTCGTCGATCTCGTCACGGAGGTCTTCTGCAAAGCGGACGATGCTGCCGAGCTGCTCCTGGACGTGGAGCGGCTCGTCGAGCCAGCCGAGCCAGTGCGCCTCGTCGCTCCCCGTCCAGAGGGTGGGATCCCGTTCCCAGATCCCCTCGATCAGCTTGTCCCGGTTCACGAGGCGACGAGCTCGCCCCGCTTCGCCTCGACTCCGTCGAGCAGCTCGGCGAAGGAGTCGGCGAACTTCTGCACGCCCTCCCGCTCGAGCGTCTCGGTCACATCGTCGTAGTCGACGCCCACCGACGGCAGCTGCTCCTTCAGCAGTGTCCGGGCCGCCTCGAGGTCGTCCTCGACGGTGTCGCCGCGCACCTCGCCGTGGTCCTGGAAGGCCTCGATCGTTTCCTCCGGCATCGTGTCCACCGTGTGCGGGCCGATCAGCTCCTCGACGTAGAGGACGTCTCGGTACTCGGGGTTCTTGGTCGAGGTGGAGGCCCACAGGCAGCGCTGGGGCAGCGCGCCCTTGCTCTCGAGCGCCTCCCAGCGCGGGCCGCTGAACGTCCTCTTGTAGTGCTGGTACGCGATGCGCGCGTTCGCGATCGCGAGCTTGCCGCGCAACGCGAGCGCCTGCTCCGTCCCGATCGCCTCGAGCCGCTTGTCCGTCTCGGTGTCGACCCGAGAGACGAAGAAGCTCGCCACCGAGCGCACCTTCCCCGGGTCGCCACCGCCCTCCACGAGCCGCTCGAGCCCGCGGACGTACGCCTCCATCGTCTCGCGGTGCCGCTCGAGCGAGAAGATCAGCGTCACGTTGATGCTGCGGCCGGCGGCGATGCAGTCCTCGATCGCCGGCAGCCCCTCCTTCGTCGCCGGGATCTTCACGTAGAGGTTCGGACGGTCGATCCACTCGTGGAAGCGGATCGCCTCCTCGTAGGTCGCCCTCGTGTCGTGGGCGAGCGTCGGATCGACCTCGAGGGAGACGTAGCCGTCCTCGGCGTTGTCCTGGTGCACCGGCGCGAGCAGGTCGAGCGCGTTCTCGACGTCGCGGACGGCGAGCTGCAGGAAGGTCTCCTTCGGATCGCTCTCCTGCTGCAGCAGCTCCTTCAGCTGCTCGTCGTACGCGTTGCCCTCCGAGATCGCCTTCTGGAAGATCGTCGGGTTGGACGTCACGCCCACGACCGCGTCCTCTTCCATCATCCGCTTCAGCTCGCCGCTCTCGAGCAGGTCTCGCGACAGGTAGTCGATCCAGACCGACTGCCCGCGCGCGCTCAGCTCGTGGAGTCTCGATTCAGCCATTCCGCATCCCTTCTTCCATCCGTCGGATCTTCTCCAGTCTGGCGACATACCGATCCCCGCCGTTGAACTTCGCGCCGAGGAACGTGCGCACGAGGTCGGCGGCGAGGCTCGGCCCCACGACCTCGGAGCCGAGGCAGAGGACGTTCATGTCGTCGTGCTCGACGCCCTGATGCGCGGAGTAGACGTCATGGCAGATCGCTGCCCGAATGCCCGCGATCTTGCACGCAGCGACCCCGGCGCCCACGCCGGAGCCGCAGACGAGAACGCCCCGTTCCGCCTCTCCGTCCTTGATCGCGGCCCCGAGCTCGGCCGCCTTGTCGGGGTAGTCGATCCGCACGGCGTCGGTGTCGGTGCCGAGGTCGATGATCTCGTGACCTTCGTCGCGCAGCGTCTCGAGGATCTCCTCCCGGAGACGGACGCCGCGATGGTCGAACGCCACTGCGACCTTCACGCGCAGGACCGTACATAGAATCGTCTTCATGGACGACGTCGAGCTCTGGCGCGAGCTGGGGCAGCAGCTCCGGGTCGACGCGATCCGGCCGGCCGCGAAGGCGGGCTCCGGCCACCCGACCTCGGGAATGTCGGCGGCCGACCTGATGGCCGTCCTCCTCGCGAAATACCTGCGCTACGACTTCGACAACCCGCACGACCCGCACAACGACCGGCTGGTCTTCTCGAAGGGCCACGCTTCCACGCTTCTCTACGCGATGTTCCGCGCCGCCGGCGCGATCTCGGAGGAGGAGCTGCTCAGCTACCGGCAGTTCGACTCGATCTTCGAGGGGCACCCGACGCCGCGGATCCCCTGGGTCGACGTCGCGACCGGATCGCTCGGGCAGGGGCTGCCGTACGCGGTGGGGATGGCGCTCGCGGGCAAGCGGCTCGACCGGCTCCCGTTCCGGGTGTGGACGCTCTGCGGCGACAGCGAGATCGCCGAGGGCTCGCAGTGGGAGGCGCTCGAGCACGCCGCGTTCTACGAGCTCGACAACCTCGTGGCGATCTTCGACGTGAACCGGCTGGGCCAGCGCGGCGAGACGATGCACGGCTGGGATCTCGATTCCTACGCGAACCGCGCGCGCGCCTTCGGCTGCCACGCGATCGAGATCGACGGCCACGACGTCGAGGCGATCGACCGCGCGTACGCCGAGGCGCTCGAGGTCACCGGCAAGCCCGTCGTGATCGTCGCGCAGACCATCAAGGGCAAGGGCGACCCCGAGGTCGAGGACAAGAACGGCTTCCACGGCAAGGCGCTCGAGCACTCCGACGAGGTGATCGCCAGGCTCGGCGGCGTCCGCAACCTCGCGATCGAGGTGGCGAAGCCGGACATGTCCGGCTCGCGGCACGAGTTCCCCGGCGGCGAGCTCGAGTTGCCGCGCTACGAGCTAGGGACGGAGGTGGCGACGCGGAAGGCGTACGGTGACGCGCTCGCGGCGCTCGGCAAGGCGCGCGGCGACGTCGTCGCGCTCGACGGCGAGGTCTCCAACTCGACCTACGCCGAGGAGTTCCGCAACGAGATACCGGAGCGCTACTTCGAGATGTACATCGCCGAGCAGCAGATGGTCGCGACCGCCGTAGGCATGCAGGTGCTCGGGTGGCGCCCGTTCGCCTCGACCTTCGCCGCCTTCCTGTCGCGGGCGTACGACTTCATCCGCATGTCCGCGATCAGCCGTGCGAGCTATTGCCTCTGCGGGTCGCACGCGGGCGTTTCGATCGGCGAGGACGGGCCGTCGCAGATGGCGCTCGAGGACATTGCCGCGCTGCGCGCCGTACACGGCTCGACGGTGCTGGCTCCCTGCGACGCGAACCAGACGGCGAAGCTCGTGGAACTGATGGCCGACGCCGAGGGGATCCTGTACCTACGCACGCTCCGCCCGGCGACTCCCGTGATCTACGGGCCCGACGAGCAGTTCGAGATCGGCGGCTCTCGGACGGTCAGGCAGGGCGACGACGTCGCGATCGTCGCGGCCGGGATCACCGTCCACGAGGCGCTCAAGGCCGCGGACGCGCTCGCGCAGGACGGGATCGAGGCGGGCGTGATCGACCTCTACTCGATCAAGCCGCTCGACGCGGAGACGCTGCGCTCGCTCACGTGCCCCATCGTCACCGTCGAGGACCACTGGGCGGAGGGCGGGCTCGGCGAAGCCGTTCTGTCCGCGCTCTCCGACACCGACGATCGGCCGCCCGTAGTCCGGCTCGCGGTACACGAGATGCCGCACTCCGGCAAGCCGGCCGAGCTGCTCGCCGAGGCGGGCATCGATGCCGACGGCATCGCGGCCGCCGCGCGCAGCGTCGTGCGGGCTCACGCCGGCGCGTCGTAGAGCAAGTCGTAGAGCCGCTGCTGCTCCTCTCGCGCGGTGCGGTAGGCCTCGGCGCGTTCCGCACGCGGTTCCACGACCCGCGCGATCGGAGCGTCGTCGGCCTCGCGGCCGAGGCGGCCGAGCGCGAGCACGGCCGCGCCGCGGAGCGACGCCTCGGGCACCCCCGAGACGGCGACGGGGCGCGCGAGCGCGTCGGCCATGATCTGGACCCAGTCGGGATCGTGGAGGAGGCCGCCACCGGTCGCCACGACCTCGTGCACGTCGGGCAGCAGGTCGGCGATCGCCGCGAAGCGAAATGCCACGCCCTCGTACGCGGCCTGGCGGAGGTCGAGCGGCGTCGTCTCGAACGTGAGCCCGTGGACGGTGCCGTGCGCGTGCGGGTTCCAGCCGGTCGAGCGCTCGCCGCCGAGGAAGGGTAGGAAGACGAGGCCGTGGTCTCCCGGGTCACGGCCGGCGAGCGATCCCGACGAGTCGGCCAGCGTGCGCTCGATCCAGTCGAAGAGGTTCCCACCGTCGGACAGCGCACCGCCCTCGACGACGTGCCGCTCATGCGCGAGGTAGAGGAACAGGCCCGGCTTCGGCTGCGGCCGCTCGCTTTCGTAGAGGAGACGGAGGGCGCCGGACGTGCCGACCATGAGCGCTGCCCTAGCCCGTCCGGTGCAGCCGGCGCCGGCGTTCGAGCACGCCGCGTCGATCCAGACCGGCAGGTCGACGATCTGCGGCAGCCGCTCGCGCTCGACCCCGAGCGCGGTGAGCAGCTCCTGGTCCCACTCGCCGGTCGTGAGATCGAGCAGCCCGGTCGAGGACGCGATCGAGAGGCTCGTCTCCGGCGCGCCGCGGAGATAGTCGGCGAACGAGACGAACCAGGCCGCGCGGCGGAAGATCTCCGGCTCGGTCTCGGCCAGCCATGCGAGCTTCGCCGGCCAGAACGACGAGTGGAGAAAGGCGCCGGTGCGGGCGTGTACCGCGTCCTCGTCGAGCCGACGGGAGAGCCAGTCCGCTGCCGCACCGCTCCGCGTGTCGCGCCAGCCAAGGACGGGCGTCAGCGCATTCCAGTCCGAGTCGACGGCGACGAGGCTGTGCGCGAAGCACGACGTTGCGTCGGGCTCGGCGTCCCCGAGCACGCGCCGGATGGCGGCTACGACCTCGTCGGGATCGTCGGCCCCGTACTTCTCCTGCCGTAGCTCTCCGTCCGGATCGCCCTGCTCGTCGAACCGCTGCGCGCGCACCGAGGATGTGCCGATGTCGAGCGCGAGCACGCTCATTCCCCCAGTAATGCCAGTCCGTCGGCGAGCCACGTTCGGGCCCGGTCGATGTTGGGGCCGCTCGGCGCCAGCCGGACGGTGTCGAGCTGGAGCTCGGTCAGCGTCGCCAGCGCGCGACGCGGGTCGGGCTCGGTGAGAGCTTCGACGACCCGGCCGGCGAGGCGCTCCGGCTTGACGGCGAGCGGCTCGACGCGCGCCGCGACCCGTTTCGTCGTCGGCTCCCACACGCGGTTGAGGGCGTAGACGATCCGCAGGACGCGCTGCGCCCCCTCGACCATCCACTCGAGCAGGGCCAGGCGCTCGCCGGGCCGGATGATCGTGAGCAGCCCCTCGGGCGTGAAGCCGCCCCAGGGCAGCGCCGCCTCTTCGATCCGCTCCGCCGCGAGCTCGTCGGGATAGTCGCGCAGCCGTGCCTGCCACTCGCCGAGCAGCCCCGAGGTGCGGAGAGCGAGGCCGTGCGCGAGGGCGTCGGCCGAGGACGAGAGCTTGCCCTCGAGCAGCGCGTCCAGCTCCTCCTCGGCGAGCCCGCGCGGCCAGAAGATCAGCTCGAACGGCCCGCCTTCGAGATACCCCGAGACGCGTTTTGCCGGCAGGCCCTGCACTCCCCACGTGTCGAGGCCCTCGAGGCCCGCGCCGCGCGCGAGCTCGTAGGCCTCCTCGAGCTCGAGCTGCTCGGCCGTCACCACGAGCATCTCGACATCCGAGACATCGTCGGCCACCCCGCGGGAGACGCTGCCGGTGAGCACCACCTCGACCACCTCGGGCGGGAACGCGTCGGCGATGCGCCGCGCGAGCGCGTGCAGCTCTTCGCTCCTGGCCGTCGCCATGCCGCGAACCTAGCCGCCCATCGGCATCGGGCCACTCCCCGGAAGCGCGAGCCCGGGGACGAGGCCGGGCGCCGCGAGGAGCAGCACCCCCAGCACGACGAGAAGCGCCGTCGTCGCTCCCGTCGCGAAGCGCCGCCACGGCAGCATCTTCTCCAGCGCCACGAGCCCCGCGACGAGCGCGGTCCAGGCGATGCTCATGACACCGAGCGCAAACAGCGAGGCCATCAGCGCCCAGCAGCAGCCAGCGCACCAGGCGCCGTGCGCGGCGCCCATGCGTAGCCCGCCGGTGCGGCCGGGTCGCCACGAGCCGAGCAGGAACGCGAGCGGCGAGCGGCACCTGGCGAGGCACGCGTCCTTGAGCGGCGTGAGCTGGTAGACCGCCGCGACCAGCAGTGTGGCCGCAGCCGTCCAGCGGCCGGCGCGCTCCCAGCTGAAGATGCCGCCTGCGAGCTTGCCTCCTGCCGCGGCGAAGGCAAATGCGGCGAGCCCGGCGACCGCCCAGACCGCAAGGTAACCGGCGACGAAGAGAAGAGGACCGAGCGGAGTCCTGTCCTTGGCCAGCTTCGAGTAGAGCGCGACGGTCGGAATCGCCGATGGGAGCATCATCGCGGCCATCATCACGACCCAGACGCCGAGGAACCACGCGAGCGGCCCGAGCGCCGTCCACGGGCCGGCGTCCATTCCCTGCATGCGGTCGACGGTCGACCACCACGCGACTCCCGCCAGTCCCAAGAGCACCACCGCGAGACCGCCTTCGGTGCGTGCTGCGCTCATCCGGAGTAGGCGAAGGTCGCGGCGTAGCCGCATGTGCCGCTGTAGTCGAAGGCGAGCCCTTCGTCGTCCACTCGCAGCGTCTCGGCGACGAGCTCTTCGCCGTCCCGGTCGTGCCCGGGGATCACGCAGGAGACGTCTTCCTGGCCGGGATAGCGGTCGCGGATCCGGACCGTCACGTGGTCGCGGATGCGGAGCCACTGCCGGCGACGGCTGTGGTCGAGCTCGATCGGCGCGCGCCGCACCGCAAGCAGGTCACTCGCCTTCCACGCCCATGGAAAGTGCGTGAGCGCGTCGCCGCCCAGCCCGCCAGTGAAGATCGCCTCGAGCGCGGTATGTTGCTCCTCGGTCGTGCCCTCGTCGATGTAGAGGATCCACGTCCAAGGCGAGCCGAGCTCGTCGTCGTCGTAGCGGATCGCGAGCGCGACCGTCAGCCCCGCCAGGTCGGTCCCGCCGGCGTCTCCCTCCTCGATCAGCCAGGAGAGGACGCCGGCGCAGATTCCGTGCGTCGAACGGCCACCGGCGACGCCGTCGATGCGCCGGCAGGGGCAGATCGGGTCGCAGTTGCACGACTCGAAGTACGTGCCGCGAATGGACCAGGTCGTAGCCAGTGCCACGCGCCCGAATCTACAGTGGCCCGGTCATGGCAGTCGTCATCGCATCGAACCTGCGGAAGGAGCTTGCGGGCACCGTCCTCTTCGACGGCGTCTCCTTCTCCGTCGAGCGCCGCGACCGCGTCGCGCTCTCCGGGCCGAACGGCGCCGGCAAGACGACGCTGCTGCGGATCCTCGCCGGCGAGACCGAGAAGCACGGCGGCGAGCTCGCGTTCGCGAAGGGTACGCGGGTCGCGCTGCACGACCAGCGCCCGCCGCTCGAGCAGGAGCTGACGCTGCGCGAGTACGTCCTCGCCGGCGCCCGCGACCTCGTCGCGCTCGAGGACGAGCTGCGGCGGCTGGAGCAGGCGATGACGGGCGGCGACCACGCGCAGGCGACGCTGAACCGCTACTCGGAGGCGCAGGCGCGGCTCGAGCACGCCGGCGGCTACGCATGGCGCGACCGCGCCACCTCGGTCGTCCGTGGACTGGGCTTCGCGGAGGAGGACATCGACCGCCCGCTGCGGACGTTCTCGGGCGGTGAGCTGACGCGGGCATCCCTGGCCCGCGCGCTCGGCGGCGATCCGGACCTCCTCCTGCTCGACGAGCCGACGAACCACCTCGACGTCGCGAACCTCGAGTGGCTCGAGCGCGAGCTCGCCTCGCTGGACGCGGCGGTGATCCTCGTCGCCCACGACCGCTGGTTCCTCGAGGCGGTGACGACGGCGACGCTCGAGCTCGAGGCCGGCCGCGGGACGTTCTTCCCCGGCCCCTGGCACGCCTGGCGGCGCGAGAAAGCGGCGAGGATGCTGCATGCGCAGAAGGAGGTCGAGCGCGTCCAGGCCGACATCGCCCGGCTCGAGCGCTTCGTCGAGCGGTTCCGGGCCAAGAAGGACAAGGCCAAGCAGGCCCAGGCGAAGCTGACCCAGATCGGCCGGCTCGAGCAGGAGCGCGCGGCGGCAGCGGGCGAGGTCGCCCTGCTCTCCCGGCGCACGCGCGGGCTCGGCTTCGAGTTCCTCAAGCCTGCGCGCAGCGGCAGGACCGTGGTCGAGGCCGACGGGCTCGACGTCTTCGTGGGGAACGACAGGCTGCTGCTGAGCAATGCCTCGTTCGCCGTCGAGCGCGGCGAGCACGTCGCGCTCGTAGGCCCGAACGGCTCCGGCAAGACGACGCTGCTCGAGAAGCTGGTGCGGGAGGATGGTCTCCGCACCGGGCACGGCGTCCAGATCGGCTACTTCTCGCAGCAGGAGATGGAGCTCGACGCACGCGGCTCCGTCCTCCAGTGCGTCCAGGCGATGACCGGCCTCTCGCGGCCCGACGCGCAGACGCTGCTCGGCCGCTTCCTCTTCTCCGGCTGGGACGCGCACGAGAAGCCGGTCGCCGTGCTCTCGGGCGGCGAGCGCCGGCGGCTCGCGCTCGCCGTGACGGTCGCCTCGGGCGCGAACTTCCTCGTCCTCGACGAGCCCACGAACCACCTCGACCTCGAGAGCCGCGAGGCGCTCGAGGCAGCGCTCGACGCGTTTCCCGGGACGGTGCTGCTCGTCTCGCACGACCGCGCGCTCCTCGATGCGATCGCAGAGCGGACGCTCGCGATCGAGGACGGGGAGCTGCGCGCGTACGACGGAGGCTGGGCCGAGCTCCTGCGGCGACGCGAGGAGCGGGAGAGACGCGCCAAGCCGGCACCTCCGCCGGTGAAGCAGGCGAAGGCCGTGCCGAAGCAGGCGGCCCCCGCGAAATCGAAGCCGCGGCGTCCGTCCGAGCTCGAGCGGCTCGAGGCGGAGATCGCTGCGCGCGAGGCGGAGGTGGCCGAGCTCGAGACGAAGCTCGCTGAGGACTGGAAGGACGTCGACGTCCTCGCCGCTTACAAGCGGAGCCGCGACGCGCTCACCGCGCTCCTCGAGCGCTGGGAGCGGCTTTTCGAGACCGCGCAGGCCGGGGAGTAGGCTGATCTCGTGGCCCGGCTCCTCGCTCTCGTGCTCCTCCTCGCCACGGCAGCCGTCGGGGCAGGGGTCGCATTCGCCGCGCAGTCGCCGAAGGCGCTGCGCTCGGCGATCTTCGCGGCCGCCCGAGCCCAGCACTCGGTGCACTACGTCTCGAAGTCCACCGGGCCCGGCGGCTCGGGCACGGTCGTCGGCGACGTGGCCGCCACCCGCGGCGTGCAGAGGATCACGTTCCGCAAAGCCGGCAGGACCGGCCGAGCGACGGTTCTCCTCGTCGACCGGACCGCGTATCTCCGCGGTGACGGGCTCACGCTGCGCGGTTTCTTCGGCTTCAGCGCCTCCGACTCGACGCGCTTGGCGCATCACTGGCTCACGATCCGGCACACGAGCCCCGCCTACGCGCCCGTCGCCGACGCCGTCACTCTTGGCTCGTTCCTCGACGAGATCTACCCCCAGGTCGACCTCGCCCGGGCCTCCGGCTCGGTCGGCGGACGGCGGGTGGTCGGCCTGCGGGGTGTGTCCCGCCACGAGGGAGAACGACTTGCGGAGGCGCTCTACGCGCGGGCGCGGGGAGCTCCGTTGCCCGTCCAGGAGAAGGAGACGGGCTCGACCGGCACCCACGGCCTGGTCAGCATCGGCCCGTGGAACGGCCCGGTGCGCGTTCAGCCGCCCGGCAACACGGTGCCGGTCTCCCTCGTCGTCGGCGCCTAGGCCCAGAACCGCTCGAAGGCGGAGTCGAGAGGCACCGCGGTCACCTCCTGCCACAGCCCCTCCCGGCAGCGGATCACGAACGCCTGGTCGACGTCGAGGTCGATCCCGTTGCGGCTGCCCGTCGCCCGGTAGATCGCCACGGCCCAGTCGTCGTCCGCGAAGACGGTGTGGAGTCGGCTGCGGTAGGTGCCGTCCGTCTCGAGCCCGGTGCGGCGCAGGAACTCGACGACCTCGCGCCGGCCGTGGTACTCGCCGCTCATCACCGTATGGCCCGGCACCCGCCACACGACGTCGCGCGCGAGCGCGGCGGAGATCGCCATGGCGTCCTTGCCGAAGGCGGCGAAGACCCGCCGGACGAGAGCGGCGTTGGGGTGCTCGGCGGCGTTCACGGCGACTGCTGGGCGAGCGTCCCGACGACGGCCTCCGCGATCACCTTGAGCGGGCGGCCCGACGCCTGGCTCGCTTTCCGCAGGCGGGCGAACGCCTCCTGCTCGGTGAGCTGCTCCTTGGCCATCAGCAGCCCCTTCGCCTGCTCGATGATCTTTCGCGCGGCGAGCGCGTCGGAGAGCGACTCCGCCTCCGCGCGCAACGCCTGCAGCTCTTCGTGCCTCGCCCGTGCGGCGGCGATCGCGGGCAGGAGGTCCTGCTCCCGGAACGGCTTCACGAGATAGCCGAAGACCCCCGCCTCGATCGCGCGCGAGACGAGCTCCTTCTGGCCGTATGCGGTCAGCATCACGATCGGAATCGGCCGCTCGTCGAGGATCCGCCGGGCCGCCTCGATCCCGTCGAGCTTCGGCATCTTCACGTCGAGCACGGCGAGGTCGGGCTGCTCGGAGCGCGCGAGCGCGACCGCCTCCTCACCGTCCTTCGCCTCGGCGCAGACGTCGAAGCCCGCCCGCTCGAGCAGGTCGCGCAGATCGAGCCGGATGATCGTCTCGTCCTCGGCGAGCAGGATCCTCATGACGCCATCCTCGCGTTTCGCAGGCGGATGCCGCTGTAGTCGAGGGTCGAGTCGATCACCTCGTCCCACAGCCGCAGGAGCTCGGGCTCGGTGCGTAGCTCGATCCCGGCCTCCTCGTGGCGACCGACGAGGTCACCGAGGTCGACGAGCTCGAGCGGCTCGACCGGCTCGCGTGAGATCCAGAAACGGTCCCACCGCTCGAAGGTCTCCTCCGGCAGCCGGTAGGCGACGACGCGCAGCGTCCGCATCGGCTCGAGCCATCCCGGCTCGACGACGTGGACACGGCGCGAGCGGTCGCCGCCGAGGAAGCGCTCCACGTCCTCCTCGGTCGTGGTCGAGACGGCCCAGAACGTGGCGCGCGGGCAGTCGCGCGGGAACCAGTAGAGCGGAAGGTGACGCGTGTCGATCGCCCAGACGAGCGACTCGTCGAGCGCGTGCCCGGCTCGGTGGTGCGGCTCGAAGAGACCGATCGAGGCGTCCTCGCTCGCGTGCCAGAGCGCGTGCGGGCCCTCGCCGCGATAGGAAGGAGCCGGCTCCGTCACAGGGAGCGGACGATCTCGCGCGGCTCCGGCCAGTACAGGAGCTCGACGGCCTCGGCTCGAGTGCACCAGCGGTAATCGTCGTGCTCCCAGTCGAGGGTGGGCTCCCAACCCGGCGGCGCGTCCGCGACGAACGACTCGACGTGGATGCCCTGATACTCGAACGGAGCGTCGAGCGCTCCGACCGCCGTCTCGAGGCCCGTCTCCTCGAGCAGCTCGCGGACGGCCGCCTCGGCGAATGTCTCTCCTTCTTCCACGCCGCCCGCGACGAGGTGCCAGTACGCGTCATTCTCGGGCGAGCGGTGGACGACGAGGAATTCGCTTCCCCGCCGCACCACGATGAGAACCTCCTGCGTCCTCATGCCGGGAAGACCACTTCTGCGCGCGAGCCGACGAGGGCGAAGCTGCCGTGCAGCTCGTCGGCGACGAGCGCGTGGACGATCGAGAGCCCTGTCCCCGACGCTGCCCCGTCCGTGCCGGAGCCTTCGTCCGCGATCACGAGGGCGACATCGCCGTCGCGGCGCGCCAGCTCGATCCGGACGCCCCCGGCCCCGTGCTCGAGCGCGTTCTGGAGCAGCTCCGAGAAGACGAGCGCGAGCGCGGTCGCCCGCGTGCCCGCGAGGGACACGCTCTCGAGCCGCGCTTCTACGTCTCGTCCGGCGCCGATTCCCTGCACGAGCATCGCGCGGAGCCGATCGATCAGCTCGGCCAGGTCGACGTCCTCCTCGCGCTGCTCGGTGAGCGCCTCGTGCACGGCGGCGATGGCGAGGATCCGATTGACGGAGTGCTCGAGCGCCTCGCGGGGGTCCACTCCCTCGGCGCGGGCCTGCAGACGCAGGAGCGAGGCGACGGTCTGGAGGTTGTTCTTGACGCGGTGATGGATCTCCTGGGCGAGCACGCCTCGCATCACCGCGCGCCCGTGCTCGAGCGCGACGGCGGCGTGGTGGGCGATCGCCTCGAGCAGTGCCCGCTCCTCGTCCGTGAAGGGCGTGTCGCGGTCGGCCACGAGCTGGCCGATCTCGCGCCGTTTCCAGCGGAGCGGCGTGCGCACGGCGTACGCGCCGGGCTGGCCCTCGGGCCAGGCGATCCGCCCGTCCTCGAGCACGAGGGCGGCGCCGGTCGCGTGCACAGCGTCCATCGTCGTCTTGACGATTGCCTCGAGCGACTCCTCGAGATAGAGCGACTCGGAGACTGCCTCGGAGATGCGGGCGAGTGCCTCGAGCTCCGCGACGCGGCGCTGCGCGTCGGAGTAGAGCTGCGCGTGGACGATCGACTGTGCGACCTGGCTGGCGATCGCCTCGAGCAGCTCGATCTCTTCCGGCCGGAAGGCGCGTGGCTCGCGGGTGCGGACGTTGAGAGCGCCGGCGAGCTGCTCGCGCGCGAGGATCGGCACCGCGAGGATCGACTCGTACTCCGACTCCGGCAGGTTCGGGAACTCCTTCCAGCGCGGATCGAGGTCGGCCTTCTCGGCGATCGCCACCGGACGCCGCTCGGCGGCCGCGACACCGGTGATCCCCTCGCCCGGACGCATACGCGGCCGCCTCGTCATCTCGTCGAGCCTCGTCCCGTGCGTCGCTCGCAGCACGAGCTCGCCCGCGCGCTCGTCGTAGAGGTAGACGAAGCACGCGTCGGCGTGCAGCGCGGCGGCGACCTTGTCCGCGACGAGGTGGAGGACCTCCTCGAGGTCGAGCGTCGAGTTGACCGCGGCGCTCGTCTCGGTCAGCAGGCGCAGGTGGCGCTCGCTCGCATCCATCGGCCTATCGTAAGAAGTAGCGAGCGAGCTACTTCGGAATCACGAAGAGGCCGGCGATGCCGAGCCCGAACACGGCGAGCGCGAGGATGGAGTCTGGGCCGAGCCGTGCATGCGTGTGCATGGGCCGGCTGATCACCCCGAAGCCGTAGACGGCGGTGAGCGCGACGCCGAGGGCGGCGAGCCAGGCGTTGAGGTTCCCCGCCGAGGGAAGCACGGGCTTGCCGGCGACGAGGTCGGCGACGAGGAAGAGGCACACCTGGAAGGCGTTGCCGCCGAAGATGTCGCCCATGGCGAGCGCGTGGTCGCCGAGCCGCACTGCCGCGATTCCGGAGCTGATCTCGGGCAGCGCCGTCGCGGCCGCGAGAACCGTGGCGCCGAAGATGACGCCGTTGACGCCGAGCCGGTTCGCAAGCTCGTTGCCGCTCTCCTCGAGCGCGACCCCGGCGGCCAGCGTCACGAGGCAGCCGAGGCCGAAGATGAACGCGACCCGCCGGGTCGAGGCGCTCGCGTACGGATGCGGCTGCGCCGGGTGGCGGCGCTCCGCCCTCCGCCGCCCGGGATGGCTGCCGGGCATCTCGACCTTCCAACGCGGATCCTTGCGCGCCCGGTTGATGAAGTAGACCCCGGCGACCCAGATCACGACGATCGCAACCGATGCGGGAGACACCCGGCCGGCGATCGCTGTGGACTCCTTCATCAGCGAGCCCATCTCGACGCCCGCGACGACGAGGATCACGAGCAGGCCTTCCAGCACGGGCGTCAGCCGGCCGACGAGGTAGGTCAGCGGTCGCTGGGGCCCGACCGCGAAGTCGCAGACGAGCAGCACCATCGTCTGGATGGCGATACCGCCGATCAGGTTGCCCGCCGCGAGCTCGAGGTTCCCCGACGCCGCGGCGGAGACCGTGATCGCGAGCTCCGGCAGGCTTCCGGCGAGCGAGAGGAGGATCAGCCCGCCGAGCTCGTCGCCGAGCCCGAGCCTCGCGTCGAGCGCATCGGTCGTCTTCGAGAGAGCGACCCCCGCGGCCCAGGTCGCGGCCGATGCGGCCAGGAAGATCAGCAGGAGCAACGGCGAGGCGAGCCCGGCCACACCGCAACGATGCGGGCGGCGGCGGACGGACTGGAACCGCCCGCCGCCGGCCCTGGTTCACTCGCCTACCGCTGACGGTCGGCCGCGAGCGCCTCCAGGTCTGCTTCCGTCACCAGCTCCTGTGGGATCACGGCGACGCGGCACGGCGTGAGTGCGCGCAGTGTCGCGGTCCGGACGCCGCCCTCGAGCGCCGCGCGCTCGCCGAGCATCGTCCCGGGGCCCATCTCGGCGACGCCCTCGCCGTCGACCTCGACGCCGAGCACACCGTCGAGGAGGAGATAGAGGTCGGTTCCCTCCGCCCCTTGCTCGACGAGCGTCTCGCCCTCGTCGAGCTTGCGCCGCGCGAGCTTGCCGTCGGCCGCGAGGACGTTGCGCGACAGCTCGCGCTCGAGCGAACTCTCTGCAGCGGCGACGACCGCCGCGGAGTCCTCGTTGCCCCACGGAGTGTTGTCGCCGTGTGACTCGCGGTACCACGTCTTGAAGTCGACGGTGCCGCTCTTCTGCGCGAGGACGCCGTCGCCGTCGTAGATCCAGTGGCGCGGGAACGGGCTCGCGCCGACGAGCTCGTACTCGACACGGCCGTCCGCGTGAAGCGTGAGCGCCAACGTCGTCCAGGCCGTCGCCGACTGGATGCGGAAGAGCGGACCGCCCTTGACGCGTCGCGGGGCCGGGAAGCCCGCACGTCCGCCGACCGTCTGGACGAAGCGAGCGCTGGTGCGGTCGTCAGAGATCGCCGGATCGCCGCGGAGCACATCGAACGACACGCCGGGGACGACGATCGCCTTCGGTCCGAAGCGGAACCTCGTGGAACCGACAAGACCGCCTCCGAAGTAACCGGCACCGACGATGGCGCCGTCCTCGACCTCGATCCAGGCATGCAGCAGGTTGGCCTCACGGAAGCGGTCGGCGTCGCGCAGCTGTTCCAGATCGCGCGGGCCTTCGATCCGATCCGGCGGCGGCTCGTCGTAGTGACCTACGCCGAGCTCGAACGGCAGCTTCGGCATCCCTTCGATCGCCTCCGACGGGATCCACGAGACCGCCGTGACGGATCCTTCGATGCGCATGTGCGCCTCCCTCGGTTGACCGCTTCCGATTCAACACCCGCAGGAGACGCGGTTCAAGCTCGAGGGGGAACGACCCGGAGCCGTCCCCCTCGAGAAAGCGGCCTACAGAACCGCCAGGTACTTCTTCATCTCCCAGTCGGTGAGCTGGACGCGGTACTCGTCCCACTCTTTCCGCTTCAGCTCGACGTAGCGGTCGAAGATGTGCGGGCCGAGCGCCTTGCGCATGAGGTCCGACTGCGAGAACTCGTCGATCGCCTCGCCGAGCGTCTCGGGGAGGGAGACGATGCCGCGTTCGCGCCGCTGCTCTGCGGTCAGGTGGTAGAGGTTCGTCTCCATCGGATCGGGGAGCTCGTAGCCCTGCTCGATCCCCTCGAGGCCTGCGTGCAGAAGCGCGGCGAAGGTCAGGTAGGGGTTGCACGCCGGATCGGGGCAGCGGATCTCGGCGCGCGTCGCCTGCTCCGAGCCCGGCTTGTAGAGCGGGATCCGGATCAGCGCGGAGCGGTTCCGCTGCGACCACGCCACGTAGACCGGCGCCTCGAAGCCCGGCACGAGCCGCTTGTACGAGTTCACCCACTGCGCGAAGACCGCCGAGAGCTCGCGCGCGTGCCGAAGCTGGCCGGCGATGAACGCCTTCGCGACCTCCGACAGGTGCCACTTGTCTTCCTCGTCGAAGAATGCGTTGTGGCCGCCGGTGAAGAGCGACTGGTGCGTGTGCATGCCCGACCCGTTCTCGCCGAAGAGCGGCTTCGGCATGAAGGTCGCGTGGTAGCCGTGCTGCTTCGCGACCTCCTTGACGACGAGCCGGTACGTGAGCATGAAGTCGGCCATGTCGAGCGCGTCCGCGTAGCGGATGTCGATCTCGTGCTGCGACGGGCCGACCTCGTGGTGGTGGTACTCGACCGGGATCCCCATCGACTCGAGCGCGCGGATCGTGTCGCGGCGGACGCCGGTCGCCGCGTCGAGCGTCGTCTGCGCGAAGTAGCCGCCCTCGTCGAGGGTCTCGGTGCCCTTCTCGTCCTTGAACAGGAAGTACTCGGCCTCGGGCCCGATGTTGAACGTGTCGAAGCCCATGGCCTCCATCCGCTCGAGCGCGCGTCGGAGCGCGAAGCGCGGGTCGCCGGTGTACGGGTTGCCGTCCGGCGTGACGACGTCGCAGATCATCCGCCCGGTCTGGCCGTCGGGCAGCACCCGGAACGTCTCGGGATCGGGGATCGCGACCATGTCCGACTCCTCGATCGCGTTGAAGCCGGTGATCGACGAGCCGTCGAAGCCCATTCCGTCGTCGAGCGCGCCCTCGACCTCGCCGCGTGTGATCGCGAAGCTCTTGAGGTGCCCCTCGAGATCGGTGAACCAGAGGAGCACGTCCTCGATGGCGCGGGACTCGATCTCGGCGAGCACCTCCCTGCGCGTCTCCGGGTCCGATGTCGCCCGGTTCCTGCTCTCCACGTAACTCATTCTCCCTCCTGAAACGCGAAAAGCCCCGGCCGCCACAGTGGCAACCGAGGCTCCGTCGCCTCGCAATCGTCGCCCGAAGTCTACAGGTCGTCCGGACGGACTGGTCGCTACCCTCGGAGCGTCGTATGCGCCGCAGTCTCGTCGCCCTCCTCGCCGTTCTCGCCGCCGCTGCGCTCGCCTCGGCGCCGCACGCGGCGCGGTCCTCCGGCCGGCAGTACGTCGCGCACGCCGGCTCCGGCGCGCTCTTCCTCCTCAGCGGGCACGGTTGGGGGCACGGAGTCGGCATGGGGCAGTGGGGGGCCCAGGGCTACGCGCTGCAGGGTTACACCGCCGACCAGATCCTGGCCGCCTACTACCCCGGCACGACGCCCGGCGAGACATCGGCGAGCACGATCCGTGTGCTGCTCGCGAACGGGCAGAAGAAGGTGACGATCTCCTCCGGCCAGCCGATGACGGTCGAGGACGGGGACGGGAACGTCCACACGCTCCCGGCGGGCAAGGCGACGCTCACGCCGACGCTCGAGCTCGCTGTCGACGGCGCGCCGCAGCAGGCGCTCGCGCCGCCGCTCACCTTCTCGCCGGCGAGAGGGACGACCCTCACGCTGGGCCGCGCCTACCGGGGCCGGATCCTCGTCGACGTCGTGGGCGGAAAGCTCCGCGCGATCAACGTCGTGCCGCTCGAGCAGTACCTCTACGGCGTCGTGGCGGCGGAGGTGCCGTCGACCTGGCTCCCGGCGGCGCTCGAGGCGCAGGCCGTCGCAGCGCGCTCGTACGCCCTCGCCAGTCGGCGGGGCGCTGCTCCGTTCGACGTCTACGCCGACGAGCGCAGCCAGGCGTATCGCGGTTTCTCCGTCGAGACTCCGGCTGCGACGGAGGCAGTCGACGAGACCGCGGGTGAGGTGCTGCTCTACAACGGCCAGGTGGCCACGACGCTCTTCTCGGCGAGCACCGGCGGCTGGACACAGTCGGCCACCGATGCGTTCGGACCGCCGGGAAAGCCCTATCTGGTGTCGGTGAACGATCCGTACGACACGATCTCCCCCTACCACGACTGGGGGCCGGTCGCCGTCACCGCCAAGACTCTCGCGGGCGTGCTGCGCGTCGCGGGCCGGATCGTGGACGCGACGGTCACGTCCAACCCGTCGCGCCGCGTGAAGACGGTCGCGCTGACGTCGCTCTCGCGCGGGGCGCAAGCCACGACCACCGCCTCCGGCGTCGCCGTGCAGTCGGCGCTCGGGCTCCGCTCGACGTGGTTCGGCGTCGGCGTGCTCTCGCTCCAGCCTCCGGCGCCGAACCCGCCCGTCGCTCCCGGCACGAGGGTCAGGCTTGGCGGCGTCGTGCGCGGCATCCGCGGCGTCGTCGTGCAGGCGCGGAGCGCCGGGGGGCCGTGGAAGCAGCTGAGGACGATCGTTCCCGCGGCGAAGACCGGTGCCTTCCATTTCTCCGTCAAGCCGGCGCAGACGACCGACTATCGGCTGGCGACTGCGCAAGATGCAGCGGCGTACGTGCGGATCCGCGTCCTGCCAGGCTAGTTTTCCTCCGCTACCGTGAGCCTGTGAAGCTTAGGCTTGCGCTGCCCGTTGCTGCGGCGGCCGCGCTGGTCGCGGCGTCTTCCGCTGCGGCCTTCACGCCGTCGAACGCGTACTACGGGAAGCAGTGGTATCTCGAGCAGGACAACGCCTTCGACGCCTGGGCGCAGCCGCCGGCACTTCAGTCGGTCAAAGTCGCGATCGTCGATTCCGGTGTCGACTGCTCGCTCCCGGACTTCCAGGGTCAGATCGCAGCCTTCCAGAGCTTCGTCGGTGGCAGCGCCTGTACGGACACCGAGGGGCACGGGACGATCGTCGCCGGGGAGATCGCCGGCGATCTGAACTCCGCGGGCATCGTGGGTCTCGCGTACTCCGCCCAGCTGCTCGTGGCCAAGGTCGTGGCTCCCGACGGCACGATCCCGCTGCAGGCCGAGGCGGACGCCATCCGCTGGGCCGTCAACCAGGGCGCGCGGGTGGTCAACCTCAGCTTCGGCGCCGTCCGGGACCCGCTCGATCCCAGCCTCGACACGTACTCGAAGGTCGAGGCGCAGGCGGTGGCATACGCCGTCTCGAAGGGGGCGACCATCGTCGCCGCAGCCGGAAACGCCGACGAGGCGTATGCAACACCGTGGGAGTTCGCGAGCTGGCCCGCTGCGCTGCCGCATGTGATCGGCGTCGCCGCGCTGAGCCGCTCCGGCGACGTTCCGGACTTCTCCGACCGCGATCCCACCTTCGTCGACATCGCCGCCCCGGGAGTGAGCATCTTCTCGACCTTCCCGAAGTCCCTGACGGGGGCGCAGCACGGTTGCACTCCGCAGGGCTACACCGACTGTGCGTCGGGCGACTACCGCCAGCCCGAGGGCACCTCGTTCGCGGCGCCGCAGGTGTCCGCGGCGGCAGCCGTCCTCTACGGGGTTGACCCGGCGCTCAAGAGCAGCCAGGTCTCGACGCTCCTCGAGCGGCACGCAGACGACGTCGATCCCGCCAACGGCTGCGCCGACTGTCCGGCCGGCCGCGACGCGCTGAGCGGCTGGGGTCGCCTCGACGTCGCGGCGGCGGTCAACGCCGTGACTTCGGGCGCGCTTCCGGCCCCCGACCGGTACGAGCCGAACGACGACATCCCGCAGGTGCACCACGCGCTCTGGGGGCGGAAGCCGGGTCTGACCGCGACGGTCGACTACTGGGACGATCGCGTCGACGTCTACCGCGTGAAGCTCGCCCGCGGACAACGGCTGCACGCCGGGGTGCGGGCGGGCGTCGCGGTCGCCCTGACTCTCTGGAGGCCGGGGACGAGCACCGTCTTCGCGCGGCGCGGCGGCAAGGTCGCGCGGTCGGCGGGCGCCGGGAAGAAGGAGCATCTCTCCTTCCGCGCGCGGACGGCCGGCTGGTACTACGTCGAGGTGCGGGACAGCGGTCCCGGGCGCGGCCGGTACTCGCTGCGGCTGGTCAAGAGCGCCTAGGCGTCTTCGAGCAGCTCGTCCTCCGGAACGGGCCGGAGCACGCGTGCGGGATTGCCGACGACGAGCATTCGCGCTTCGACGTCCTTCGTCACGACCGCGCCCGCGCCGACGAACGCCTCCTGGCCGATCTCGACACCCGGCAGGAGGATCGCGCCGCCGCCGATCCGTGCTCCGCGGCGGATGGTCGGCCCCTTGATCAGCTCGTGGCGCCGCTCGGTGCGGCCCATGAAGTCGTCGTTCGTGGTCACGACGCATGGCGCGACGAAGACGTGCTCCTCCAGCGTCGAGTAGGCGGTGATGTACGCATCCGCCTGGATCTTCGTCATCGCGCCGATCGTCGTGTCGTTCTCCACGAGCGAACCCCGCCCGATCACGACGTCGTCGCCGACGACGACCCGCTCGCGCACGCACGACTGGTCGCCGAGGATCACGCGCGCGCCGACCTTCGCGCCGGCGAAGACGATCGCTCCGGTGGAGACGATCGTCCCGTCGCCGATCTCAGCCGGCGGCAGCTCCTCGCGCTTTGCCGTCGAGCGCGGCGAGAGCGAGGGCTGCTTGCCGACGACGGCGTGTTCCAGCACCTTCACGCCGTCCCCGAGCACCGTGCCCGGGTACACGATCGCAGTCGGGTGGACTTCCGGCTCAGTCAATGCGCAGGCTCTCCGTGAGGAGCTCGAGCGCGCGTACGACCTCGAGCCCGTCCCGCATCTCGCGCCCGTCCCAGCCCTCTTGTACGAGCCGGACGAAGTGCTGGCACTCGAGCTTGAGCGGCTCGGAGTTCGAGATCTTCGGGCTGAAGATGTCGCCCGTCCGCGTCCGCCATTCGCCGTAGTTGTCGGCGGGCTGCTCCGGCGCCTTGTCGTAGACCGTGATCTTCCGGTCGAGCTCCATGTCGTCGAAGACGGCCATCTTGTCGCGCCCGACGACCGTGAGCCGCCGCATCTTGTGCGGGTCGAGCCACGACAGGTGCATGTGCGCGATCTTCCCCGAGGCGAAGCGGAGGTAGCAGAAGACGACGTCCTCGACGCCCTCGTTGAGGAAGGCGTGGCCGTGCGCCGCCGCCTCGGCGATCTCCTCCCGGATCAGGTACAGGATCACCGAGAGGTCATGGACGCCGAGCGACCAGAGCGCGTTCTCGTCCTTGCGGATCTTGCCGAGGTTCTGACGGTTGCCGTACACGACGAGCACCTCGCCGAGCTCGCCGTCGTCGACGAGCTCCTTCAGCTTCTGCACGGCCGGGTGGTAGAGGAGCAGGTGACCCGGCATGAGGACGAGACCGCGCGCCTCGGCCAGGCCGATCAGCTCCTCCATCTCTGCGACCCGCATCGCCGGTGGCTTCTCGACGAAGACGTGCTTGCCGGCTTCGAGCGCCGCCCGCGCGAGCGGGTAGTGCGTCGGGACGGGCGTCGCGATCACGACGGCGTCTACGTCGTCCGCGGCGAGCATCTCGGCGAAGTCCCCGGTCACCCGCGCATTCGGAAAGCGGCGCGCGAACTCCGCCTGCAGGGCCTCGCTCGCGTCGCAGACCCAGGTGAGGTCGGCCACGTCGTCGAAGACCCGCGCGAGGTTGCGGCCCCAGTAGCCGAGCCCGACCTGGCCGACGCGGAGCTGCTCGCTCATAGCTTGTAGACGTGCTCCGCGGCGGTGCCCTTCGCGCCGGTCGCGTTGCGGAGGTCGACCACGAGCCGCGCCTCGTCGACGAGCTGCTCGTAGTCGAGCGACGAGTGGTCCGTGACCACGACGACGCAGTCGTATCCCGCCGGCTCGTAGGCGGCGCACGAGAGATCGACGCCGTGCTCCTGGACGCGCGGCACATAGGGGTCGTGGTACGAGACGTCCGCGCCCGCGTTCTGCAGCAGCGAGATGAGCTTCAGGGCGGGCGACTCGCGCATGTCGCCGATGTCCGGCTTGTATGCGACGCCGAGCACGAGGATCCGCGAGCCCTTCATCGCCTTCTCCGCGTGGTGGTTGAGCGCCTGGGAGACGAGCGAGCGGCAGAAGTACGGCATCTCCTCGTTCACCTTGCCGGCGAGCTCGATGAACTCCGTGTAGAAGCCGAGCTCGCGGGCCTTCCAGCTGAGGTAGAAGGGATCGACGGGGATGCAGTGGCCGCCGAGGCCCGGGCCGGGGCTGAAACGCATGTAGCCGAACGGCTTCGTCGCGGCGGCGTCGACGACCTCCCAGATGTCGATGCCCATGCGGTCGCAGAGGATCGCGAGCTCGTTGACGAGGGCGATGTTGACCGAGCGGAAGATGTTCTCGAGCAGCTTCGTCAGCTCGGCCGCCTCGGGGCTCGAGAGCTCGTGCACCGTGTCGATCGCCCGCCGGTAGAGGGCGGCGGCCCGGCGAGTGCATTCGTCCGTGATCCCGCCGAGCACCTTCGGCGTCGTCTTCGTCGTCCAGTCCTCGCGGCCGGGGTCCACTCGCTCGGGCGACATCGCGAGGAAGAAGCCCTCGCCCACGCGGAGGCCGCTTCCCTCCTCGAGGATCGGCTGGAGCAGCTCGCGCGTCGTGCCCGGCCACGTCGTCGACTCGAGCACGACGACCTGGCCCTCGCGCAGCACCTTCGCGAGCTCGCGCGCGGCGCCCTCGACGATCGAGAGGTCGGGCTCGCGCTGGGGCGAGAGCGGCGTCGGGAGGGCGATGAGGACCGCCTCGGCGGTGGGCAGCTCGTCGTAGCTCGTCGTCGCGTGGATGAGGTCGCGCTCGACGAGAGGAGCCAGCCGCTCGCCCGAGACGTCCGCGATGTGCGACTCGCCGCGGTTGAGCGCTGCGACGACGTCGTCGACGACGTCGACGAGCAGGACGCGGCAATCGGACTCCGCGAACGTGGCGGCCAGCGGTACGCCGACGTAGCCCGCGCCGATGATGGCGACGTCGTAGGAGGCGCCCTCAACCACGGTCGGCAAGGCTAGCTGCGACCCGTTCGGCGGCGTGACCGTCGCCATACAGCTGTGGGCGCTGCTCGGGCATGCGCGCCGAGGCGACCGCCGCTGCGAGCTTCTCAGGGTCGTCGTCCACGAGGACGTTCGCGCCCAGCTCGACGGTGTCGACCCACTCCGTCGACGGCCGCGCCGTCACGCAGGGAACGCCGTACCAGTACGCCTCCTTCTGCAGCCCACCCGAGTCGGTGACGAGCACCCGCGCCTGCGAGACGAGCGCGGCCATGTCGAGGTAGCCGACCGGGGCGATCACCTCGACGTTGGGCGGCGTCTCGCCGAGAACTCCGCGGGTGCGAGGGTGGGCCGGGAAGACGACGCGCTCCGGGATCCGGCCGAGGCCGTCCACGATCCGCTCCAGACGCTCGGGCCGGACGTTCGCCGCACGGTGGATCGTCGCGACGACGTAGCCGCCCGACTCGAGCCCGTGCTCCGCCAGGATCCGCGACCGCTCGCGCGCGATCGGCGCGAGCGCGAACGCAGGCGTCCGCCATCACGTCCCCGACGACGTCGACGCGGCCGCCGACGCCCTCTGCGAGCAGCGTCTCGCGCGAGCGCTCGTCGGGGCAGAGGAGAAGCGCGGCCATCGCGTCGACGGCGATCCGGTTGTGCTCCTCCGGCATCGACAGGTCGCCGCTCCGCAGGCCGGCCTCGACGTGCGCGACGGGGACGTCGGCGTCGCGGGACGCCTCCGCGCCCGCGAGCGTCGAGTTCGTGTCGCCGAAGACGAGCGTCCAGTCGGGCCGCTCCTCCGCCAGCACCGCGGCGATCGCCGGTCGCATCGCCTCGGCGTCGGCCGTGTGGAGATCGAGCCGGTAGCGCGGCTCCGGTAGACCGAGCTCCTCGTAGAAGACGTCGGACAGCTCGGGATCCCAGTGTTGGCCCGTGTGGAGGCCGACCTCCTCGATGCCCGCCGCGCGCAGCGCCGCGCTCACGGGACCGGACTTGATGAACTGGGGGCGGTTGCCGACGACGCTGAGGACCTTCACGCCGCCGACGCTATCCGCTCGAGGGGAGTGGGCCTTGCCCCTGCGTCGCCGATGGGCCGTGCGGGTCGGCGGTCGGAACCTTGGCCGGGCGCGGCCGCTCGGCGCCTAGTCTGGCTCGGGGAGGCGAGCCGAGTCGGGTAGGTCGCCGGCTTCATGAGGGGCGAATGCCTGCTCTGGTCGTCGCTGTGGGATGGCGAGCCCGACGAGGAATCCGAGGGCGATGGCAAGAGCGCACGCTGTGAAGGCGATGGTGAAGCCGTTGCTGGAGGGGTGTCCGTTGTGCTGGACGGTGGCGGCGAGGATCGAGGCGACGGCTGCGCCGCCGAACGCTCCCCCCACGGTCCTTGTGACCGTGTTCATCCCGGTTGCGATTCCTGTTTCGGCGGGGCCGACGTTCTCGATGATCAGGTTGACCATCGCGGCGAACGCGAGTCCGATGCCGGCTCCGAGCAGGAGTGCGCCGAGATAGACCTCCCAGCGCTCGTCGCGTGCGAAGGCGAGGAGGACGTAGGAGGCTGCAGAGAGGAGGGCGCCGGCAAGCAGTGGTGGTTTTGATCCGAAGCGCTTCTCGAGGCGCCCGGTCTGGGAGCCGGCGAGGAGCATCGCGAGCGTCGCGGGGACGAGGAACAGGCCGGCAGCGGTCACGGAGGCGCCGAAGCCGTAGCCCGCAGCTTGGGGTGTCTCGACGTACTCCGGGATCAGGATGAAGGAGGCGTACATCCCGAATCCGAGGAGCCCTGCGACGGCATTGGTCGTCCAGACGCCGCGGATGCGCATCATCCGCATGTCGACGAGAGGCTGTTTGGCGCGGATCTCGCTCCAGACCCACAGGGCGAGCAGCAGAGCCCCGAGCGTCAGGAGGAGCAGGGTCTTCGCGGACAGCCAGTGCCACATGCTGGCCTCGCTGACCGCGATGAGCAGCGAGGCGAGCCCGAGTGACATCAGCACCGCGCCGCGCCAGTTCACGCTTCCGCCGACGCGGATCGGCGACTCCGGGACCCAGCGATGGATGGCGACCGTGGTGGGAATGAGCAGGATCAGCGGCAGCCAGAAGAGGTAGTGGTAGTCGAGGTGCTGGACGATCGGCCCGGCAAGCACCACGCCCGCTCCACCCCCAACGCCGAGAAGTGCCGACATCAGCCCGATCCCGCCGGCAACGCGTTCACGCGGGAACTCGTCGCGGATGATCCCGAAGGCGAGCGGGAAGATCCCACCCGCGGCGCCCTGGATCACGCGGCCGACCAGCATCACCGCGAGCGATGTCGCAAGCGCGGAGACGGCTGTGCCGAGACAGAGCACGACGAGGACGACGACCAGCAGCCGTCTCTTTCCGTGCATGTCGCCGAGCCGTCCGATCAAGGGCGTCGCGATGGAGGCGCTCAGCAGGTAGGCGGTGAGAACCCAACTGACCGAGCTCACCGACGTGTGCAGCGCCTGCTGGATGTCCGGAAGCGCCGGCGCCACAAGCGACTGCAGCAGGGCATAGGAGATCCCCGCGGCGGCGAGCAGCGCGAAGGTCACGTTGTAGCGCTGTCGACCGCCTGGATGTTCCGCTGCGGGTGCGCCCAGGACCGACTCGCTCATCTCGACAACGCCAAGGTGCGAGGGCTCTTACCCTCGTCCGACTCGGACGAACCGGCCGGTCTCGGCGAGTCCGTCGCGGACGGCTGCGGCGCTGTCGTGTTGACGCGCAATCCTCGCATTCCACGGTGCTGGCGCTGGACGGTCTTGGCGCCTGGTTGAGGCGGGCCTAGACTCGGCTGGTGCCGACCTGTCCTGCCTGTGGTAGGGAGCTGCCCGGCGAGTTTCCGTTCTGTCCGTTCTGCGCGGCGTCGTTGACCGAAGCAGCGCCCGCCGCGGCGCTGGAGGAGCGGAAGGTCGTGTCGGTGTTGTTCGCGGATCTCGTCGGCTTCACGTCCCGTTCCGAACAGCTCGACCCCGAGGACGTGCGGGCGCTGCTCTCGCCGTACTACGCGCGCCTGCGGCAGGAGCTCGAGCGGTATGGCGGCACGGTGGAGAAATTCATCGGCGACGCTGTGATGGCCCTATTCGGAGCGCCGGTTGCGCACGAGGACGATCCCGAGCGCGCGGTGCGCGCGGCGCTCACCATTCGAGACTGGGTGCGGGAGGAGGAGTCGCTCGAGGTCCGGATCGCCGTCAACACCGGAGAGGCGCTCGTCAGCCTCGGCGCCCGCCCGGTGGAGGGAGAGGGCATGGCCGCCGGCGACGTCGTCAACACCGCCGCGCGCCTGCAGTCGGCCGCGCCGGTAAACGGGATCCTCGTGGGCGAGCGCACGTACCGCGCCACGCGACACGCGATCGACTATCGGGAGGCGGAGCCGGCGCAGGCGAAAGGGAAGGAGAAGCCGCTGCGCGTGTGGGAAGCGTTGCAGGCCCAGGCACGTTTCGGCGTCGACGTCCCGCAGGAAGCACGGAGCCCGCTCGTCGGGCGGGAGCGGGAGCTGGAGGTGCTGCGTGGCGGCGCTCTCGCGGGTGCGGGAGGAGCGCGCCCCGCAGCTGGTGACACTGGTCGGCGTCCCCGGGATCGGCAAGTCGCGGCTTCTGTTTGAGCTCTCGCGGCTGGTCGAGGCCGAGCCGGAGCTGATCTCTTGGCGCCAGGGACGCTCGCTGCCCTACGGGCAAGGGGTCAGTTTCTGGGCGCTTGCCGAGGTGGTCAAGGCGCAGGCCGGGATTCTGGAATCCGACTCTTCCGAGGCCGCTGGGCGCAAGCTCGACGATATGGTCGCCGCGCTCGGCACGAGCGAGGCGGATCGGGGCTGGCTTCGCCGCCACCTGGGGTCGCTCGTCGGTCTTGGAGGCGACGAGGCCTCCTCGGGGGCAGACCGCCGCACCGAGGCGTTCGCAGCCTGGCGGCGCTTCTTCGAGGCGCTTGCCGAGCAGCGGTTGCTTGTTCTCGTCCTCGAGGATCTGCACTGGGCCGACGAAGCCCTCCTCGACTTCGTCGACCACCTCGTCGACTGGGCCAGCGGCGTTCCGCTTCTTCTCGTCGCGACGGCCCGTCCGGAGCTCCTCGAGCGCAGGCCGAGCTGGGGCGGAGGGAAGCCGAATGCGACCACCCTCTCGCTCGCGGCGCTCTCGGAGGAGGACGCGGCCCGCCTGCTCGGGTCGCTGCTCGGGCGGCCCATGCTCGAGGCCGGCGAACAGGCCCGGATCCTCGAGCGCGTCGGCGGCAACCCACTGTATGCCGAGCAGTACGCGCAGATACTCGACGAGCGCGCCGGCGACGAGGAGCTGCCGCTGCCGGAGTCGATCCAGGGCATCGTGGGCGCGCGCCTCGACGCGCTCCCGCCGGAGGAGAAGCAGCTCCTGCAGGACGCCGCGGTGATCGGCAAGGTCTTCTGGCCTACTGCCGTCGCGGCGCTCGGCGGGAGCGATGGCCGCGGCGCGAGCGCCGTCCTCGAGGAGCGGCTGCACTCGCTCGAACGCAAGCAGTTCGTCCGGCGTGATCGGCGCTCGTCGGTCGGGGACGAAACGCAGTATGCATTTCTGCACCTGCTCCTACGCGATGTCGCGTACGCACAGATCCCGCGTGCGGCGCGGGTCGACAAGCACGTGCAGGCGGCGCGCTGGCTCGAGACCCTCGGCCGGCCCGACGACCACGCCGAGACGCTCGCACACCACTACCTGAGCGCGCTCGAGCTTGCCCGCGCTTCCGGGGGCGACACCCGCGAGCTTGCCGATCCCGCTCGGGAGGCGCTGGCGGAGGCGGGCAATCGAGCACGCTCCCTCAATGCGTTCGCGGCCTCCGCGCGCTTCTATGACGAGGCGCTGGCGCTCATTCCGGACGAAGCGCGCGAGGCGCGAGCCGACCTCCTCTTCCGCTTCGCGCTCGCGCTGTTCGACGGTGACATCGAGGGGCGCGACGTCGCGCTCGCCGCGGCACGGGAGGCGCTGCTCGCCGCTGGCGACGCCGGGCGCGCGGCCGAGAGCGACGCGCTGCGCGCGCAGTTCGAGTGGATGAAGGGCGACCGCGACGCCTGTTTTGCCTACCTCGATCGAGCGGAAGAGCTCGCGCGCGACGCTCCGGCATCGCCGGCGAAGGCCCGCGTCCTGAGCCAGGTGGCGCGTTTCCGCCACCTCGGCGGCGAGCTGGATGTCGCCGACGCGCGCGAGGCGTTCGCGCTCGCAGAACGGTTCGGCCTCGACGAGATCCGAGCGCAGGCGCTCATCACCATCGGCATGGCCCGCCACCGCAGCGGCGACCGCGACGGCCGCTCGGACATCGAGCGGGGTCTCGAGATCGCACTCGCTCAGAACCGCCTTCCGGTCGTCATCCGCGGCTACTCAGCCCTCGCTTCGTTCGCGGATGTCGAAGGCGACCTGCACGAGGCGCGCCGCTGCGCAGCGGAGGCCGCGAAGGTGGCGGAGCAGCTCGGCGGCACCGCCTCGATCCGCTGGGCACGCGGGAACGTCATTGCCGGGCGGCTCGAGGCCGGTGAATGGGACCAGGCCGTGAAGGAGGCCGACGCGTTCCTGGCGGAGTCCGAGATCGCGCCGCATTACCACGACTGCTACATGCTTGGGAACCGCTCGGTCATCCGCCTCGGACGCGGCGATGTCGACGGCGCCCTCGCCGATCAGGCGGCGGCACTGGGCCGGGGGCGCGAGATCAAGGACCCGCAAGCAGTCTTGCCCGCGCTCGGTGTCTCGGCCTACGTGCTGGCAGAGGCAGGCCAAACCGAGGCGGCCCACCGAGCATTCGACGAGCTGATCGAGGCGGGGGCCCAGGCCGTCGCGTACGGCATCGAGGACGCGCTCTGGGCGGCGGATACCCTTGGGCGCTCTGCGGAGCTCGCGACGCTGCTTCCCGAGTCCGCCGAGACGCGGCGAACGCGAGCGAGCCGCGCCGTCCTCGAAGGAGAGTTCGACGCGGCGGCCGAGGCCTTCGACGAGATGGGCGCCGCACGTTCGGCTGCGCTCGCACGGCTGCGAGCAGCCGAGCAGCTCGTCGAGGCGGGACGACGCGCTGAAGCCGACAGGCAGCTCCGGCAAGCGCTCGCGTTCTTCCGCTTCGTCGGCGCCACGTACTACGTGCGTCGGGGCGAGGCGCTCCTCGCCGCGTCCGCATGAACGGCGGCCGATCGTCTGGCGCGACTTCGTTTACCAGCCGCGGTAGCTGACCCCGACACCATCGGGAGTGCAAAAACCGCTGTGCGGGCTATTTCTGATGGGCCGTGCAGGGATCGAACCTGCGACCTTGGGATTAAGAGTCCCCTGCTCTACCAGCTGAGCTAACGGCCCGAAGCGGCGGCCATTGTAGCCCCGTCCGAATCGCTGGCCTTCCCCCGACGGATCGGGCAGACTGCGACGAGCACGGAAAGCGCGGACTGGGGGGCAGAGCCACGAGCAGCGGAACCGAGCCGCTCGCGAGAACCGGTGAGGCCGTCGATGACGCCGTCCGCAAGCTCGTCGTCGAGCGCTCGCACGATCTCGTCACGCTGTGCGACAGCGCCGGTGCGATCGTCTACGCCTCGCCTTCCTGGGCCACCCTCGGCTGGGAGCCGCAGGCGCTCGCCGGCATCCAGGTGCTCGAGCTGATCCACCCGGACGACGCGGGCCTTGCGACCGAGGCGTGGAACGAGGTCGCCTCCGGAACCGACGTCGACGCCGTCACCATCCGGCTCCGCCGGGCGGCCGGCAGCTACGCGTGGTTCGAGGTGAACGGCTCCTCCATCCGCGACGAGGACGGTGAGCTCGGCTTCCTGCTCGGAACCGCACGCGACGTGAGCGAGCGCGAGGAGCTGCGCTGGCGACTCCGCGATCTCGACGCCGTCTACCGCTTCGCCGATGCCGTCGCCGGCGCTCGCGCGCTCGACGAGGTGCTCGAGGCGGCCCTCGACGCGCTGCTCGAGGCGACGGGCGCCGATCGAGCCTCGGTCCTGCTCGCCGACGAGTAGGGCGTGCTCCGCTTCCGCGCCTGGCGCGGCCTCTCCGACCGCTACCGCGCTGCGACAGAAGGACACTCGCCGTGGCCGCCGGAGGCCGAGGATCCGCAGCCCGTCCTCGTCGAGGACGTCGCCGGAGCGGGGCTCGAGGCCGGGCTCGAGCGCGTCGTCCGGAAGGAAGGCATCGGCGCGCTCGCGTTCATCCCGCTCGTCCGTGGCGGCCGGCTGCTCGGGAAGTTCATGCTCTACCGCGACGCGCCTCACCGCTGGAGCGATCGAGAGGTACTCCTTTCGCGGACGATCGCCAACCACCTCGCATCGGTCACCGAGAGGACGGAGGCGCAGCAAGCTCTGCACGACTCGAGCGAGCAGCTCGCCAGCATCCTGCGGACGGTCGAGGAAGGGATCACCGCGACGAACGGCGAGGGCCGGGTCCTGTTCGCGAACGATGCCGCCGCTCAGGTGCTCGCGGGGCTGGGCTCCGGCGACGAGCTCGTCGCGCTCTCGTCGGACGAACGTGACGCGCTCTCCGAAGTGTTCGACGGCGACGGCGCCCCGGTGCCGCCCAAGGACATGCCGGCCGCGAGAGCGCTGCGCGGCGAGGAGAGCTCGGCCGTCGTCCGGATCCGCTCCCGGGCCGGCGACTGGGAGCACTGGGTCGCGCTTCGGTCGATGCCCGTATTCGCGCCGGGCCGCAGCGTCGAGCTCGTCGTCAACGTCACACGCGACATCACGCAGGAGACGCTCGCGGCGCAGCGCGAGGCGGAAGCACGGCACGAAGCCGAGGCGTCTCGCGCCCGGCTGGCCCTCCTCCTCGAGGCGACCGAGCAGCTGAGCCAGACGCTCGACTACGAAGAGCTTCTTCGGCGTGTGCCGCAGCTCGTCGTCCCACGCATCGCCGACGGCTGCCACGTCTATCTCGCGCGCAACGACGAGACCGAGCTCGTCCGGGTCGCGCACGCCCACGTGGAGCCGCGCATCTCGGAACTGCTCGACACCATCGACGACGTCTACGAAGTCTCGCGCGACCGGCGCATCCCGGCCGTCCAGGTCTTCCGAACCGGCACGCCGATCCACCGGGCCGCTCTGTCCCAGCCGCTGGCGAAGGTCGCGCGACCCGGCGAGGAGGAGCTGGTCCGGATGGAGTCGCGCTCGCTCATCGTCGTCCCACTCGAGGCGGGCGGCACACGACTCGGCGTGCTCGCGGTCACCTCGGCCGAGCCCGGACGGCACGGCGAGGAGGACTTCGCACTCGTCTCGGAGCTCGCGCGGCGCGTCTCGCTCGCGCTCGATCTCGTCGGCCTGCATCGGCGGGCGCAGGACTCGCTGGCGCAGCTGCAGGCGGTGATCGCGCAGCTGCCGCTCGGCGTCGCCATCACCGACGCAGAGCATCGGCTGGTCCTGCTGAACGACGAGCTCGAGCGTGTCTGGGGCGAGCCGGTGCCGCTCGGCTCCGACCACCGGAAGGCCGGCATCGACATGACCGGCTGGCCGCTCGAGCGCGCCGTCGAGACGGGAGAAGTGACGATCGGCGAACGCCGCGAGATCGAGCGCGACGGGACGCGCACGCTCGAGATCAGCGCGGCGCCGGTACGCGACGCCGACGGCACGATCGTCTCTGCCGTCGCGATCGTGGCCGACGTCACGCGACGGAGCCGGTCGGAGGAGCAGCTTCGCTTCCTCGCCCGCGCGAGCGAGCTGCTCGCCGCGAGCCTCGACTGGGAGCGCACGCTCGCAGCGATCGCGGAGCTCGCAGTCCCGGCGCTCGCCGGCTACCTCGTGATCGATCTCATCGACGAGGACGGCGAGCTCCACTGGGTCGTCGCCATCCACGCTGACCCCGAGAAGACGGAGCTCGTCCGCGAGCTGCGGAAGCGCTACCCGCCGACGCTGCCTACACACCCCATCCAGGTCGCGCTCCGCACCGGTCAGGCGCAGCTGCTGCCCGACCTCCAGGCCGAGACCGAGGCGATGGCGCACGACACGAAGCATGCGCGCGCGATCCGGCGGATCGCGAACACGTCGGGAATCGTCGCGCCGCTCGCCGCGCGTGGACGGACGCTCGGCGCGATCAGCCTCGGCACCATCGAAGGACAGCCGCGGTTCGACGAATCCGACCGGGCGATGGCGATGGAGCTCGCGCGGCGCGTCTCGCTCGCCCTCGACAACGCCCGTCTCTTCGCAGAGGCGCAGGAGCGTGCGCATGCCGCCGAGGCGCTGGAGTACGTCGACGACGGCGTCTTCCTCGTGGACGAGGCGGGCATCGTCCGCCTCTGGAACCCGACCGCGGCCGTCAGCTTGCGGCGCCCCGCGGTGGAGGCCGTCGGCCGGCCGATCTCGGAGCTGCTGGGCGACTGGTCTTCGCTCCAGTCGCGTATCCCGGTCGCCGCGGACCGCCAGCCGGGCGGAGCCTCACGGGCGCAGACACTGCCGGTGGAGGTGCAGGGGGAGGAGCGGTGGCTCTCGATCTCCGCCGTCAAGTTCCCGAACGGCACCGTCTACGCGTTCCGCGACGTCACGGACGAGCGGGCGGTGGAGCAGATGAAGACCGACTTCGTCTCGACCGTGTCGCACGAGCTCCGGACGCCGCTAGCCGCGATCTACGGCGCGGCGATGACCCTCCGGCGGCGCGACGTCGTCGTCGACGAGCCCCAGCGTGACAGGTTGCTCGAGGTCGTCTCGAGCGAGTCCGACCGTCTCGCGCGCATCGTCAACGACATCCTCTGGGCGAGCCGGCTCGAGTCGGGCCGCATGAGCATCGCCATCGAGCGGTGCGACGCAGCGACGCTCGCGACGGAGGTGGTGAACGTCCTGCGCGCGCGGGCGCCGGACGGGATCGAGGTCGCCGTCAGCAAGTCGCGTGCCCTGCCCCCCGTCGCCGCCGATCCGGACAAGCTGCGCCAGATCCTCACGAACCTGATCGACAACGCGATCAAGTACTCGCCGGACGGCGGGCGCGTCGAGCTCGACATCGGGCGTACCGGTGGGCGGATCAGGTTCCGCGTCAGCGACGAGGGGCTCGGCGTGCCCCCCACGGAACAGGACCGGATCTTCGAGAAGTTCTTCCGGCTCGATCCGAACCTGACGCGCGGCGTCGGCGGCACGGGCCTGGGCCTCTACATCTCCCGCGAGCTCGTGACCCGGATGAACGGACGGATCTGGGTCGACTCCGACGGCCGCGACGGCTCGTCGTTCTTCCTCGAGCTGCCCATCGCCTGAATAGGTGCGCCCTTCAGGCGGGTTCGTGCCTTCAGCACGAAGCCGGCGGGAGCTCGCACTCCCGCCGGCTGGGTTCTTGCTCTACACCTGCGGATGCGTGGCACCCGTGAGCTGTCTTCTAGTAGGGCGGGGGTCCGCCCGCAGGTCCTTCCTCGTAGTACGTCGTCCGCCGGCGATTGAAGTAGCCGGGGCCGGCCCACGAGGACCAGAAGATCAGTGACAACAGGATTCCGATGATGCCGACGATCAGCAGGATCCAGCCGATCGTGTGGATGTCAACACCGGAAACGGTCGCGTTCACGGCGAAGGCAAGGACGGCGCCTACGGCCGCGAGGATCAGTCCTACTCCGAGACCCATGCGCTCCTCCTTTGATGGGGTCCGGAAGAGCAACGGACGAGGGCCACTTCTGGGTTCGGGCTCCGGTCAGTTCGTCTAGGCTCCGAGCCGGATGCGCAGGGGCTCCATCGTCGCGCTCTTGGGGATCGGATTGATCGCTGGCGGAGTGGCCGCTGCCGTCGCGCTCGTTCCGACCTGGCTCCCCCCCGACGCCTCGCGGCAGGCCGGCCGCATCGATTTCGTCTTCTGGTTCGTGATCGCGATCTGCATCGCGATCTTCTCGCTCGTGGCCGCGGTGATGATCTACGCCGTCCTCCGCTTCCGCGTCCAGGAGGACGATTTGGAGGACGGGCCGCCGGTGCACGGGCACACCGGCCTCGAGATCGCCTGGACGGCGATCCCGTTCGTCCTGGTCACCGCCATCGCGATCGTGAGCGCCATCGTCCTCTCGCGCAACGACGCCGAGGCGGGGAACACCCTGCACATCAACGTGACCGCGCAGCAGTTCGCCTGGACGTTCAGCTACCCCGAGGCGCACAACGCGACGAGCCCGGTCCTGCGGCTCCCGGAGGGTCGCTCGATCGAGCTCGACATGCGCTCGCTCGACGTGATCCACGCGTTCTTCGTGCCCGAGTTCCGGACGAACGAGGACATCGTCCCGGGCCTCGTCACGAACGTCCACGTCACGCCCGACCGAGTCGGAACCTTCCCGCTGATCTGCAACGAGCTGTGCGGGCTCGGGCATTCGCTCATGCGCACCGAGGCGATCGTGATGGCGCCTCACGCGTTCGACGCCTGGCTCGAGCAGCAGTCGAAGTCGGCTGCGCCGGCGGCGTCGTCGTCGTCCTCGTCGGTCAGCGGCCTTTCCGTCTTCAACGCGAACAGCTGCGCGAGCTGCCATACGCTGACCGCCGCGCACGCGTCCGGGAACGTGGGGCCGGACCTCGACAAGCTCGTCTCGTACGCGCAGCAGGCGCACCAGCCGCTGGCCGCGTTCGTGCACCAGTCGATCGTCAGCCCGGACGCGTACGTTCAGCCCGGCTATCCGAAAGGCGTCATGCCGCCCACGTTCGGGCAGACGCTCTCGAAGGCGGAGCTGAACGCGCTCGTCACGTTCCTCGTCCAGTCGAGCCAGCAGGCCAGCAGCAAGAAGGGGTGAACCGAACTTGACCACGACCGCCGAGACCGCCCACGACGTCCATCACGCGCCCCCCACCGGGGGCGGCGGGTGGCGCCTGCTCTACAGGGGCGGGCTCCTCCGTGCGGCCTGGATGACGCCGCTCTTCGGGGCGATCGGCTTCGGGATCGTCGTGCTCATACGCTGGGGCGGCGGGTGGCACCCGATCCTCCTGAGCGAGCCGCTCATCCTCGTCGCCGGCCTCGTCGCTGCGCCGATCGGGTTCCTTGCGGGGATCGGCGCGTTCGACTACTGGACGTACTACGCCCTCGGCTACCCGACCCGCGCGGAGGATCACTCGAGCCACGGCGCGCAGAGCTGGCGGGACTACTTCCGCGTCAACACCGACCACAAGGTGATCGGCGTCCAGTACCTGGTCACGACCGTTTTCTTCTTCCTCGCGGGCGGTCTGCTCGCGCTGCTCGTCCGCGCCGAGCTCGCCAAGCCGGGAATCCAGTACTTCGACCCCCAGACCTACAACGGGCTCTTCTCGGTCCACGCCTCGCTGATGATCTTCCTCTTCGTGATCCCGGCGTTCGCCGGGCTCGCAAACTTCGTCGTGCCGCTGATGCTCGGTGCGTCGGACATGGCCTTCCCGCGGCTGAACGCACTCTCGTTCTGGCTGCTGCCGATCGCCGGGTTGATGATGCTGAGCTCGTTCATCGTGGGCGCCTTCGCGGGCGGCTGGACGGGCTACGCGCCGCTGAACTCGACCCACCAGCCGATCGGCGCGATCTTCTTCAACCAGGGAGTCCAGTGGGCGGGGGCGTCGTCGATCATGACCGCCCTCAACTTCCTCGTCACCATCATCACGATGCGGGCGCCGGGGATGACCTTCTGGCGCCTGCCGCTGCTCGTGTGGGCGAACTTCACGACCTCGCTGCTCGTGGTGATCGCCACGCCGTTCATCGCCGGGTCGCAGTTCTTCTCGATGTTCGACCACGTGATGCACACGGCCTTCTTCAACCCGGTCGGGGGCGGCTACCCGCTCGGCTACCAGCACATCTTCTGGTTCTACTCGCACCCGGCCGTCTACATCATGATGCTGCCCGGCTTCGGGATCATGAGCGAGGTCATATCCACCTTCAGCCGGAAGCCGATCTTCGGCTACCGCCTGATGGCGCTGTCGCTGATGGCGATCGTCGTGCTCGGCTTCTCGGTCTGGGCGCACCACATGTTCACGAGCGGCATGTCGTCGTGGTTGCGCGTCCCGATGATGATCACGACCCTCCTGATCGCCGTGCCGACCGGGATCAAGATCTTCAGCTGGCTCGCGACGATGTGGGGCGGGAAGCTCCACCTGAGGACGCCCATGCTCTTCGCCCTCGGCTTCCTCTCGATGTTCGTGATCGGCGGCCTCTCGGGCGTGATGCTCGGCGCCGTCCCGATCGACATTCACGTCACCGACACGTATTTCATCGTCGCCCACATCCACTACGTGCTCTTCGGCGGCTCCGTGTTCACGATCTTCGCCGGCATCTACTACTGGTTCCCGAAGATGACCGGGCGGATGTACGACGAGCGGCTGGGCAAGCTCCACTTCTGGCTCACCTTCGTCGGCTTCAACCTCACGTTCTTCCCGATGCACATCCTCGGGACGGAGGGCATGATCCGCCGGGTCGCCGACTATCCGCCGCGGTTCGAGGACCTCAACATGTTCATCTCGCTCGCGTCCTTCGGGCTCGGCGCCTCGGTGATCGTCTTCCTCTACAACATGATCACGAGCTGGCGCTTCGGCGAGATCGCGCCCTCGAACCCGTGGCGCGCCATGACGCTCGAGTGGCAGGTCACGTCGCCGCCGCCGACCTTCAACTTCGACGAGATCCCGCAGGTCGTCGGTTCCCCGTACGAGTACGGCGTCCCCGGCGCGCAGCACGCCGTTCTCGCGCCGTCGAAGGCCCGCGAGATGGAGGAAGTCTCGGTATGACGCACCTGCTCGTCGTGGCGAACGAGACGGTCGACGCAAACACGTTGCGCGAGGCCCTGCGGGCGCGCGGGGACGACCTCCACGTCACCGTCGTCTCGCCGGTGAACGAGCCGCAGCGCGGCTACGTCGTCTACACCGACACCCGCCGCGCGTCGGCGCGCCGGCGCCTCGAGCGGGCGCTCGCCCACCTGCGCGACGTCGGGATCGCCGCCGACGGCTACGTGGTCGAGGCGGATCCCGCGGCCGCGGTCCGGGACGCGCTCGCGCAGCTCGAGCCGCCGGTCGACGAGATTCTGGTCTCGACGCATCCGCAGGAGAAGTCCGGCTGGCTACGCCGTAACGTCGTCGACCGGATCCGCTCCGCCGCCGGTCCGGTGCCCGTCGAGCACCTCGTCTCGGGCGGGGAGGGGCCGAGCGAGAAGAACGTCCTCGTGATCGCGAACGAGACGGTGGTCGGCGAGCCGCTCCTGGCGAAGATCCGCGAGCGTGCGGCTGCCGGCCCGGCGAGCTTCCTCATCGTCTCGCCGCAGAGCGACCCGACTGCGGGTGACCATCCCGAGGCCGAGCGACGGCTGAAGCGCGCCCTCTCCGAGTTGCGCGGGGAGGGGATCGACGTCCACGGTCAGGTCGCGCACCCGGATCCGTTCAGCGCGGCGTTGGAGGCGGTGCACGACGAGCGAGTCGACGAGATCGTCGTCTCGACGTTCGAGCCGCTGAGCTCCGGCTGGCTGCGCAAGGACCTCGTCGAGCGTCTGCGCAAGGAGACACGGCTCCCGGTCGAGCACGTCGTGGTCGAGAAGTCGGACGCGGGGATCCCGGCATGACGACCTACTCGCACGCCGAGCCTGCCGGTCACGACGAGCATCACGGGCCGCCCACGCCGCACTACAGCTCGCGGATCAAGCCGGAGACCCTCGGCATGTACCTCTTCATCGCGTCGGAGATCATGCTCTTCGGCTCGTTCTTCACGGCCTACTTCTTCGTCAGGATCGTCAACGGGGTGCCCTGGCCGACGCCGCCCTACCAGCTGCCGGTCTTCGTCGCGTCGATCAACACGGTCATCCTCATGACGTCGAGCGCGTCGATGCACTGGGCCACGACCTCGATCAAGCGCGGCAACGTCTGGGGGATGCGGGCGGGCCTGCTGCTCACGTTCCTGATGGGGCTCGCCTTCCTGACATCGCAGCTCTTCGAGTACGCACGGGCCGGCTTCAACACGTCGGACGGCGCCTTCCCCACGATCTTCTTCTGCCTCACCGGCCTGCACGGCTGCCACGTGTTCATCGGCCTCACGATCCTGGCCTTCATGACGATCCGTGCCTTCCGCGGGCACTTCTCCGCCGAGCACCACCACGGGGTCGAGATCGGCGGGATCTACTGGCACTTCGTCGACGTGATGTGGATCGTCGTCTTCACGACGGTCTACATCCTCTGATCATGCGCAACCCCCTCCGCAGCGAGGCCGAGGCCTTCCGCTTCCTCGTCGTGGTCATCATCGGAGCCGCGGCGATCGTCGTCGCCGCCTTCATCAACACGTGGGCGGGCGTCGCCGTTGCGGTGCTCGTCTTCGTCGGGCTGGGCTGGTGGCTGATGCGCGAGCCGGTACCCGGCGCCGCCGACTCCGCGCCCGTGCTCGCCTCGAGGACGCCGCCGGGGACGCGGCGCGTGCTGGTGGTCGCTCCTCCGGGAACCGAGAGCGTGGCCGTGCCGGACGGGGCGGAGGTGCTCGTCGTCGTGCCGGCGGTCTCGGGGACCATCGAGGCGCTGACGGGAGACGTAGACGATCGCCGTGCCGACGCGGAGGCAACGGCTGCGGCGCTCGAGGCGCGTTTACCCGGAGTGCGGGCGGAGGTGGGTGCCGACGACCCCGCGCTCGCCGTCGAGGACGCGCTGCGGGTCTTCGGCGCGGACGAGGTGGTGGTGCTCGGCGACGACGGGACAGTCGACGCGATCCGGGCGCGGGTCGCGATCCCGGTCAGCCGCGCCTGACGTCCCTCGGCGCTACTTCTTGCCGGCGGAGGAGGAGACGTACTTCGCGACGGCCTGGATCTGCGCCGTGGTCAGCTTCCCCTTGAACGCCGGCATCACGGCGCCGCCGTTGGTCACCTGGTGGACGACGATCGCCATGTTCGGCTTGAGCTGGTCGAGGTTCGGGCCGACGGTTCCCGTCGCGCCCGCCGCGGCGAGGGTGTGGCAGCCCGCGCACTCGCTCTTGAAGATGGCCGCGCCGTTCGTGCCGAGGCTCGCCGGCGTCACACCGACTCCGCCGGTGCCGGCGACCGAGGCGACGTAGGCGGCGACGTCGATCGCATCCTGGCCCGTCACGAGGTGTGCCGGCATCGGGGTCTGGACGGTGAACTTCTTGTTCGTCGTGTACGTCGCGATCTCGCCGGAGCCGAGTCGGATCTGGTCGAGGACGACGTTCTCGATCGAGTTGTCCGGATAGCCCTGCTTCCGGTCCGTCGCGAAAGCGTCGTCGAGGTTGGGGCCGATGGTGCCGCTGGCGCCCGCTGCCGCGAGCGTGTGGCAGCCCGCGCACTTCTGCGTGAAGAGCTTCTGCCCGTTCTGCGTGTCGGGGCGCTCGCCGGCGCTCGCGACTCCTCCCGTGCCGCAGCCGGCCGCGAGCAGCGCCGCCGCCGCGAGCCCTGCGCCCCCGGTCGCGACCCGGCCGAGCCGCCTCAACCCTGCGGGACTCCGATCGCCGACACGGCCTCCTCGCGCGTGGGATAGATCGTGAAGACCTTGTCCAAGCCGGTGATCTCGAAGATCTTGGTGATGTTGCGGTCGCTGCAGACGAGTGACAGCTGACCGTCGTTCGTGCGCAGGCGCTTGACGCCGCCGACGAGGACGCCGAGCGTCGTCGAGTCGATGAACGTCGTGCCGCTGAAGTCGACGACGACTTCCTTGCCGCCCTGGCCGATCACCTCGAGCAGCTGCTGCTTGAACTCGGGCGCGGTGTAGAGGTCGACCTCGCCGGTGAGCGAGATGACGTACGCGTCGCCGCTGAGCTGCTCGGTCTTGATGTCGAAGTTCATGCGCGAATAACCCCCCGGAGTTGGTCCTCGACCCAGGCGGGCCGGTCGCGCGAGAGTCTATCCGCGTCGCGGCAGCGGCAATCTTCCTACCGCAGCGTGCGCCGGCTCTACTTGTTGCCGTACGTCACGTGCGCGCTGCCGGACGACTTCGAGGCCGGAACCGTCTTGGTGAGCGCCTTGATCCGCGCCTTGATCTGGGCGCGCTGCGGAGAGTTCGGATAGAGCGCGATGTACTTCTGCCACGCGTGAAGCGCGGTCGTGGTGTCTCCGGCGTTCTCGGCAGCCGTCGCGAGCTCCTCTTGCGCCGTCGCGCTGTGGGGCTGGAGCTTCGCCGCCTTCTTGTAGTCGGCGACCGCCGCAGACAGCGCGCTCGTCGCCTGCTGGTAGAGCACCGACGTCTGGCTCGACGCCTGCGCCCCGGCCTGCTGATAAGCGGCGTTCGAGCCGACGGCCTGCGCGAGCGTGCCGCCGGGAACGAAGGCCTGGGTCGGATCGGCGAGCTGAGCCGCCTGCTGAACCTGCTGGTACTGGGTCGAGTACGTCTGCGCCTGGGTCAGCTCGAGGCCGCCGAGCTCGGCCCACACGTTCGCGTCCTTCTTCTTCACCGCGAGATAGTTCTGGAGCGCGGTCATCGCCTGGACGCTGTCGCCCTTCGTCTCGTAGGCGGTCGCGAGGTCGCGGTACCCCTTCGCCGGATTCTTCTTGACCTCGTTCTGCGCCTTCGAGACCGGGTTGCCGCCGGCACCGAAGAGACCGGAGTAAAGCTGGCTCAGGCCGTTCGTGCCGGAGCCGACCCCGACGCCGACGAAGGTGATGGCGAAAACGACGGCGAGCAGGGCGTACAGCCACTTCTGACCGCGGCGCAGCCGCATGAAGAAGAGCTGCTGGTTGGGGTTCCCGCCGCCGCTGTGCCCACGGCGCCCGTGGCCGCGCGACGGCTTGGCCGCCTGCGTCTTCGCCCTCGCCTGTTGCTTTGCCTTGACCGCTGCGCGAGCCATCAGCCGCTCAGAGTAGCCGAGGCAGGGGCGACTTTCCCCCGGCGCCGCTCGAAGAGCACGGCAAGCCAGATCGATCCCTCGAAGAGGAGCCACATCGGCAACAGCTCGAGGAACGTCGTCACCGGGTCCGGCCCGGGCAGCGCGAGGGCGATCCCCGCGGTCACGAGATAGCCCACCCGCCGCTGCTTGCGGAGGCTTCGCGAGCTGAGCACGCCGAGGGATACGAGCCCGAGCACGACGAGCGGCGTCTGGAAGACGAGCACGATCCCGACGAGCACCGTCACGACGAAGTTGTAGTACGACGACGCCCGGATCAGGTGCCGAAAATGCGCGTTGTCGTAGTTCGTCAGGAAGTGGACTGCCCGCGGCAGGAGGACCCAGTAGCCGAACGCGACGCCCGCTGCGCCGAGGACGACGGCAAAGGCGGCGAGCCCCAGGACCTTCCGCTCCGCCGCGGGGTCGAGCGCCGGGACGAAGAAGAGCCAGACCTGCCAGAGGACGAAGGGCAGTGCGAGCACGAAGCCCGCGTAGAGGCTGACGGTGAGGGTGACGGTGAACGGTTCCGCGACCCCGAATGTGGCGAGCCTGTGGTGGTCCGCCGGCAGGGGCCGATTGAGCCAGTTGAGGACGTGGTTGTGGAAGATGAACGCGACGAGCGTCCCGAGGGCGAGCGCTCCGAGCATGACGAACAGCCGGCCGCGAAGCTCCTCGAGGTGCTCGCCGAGAGTCGCCTCCTCGGCGTGGCCGAGACGGCGCGGAAGCCTCGCCATGTTCTGGCTAGACGGTCTCGCGCTCGGTCGGCGTCGGCGTCGTGGCAGCCGCCGTCGTGGCGGCAGCTGTCGGCTCGGCCGGCGGAAGCTCGGGCTGCGGTTCGGGATCGGGCGACGAGTTGCCGGTGACGGCATCCTTGAACTCGCGCATCCCGTGCCCGAGCGACTTGCCGATCTCCGGCAGCCGCTTGCCGCCGAAGAGCAGCAGCGCGATCAGGAGGAACAGGACGATGTGCCACGGTTGGAGTAAGCCCATGCGAGCAGCGTAGCGCGCGTACGTGCGGTTTGTGGACGGGCGGGGGCGGAGACCGCTCAGCTAGACTGGCCTTTGTTGGCCGGGCGGGGCGAAAGCCCCGCATTTTCGGGAAAAGAGGCGCACCTAGTGGCATTACTGAAGCTGGAGAACCTGCACGTCGCACTCGAGGACGGCACCGAGATCGTCAAGGGTGTCGATCTCGAGGTGGATACGAACGAGGTGCACGCGGTCATGGGGCCGAACGGCTCCGGCAAGTCCACCCTCGCGTATGCGCTCATGGGCCATCCGGCCTACGAGATCACCGAGGGGCGCCTGCTGTTCGACGGCGACGACGTGACGGAGCTCGGCGCCGACGAGCGCGCACAACGCGGACTCTTCCTCGCCTTCCAGTACCCGCACGCGATCCCCGGCGTCACCGTGACGAGCTTCCTGCGCAGCGCGATCAACGCCGTGCGCAAGGCCCGGAACGGCGGTGTCGACGACCCGATCGCGATCCCCGAGTTCCGCAAGGAGCTCCTCGCGCAGATGGACCGCCTCAAGGTGAGCCGTGAGCTCGCGTCGCGCTACCTCAACGACGGCTTCTCGGGCGGGGAGAAGAAGCGCGTCGAGATCCTCCAGATGGCGATGCTGAAGCCGCGCATCGCGGTGCTCGACGAGACCGACTCGGGCCTCGACATCGACGCGCTTCGGGTCGTGGCCAGTGGCGTGAACGAGCTCGTCGGCCCGGAAATGGGCGCGCTCGTCATCACGCACTACCAGCGGATCCTCGACTATGTCACTCCCGACCACGTCCACGTCTTCGTCGACGGCAAGATCGTCGAGTCGGGCGGCGCCGAGCTGGCGAAGAAGCTCGAGAAGGGCGGCTACGCTCCGTACGAGCCTGAGGAGGTGCCGGCATGACGCAGACCGAGACCGACGTCGTCAAGGGAATCCGCAGCGAGTACAAGTACGGCTTCTCGAACCCGGACGAAGCGAAGGACTATTTCTTCAAGTCGGGCCGCGGCCTGTCGCACGAGCTGGTCGAGGCGATCGCCGAGCACAAGAACGAGCCCGACTGGATGCGCAAGTTCAGGCACAAGAGCCTGGACTACTTCTACGCGCGTCCGATTCCGCAGTGGGGCGGCAACCTGAATGACATCGATTTCGAGAACATCTTCTACTACATCAAGCCGACCGAGAATCAGGCGAAGTCGTGGGAAGACCTGCCGGCCGACATCCTCGACACCTGGGACAAGCTCGGCATCCCGGAGGCGGAGAAGAAGTACCTCGCCGGCGTCGGCGCGCAGTACGAGTCGGAGGTCGTCTACCACAAGCTCCAGGAGGACCTGACGAAGAAGGGCGTCATCTTCCTCGACACCGACACGGCGCTGCGCGAGCACGAGGACCTCTTCAAGCAGTACTTCGGGACGATCATCCCGCAGAACGACAACAAGTTCGCCGCGCTCAACTCGGCGGTGTGGTCGGGCGGCTCGTTCATCTACGTGCCGCCGGGCGTGCACATCGAGATGCCGCTGCAGGCCTACTTCCGGATCAACGCCGAGAACATGGGCCAGTTCGAGCGGACACTGATCCTGGTCGACGAGGGCGCCTACGTGCACTACGTCGAGGGCTGCACGGCCCCGATCTACTCGACCGATTCGCTCCACAGCGCGGTCGTCGAGATCGTCGTCAAGAAGGGCGGCCGCTGCCGCTACACGACGATCCAGAACTGGTCGAACAACGTCTACAACCTCGTCACGAAGCGCGCCGTCGCCTACGAGGACGCGACGATGGAATGGGTGGACGGGAACCTCGGCTCGAAGCTGACGATGAAGTACCCGGCGATCTGGCTCATGGGCGAGGGCGCGCACGGCGAGGTGCTCTCGATCGCGTTCGCCGGCTCGGGCCAGCACCAGGACGCGGGCGGCAAGTGCGTCCACGTTGCGCCGAACACCACGTCGGTGATCACGTCGAAGTCGATCTCGAAGAACGGCGGTCGCGCCGGCTATCGCGGCCTGCTGCAGGTGGACAAGAACGCGATCGGCTCCAAGTCGAAGGTCGTCTGCGACGCGCTGATCCTCGATGAGGACTCGCGCTCCGACACATACCCGTACATCAAGATCGACGCCGACGACGTCGACATCGGACACGAGGCGACCGTCTCCAAGATCGGCGAGGAGCAGCTCTTCTACCTCATGTCGCGCGGGCTGACCGAGGCGGAGGCGAGCGCGATGATCGTGAGCGGCTTCGTCGAGCCGATCACGAAGGAGCTCCCCCTCGAGTACGCGGTCGAGATGAACCGGCTGATCCAGCTCCAGATGGAGGGGTCGGTAGGTTGATCGTCGAGCGCACCGATTTCGTCTCGGTGCCGGTCACGGACATGGAACGGGCGAAGCGTTTCTACGGCGAGACGCTCGGCCTGCCGGAGATCGAGCACCCGGAACAGGGCTTCCCCGAGTATCAGCTCGGCGAGAACGTCAGCCTCTACCTCCTGCAGATGGAGAACGTCGGCGGGAAGTTCGAGGGCCCTCACACCGCGTCGATCGCCCTGCGGGTGCCCGACGTCGAGGCTGCGCAGAAGGAGCTCGAGGCGAAGGGTGTCGAGTTCGACTTCGACGAGTCGCCGTTCGACACCGGTGTTTGCCACATGGCGATCTTCAAGGACCCGGACGGGAACCAGCTCATGCTGCACCGGCGGTACGCGCCTCATGAGCTAAGCCGGAGGCACTCGCGGCGTACGAAGCGCTGCCGATCCCGGACACGACCGAGGAGCACTGGCGCTTCACGGACCTGCGCGGCTTCGACCCCGACACGTTCGCGGGCGCGGCCTCGGCCGAGATCGAGACGCTGCTCGACCTCGATGTCTCCGGGTTCGCGACGGTGACGGCAGACGGGATCGAGATCGAGCGCGCGCCCGAGGGCGTGACCTTCGCGCCGCTCCACGAGGAGTACGAGCGGCTCTACTCCCTCGTCGGCTGGGACGAGAAGTTCGCCGCCCACAACGCGGCGCTGTGGAAGCACGGGCTGCTCGTCGTCGTGCCCAAGGGCGTCGTGCTCGAGAAGCCGCTCTACGTCCGCATCGCGGTCACGGGGCAGACGTTCTGGCGGCTCGTCGTCGTTGCGGAGGAGGGCGCGCGCGCTTCGCTGATCGAGGAGTACGCGTCGCCGGCGCCCGACACGGAGGCCTACTCGAACGCGGTCACGGAGCTCTTCGTCGAGCCGGCCGCGAAGCTCGAGTACGTCTCCCTCCAGAATCTCTCCCAGGAGACGTGGCACTTCGCGAGCCACCACGCGCGCGTCGAGCGCGACGCCGAGCTCGACTGGGTCGCCGGCGGCTTCGGCTCGAAGAGGGGCAAGACGCGGATCCAGAACGACCTCAACGGCCAGGGCGCCACCTCGCGCGTGACGGGCGCGTACTTCGCGGACGGCAAGCAGCACCTCGACTACGACACGTTCCAGGAGCACATCGCGCCCGACTGCGAGAGCGACTTCGCCTTCAAGGGCGCGCTCCGCGACGAGGCGACGGCGGTCTGGCGCGGGATGATCCGCGTCGAGGAAGGCGCGCAGAAGACGAACGCGTACCAGGAGTGCCGCAACCTCATGCTGTCTCCGACGACGCACGCGGTGCCGATCCCGGGGCTCGAGATCCTCGCGAACGACGTCCGCTGCACCCACGCGGCGACGGTCGGCCGCGTCGACCGGGAGGACATGTTCTACTTGATGAGCCGCGGGCTCACCCGCCAGGAGGCCGAGCGCCTGATCGTGCGCGGCTTCTTCCAGGAAGTGCTCGACCGGATCGAGCTCGAGCCGGTGCGCGACGCGGTTACCGCCGCGCTCGAAGCGCGGATCCCTCAGGCCTAGCCGGCAGCGGAGCCTGCTCCGCAAGCACCCGCGCGGCCGTCTCGCGGGCCCGGTCGGCGCGGTGAGCGCGGTATTGCGCACGGTGCTCGTGCTCCGACGTTGCGGGCACGAGCCCCGCGAGATACTCGAAGACGGCGTCCGTTCCCTCGAACCGCTCGCCGTCTCCGGTGACGAGGAGCGGGATCTCGTGCTCGCCCGGCCGATCCTCCTGCCGGGGCGCCACCTGCTTGGCGACGAAGTCGCAGCCGAGCTCCGTCAGCCGCTGGCGGACGGCGGACGAGTACGGGCACCACTCGGCCTGGTAGAGCGTCAACACCAGCGCTCCATGGACGGAACGCGGGCGACATAAACCTCGTGCGGCCGCAGACGATCAGCAGATTCCCCGACGCCGGCGCCTTGACAAGGTCGTAGCGTCCTCGTCGGAAGGGAGGTGAGACCGTGTTCACGTATGCGGGTTTGATCACCCTGACGCCCGAGGGCCGCGAGGCTCTCGACAAGGCGCCCGAGTACCTCGAGAAGTTCAAGCATCTGATCGAGGAGGAGGGCGGCGTCCTCGAGGAGACCTTTGCCCTGATGGGGCCCTGGGACTTCCTCGCGCTGGTGAAGTACCCCGACAACGCAGCGGCGTTCCGCGCGCTGGCGAAGATCGGGAAGCTCGAAGTGATCAAGACCGAGACGTTCCCGATCGAGAAGGTCGACGTCTTCGTCAAGGCGCTCGTCTAGAGCGTTGACCGGCGAGCCGTCCGCGGCGGCCCGCCGGCCTTTTCCTCAGCGCTGGATCTCCATCGCAAACGACCATTCGTGGCCCTGCGGGTCGTGGCAGCTGTAGCGCCTGTGACCGTATGACTGGTCTTGCGGCTCTTCGAATATGTCCGCGCCCTCGCGACGGGCCCGCTCGTGGTGCGCGTCGAGGTCGGGGACGAGCACGTAGGTGAGTGACGTGCGGCCGACCGTGCTCGGGTTCTCGTAGCCCGGACCGGGCTGTCCGGCGTACACCATGCCGCCGAGCGGCGTCTCGAGCTCGAGGTGCGAGCCGCCGTCGGAGCCCGCCTCGTGCCGTACTTCGCGGAAGCCGAACGCGCGGCAAAGGAACTCGGATGCCGCGTCGGCGTCCTCATAGAGGAGATATGGAGTGACTGTCTGGCTCATGCGGCCAGGCTAGGCGGCGCGAACGGCGCTGTCTTGGAGAAATGTTTCGGGCGTCAGGCCGGTGAACGCTCTGAACTCGGCAATGAGATGCGGCTGGTCGGCGAAGCCGCAGGCGAAGGCCAGCTCGCCCCAGCTCATCGTGCCGGCGAGAGTGCGCGCACGTTCGAAGCGGAGGAGCCGAGCCGCCGCTTTCGGCGTGAGGCCGATCTGCTCGCGGAAGCGGGCGGACAGGCGCTTGCGACTCCAGCCGAGCTCCGTAGCAAGGGCTCCGACGCGCGCCGTGCCGTGCGTCGCCAGCAGCCGTTCCCAGGCGAACAAGACGCCTGGATCCGGCAGGCGCGCGCCCGCGAGCCGACGGGTGAGCTCGCGGTCGAGCGCGGCAAACCGCGTGTCCCAGGCCTGCTGGGCGCCGACTCGCTCCGTGAGATCGCCCGGGAGGAGCTCCTCGAGCGGCACCGAGGTCCCGGCGAGCTCGTGCAGCGGCACCCGCAGGAGCATGTGCGCGGCCCACGGAGCGAGCGAGACCTGGAGGCCGTGCATGCCGCCGTCGTGCTCGGTCACGACCTGGTCGAGCCGCAGCCCGCCGGCGAAGGACGCGCGGCGCTCGCCGTCGATCCGCCATTCGTGCTCGAAGGTGAGGATCAGGACGACGTCCGCCCCCGGCCCCTCACGGCGCCGCGTCGGCGGCTCGTCGGACCGAAAGCCGTGATAGGCGGTGATCGCGCGACGCAGCTCCGGGGCGGGGAGGCGGCGCACGACCATCCGGCTCAGCTCCGCACGAGCGGCTTGTACTTGATCCGGTGCGGCTCGAGCGCGTCGGGGCCGCGCGTCTCCTTCATCCACTCGACGTACTCGCCCCACGAGCCCTCGAACCAGATCGTCTCGCTGTTCCCCTCGAAGGCGAGGATGTGGGTCGCGACTCGGTCGAGGAACCAGCGGTCGTGCGTGATCACGACGGCGCAGCCGGCGAACTCGAGCAGCGCCTCCTCGAGCGCGCGCAGCGTGTCGACGTCGAGGTCGTTCGTCGGCTCGTCGAGCAGGAGGACGTTGCCGCCCGAGCGGAGGAGCTTCGCGAGGTGGACGCGGTTCCGCTCGCCGCCGGAGAGGTCGGACACGCGTTTCTGCTGGTCGGAGCCCTTGAAGTTGAACCAGGAGACGTACTGGCGTGAGTTGACCTCGCGCTTGCCGAGCTCGATCGTGTCGTGGCCGCCCGAGATCTCCTTCCACACGTTGTTCGCCGGGTCGAGGTCGGCACGCGCCTGGTCGACGTAGGCGAGCTCGACCGTGTCGCCGACGCGCAGCGACCCGTCGTCGGGCTGCTCCTCGCCCGCGATCATCCGGAACAGGGTTGTCTTGCCGGCGCCGTTCGGGCCGACGACACCCACGATGCCGGCGGGCGGCAGCGAGAAGGTGAGGTCGTCCACGAGCAGCAGGTCGCCGAAGCCCTTGCGCACGCCGTCGGCGTCGATCACCACGTCGCCGAGCCGCGGGCCCGGCGGGATGTGGATCTCGACGCGGTCGAGCTTGACGTTCTGCTCCTCGGCGAACAGGCGCTCGTAGGCGCCGAGCCGCGCCTTCGCCTTGGCGTGGCGGGCGCGCGGGCTCGCGCGCACCCATTCGAGCTCGCGGGCGAGCGTCCGGCGGCGCGCCGACTCCTGCTTCTCCTCGTGCGCCAGTCGCTCCTGCTTCTGCTCGAGCCAGGAGGAGTAGTTCCCCTGGAACGGGATGCCGCGGCCGCGGTCGAGCTCGAGGATCCAGCCGGCGACGTTGTCGAGGAAGTAGCGGTCGTGCGTCACCGCGACGACGGTGCCCTTGTACTCCGCGAGGAAGCGCTCCAGCCAGAGAACCGACTCCGCGTCGAGGTGGTTCGTCGGCTCGTCGAGCAGGAGGAGGTCGGGAGCCGAGAGGAGCAGCCGGCAGAGCGCGACCCGGCGGCGCTCGCCGCCTGAGAGCGTCTCGACGTCGCGGTCTCCCTCCGGCAGGCGGAGCGCGTCCATCGCGTGGTCGAGCCGGTCGTCGAGCTCCCACACACCGGCGCGGTCGATCGCGTCCTGCACCTTCGCCTGCTCGGCGAGGAGCGTGTCGAAGTCGGCGTCCGGCTCGGCGAACGCGGCGCTGATCTCGTTGAACCGGTCGAGCAGGTCGCGCAGCGGGCGGACGCCGTCCTCGACGTTGCCGCGCACGTCCTTGGCCGGATCGAGCTCCGGCTCCTGCTCGAGCAGCCCGACCGTTGCTCCGGGCGCAAGTTCCGCGACCCCCGAAGACGGCTCGTCCCGGCCGGCCATGATTCGCAGGAGGGTCGACTTGCCGGCGCCGTTCGGGCCGAGCACGCCGATCTTCGCGCCCGGCAGGAACGAGAGCGAGATGTTCGCGAGCACCTGCCGGTCCGGCCCGAAGAACTTGTCGGCCCGGTACATCGTGTAGACGTATTCGCTGCCCACTGGCAGCCGACGATAGCTAGTGCCTAGCCGTGCAGCTGCAACTGGCCGACGACGCCGGTTCCGGCTTCGTTCGCCACCCAGCTCGCGTCGATCGTGCGATGGTCGCCGTTCGGCAGCCGGCACTGTCCGGAGAAGCTCGTGCCGCCGACGTTCGTCACGTTTCCGCGGCACACGTCCCCGCTCGGCAGGTACTCGAGCTGGAGAGACGTCGACTCGAGCTTCTCCGGAGCGACGAGCAGGTCGGCGCGCACGAGGACCTTCTGCGGCCGGTCCGCCTGCCCGACGAAGGAGACGATCTGCTGCAGCTCGGTTCCGTTGCGGATCACGCTGCCCGTGAGGCTCTCGTTCACCTGGGCGGCGTTCCACCCGGGCGGCGAGTGCCGAAGCGGCCCAACGATGAGCAGCGGGAGCGCGACGAGCGTCGCCCCTCCGGCGAGCGCTGCCCGGGGCGAGCGCCCGCCGATCCGCCACACGAGGATCCCGACGACGCTCGCGACCGAGACGCCGTACAGAATCGCGAGCCAGGCAGCGCCTCGGTCGGTGCCCGCCCACAGCCCGTGCAGCGACGCCAGCGTCCACACGGCGAAATTGAGGTAGTGCGCCTTCCGCCAGAAGCCGTAGGGCAGGCGGCGGCGGTAGTGGTTCGTGACGGCGAGCGCGAGGAGGAGCTCGGCCGCGGCGATCCCGAGGCCGGTCCAGAGCGGCCGGTAGCGCGACGTGAACGGGACGAGCAGCTGGGTGAGCGAGAAGGGGAGGTACGAGTCGGCCGCGATCGCGAGGACGTGGATGCCGATGAGCGAGCCGACGAGAAGGCCGCCGAAGCGGTGGATGTCCTCGACCGAGAAGCGCGGCCAGCGGCGGCTCTGCGCCTTGCCGCCCAGCGTCATCCCGAGGCAGACCACGAGGCTGAGGACGACGTATGCAGCGACGCCGGAGGCGCGCGCCGCGTACCAGACGGCCGGGCTCGAGGTCACGTGCACGTCTGCACCGCCTGCGTCGCTCCGGCCCAGGCGTCGTTCTCCACGATCTCGCCGTCCGCCCCGACGAAGCGGCCGGGCACGCCGCGTTCGTCGAGCCACCCCGGCCCGCGCTCTCCGAGGAGGAAGCCGGCCTTCGCGGCGACATCGGCGGCCAGACACGTTGCGCCCGACGCGGTGACCTGCTCCCAGGGCGACTCGCTCGGGCGCCCGGTCGCGGCGTCCACGAGGTGCGCCCCACGCGTGGCTGTGCCGCTCGTGGCCAGGCCGCCCGCAACGACTCGGATCGCGTCGCCGCCGGGGAGCGCGACGTCCACCGGGCCGCGCACGGCGAGATCGCCGCCGACCGAGACGAAGCCGGGTCCGTCGAGCGTGGCCGCGGCTTCGTCGACGGCGAGCGCCTTGACGACGCCGTTCAGGTCCAGTGTCACGTCCGGCGGCCGTGAGAGCAGCCGTCGCGACACGATCACCTCGGGCCAGCGGCCGCACAGCGTCGGGTCGACGAGACCGTCCGTCTCCGCGGCGACGTCGAGGGCAGTTTCGAGGGCGCTCGCGAAAAGCCCCGAGACGGCGAGCACACGTGCCGGAGAACGGTTCACGCACGAGAGCTCCGAGCCGGGGCGGAAGAGGCTGAACGTCTCCTCCCAGCGCTCGAGGACGGCAGCCGCGGCGCGCGGATCGCCGCCGGCGACCGCGACGTCGCAGCCCATCGCGCGGAAGCGGTGCACGGCGCTCTCGCTCATGAGGTCGAGCTCGCGACCGGCGGGGGCTGGACGGCCGGGGCGATCTGACCGCCCTGGACGACGCTGCGATGCACGGCGCGCTCGAACGACGACGGCGCTCCGAGCGGCTTCGCCTTTCCTTTGGCGTGGCCGGGCGCATGGACCTTCGCGCCGACGAACGCAACCCCGAAGACGAGCACCGTGAGCGCGCCGATCGCGGTCTTCGCCGCGCGCGCGCGGTGCCGGGCCCGTTGGATGCGCGAGTTCTCCTTCATGGACTGTCGCAGTGTGCTGGCGGCCGATTAGAGGTCGATGTGAAGCGGCTGGTTACCATCTGAGACGTGGCCGTGACGACCGGAGCGAAGCTCGACGCGCGCATCCTGCGGGCGGACTTCCCGATCTTCGAGCAGGAGATCCACGGCAAGCCGCTCGCTTTCCTCGACTCGGCCGCCAGCTCGCAGAAGCCGCGGCAGGTGCTCGACGCGATGACCGAGTTCTACGAGACCTCGTACGCGAACGTCCATCGCGGCGTCTACCTGCTCGCCGAGCGCGCGACCGCGGCGCTCGAGCATGCGCGGGAGCGGACGAGGGCCTTCCTGAACGCCCCCGAGGCGCGCGAGGTGATCTTCACCCGCAACGCGACCGAGGGCATCAACCTCGTCGCGTATGCCTGGGGCCTCTCGAACCTCGGCCCGGGCGACCTCGTCGTCGTCACCGAGCTCGAGCACCACTCGAACTTCGTTCCCTGGCAGTTCATCGCCGGCAAGACCGGCGCCGAGCTGCGGATGATCCCGCTCGACGAGCACGGCGAGCTCGACCTCTCCAGCCTGGACGAGGTCGTCCGCGACGGCCGCGTCAAGGTCGTCGCGACGAATCTGATCTCGAACTCCCTCGGCACGATCAACCCCGTCGCGCGGATCGCCGAATGGGCGCACGCGCAGGGAGCGATCTACGTGTGCGACGCCGCGCAGGGAGCGCCGCACACCAAGGTCGACGTGCAGGCGCTGGGCGTCGACTTCCTCGCGATCTCCGGCCACAAGATGTGCGGCCCGAGCGGTGCGAGCGCTCTCTGGGGCCGCTCCGAGCTGCTGCTGGCGATGGACCCGTTCCTCACCGGCGGCCACATGATCAGCTCGGTGCGGCTCGAGAAGACGACGTGGGGCGAGCTCCCGCACAAGTTCGAGGCGGGCACGGCCCCCATGGCCGAGGCCGTCGGGCTCGGCGCCGCGATCGACTACCTCGAGGCGGTGGGCCTCGACGCGATCGAGGCGCACGAGCACGAGCTGGCCGCGTACGCGCTCGGACGGCTGGCAGAGGTGCCGGGCATCAAGCTCTACGGGCCGCCGCCCGAGCGGCGGGCGGGCATCGTCTCGTTCAACCTCGACGACATCCATCCGCACGACGTCGCGCAGATCCTCGACATGCAGGGCGTGGCGATCCGCGCCGGTCACCACTGCTGCCAGCCGCTCATGCAGAAGCTCGGCGTCGCGGCGACGAACCGCGCGAGCTTCTACCTCTACACGATCCCCGAGGAGATCGACCAGCTCGTCGACGGGCTGCACGCCGTCCGTAAGGTGTTTGCCTGATGGGAGATCCGGCGTTCGAGAACCTGTACCGCGAGGTCATCCTCGACCACTACAAGAACCCGCGCGGCCACGGCGTGATCGAGAACGCCGACGCCGAGGCCGAGGGGCAGAACCCGCTCTGCGGCGACGAGGTCTCGATCTACGTCGCCTTCGGCGAGGACGGCGAGACGATCGACGACGTGCGGTTCTCGGGGCGCGGGTGTGCGATCTCGCAGGCGGCGACGTCGATGCTGATGGAGATGACGAAGGGCCGCACCGCGGAAGAGGTCGCCGTGCTCGACAAGGACGAGCTGCTCGCCGAGATCGGCGTCCCGCTCACTCCGGTGCGCCTCAAGTGCGCGATGCTCGGGCTCACGACGCTCAAGGTCGCGCTGCACAAGGCGAAGGGGACGCCGCTCCCCGAAGGCCTCGCGGGCTTCGACGAGCTGGACCTGACTTAGTGCCGGAGGTCGAAGTCGCCGTGGCGGACGAGTTCCCGCCCGGCTCGTCGAAGATCGTCCGCCACGGCAGCCTCTTCGTGGGCGTCTACAACTGCGGGGGCGAGCTGTACGCGATCGAGGATCGCTGCTCGCACGACGACGGACCGCTCTGCGAGGGCGACTGGGACGAGGATCGCTGCTGCGTGGTCTGTCCCCGGCACGGGTCGATGTTCGAGCTCTCGACCGGCCGGCCGATGACGCTGCCGGCGACGGAGCCCGTCGAGACGTACCCGGTCCGCGTGGCCGGCGGCTCGATCGTCGTCGAGCTTCCATAGGCCTTGCGGACCACCTGTCGAGGATCGACACTGCGCCCGTGGTCCCGGAAGTCCGCTACGCCCGCTCCGGCGACGTCTCGATCGCCTATTCGACGCTCGGCGACGGGCCGTTCGACCTCGTCTGGACTCCTGGCGCGCTCTCCCATCTCGATCTCACCTGGGAGGACGAAAGCCGGGCGCGCTTCCTCCGGGCGCTTGCCTCCTTCTCGCGCCTGATCATCTTCGACAAGCGCGGCACCGGGCTCTCCGACCGCGTCACGGGCATCGCCGACCTCGAGACGCGCATGGACGACATCCGGGCCGTCATGGACTCTGCGGGGAGCGAGTCAGCGGTGGTCTGCGGCGTCTCGGAAGGCGGGCCGATGGCGCTGCTCTTCGCCGCGACGTATCCCGAGAGGGTGCGGGCGCTCCTCAACTACGGCTCCCTGCCGCGGTTCGTCCGGGGACCGAACTTCCCGTGGAGGGAGCCGAAGCACGAATACCTGGCCGAGTACGAGGCGGAGGCCGACGTGTGGGGAACGGAGGAGCTCGCACGCGCCTGGCTCGAGGAGCAGGGCGTGGAGCCAACGCCGGAGGCCGTGCGGCAGCGGGCGCGCCGGGACCGGCTCTGCATCAGCCCCGGCGCCTTGATGCAGCTCGCGCGCATGAACGCCGAGATCGACGTCAGGTCGGTCCTGCCGACGATCCGCGTGCCGACGCTCGTCCTGCATCGCCGCGAGGATCACATCCCGATCGAGGCCGCCCGCTGGATGGCCGAGCAGATCCCCGGTGCCCGCTTCGTCGAGCTGCCGGGCGGGCCGCACATGCCGTACTACGGCGACTGGGAGTCGGTCGTCGCCGCGATCCGCGAGTTCGTTGAGCCGATCTGCCTCGAATCCGCCCGCCCCTACGACAGCGTCCTCGCCACGATCCTCTTCACCGACCTCGTGGGCTCGACGGCGAAGGCGGTCGAGCTCGGAGACCGCCGGTGGCGGGAGGTCCTCGAGGAGCACCACGCGCGCACCCGGACGCAGCTCGCGCGGTTCCGGGGCGTCGAGCTCGACACCGCGGGGGATGGCTTCTTCGCACGTTTCGACGGCCCCGCGCGCGCGATCCGCTGCGCCTGCTCCATCCGCGACGCCGTCACCGACCTCGGGCTCGAAGTTCGTGCCGGCCTGCACACGGGCGAGTGCGAGGTCCTGGACGGCAAGGTCGCCGGCGTCGCCGTCTCGATCGGAGCGCGGGTCGCGGCGCGGGCCGGGCCGGGCGAGGTCTTCGTCTCGCAAACGGTCAAGGATCTCGTCGCCGGCTCGGGAATCGAGTTCGAGGACCGAGGCGGCGCCGAGCTCAAGGGCCTGCCGGGCGAGTGGAGGCTGTACGCGGTCGCTGCGTACGACTGACGGACGGCCTGATGACTGGGCCCGCGATAGTCGGACGTGAGCAGGAGGGCGCCGCTCTTGCCGCGTTCGTCGCAGGGCAGCACGGGGAGAGCCCGGCCCTCGTCCTCACCGGCGAGGCCGGCATGGGGAAGACGACGCTGTGGCAGGAGGCGTTGACGACAGCCCGCGAGGGAGGAGTCCGGGTTCTTGCTGCTCGTGCGAGCGAGGTCGAGCTGCAGCTCTCCTTCGTGGCGCTGGCGGACTTGCTCGAGGGCGTGGAGGTGGCCGAAGTCCCGGACGTCCCAGCGCCGCAGCGCCGTGCGCTCGAGGTCGCACTGTTCCGAGCGGAGCCGGAGGAGACGGATCTCTCGATACCGGTCGCGGCGGGGTTCACCGCCGTCCTGCGCGCGCTTGCAGCCCGGGAGCGCCTTGTCGTCGCGGTGGACGACGTGCCTTGGCTCGACCGGGCCTCGGCGGAGGCGCTCACCTTCGCCGCACGACGTCTCGCCCGCTCGGACGTCCGGTTCCTCCTTGCGCGGCGGCCTGGCGCAGCGACCGCGCTCGAGGCGGCGTTCACACCGCCGGGTGTGGAGTCGCTCGAGGTTGGACCGCTCAGCCTCGGCGCCGTTCGCACACTTCTCTCGCAGCGGCTGGATCTGACCCTGCCGAGGCGCGTCCTGCTGCGGGTCTTCGAGGCCACCGGTGGTAATCCGCTCTTCGCCCTCGAGCTCGGGCGGCTTCTTCGCGAGCGCGGCACGCCGGCGATCGGCGCCGAGCTCCCGATCCCGGACTTCGTGGACGACGTCTTCGGCCCGCGTGTCGCCGGCCTTCCCGAGCCGGTGCGGCGGTCGCTGCTCGCGGTCGCGCTGAGCCCGACACTGAGCCGACTCCAGCTCGCCTCGGTGGTCGATCCGCTCGGGCTCGAGGACGCCGAGCGCGCCGGCCTGCTCGTCCTCGACGGGGCGCGTCTCCGCGTCTCGCATCCGCTGCTTGCGGCCGCTGCCCGGAAACACTCGGCCGCAGGCGAGCGACGCGATCTGCATCTGGCTCTCGCGGAGACCGTCGACGACGCCGCGCTGCGGGCGCAGCACCTCGCTCTGGCCTCGGCGAGCGCAGACGCAGAGCTTGCAAGCGCGGTTGCCGCGGCCGCGGCCGACGCGCTCGCGAGAGGGGCAACGCACGAGGCTGTGGAGGTGGCGGAGCAGGCGCTCCGACTGACGCCGCAGGACGACGTGCAGCACGAGAGGCGTTTGCTCGATCTCGCACGCTACCTCGTCATCGCCGGGGAGCTCCCCAGGGCGAAGGAGCTCCTCGAAGACAAGGCCCGCGATTTCGCGGCCGGGCCGGCTCGGGCGCGGGCCCATCTCGTGCTCGCCGAGTGCGCCGACAACACGAGCGAGGGGTTGCGCCTTCTCGACGTTGCGCTCGCCGAGAGTGGCGGTGACTCGGAGCTGCGGGCACAGGTTCTGGCCGAGAAGGCAATCGTGCACGCCGCCACGAGGTTCCGCGACCTCGACGAAGCGGAAGCGCTTGCGACCGAGGCGCTCGAGGTGGCGCAGTCCGCCGGGCCCGAGCAGGAGCGGTGGGCGTTGTGCGCGCTTGCGTGGGTACGGCTCGTGCGAGGACGCCCGGTCGACGACCTGCAAGCGCGGGCCGCGTCGGTTGCGGAGAGCTCGAGCCTCTACGAAACGTCGATCGAGCGGGTGGCGGGGACGCGCCTCGTCTGCCGCGGCGAGTTCGAGGAGGCGCGAACGCTCTTCGAGCGACTCCGAGCGCTGGCCGAGGAGCGTGGAGAGGCGCGCTCCGGCTGGATGATGTATCACGGCCTCACCGAGATCGAGCTGCGTGCCGGCAACGCGGCCGGCGCGTCCAAGCTGATGGCGCTGTCGCAGGAGTGGTCGGCGTTCGAGGAGGGAAGCGACATCGACCCGCCTCGGATGGCCGTTCTCGAGGCGGTTCGCGGGCGACCCGAGGAGGCCGAGCGCTGGGCCGCGGAGACGATCGGCAAGGTCGGGCCGACGGGCATCCTGCGCGAGGCGACAGAGGGCTGGCGTGCACGGGGAATCGTGGCGCTGCTCCGCCACGAGCCACAGCAGGCGGTCGAAGCGCTGCGTCCGATCTGGGAGCACACGGTGCAGGAGGGCATCGACGAGCTCGGTGTGTGGCCGATGGCGCCCGACCTCGTGGAAGCTCTCGTCGGGCTCGGCGAGCTGGACGAGGCGCTGGCGGTGACGGAGCGACTCGAGCGGCTGGCCGAGGAGCAAGAGCATCCGTGGGGGCTCGCAAGTGCGAAGCGTTGCCGGGCGATGCTGTCGCTCACGAGTAGGTATGACGAAGATGCGGTCACGCTGCTACGCGAGGCCAGTGCTGCGTACGGTCGACGCGGCCTGCGATTCGACCAGGCACGGTCGCTGTTCTTCCTCGGCCGTGTACAGCGCCGGCACAGGAAATGGGCTGCCGCGCGCCGTTCCCTCGCTGAAGCGGCAAGCGTCTTCGAGGGCCTCGGCGGCGTGGGCTGGGCCGAGCAGGTGCGAGCGGAGCTCGAGCGGACCGGAGCCCGCCGACCCGTCCCGGAGGGCGGTCTGACGCCTACCGAGGAACGCGTCGCGCGCCTCGCTGCCGCCGGGCTCTCCAACAAAGAGATCGCGGCGGAGCTCGTCGTCAGCGTGTACACCGTCGAGAAGCACCTCTCGCACGTGTACGCGAAGCTTGGCGTGCGGTCGCGCGCGCAGCTCGCGCCGGCACTCGACTAGCCGAACCTTCCAGCTTTCCGGTATTTCGCGTTGGCGCGCGTCGGCCTAGCGTCGTCGCCATGGCGGAGTTCCTCGTCGAGCAGTACGTCTCCCGCAGCGATATCGCCGCCGTCGAAGCCGGCGCGAACCGGGCATTTCGAGCCGCAGAGCAGATGACCCGGGAAGGTGTGCGGGTCGCGTACCTGCGGTCGATCTTTGCTCCCGACGAGGAAACCTGCTTCTACCTGTACGAGGCAGGCTCGGCGGAGGTCGTGCGGGAGGCGGCCCGACGGGCCGCGCTGCCGGCCGAGCGCGTGACCGAGGTCGTGACCAGGGGAGGCTTCCCCTCCCCTGCGGCCCAACACGAGGGAGGCGCGAGATGAGGTTCACGATTCGGCGGCATGGCCTGGTGGCTGCCGCAACCATCGTCGTCCTGATGGTCGGGGCGGCGGTCGCCTACGCATCGATTCCCGACTCGAGCGGGGTCGTCCACTTCTGCTACCACGTCAACGGGCAAGGTCAGGTCGACAACGGCAGCCAATTGCGCCTGATCGACCCCAACGGGAGCGGGAACCAGGAGAGCAAGGCCTGCAAGCACGACGAGGCCGGGCTCGACCTCAACCAGAAGGGCCCCCAAGGCCCACAGGGCCCGCAGGGCGTGCAGGGACCGCAGGGCGTGCAGGGACCGCAGGGCGCACAAGGCCCGCAGGGGAAGGCCGGCCAGGACGGCAAGGACGGAGTCTCTGGGTATGAAGTCGTCCAGCAGTCCGGGAATATCGAGCCCGCGGACGACGGCTTCGAATTCCATGAGGTCGACGCTGTTTGCAGCTCCGGTGAGGTTGTGTTTGGAGGGGGCTACTGGATCCGCGGGGATAGCCCTGGAGATCCCACCAACGTCGTAGTGACAGCGTCCAACCCGGTCGAGTCCATCGCGTGGGCCGTGACATTCACCAACAACAACACGGACGTCTTTACCAACGGGGACGTCAAGGTCGTGGTGTACGCAATCTGCGCCGCCGCGTGATCAGAGGGGAGTAACCATGAAGCGGTACCTGAGACGGCGACCCCTGCAGCTGAGTGTCATAGCGATCGCGGTGTTGGCGCTCGGGAGCGGGATCGCGTACGCGGCGATTCCCGGCAGCGGTGGCGTCTACATCGCCTGCATGCTCAAGCACGTCGGGACGCTACGCCTGATCGACACGTCCCTGCCGTCCTCGAACCCGATGAGCCACTGCAGCTCGTTCGAGACGCAGGTCACCTGGAATCAGACCGGACAACAGGGGCAGCAAGGCCCGCAGGGGCAGCAGGGCCCGCAGGGACCAAAGGGAGGCATCGGTCCGCAGGGGCCCGCGGGAGCCGACGGTTCCAGCCACGGCTACTACGCGACCAACACCTACACGGTCGACGAATACTTCGCTCATGCCGTAGTGGGACTGAGCGACTTGCCCGCCGGCACGTACGCGCTGTCCGCGACGGTGGCCAATCGCGGCCCCGATGACGCCAAGTGTGAGCTCGACATAGGCTCGAATCCGCTCAATGACGCCGTCAAATTCTCGGTTCTGAAGGTCGATCTCGCGACGACCTTGACGGGCGTATTCACCACCGACGGGTCGGACGTCGTCCAGGTCGTCTGCCAGACAATGTCAATCACCGACTCGGCGAAAATCGACGGGACGTTCACCGCGACTCAGCTCGACGCACTGAACTGACGCAGGTCACGCGCGGGGCGGGATGATACGTCCTGCCCCGCGCCATGACCGATCGCATCCGCTGCTGGCCGACGACCGACCCGGAGGAGTGGGGTCGCCCGGTGCGCGAGTTCGGCGTGCGGTCGCGCGCGCAGCTCGCGCCGGCGCTCGACTAGCCGAACCTTCCAGCTTTCCGGTATTTCGCGTTGGTGCGCGTCGGCCTAGCGTCGTCGCCATGGCTGAGTTCCTCGTCGAGCAGTACGTCTCCCGCAGCGACATCGCAGCTGTCGAGGACGCTGCCCCATCGTGCGCATACAGCCGCCGAGGAGATGACGCGGGAGGGGACGCAGGTCGCGTACCTGCGGTCGATCTTCGCGCCGGACGAGGCTTCTACCTGTACGAGGCAGGCTCGGCGGACGTGGTGCGGGAGGCGGCTCGTCGAGCCGGGCTCCCCGCTGCGTACGGGACCGAGGTCGTAAGCAAGGGGAGGTGGGTGTCATGAGCAAAGAGTTTCAGCGAAGGTTCCGCAAGGGAAGCCGGTGGGGGTTGCTGTTGGTCGCTGCGGCGGTAGCAGGCGGCAGCCTCGCCGCCTCGCAGGCAGCAGCTGCGTTGCCCGCCGGCTGCTCGCAGAGCGGTCTCGTGGTGACGTGCACGTACACGTCCGGCTCCAACCCGTTCGCGGTGCCGAGCGAGGTGACGACGATTCACGTCATCGCCGTCGGCGGGGCAGGCGGAAGCAAGATCGCGAGCGGAGGCTTCGGCGCCAGGATCGAGGGTGATCTCTCCGTAACGCCCGGCAGCACGCTCTTCGCCGTCGTCGGCGGCAACGGCGATCCGGACGGTACGGGCGGCGCAAACGGCGGAGGCAGTGCCCTGATCGGGGCCGGCGGCGGCGGCGCATCGGACCTGCGGACCTCGCAAGCCGATGCGCATACCCGGTTGATCGTGGCGGCAGGAGGCGGCGGAGGTGGAGTGGACGGCGTGACTGGGACGAGCGGCTCGCTGATATTCCTAGCGGGTGGGAACGGAGGGAACGCCGGCGCGGCGGGCGACAATGGCGCCGACGCTCCCGGCTCTCCCGGCACCGGCGGTAGCGGCGGGGGCGCAGGTACCGCGCTTCATGGCGGACGCGGTGGAAGCGGTGGCACCGGTAAGGACAGTTCAGGCAACGGCGCCTGCGCCGGCCAGGCTGGAAGCTTCGCTGCCGGCGGAGAAGCTCCGGAACCACCCGGATTCGGATGCTTCGTCGGCGCTGGTGGTGGAGGAGGCGGCGTCTACGGCGGAGGAGGCGGTGGCGGCCCTGGGATCGGAGCCGGCAGCGGAGGTGCCGGCGGTGGCGGCGGCGGCTCGAGCCTTGTGCCTCCCGGCGGCTCGGTCACCGTGGATAGCACCGGTGTGCCCGAGATCGTCATCTCCTACGCCGTCCCCAACGCAGACCTCGGCGTCGCGATCACGGGCGCCGCTTCAGTCCGAACCGGATCCCAGGACAGCTACGTGATCGACGTTTCCAACGCCGGTCCCTTCACCGCCCACAGCGCCGTGCTGACTGTGCAGGTACCGCTCGGGACGAAGTTCGTCGCCGTGGGCACGACCCGGGGCAGCTGCACGCACCCGAAATCGGGGGCCAGCTCGGGAACGATCGCATGCTTGCTCGGCGACCTTGTCTCGGGCGACCTCGCGGCACAGACGGTGACGCTGAAGATGGCCGTCCGAGGCAAGGGGGGCAGCATCGCCATCGTGGCCCAGGCATCGAGCTCTGCCACACCGGACCCGAAGCTGAGCAACAACACCGCGTCGTTCGTCAGCACGATCAGCAAGAAGTAGCGAGCTGGCTCGAAGGCCGGGCCGGGCGTCGACCCGGCCCGGCCGAGCCTCCTGCCGAACGATGACCGAGGTCGTAAGCAAAAGCTGGGGCTCGGTGCCGTCGCGCGGAAGGCGCGGCAGGCAGACTCCTCGGGTGGTGTCCGACTTGATTCGCTGCTGGCCGACGAGCGACCCGCTCTCCATCGCGTACCACGACGAGGAGTGGGGACGCCCGGTGCGCGACGAGCGCGGCCTCTACGAGCGCCTCTGCCTCGAGGGTTTCCAGGCCGGGCTCTCGTGGGCCACGATCCTCCGCAAGCGAGAGGCGTTCCGCGCGGCCTTCGCCGGCTTCGACCCCGAGCGCGTGGCGCGCTTCGGCGACCGCGACGTCGAGCGGCTGCTGGGCGACGCGGGCATCGTCCGGCATCGAGGCAAGATCGAGGCGGCGATCGCGAACGCGGGCGCGACTCTCGTGCTGCGCAAGTCGGGGACGCCGCTGCCGGAACTCGTCTGGGAATACCGGCGCGACGGGCCGGCGCCGGTGGAATGGGAGGCCGAGACGCCGGAGTCGCGGGAACTGTCCAAGCGGCTGCGCGCGGCCGGCTTCCGCTTCGTCGGTCCGACGACGGTCTACTCGACTCTGCAGGCGTGCGGGGTCGTCAACGATCATCGTGCGGACTGCTGGGTGCGCGAGGCGGTCGAGGCCGAGCGGTCTGCGCTCTAGCTCTCGAGGATCTGCTTCAGTCGCTCGAAGTCCTTGCGGATCTGCTTCTCGGCGCGCCGCGCCAGGAGCCCCGCGGCGAAGCCCGGAACGTCGCCCTCGGCGATGACCGTCAGCTGCGCCCCGCCGCCGTCCGCCGCCTCGATCTCGTGCCGGACCGTGAACGGCACCGGGCTGTCGAGCGCGCGCAGCGTGAAGAGGTGCGGCTCTTCTTGCTCGACGATCTCGAGCGTCGTCTGGAGCTGCCGGCCGAGCAGCGAGCGCGACTCCTCGATCCGGCCGTCGGTCAGCGTCGCGCTCTGCACGCCCGCCTGCCACGCCGGCAGGTTCGAGACGTCGGTGAGGTAGGCGAAGACCTCCTCGGGCGTCCGCGCGATCTCGATGCTCAACTCGGCGCGCACTCGCCGAAGGATAGGGCGGGCTCGATCTGCTCTTGCGCCAGCCGCGCGCTTCGGTATCGTGCGGGTACCGCGGAAAGGAGGTGGTCCGGCAGTGATTTCAGACAGTACGGGCAGTGGAGGTACCAGCGGGTAGAGGCGCTGTCCCCGGGACCACCGGGAAAACGCCTAGCCAGCGTAGGGGACGACGCGTTCCGCGCCGCCCGGGCTCTATCGAGAGGCCGGAGCAGGAAAGCGCCTCTGCCACTACGCGCTGGTAACCGGAGAAGGGGCCGCTTTTGCGGCCCCTTCTTTTTGCTCAGGCAGCGACTCGGTCGGAAGCCGCAACGGCTTCCGACGCGAGAGTGGTCAGGTGCAGCCGGAGCTGTTCGAAGAGCTCTCCGTCGACGAGGCGGCCCTGGTTGTCGAACCGCTCGTCTGCGCGGGCGACCGGGATCTCGGTCCCGACGACGCGGCGCCGGCGATGCCGAGGATGCGCTTCAGGTCCTGCTGGGCCCAGAGGGCGCCGAACTGGCCCGTGCTCGCGCCGATCACGGCGACCGGCTTGTTCCGCAGCGCAGCCTCGAGCCGGGGCCGGGACGCCCAGTCGATCGCATTCTTGAGGCCGCCCGGGACGGAACCGTTGTACTCGGGCGTCGCGAAGAGGATCGCGTCCGCGGCCGCCCAGTCCTCGCGCAGGCGGCGCACCGACTCGGGCACGTCGACGTTGTCTCGAGGTCCCCGTCGTAGAGCGGGAGCTCGCCGATCCCTTCCCAGAGCTCGAGCTCGACGCTCTCGGGCGCGGCCTCGAGCGCGGCCCGCAGGAGGCTCGTGTTGAACGAGCCCTCCCGCAGGCTTCCGGATACGGCGAGGATGCGCATTGTTAGCTCTCCTGCCTCACGAAGGTCAGGTCGGCCTTCAGGGTGACGTTGTCGCCGAGGTAGTTGCCGCCGCTCTGGTTCGGCGCGTTCCACGCGATCCCGAACGCGTTGCGGTCGATCGCGGTCTCGAGCGTGAGACCGAGGCGCTCGCGGCCGAACGGGTCGATGCTCGGCGCCGATGCGAGACGTCCCTTCAGCTCGACCGGCTTCGTGGTCCCCTTGATCGTCAGCTGCCCGGAGCCGGTGACTGCGCCGTCGTCGGCGAGCGTCAGCTCGTCGGCGCGGAATGCGATCTCCGGATGCCGCTCGGCGTCGAAGAAGTCGGGCGACTGGAGATGGCCGGAGAGCTGCTCGTCCTTCACGTCGACGCTCGCGACGCGCGCCGAGCCCTCGAGGGTCGAGCCCTCGAGCGTGGCGTCGAAGTCGCGGAAGCTGCCGCGGAAAGTGCTGACACCGGCGTACTCGACCTCGAACGCGACGTTCGAGTGGACGGGGTCGGCGACCCACGTGGTGCCGGGGGGAGCGAGGGTGGTGGTGGATTCCAATGTGCTCATCTGAGAATTTGCCTCCTGGGTTGGCGGGAGCTATACTTGAGATCACAAGGATCATAGCGAGAAAAGATTGTCTAGTCAAGTATTGAGCACACAAGAAGCTTTCGGGCAGAGACGGACCTCACCGCCTGGCTGCGCTTCCTCCGCGCGCACGCGGCGATCACGCGCGAGCTGTCCGCGCGACTCGAGGCGCTACATGAGCTGACCCTGAGCGATTTCGACGTTCTCGTGCAGCTCTACTTCGCGGAAGGTCGGCGCCTGCGGCGGATCGATCTCGCCCGGTCCGTGCTGCTCACCGCGTCCGGGATCACGCGACTGCTCGACGGGCTCGAGTCCTGCGGCCTCGTCGCGAAGGAGCGCTGCGAGAGCGATGCCCGCGTCACCTATGCGGTGCTCACCGACGCCGGCCTGAAGAAGATCGAGGAAGCGCGCGAGTCGCATCTCGCGGACATCGAGGAGCTCTTCGCCTCGCAGTTCTCGCCGCAGGAGCGGGCGCAGCTCGCGGAGCTGCTGGGCCGCCTGCCGCTCGCCCACACGGCCGAGGCCTGCAGCTCGTGACGTATGCGTTCTCGTCGCTCGACGAGCTCGGGGACGGACCCGGCTTCCGCAAGATCCGCGCTGCGCTCGGCGTGACCGCCTTCGGGATCAACGGGATCGTCATGCCTCCCGGCCACGAGGGTTTCCTCCACTTCCACGACACGCAGGACGAGCTGTACTTCGTCCACCGCGGCCGGGTGGAGGTCGAGGTGGAGGGCGAGACGCGCGTCCTCGGCGAGGGTGGGCTCTTCCATGCGGAATCGACGACGCCGCGCAAGGTGTCGAATCCGTTCGAGGAGGAGGCTGTGGTGCTCGCGATCGGGGGCAAGGACGGCTACGTCGAGCGCGACGGCCACATGGTCGACGAGGCGGACATCGCGCGTCGCGCGTCCTTCGGCAAGAGCTCCTAGAAAACCGCGACCGTCCGGATCTCGCCGCCCTCGCCGATCCGAGGGAGCCGCTCAGGCACCTCGTCGAGCGAGATCGTGCTCGTCACGAAGCGCCCGAGGTCGAGCCGCCCGTCGAGCGCGGCGCGTGCGAGGAACGGGAAGTCCTCCTGCGGGATCGTGTCGCCGCCGTGCGTGACCGCGAGCGTGAGCTTCCGCCCGAAGACGTCGGCGTCGAGGTCGGAGTCGAGTTTCGTCCCCGGCAACGGCATTCCGACGAGAGTCGCGGTCCCCGCGTAGGCGCACATCCGGATCGCCTGGGCGAGCGCCGCCGGCGCGGCCACCGCCGAGAACGCGAACTCGACCCCGCGGCCGCCGGTCAGCTCGCGCACGGTCTCGACAGGATCCACTGCCGAGGCGTCCACCACGTCGGTCGCTCCGAGCGCGTGCGCGTGCGCGAGCTTGTCCGCGGCGATGTCGACGGCCACGATCCGTTCCGCGCCCCGCAGCAGGGCGCCCTGCACCACGGCCAGCCCGACGCCGCCGCAGCCGATCACGGCGACCGAGGAGCCCGCTCGCACCGGCGTCGCCCAGAGGGCAGCTCCGGCGCCTGTCGAGAACCCGCACGCGAGCAGAGCCGCCTGCTCGAAGGGGAGCTCGTCCGGCATCTTCACCGCACATGCCTCGTGCACGACCGCCTGGTCGGCGAACGTACCGCAGCGGAGCATCGGCGTCAGCAGCGCGCCGTCGGCGGTGCGGTGCAGCCGCCGCTTCGCACGAAGCTGCGACGAGCAACGGCGGGGATCGCCTCGCCGGCACTGCGGGCAGTCGCCGCAAGGCGCCCGCCAGGCGATGACGACGCGGTCGCCGGGCGCGACCGAAGTCACGTCGCCTCCCACCTCCTCGACCACGCCCGCGCCTTCGTGGCCGAGCAGGATCGGGAACCGCATTCCCCACCCGCTGGTCTCGACCACGTGGAGGTCGGAGTGGCAGAGCCCACAGGCGAAAACCCGGACGAGCACCTCGCGCGGCCCGGGCGGCTCGACGGTCAGCTCCTCGACCACGAGCGGCCCCCCTGGCTCCGCGTAGACGACGCCGCGCGTCACGTAGCGCGCCGCAGCTGCTCGTCGAGCGGCACGAGCGGCAGTCTGAATGTCTCGACCGCGCTCGGATCTGTGACGACGTTGTCGCCGAGCTCGAGCATCTTGAGCTGGTCGCGCGTCACGGGCGCGCCCGGCAACCGCTCGGTCAGCGTCGCCTGGAGGCGCATCGCGCCGAACGGGACGTGCACCGACGGCCGCCGGGTGCCGAGCACGCGCTTCAGCCGCTCCCAGAACTCGTTCCACGTCACGACGTCCGGCCCGCCGAGCTCGAAGGTGCGGTTCGCCGCCGCCTGATCGGACACCGCGACGGCGTAGTGCTCCGCGAGATCCTCGACCCAGATCGGCTGGAGCTTCTGCGTTCCCGGTCCGACGATCGGCGTTACCGGCGCGAAGCGCGCGAGCCGGACGAAGGTCGGCAGGACGCCACCGTCGCGGCCGAAGACGAAGCTCGGCCGGAAGATCACATGCTCGAGCCCGGACTCGCGGACGGCCCGCTCCATCTCCCACTTGGCCGCGAAGTACGGCACGGCGTCCTTCGTCCGCTCGTCGAGGCCGAGCGCGCTTGCGAGCACGATGCGCCGCACTCCCGCCTCCTGCGCCGCCGCGACGACGTTCCGCGTTCCCTGCGCCATGACGCGCTCGAAGTCCGCGGGCCGGCCGCGGATGATCGCGACGAGATGGACGACCGCATCAATTCCCTCGCACGCCGCGCGGAGGGAGGGCGGATCGGTCACGTCCCCGACCGCCGTCTCGACGCCCCAGGCGGCGAAGCGCGTGCCGCCGGAGGGACGGCGCACCAGCGCCCGAACCGGGATCTCCCGCGCCCGCAGCGCGTGGACCACGTGCGGCCCGATGAAGCCCGTCGCCCCCGTGACCAGTACCGTCATTCGGCTCTTCCCCGCTCCCGGCGCCGGCAAAGCCGGCACCTTCGCTCCTTGGTGAGCTCCGTCAAGCCTACGCTCACTTGAAGTTCTGCCAGTAGCGGCTGGCGGTCGGCCCGCGCTGGCCCTTGTACTTCGAGCCGATCGAGTCGGCGCCGTAGGGCGTCGCGGCCGGTTCCGTCATCTGCATGAAGGAAATCTGCCCGATCTTCATGCCTGGATAGATCGTGATCGGCAGGTTGGCGACGTTCGAGAGCTCGAGCGTCACGTGGCCGTCCCAGCCGGGGTCGATGAACCCTGCAGTGGAGTGGATCAGCAGACCGAGCCGGCCGAGGGACGATTTCCCGTCGAGCCTTGCGACGAGGTCGTCCGGAAGCTTGATGCGTTCGAGCGTGGAGCCGAGAACGAACTCGCCCGGATGCAGGATGAACGCGCGATCTTCGACTTCCACGAGCTCGGTCAGCTCCGTCTGCTCGACCTTGACGTCGATGAACGGGTACCGGTTGTTGTGGAACACGCGGAACAGCCGGTCGACACGGACGTCGACGCTCGAGGGCTGAAGGAGCGCGTCGTCGTACGGCTCGATCTCGATCCTCCCCTCGGCGAGCAGGCGGGCGATCGTCGTGTCGGAGAGGACCACGCCGCGATTCTACGGAGAGCCCTCCTAACGATCCGGCGTCGGTTGCACCGGTTATCGTGGGCTCATGGCTACGACACGCTCGATCGAGCTCCGCACGCAGATTCCAGGCCCCCGCTCCCGCGAGATCACCGACCGGAAGGAGCGCGTCGTCGCCGATCCGCTCGGCCTCTACCTGCCGATCATGATCGCGCAGGGCAGCGGCGCGACCGTCACCGACGTCGACGGCAACAAATTCGTCGACTTCACGGGAGGGGTCGGCTGCCTCAACGTCGGCCATGCGCACCCGCGGGTCGTGGCGGCCGTGCAAGAGCAGGCAGCGCGCTTCCTGCACACCGACTTCACGATCGTCCCGTACGAGATCTACGTGGAGTACGCCGAGCGGCTGACGGCGATCGCGCCGTTCTCGGGCCCCACGAAAGTCGCGTTCTTCAACGCCGGCACCGAGGCCGTCGAGAACGCGGTCAAGTTCGCGCGCGGCTATACGGGCCGACCCGCGGTGATCGGCTTCGAGGGCGCGTTCCACGGCCGCACGCTCCTCTCCTTGACGCTGACCTCGAAGACACATCCGTACAAGGCGGGCCTCGGGCCCTTCGCACCGGAGGTCTACCGCGTCCCGTTCCCGGACGCGTACCGCGGGATCACTGCGCGCGACGCGCTGGCCGCCCTCGAGCGTTCGCTGTCGACGCAGGTGGCCTCCGAGACGGTGGCCGCCATCGTCGTCGAGCCCGTGCAGGGCGAGGCCGGCTTCATCCCCGCGCCGCTCGAGTTCATGCAGGGGCTGCGCGCGCTCTGTGACCGCGAGGGGATCCTGCTCGTCGCCGACGAGGTGCAGACCGGCTTCGGTCGCACCGGCCGGATGTTCGCGATGGAGCACTACGGCGTCGAGCCTGACCTGATGACGCTCGCGAAGTCGATCGCCGGCGGCCTTCCGCTTTCCGCCGTCGTCGGCAAGGCGGAGATCATGGACTCGCTCTGGGACAACGCGGTCGGCGGCACGTACGTCGGCAATCCCGTCGCGCTCGCGGCGGCCATCGCCGTCCTCGACGTGTTCGAGGACGAGGGGCTCGCCGAGCGGGCGCAGAGGATCGGCGAGACGATCCGGACCCGCATGCTCGCCTGGCAGGAGCGGTTCGCGGCGATCGGCGACGTCCGCGGCCTCGGCGCGATGCTCGCGGTCGAGTACGTGGAGGACCGCGAGACGAAGGAGCCCGCGCCCGGAATCGCCTCGCGTGTGGCCGAGGAGGCGGCCCTCCGAGGGCTGCTGCTCATGACGGCCGGCGTCCACTCGAACTGCAACCGCGTCCTCTGCCCGCTCGTGATCACGGACGCCGAGCTCGAGGAGGGGCTCGCGGCGTGGGAGGAGGCACTGGAAGCGGTTCTCGCGTAGCCGCGACCGCGCCGTGCCCGTTCAAGCCGTGTGCCGGGATCCAGGTCGACCATTGGTGCCGTGCCACGGCCCCCGCAGCCCGGCGATCTGATCGCCGACCGGTACGAGCTCGAGGAGCTCTTGGGGACCGGAGGGATGTCGACGGTCTTCCGGGCGCACGACACCCAGCTCGACCGGCGCGTCGCGATCAAGATCCTCCACGAGCGGTACGCCTCCGATGCGGAGTACCTGGAGCGCTTCCGCCGTGAGGCGCGGGCGGTCGCCCAGCTGTCGCACCCGAACATCGTCACCGTCATCGACCGCGGCCACGACGGGGACCGGCAGTACATCGTCTTCGAGCACGTCGAGGGTGAGAACCTCAAGGAGCTCGTCCAGCGCACGGGACGGCTGCCGGTCCGGCGGGCGCTCGAGCTCGCCCTCGCGGTCGCCGACGGGCTCGCGTTCGCACACGTGCGCGGGCTCGTCCACCGGGACGTGAAGCCGCAGAACGTCCTCCTCAGCCGCGAAGGCGAGGTGAAGGTGACCGACTTCGGCATCGCGCGCTCGCTCGACGTCGAGCACGGCGTCACGCAGACGGGCACGGTGCTCGGCACGAGTGAGTACCTCGCGCCCGAGCAGGCGAGCGGCAAGCCGGTCTCGCCCTCGACCGACGTCTACTCGCTCGGCGTCGTGCTCTGGGAATTGCTGGCCGGCGACGTGCCCTTCGACGGCGAGAACTTCGTCGCCGTCGCTCTTCGGCACCTCAACGAGCCGCCCCCGAGCCTGCGCGAGCGGCGGCCGGACGTCTCGCCGAGGCTCGACGCCGCCGTGCAGCGCGCGCTCGCCAAGGATCCCGAGCGCCGGTTCCCGACGATGGCCGCGCTGGCCGAGGAGCTGCGCGCCTGTCTTGCCGAGGCCGAGGGGCAGGCCCCCGCGGAGGACAACTCCGCGCTGACGCTCGTTACGCCTCGTGTTCCGGCTCCACGAGAGGCTCCGGCGCGAGGCCGGCCGCGGCATCCGTCGCGCTCGCGCCGGCGTCCGCTGGGCTACGTCCTGCTCGCGCTCCTGGTCGCCGGAGCGGCTTTCGCCGCGGTCCTGCTGCTGGGCGGCTCGAGCCACCACCACAACACGTCCGGGGGCGGAGGCGGCCCGTCGGGCTCCGCCGTGCAGCTGCACGGCGTCGGCGACTACGACCCGCAGGGGAACGGCGGCGAGCATTCGGAAACCGCCGCACTGGCGACCGACGGCAGTACGTCCACCTCCTGGATGACCGAGCTGTACGGAAACCAGGACTTCGGCGGCCTCAAGGACGGGGTCGGGCTCGTGCTCGACGCGGGCAGGCCGGTGAAGCTCACTCGCCTGACCGTGACGACGCCGACGCCCGGCTTCACGGCCGAGATCGAGGCCGGCGACTCGCAGACGGGGCCGTTCCCGGCCGACTCGTCCTCCCAGACCGTCTCGGGGACGACGACGTTCACGCTCCGCGGGAAGACGGCGCGGTACTACGTCGTCTGGGTCACGCGGCTGCCGCCGGGTGACCGCGCCGAGATCTCCGAGGTCAAGGCCAGCAGCTAGTAGACGAGCTTCGAGCGGCGCTCGTGCCGTTCGAGCGCGAGCTCGATCAGCCGGTCGAGTGCCTCCGCGTAGCCGAGGCCCGACGCCTCGAACAGCCGCGCCCAGACGCTCGTCGCGGTGAAGCCGGGCATCGTGTTCAGCTCGTTGAGGACGACCTCGCCGTCACTCTCGCGCACGAAGAAGTCGACTCGCGCGAGCCCCTCGCACTCGCTCGCGACGAACGACTCGACGGCGCGCCGCTGCAGCAGCTCGATCGTCTCCTGCGCGAGACCCGGCGGCGGGACGATCAGCTGCATCCCGTCCTCGTCGTACTTCGACGCGTAGTCGTACCACTCGTGCTCGAGCGTGTCGATCTGGCCGGGCAGCGACGCGACCGGCGGCGGCAGGCGGTTGCCGAGGACGCCGACCTCGACCTCCGTGCCGGCGACGAACTCCTCGACGAGCACCTTCTCGTCATGTCGGAAGGCGAGCTCGACCGCGGCTTCCAGCTCCTCCTCGCCGTGCACCTTGGTGATGCCGACGGAAGAGCCGAGCCGCGCGGGCTTCACGAACACGGGATAGCCGAACGGGTTCTCGATCGCATCGCCGAGCCGGATCGCGTGGTGCGCCGCCACGGGGATGCCGCTGTCGCGCATCACCTTCTTGAACAGGTCCTTGTCCATCGCGAGCGCGGACGCCGCGACACCGGCGCCGACATACGGGACGTCGGCCAGCTCGAGCAGCCCCTGCACCGTGCCGTCCTCTCCGAACGGGCCATGCAGGATCGGCAGGACGACGTCCACCGCCCCGACCGCTTCGAGCGTCCCGCTCTTGGCCGGAACCGGCAACGTCTCGGCGGGTGACGCTTCGCCGCCCGCCTCCAGCGCGCGGCGCTCGCCGCTCTCCAGAGCCCAACGCCCGTCGCGGCCGATGGCGATCTCCGCTACCTCGTATCGCTCCGGGTCGAGAGCTGCGACCACCGATCGCGCCGACGCCAGGGAGATCTCGTGCTCGCTCGACCGGCCGCCCGCGAGGACGGCCACGCGGAGGCGGGGAGCCGGGCTCAACCCGGTGGCGCGGGCGTCGTTGTCGTCGTCGTCCCGGGCGCGGGCGGCGCCGGAGGCGAGGACTGCCCGATCGAGATCGTCACCACCGATCCCTGCAACGCCCGCGCCCCGCCGGCCGGGTTCTGCGACTGGACGACGTTGTCCTGGCTCGCGTCGGTGACCGATACGTACTGCTGCGTCACCTTGAAGCCGGCGCTCTCGAGGGTCTGGACTGCCTGCTGCGAGGTGTAGCCGACGACGTCCGGCACGCTCGTCTGCGGCGGGCCGTTCGAGACCTGGAGAGCGACCGTCGTGCCCTTCGAGGCTGATGAGCCGGGCGCCGGATTCTGGTGGATGATCTGGTTCGCCGGGGCGGTGCTGTCGACGTACGTCGGGTTGTCGTTGAAGCCCATCGCGTGGAGGGCGGCGATGGCCTGCGGCAGAGTGTCGCCCACGACGCTCGGGACGGTCGCCTGCTGCGGCCCGCTCATGACGTTGACGCGTACCGTCGACCCCTCGGCGACCGACTTGCCGGCGGGCGGATCAGTGGCCGTCACCTGCCCCTTCGTGTTGCCGGGGACGATGTGCTCCACCGGCTTGAGCTTGGCGTCCGCCAGCTCTTGCTGGGCGTCCGTCCACTGCTTGCCCTTCACGTCGGGGACCGGCACGGTCGGCTTGCCGGTCGAGACCCAGATCGTGACCGTGCTGCCCTTGTCGATGTGAGAGCCGGCGCTCGGATCCTGCTTGAAGACGAGACCTTTCTTGTACTTCTCGCTCGAGCCGTGCCGCACGGCGGGAACGAGGTGCGCGGCGTGGATCTGCTGCTCCGCCTGCGCCTGGGGCACGCCCTGATAGAGGCCGACCGGTTCCTTCACCGTCGAGTTGGACAGCTCGTGCCAGACGAAGAAGCCGGCCACGACGGCGGCGATGACGAAGAGGGCGGCGACGAGCCACGGCCAGAGCGGCCGGTCCGGCCCGCCGGGCTCTGCGTACTCCTCGTCCTCGACGATCGGCGGCGGTGCGGCCGGCCCTCCGGTCCGGGGCGGCGCGATCATCGTGGCGGCCGTCGCCGCCTCCGCCGCCGAAGCCGCCGGGACGGCCAGCACCTGGGTCGCAGAATCCACCGTGGCCGCCGCGACCGGGGCGCCGCGGGCGACGCGCTCGAGGTCCGCCTCCATCTCGTCGGCGCTCTGGTACCGGTCGTCCGGGTTCTTCGCGAGCGCCCGCAGCACGATCATGTCGAGCTCGGGCGGGATGTCCGGCCGCAGCTTCGAGGGCGGCTTTGGCGCGTTCGAGAGGTGCTTCATCGCGATCTCGACGGGCGTATCGCCGTCGAAGGGCGTCTTACCCGTCAGCAGCTCGTAGAGGACGACCCCGAGCGAGTAGAGATCCGAGCGCTGGTCGACCTCGCCGCCGCGCGCCTGCTCGGGCGAGAGGTACTGCGCCGTCCCGACGATCGACCCGGTCTCGGTCATCTGGCTCGTGCCCGCGCGCGCGATCCCGAAGTCGGTCACCTTCACGCGCCCCTCGCCGTCGACGAGGACGTTGTGCGGCTTGATGTCACGGTGGACGATGCCGTGCCGGTGGGCGAAGCGGAGTGCGGAGAGGATCTGGCGCGTGTACTCGATCGCGACGTTCACCGGTGCGGCACCGCGGCCCACGATCAGCTCCTTGAGCGTGCGGCCGTCGAGGAACTCCATCGCGATGTAGTAGGTGTTCTCCGCGTTGCCGCGGTCGTAGATCGAGACGATGTTCGGGTGGTTCAGCGCCGCCGCGTTCTTCGCCTCGCGGCGGAAGCGCTCGATGAACTGGTCGTCGTTCGCGTGGCGGTCGTTGAGGATCTTGATCGCGACGCGGCGGCCGAGCTCCTGGTCCTCGGCGAGATACACGTCGGCCATCCCGCCCGCGCCGAGCTTGCGCGTGATCCGGTAGCGCCCGTCGAAGAGCGTGTCGATGAGGGAGTCGCTTACCGCCACGGCCGCCGTAAGGGTAGAGGCAGGGTCACCTGTGCAGGAGTTTTTCGAGGATGTCCTTGGCGATCGGTGCCGAGACCGAGCCGCCGAAGCCGTTGGGCTGCTTCTCGACGACGACCGCAACCACGTACCGCGGGTTGTTCGCGGGCGCGAAGGAGACGAACCACGGGTCGTAGACATTGCCGAGCCCGAGCTCCGCCGTTCCGGTCTTGCCGGCGACCGGCACGCCCGGGATCTGGGCGCTCGTGCCGGTGCCGCCCTGGACGACGAGCTGCATCATGTGGTTCAGCTCCGCGGCCGTCTGCGGCTTGATCACGCGGCCGAGCATCTGCGGGTGGGCCTTGGCAACGATCGAGCCGTCGGGAGCGACGATCTTCTGCACGAGGTACGGCTTCGGCTCGACTCCCTTGTTCGCGATCGTCGCGGCGACGAGCGCCATCTGGAGCGGCGTGACGAGCATCCGCTCCTGTCCGAAGGCCAGCCGGCCCGCGTCGACCGCGTTGTAGTCCTTGGGGAGGTAGAGCCGGCCCTTGTTGTAAAGGCCGCTCCTGTTGCTCGCGCTCGGCGGCAGGTCGAGCGGGGGAAGCGAGTAGAAGCCGTAGCGCTTCGCGTAGTCGAGAATCGCCTTCGCGCCGATGTGCATTCCGATCTTGCAGAAGACGGCGTTGATCGAGTGCTCGAGCGCCGCTGAGAAGTCGACGTTGCCGAACGCCTCGTGGCCGCCCGGCGAGTCGGGCGCACTCGAGTTGTAGACCCGTTTTCCGTACTCGACGCAGTAGCCCGGATCGTCGAACCGCGAGCTCGGTGTGTAGGCGCCGCTGTCGAGCGCCGCGGATGCGGTGATCAGCTTGAACGTCGAGCCGGGCGGATAGAGGCCTGCCGTCGCGTTGTTCGTGAGCGCGGAGGCGTCGCCGCAGGTGCCCTTGATCTTGAGGATCTTCGCGTAACCGCCCGGCTTCGCGATGAGGTTCGGATCGTACGTCGGCGAGGAGGCCATCGCGTAGACCGCGCCCGTCTTCGCGTCGAGCGCGACGACCGCTCCGCAGCGGCCGGCGAGCTCGTGCAGGGCGAGGGACTGCACCGAGGGCCGCAACGTGAGAATCACGTTGTTGCCGCGCACCGTCTTGTCGGCGAGCTTGTCGAGCGTCTGCTTGAGCGTGTTGCTGAGGTTCGTGTTCGCCCCTGTCAGGTAGTCGTCGAGAGAGGACTCGAGCCCTGTCCTCGTGCCGGCGTTCGTCGAGTAGCCGACCACCTGCGACGCGAGGCCGTCCGTGGGGTAGCGCCGAGTGAAGGTGGTCAAGCCGTGCTTGCGGTGCCTCCGGTTGGTGGCGAAGATCGTGCCGCCGGGGGCGAGGATCTTCCCCCGGTCGACGGTGAGCCGGGCGACAAGGGAGATCGCGTTGTCCTGCCTGTCGGCGAGGTCGCCGACCGCCCAGGTCTGCCAGTACGTCGTCGAGACGAGCAGGGCGGCGATCAGGACGAGCGAGGCGACGCAGACGTGGAGGAGCTGCTTGTTCACGCGCCCGCCCCCTCTCGGTTCGCGCGGTGCGAGATCAGGAGCAGCCCCGCGACGAGCAGGAAGTTGGCGACGACGCTGGATCCCCCGTAGGAGACGAACGGCAGGGTGATGCCGGTGAGCGGGATGACCCGCGTGATGCCGCCGACGATGACGAAGGTCTGGAACGCGAAGCCGAAGCTGAGGCCGGCTGCGAGCAGCTTCGAGAACCCGTCGCTCGCCGCCAGTGCGATCCTGAAGCCGCGCAGGACGAAGGCCATGTAGAGGAGCAGAACAGCGGCGATGCCGACCAGTCCGAGCTCCTGTGCGAGGGCCGAGTAGATGAAGTCGGTGTTCAGGTCCGGGATGACCTGGCCGCCGCTCGTCGAGGTGAAGATCCCGTGGCCGAGCCCCGTCCCGCCGAACCCTCCGTGGCCGAGCGAGTAGAGCGACTGGACGAGCTGGTAGCTCTGGCAGTCCTGCCGGAGCGCCGCGTGGCCGGCCTGCGGGCAGTAGATCTTCTGCGTCGACCAGGGCGAGAGCCAGTTCGTGATGCGGTCCTGCACGTGCGGAGTCCCCTGCGCGACTGCGTAGGAGCCGACGAGGAAGAGGCCGAGCGCGGCGGCGACGAACGAGATCCTCGCCGTCGCGACGTAGAGCATCGCCAGGAAGATCCCGTAATACAGGAGAGCGCTGCCGAGGTCGTCGGTCGCGAAGAGAACGAGCATCGCGCCGCCCCAGATCACCAGCAGCGGCCCCCAGTCCTTGAGGCGGCCCTGCGCCAGTACCTCGCGCTTCTCGCGCAGATACGCGGCGAGGAAGACGATGAGGCAGATCTTTCCGAGCTCGCCCGGCTGGAACTGCAGCGAGCCGACGTGGATCCAGAGCCGCGAGCCGTTGATCGTCTCGCCGATCCCGGGCAGAGCCGGCAGGAAGAGCAGGCCGATCGCGGTGACGCCGAACACGTACTTGTAGCGCTCGAGCGCGCGGTAGTCCTTGTGCAGCGAGAAGAGCGTCGCGGCGAAGGCGGCGACGCCGATCACGATCCAGAGCCCCTGCCGGAACGCGTTGCCGGGGCCGAGACGGTAGATCTCCGTCACCCCGATCGCCGTGAGGAGAGCGGCCATCGGCAGCAGGTAGGGGTCCGCGAGCGGCACGGTCAGTCGGGCGACGACGTGCGCGACCAGATAGAGGCCGAAGAAGAAGACGGCGTATCCGAGCGAGCCGCCCGAGATCTGCGACTCGAGCGCGATGTAGACGGTGGCGAAGCCGATCGCCGTCAGGACGCCGACCGTGAAGAGCGCCGCGAGCTCACGGTTGCGGAGGGTCAGCGGAGCAACCCCCAGATGATCAGGGCCGCCGCCACGGCCAGCAAGGCGAGCACGATCAGGACGATCCGGACGCGCCGGGAGTCGGCGAGGGGCAGGGTCTCGGTCTCAGCCTCGGGGGCCGCGAGCTCCTCGGGAATCTCGCTCGGAGGGACGACCATGGTGGATGTCCGCGCATCGGGCTGGTCGTACTCGCGCGTCTGCTCGTCGGGCTCGACGTTGTCCTCGGTGATCGCCGGCATCGCGATGGTGTCCTCGACGCTCGGCGACGCCTTCGGTCGAGATCCGGAACGCGACCGCGGTGATGTTGTCCTCGCCGCCGCCGCGGTTCGCGGCCGCGACCAGCGCCTTCACGGCCTTGTCGAGGTCGTCGCGATGGGTGTGGACGAGCTCGAGGATCTCCTCGTCGTCGACCATGTCGCTGAGCCCGTCGGAGCAGATGAGGAAGACGTCGCCCTCCTCGGCCTCGATGGTGAAGCCGTCGACGTCGACGTCCGGATCCGTTCCGACCGCGCGTGTGATCACGCTCCGCTGCGGGTGCACGTGCGCCTCCTCGGCCGACAGCTTCCCGCTCTTCTGCAGCTCGTTCACGAGCGAGTGGTCCTCCGTGAGCTGCTCCATCCGCTCGTCGCGGACGAGGTAGGCGCGCGAGTCGCCGACGTGGCCGATCGCCACGGTCATCCCGTCGACGAGGGCGACCGTCATCGTCGTGCCCATTCCCGAGGCAGTGGGATCCGTCGAGGCGCGGTCGTAGATGCGGCGGTTGGCCTCCTGGATGAGCGAGTCGATCCGCTCGAGCCCCTCGGGCGGCCCGCCGGCATCCCCGCCCTCGAGGGCGGAGGCCGCGAGCCGCGATGCGACCTCTCCGGCCTGGGCGCCGCCCATCCCGTCGGCAACCGCGAAGAGCGGCGGTGCGACGACGTAGTTGTCCTCGTTGCGGCGCCGCCTGCGCCCCGTGTCGCTCGCGACTGCGTATGCGGCGACCGCCATGTCAGTCGACCTCGATCAGGAGGTCGGTCTCGCCGACGCGCAGGACGTCGCCCGGGTCGACCCGCTGCGCGCCGGGGACGCGCGTGCCGTTGACGTAGGTGCCGTTCGTCGATTCGAGATCCTGCACCCACACGCCGTCGCCGCGGACCTCGATCCGCGCATGCCGCGCCGACGCGAAGTCGTCGCCGGAGAGCACGAGGTCGTTCTGTCCGCCGCGGCCGACCGTCAGCGGCGCCGAGTCCACCGGAAACTCGTCCCCGTCATCGAGGCTCGGGCTGCGCTGGACGACGAGGCGCACCGTCTTTCGTCCCCCCGCCTTGCGGCCGAGCCCGGCGGCCGCGGCGGCGGCCGGCGTCAGGATCATGCTGTCCTGGCTCGGCGCCTGCCGCTCGCGCCCGGCCGAGCGGATGACGCGCACGACGAAGAGGTAGAGGAGCACGAGGAACGCGATCTTGAGCGCGAGGAGCGCCTCCGCGACCGACGTCGAGGCAACCACTGTCACGAGCGTTCCTATTCCCGCTCGGTCGAGAAGGTGACCGTCGTCTCGCCGAGGGTGAACTGCGAGCCATCGTCGAGCCGCGCGCGCTGCACGCGCCGCCCGCCCACCTCGGTGCCGTTCGTCGAGCCGAGGTCGACGAGCCAGTACGCAGAGCCTTCCTGCACGACTTCTGCGTGGCGGCGCGACACGTTCGGGTCCTCGATCTGCACGTCGGCGTCCCGCGAGCGGCCGAGGACGGAGCGTTGCTTGTCGAGGACGCGCCGCTCGCCGTTCCAGCGCAGCACGGCGACCTCCCGCTCGACCCCGAGCTCTTCGAGCGACGCGGCCTCGGTCGGCTGCGTCCGGGGCTTGTAGATCATCGTCGCGCCGGGTGTTGCGGCCTCCGCAGCAGGCTCGTCGCCCTGCCGGCCGTACTGCGCCATGCGGGTGGCGATGCCGAACTCGCCGACGCCGAGGTCTTCGTCCGTCTCGAAGACGATGCGGGGGGGAGTCAGGAGCGCGTAGTTCTCGCGCGAGGCGTGCTCGGCGAGGTACTCCTCGAGCTCCGAGACGAGCGAGTTCTCGTAGCCCTCGAACTGCTCGCGGTCGCCGGGAGAGAGGTAGACGGTGTACTCGTTCGGGACGTAGACGCGCGTCACCGACGTCGAGCGGTGCTCGTCCATCTCCTTCGCGAGCTTGCGCGCGAGCTCGACAGGCTGGACGTTCGTGCGGAAGGCGCGGCCGAAAACGCCCTCGAAAACTCGCTCCAGCCTTTGCTCGATTCCCCGCAGCACCATCAGTTCGCCGCGGAGGGTACCCCCAGCGCAGGAGCGCGAAGCGCGGTGAACGCAGCGATCGCCCAGGACGAAGCGAGGAGCGGCAGCGCGGCGGCGCCCGGCACGGCCGCCACGGTGAGGATGATCATCCCCGCGCCGAGCCCCGCGGCCGCCCAGCGGCCCCGGGCCTGCGCGTACGGAAGGGCGAGTGCGACGAGTGCGAGAGCGCAGGCCTCGAACAGCAGCGCCGGATGCGCGCCGGCGACGCGGGCGAGGGAGCCGGCGACATCGAAGGGATCGCGCGCGCCGGCGACGCCGACCCCGAGCGGCGGCCGGCCACCGACGAGCGGCAGGGCGACGTGTCGGATTCCGGCTGCGAGCGCTGCCGTGGTGACGCCGAGTGCGACTGCCAGCGCGCGCAGCGGTGCCGCGCGCACGCGTGCCGTGGCCAGAGGGAGGAGGCCCAGCGCGGCCGCCGGCGCGAGCAACGGGCCGAGCACGAACAGGAGGCCGGCGCGCGGCTCCCGCCAGGTCACGAGCAGCCAGCCGGCTGCGAGCGCGGCGTAGAGGAGCGCGAGCCCGAGGGAGACGTTACCGAGCGGCAGCACCGGGACCGCGACCGCAAGTGCGATTCCGGCCCGCTCGCGGAAGAGGGTCGCTGCCGCGGCGACGGCCGCGAGCCCGAAGGCCCAGCCGTGCGGATAGAAGGGCAGGGCGGCTGCGGTCCAGCCGGCGAGGGTCGCCGCGAGGACTGCCGTGGCGGTGCGTCCGGCCGCGAGCCGGCGAGGGAGCGAGAGGGACGGCTGCCGCGGGACGGAGGTCGACCAGGCCGCGGCGCGCAGCTCCTCCGCGAGCTCCCGGGCGCTCGGCCGTCTCGCCGGAGTCGTCGAGAGTGTGCTGTCGACGAGGCGCAGAAGCCGTTTCGGCAGGTCGGGGCGGAGCTCGCCTAGCGGCCGCGCGCCGGCCTCGATCGCGCGCGCCGTCTCGAGCATCGAGCCGCGCCAGAATGGATGGCGCCCCGCGAGCGCCTCCCAGAGCATCACGCCGACCGCCCAGACGTCGGCGGCCGGTGTCGCTGCGCCGCCTGCGAGCCGCTCGGGCGAGATGTACGCGAGCGTTCCCGGTACGTCGCCCTGCTCGGTCAGTGTCTCGGCCTCGGCCATCTGCGCGAGCCCGAAATCGAGCACGCGCGCCGAGACCCGGTCCTCATCCGCGAGCAGGACGTTCGACGGCTTGATGTCGCGGTGGAGGATGCCGGCTGCGTGGGCGTGCGCCAGCCCCTCGCACACCTGCGCGCAGGCCTCGATCGCCTCGTCGTCGGGCAGCTCGCCCTCGCGCAGCGCCTCGCGGAAGGTGCGGCCGGGGACGAACTCGTACGCGATGTAGACGTGCCGCGAGTCGCGCGCGAAGCCGTACGCGCGCAGGCAGGCGGGATGGCGCAGATGTGCAGCGGCTGCCGCCTCGCGCTCGGCGCGAGCCGCCGCCTTGCCTTCCCGGGCGATGATCTTGAGCGCGACGGCAAGACCCGTCCGCTCGTCGCGGGCGAGCCAGACCGAGCCCGAGCCGCCGCTACCGAGCGGCCGCAGCGGCCGGTAGCGGTCGAGAACGAGCTCGGGGCCGGTGACGGCGTGGGCGGCCTCTCCCATGCCTAGCGGAGATTGGCCACCGCGTCGGACTGTCCTTCCCGCACCCCCGTTAGGCTTGCCTCCCGAGTGAGCACGCAAGACGACGAGACGCAGAGTCGAGTTCTTCGAGGAGCCGGAGACGCTCGAGGCACCCGGCAGGCAGCGCCGGCGGGTGAGGCCGCGGCGGCCGGGCGGTCCGCGGCGTCCCTCTCCGCCGCCTCCCGGCGCGGTCGCCCTCGCGAGGCTTGCCGGTTTCGTCGCGCTCGCGATCGTCGTCGTCCTCGGCCTCGTCTTCTGGATCGGCTCCTGCCAGGGGAAGAGCAGGCACGACGAGTACGCCTCGTACATGAACAACGTGCGTCCGATCGCCCAGAGCTCGGCGGCGACCGGCACGGCGTTCGCAAACGCGCTCGGCTCCGCGAACCTCACCCTCCCCCGGCTCCAGTCGAAGCTCGAGCAGTGGTCGCGGCAGGAGCAGCAGGACTACGACGACGCCCTTCGCCTACGGCCGCCCGCGCAGCTCCAGTCGGCCCACCAGCAGGTGCTCGCCACGCTCCAGCTCCGCGCAATCGGCCTTGCCGGCCTGGCGAACACCCTCGCCCAGGCGGGATCGAAGTCCCCCACGGACGTCGCGAACCTGCTCGCCGGTCAGGCTCAGATTCTGAGCGCGAGCGACATCGTCTGGGCCGAGCTCTTCCACTTGCCGGCGAAGGAGACGCTGACGCGGCTCGGTGTGAAGGGCGTGATTGCGCCGGCGTCGCAGATCGTCCCGAATGCCGACGTGATCAGTGCCCGCTCGTTCGGCATCGTCTACCAGCGCCTGAAGGCCACGAACACCGGCGGCAAGCCGCCGACCGGACTGCACGGCAGCGAGCTCAACAGCACCGAGGCAGTAGCGGGCAGCAACACGGTTCAGCTCTCCACGTCCACTCCGACCACGGTTGACGTCGCGCCGAACCTCGTCTTCAAGGTCACCTTCACCGACTCCGGCAACTTCCAGGAGGTGAAGATCCCCGTCACGCTCACCGTGAGCGTGTTCGGCAAGTCGGTCCTGAAACAGAAACAGGTCGTCACGTCGATCCTCGCGAAGCAGCAGCACACGGTCACCTTCGGGAACCTCCAGCTGCCGACGCAGGCATTCGGCGCCAACGCGAGGGTGCACGTCGTGATCGGCAATGTGCCGGGGGAGAAGAACCTCGACAACAACAGCGCCTCCTATCCGGTCTTCTTCAGCCTTCCGTCGGGCGGGTAGTCGTTGAGCTCCTCGGTGGCCGGCTGGATCGCGATCGCGGCTGCTGCTCTCGCCCTGCTCGGCATCGCGCTGGCTCTGGCCCTTCATCTGCGCTTGCGCCGTGTCCGCGCCGCCCAGCTCGCGCTGCTCGGGAGCGGCGGCCGCGACCTCGTCGACTTCGCCGTCTCGCTCCAGGGGAGGATCGACGGGCTCAACCGCGCACTCGACGATGTCGCGGGGACGCATTCCCGCCTGGAGCGTCGCGTCGACTCGACGGTGTCGCGGCTGGCGGTCGTCCGCTACGACGCCTACGAGAACACGGGTGGGCACCAGTCCGCGTCCGTCGCGTTGCTCGACTCCTCGCGAAGCGGCGTCGTCCTGAGCGCAATCCAGGGACGGGATTACGCGCGGATCTACATCAAGGAGCTCGACGACGGCCGCGCCGCCGTCTCCCTTTCGCCCGAGGAGCAGGAAGCAGTGGAGCGCGCCATGAAGTCGCAGCAGTAGCGGCTTCGGCCGATGCTACTTTTCCGTCAGGTTGCAGCACGTTCTTGTTTTGAACGCAAGTTACGAGCCGCTCAACGTGTGCACGGTGCGGCGTGCCCACGTGCTCGTGTACAAGGGCAAAGCCGAGGTCATCGAGCGGCTCGACAAGCCGCTGCGCTCCTCGACCGGCAGCTTCATCTGGCCTCATGTGATCCGGCTCATCCACTACGTGCGCGTGCCGCGCGCGATTCAGCGCAAGATCTCGCGCCGCGCGCTTTTCGCGCGTGACGGCTGGCGTTGCGCCTACTGCGGGACGACGAACGGCCGCCTGACGCTCGACCACATCGTGCCGAGATCGAAAGGCGGCGAGTCGATCTGGGAGAACGTCGTCACCGCCTGCGCGCCCTGCAACCTGCGCAAGGGAGACCGGTCGCTCGAGCAGGTGGGAATGGAGCTCCGGACCTCGCCTCGCGCCCCGACGCCGACGCTGTTCATCAAGCTGGCGGCGCCACGCATCCCGTCCGGCTGGACTCCCTACTTACCCGCTACGGCGTAGCTCGCGAAGCTGGCGCTTCGCTCGCTGGCGGCTCGGAAACGCTTCGCGTTTCCTCGCTTTGATGCGGAACTCCGCCGCCGGGAGAGCGCGGTCTCCCGGCGGCTTCGTGCTGTCTGGCTTTCGATGCTCTCGATGTGTTGGCTGCCTGGTGCGCTCGCGCGCGGTGGAGGCCGGCGCGAGCGCGGTTCGGCCTGCGGCTAAGCCCCGCTGAAGCGAGGTCTTAGCCTCCGGCCCTGGGCCTGGTTGCGGCTCGAACGCTTCGAACCCTCGTGCGGCACTGGCGGCGGCGTAACGGTGCGTTACGACGCCGCCGGATCTTGCGGGCGGGCACGCCGCCGCAGGCGGCCTGCACGCTCGCGACGGAAGAGCGATCCCGAATCCTGCGTCAGCCCTGAAAGGCTCTACTGCACGGAGCCAACGGGAGACCGCGCTCTCCCGTTGGCGCAGTTCCTTCGATCACTGGGCGAAGAGCGCAGCTCTTCGCCCGGCTACAAATCCCCGCCCCCGTGGCGGGAGGCGATGCAGTCGAGCGCCCAGCCGTTCGCGGCGAAGACGATCTTCTCCGCGAGGACTTCAGCCCGTTCGGCGGCATGCTCGCGTGCCACCTCGACGACGACCTGGTGGACGGAAGCCTCTACGGCGTCGGCGAACTCGTGCCGCTCCTCCGCCACAATCGCGAACGCCGGCACGAGATCCCCGAGCGTGTGGGCGAGCTCGTCGATCTCGGCAGGCGTCGCGTGTCTGCCTGCGAAGACGCCGAAGTTGATGCGCACTTCGATGCCGGGCTCCTCGTGCTCGCGTACGCGCAGAGAGATGGCAGGCTCGTTGAGCAGCGGGTTCATGCCCAATCGTTATCCGCTCGCGCGAACTCCTAACTCGCGAACTAGCGCTCGCGGGGTTCCCAGCCGAACCAGCGGATCGTGAAGACGAGGCCGCCGCCCCCCAGGCGGCGAGGATGGCGAGGGCTCGCGGCTGCGTCCAGACGCCGTGCCCGTGTAGGTAGACGGCGTTGACGAGCTCGACGAAGTACTTGAGCGGCAGGACGTCGCCGATCGCGCGCAGGACGGCGGGATAGCCTTGCGTCGGCCCGAACGCGCCGCTGAGGAACGCCATCGGCAGGAGGATGAAGTTGACGACCGCCGATGAGCCCTCGGCGGAGCGGATCACAGAGGCGGTCGCGGTGCCGAGGGCCGCGAACACGGCTGTGCCGATCACGAGTCACGGCGACGAACGAGCCGAGGCCGCGGGAAACGGAGTCCCGTAGAGCGCGCGGCCGAGCAGGAAAAGCGCGATCGTCTGCAGCGCCGAAGACGATCAGCGTCGAGGCGAGCAGCGCGGCGATGTATGTCGCGGACGGCAGCGGCGTCGAGCGCAGCCGTTTCAGGATCCCGCTCTCGCGCCGGAGCACGAGTTGGATCGCGAGGCCGGCGAAGGCCGTGTTCGCGCAGCCGTAGCCGATGAGACCGGCCAGGACCGCCCATGACACCGGCACGCCTTCGAACCTCCCGAGTAGACCGAGCCGAGCAGCAGGAAGAGCAGCAGCGGGAAGAGGAAGATGAAGAAGGCCGCCTCGCGGCTGCGCCAGAAGACGAGCTGCTCCGAGCGAAGCTGGTGGAAGAACAGCGCGCGCGACGGGCGACGAGCCGCGACGTGGACCGCCTCGGCGCTCATGCTTCGACCTCAGCGGCCGCCTCGTCCTCCTCGGCGGTCAGCGCCAGGTAGACCTCCTCGAGCGACGGCCGCCGTACCTGCAGGCCCTCCAGCTCCTCGCCGCGTGCAACGGCCGCGGACGTGAGCTCGGCGAGGACACGCGTCGGCTCGTCCGTCTGCACGAGCACCTCCTCGCCGTTCCGGCGGTAGCGGATCTCGGTCTGCAGGTCGGTGGTCGTGAGCTCGGCGGGCGTGCCGACACGCACGATTCGCCCCTCGCGCAGCACCGCGACGCGGTCGGCGAGCTGCTCCGCCTCGTCGAGGTAGTGCGTCGTGAGCAGGACGGTCTTGCCGAGCGAGCGCAGCGAGCGGATCATCTCCCAGGCGGCCCGCCGCGCGGCCGGATCGAAGCCGGTGGTCGGTTCGTCGAGGAAGACGAGGTCCGGGTCGCCGACGAGCGCGATGCCGAGGTCGAGCCGGCGCTTCTGGCCTCCCGACAGCGACTTCAACCGGGCGTTCGCCTTCTCCTGGAGCCCGACGAGAGCGATCACCTCGTCGACGTCCCGTGGCGCGCGGTAGTAGCCGGCGAAGATCGCATGCGTCTCGCGCACGGTGAGGCTCGGCCAGAGCTGCGACTGCTGCAGGACGACGCCGATCCGCTCGCGGAAGTCGGCACCCGGCCGCTCGGGATCGCTGCCGAGCACGCGCACGTCGCCGGCGTCGCGCTTGCGGTACCCCTCGAGGATCTCGACGGTCGTCGTCTTCCCGGCCCCGTTCGGCCCGAGCAGCCCGAAGACCTCTCCCTCCTCGATCGTGAAGTCGACCCCCCGGACCGCCTCGAGGTTCCCGTAGGCCTTGCGCAGGCCGCTGACCTCGATCGCGTGCATCCGCGAGAAGGGTAGACGGGACTCGGCGTGTCGGCGTGGCTCCGAAAAAGGGCTGAAAAGAGTTTGGAAAGGAGCCCGCGCGCTTTACGTGGCGTTTACGGTCTGAGGTTAAGTATTCGGTTCGGCCCGGGTACTACCCTCTGCCGACTGCGGGATATCGAAGTCGAAGGAGCGGGCCATGATGCGAACGTATTTGACTCGGACAAGGCTGGGAATCGTGTTGGCGGTCGCCGCCGGCGTACTGCTCGGTGCCGTCTTCGGGCAGCCGGGCAGCGGCAGGGCCGCAAGCCAAGCGGTACCCAAGAACAAGACGCTGCCGACCATCTCCGGCACCGCCGAGGCGGGGCAGACGCTGACGGCAATTCGCGGAACCTGGAGCGGAAATCCGACGTCGTTCGGATACTCCTGGGGCCGCTGCGACACGAGCGGAAACGCATGCGGCGTGATCGCCGGCGCGACGGCGAGGATCTACACCGTCACCGACGCCGACGTCGGCCACACGCTCCGCGTGACCGTGACGGCGCGGAACGGGTCCGGTACCGCTTCGGCGGCGTCGGCACCCACGGGCATCGTGTCCCCCGGTGGATGCCCGCCCGGGACCGGCACGCTCCAGATCGCCCAGCTCACGCCGCCTGGACGCCTCCAGATCGGCAGCGAGACGGTCTCCCCGGGCGTGACGCGGGCGGCGCACACCATCCACATCCACGTCCTGATCTCGGCTTGCGGGCGGCCCGTGCAGGGGGCGAGCGTCTTCGCGACCCCGATCCCGTACAACCAGTTCAAGGGGGCGACGGCTACGACGGCTGCGGATGGAACGGTCACGCTCGTGGAGACACGGCAAGGCGGCTTCCCCGCCGCCCGCCGTCAGCGGCTTCTGGCGGTGTTCGTCCGGGCGTCGAAGCCGGGCGAGTCGCCGGTCGCCGGCGTCTCCACCAGCCGCGTCGTCTCGTTCCGCATCGCCCACTAGGCAGAACGCACCACGGTGGCACCCTGCCGTAAGGGCGGGGTGCCACACTGCGGCGGTGGACCGCCGCTTCCGCTTCGTCGTCGCCGACGTCTTCACCGACACGCCGTTCGCCGGCAACCAGCTCGCCGTCTTCACCGACGCGCGCGAGATCCCAGAGGAGCGGCTGCAGCCACTCGCGCGCGAGATCAACTTCTCCGAGACCGTCTTCGTCTACCCGGCGGCGGGCGAGGGGCACGCGTCGATCCGCATCTTCACCCCGACGCTCGAGCTGCCCTTCGCGGGGCATCCGGTGCTCGGGACGGCGTTCGTCCTGGCCGGGCCGTTGCAACTCGACGAGCTCTGGCTCGAGACCGGCGCCGGCGTCGTGCCGGTGCGGCTCGAGCGCGACGGCTCGCGGATCGTCTTCGGCTGGATGCGGCAGCCGCCGTTCCCCTTCGAGCCGTACGAGCACGCCGACGAGCTGCTCGCCCTGCTCGGCATCGAGGAATCCGGGCTGCCCGGTCGAGCTCTACCGCCAGGCCCCGGCCACGTCCTGGTCGAGCTCGGCTCGCCCGAGGCGGTGGCGGCGCTCCGTCCCGACTTCGCCGCGCTGCTGGAGCTCAGCCCCTACGGCACCGACTGCTTCGCACGCGACGGCGAGCGCTGGAAGGCGCGCGTCTTCGTCCCCGCCCACGGCGTTCCCGAGGATCCCGCGACCGGCTCGGCGGCGGGCCCGCTCGCGCTCCATCTCGCCCGCCACGGCCGGATCGGGTTCGGCGACGAGATCGAGATCCGGCAGGGCGTCGAGATCGGGCGGCCGTCGACGCTCCACGCCGTCGCCCGCTCGCCGGAGGAGATCGAGGTCGGCGGCTCCGCGGTCGTCGTCGCGCGCGGCGAGTTCCGGCTGTGAGGAGGATCGCCGTCATGGGCGGCTCGTGCACCGGGCAAGACCACGGTCGCCACGCGGCTCGCGACGGCGCTCGGCGTTGCCTCACATCGAGCTCGACGCGCTCCACCACGATCCCGGCTGGCAGGAGGCGCCCGGCCGACGTGTTCCAGGCACGCGTCCTGCGCAGCCTTCGAGGCTGCGCCGGACGGCTGGGTCGCCGACGGCAACTACCGCGGCGAAGCTCGGCTCGCTCGTCCTCGAGCGCGCCGACACCGTCGTCTTCCTCGAGCCGGCCGTTCCGCGTTGCGCTTCGGCGCGTGCCCTGCGGCGGACGATCGGCCGGACGATCACGCGCGAGGAGCTGTGGAACGGGAACCGCGAGCAGATCCGACACCTGTTCACCGGCGTACTGGATCCCTGGTGGGTGCTGCAGACCCACCGGCACTACGCGCGCGAGATTCCCGGAACGCGTCGCCGAGCATCCGCACCTCGAGCTCGTCACGCTCCGCTCCGCGGGCGAGGTCGAAGACTGGCTTCAGTCGATCCAGGCGACCGAGTCGATGTCCGGCAGCTCGAAGGGCAGCGAGCGCCAGAAGACGCCGCCGTTGGCCGAGACGTAGAGCCGGTTGCGCGCGGCGTAGAGCATCCGGTCGGGATCGTCCTCGGCTACGGCGACCGCGAAGCCCGGCGGCAGCCCTCCGCCGGCCTCGCGCCAGGTCGCGCCGCCGTCGCTCGAGAGCATCAGCGGCGGCCGCCGCTCGACGACGGCGACGACGGTCGCCCCGGCTCGCGCCGCTGCGACGACGCGCGGCAGCGGCACCTCGGGGCGCTCGGCCGACGGAACCTCGTTCCCCTCGCCGAGCAGCGTCTCGGCCTCGACGTCGACGAGGAACACCCCCGCCACGGTGCCGACGGCGGCGATCATCGCGCCTGCCGTACGCGAGCAGGGCGGAGACGAGCGCGCTCGCGCGCCGCGCCGCCGAGATCGGCCTCTGCCCCGAGGCCCGGGCGCCCAGGTAGGCGACCGAGAACGCGTCGCCGGCACCCGTCGGATCGCCGCGGGCAAGCCGCGCCGTCACGCGCACGGCAGCGTCGCGGGTGAGGACGAGCGACCCGCCGGCGCCGAAGGTGACGATGACCTCCGGGACGCCGAGCCCGCGCAGCTCCTCGAGCTCGGCGTGGCCGAGGATCGCGTGCGCCTCCTCGTCGGCGAGCTTGAGGATCGAGACATGGCGCAGGAGCGCCGGGTCGAAGTCACCGTCGAGCTCGAGTGGGCCGACCCGCCGGGCGCGGACGAGCCCGTGGCCGTCGAGCAGCACGCGCCGGCGGTGCGCGATCCGCTCGAGCGCCTCCGGCGGGAAGTCGCCGCGCAACAGCGGCGCGACGTGCACCCACTCGACCCGCCGCAGCGCGACGCTCCGGCTCGTCCGCCTCGCTCCACGGCTCCCCGATCGCCTCGACCCGCATCTGGCGCCGGCCCTCGGCGTCGTAGCTGAAGGAGAAGGACGTCGTCTCGCCGGCCGCCGAGAGCGAGACGGGCAGGCCGAGCGCCGCAAGCCGCCTGAGGTACGAGCGCCGCTCGGGCTCACCGCACTTCGCCACCACGATCGCCTCTTGGCCGAGCGTCCGCAGCGCCCGCGCCGCGTACCAGGGGCCGCCGCCGATTCGCGGCTCGCTGCGCGATCCCACGAGGTCGCGCGTCAGGGGGCCGATGACGGCGAGCGGTCGCACGACCCGCAAGCGTAAGCGCGAGCGACAGTGCGAAGGAGAGGACGAAGCTCGGCAGCGAGCCGCCGATCGCAACCTGGCCGGGATGAGTGTGGTCGACGAGGCGAGTCCACGAGCCCGGGCCGACGGGCGCGAGCCACTGATAGAGGCAGAAGCCGGCGAGCCACGCGGCGATCTGGCCGGGCCGGATCTCGGGCGCTGCGAACGCGTCGCGGTTGCCGACGAGCCACTGCGCGAGCAGCACGCCGAAGAGCGGCACGAAGAACGAGCCGAGCAGATAGAGGAAGTCCTGGTAGTGGACGAGGTCGACGACGAACGCTCCGGCGGTGGCGACTGCGGCGACGGCGAGGATGAGCAGCCGCTGCGGCACGCGCGGCAGGACGTTCTGGATCGAGACGGCGGCCGAGTAGATGTTGGCGAACGGCTCCTTCGTCTCGTCGACTCCGAGCACGACGAGCGCGACGGCCGCGCCGGCGCCGCCGGTGGCGATCGCGGTGATCACCGACGGCGCATCCGAGAGGCCGCGCGTGAGCAGCAGGATCGCGCCGAGGGCGTACAGCCAGACGTTCGGCAGGAAGTAGCCGACGGCGGTTCCCCAGAAGGCGCCACGGGGGCTCTTCGAGAAGCGCGTGTAGTCGGCGGCGAGCGGCAGCCACGAGACGGGCAGCGCGACCACGAGGTCGACTCCCTGCCAGAAGCTGAGGCCGCCCTTGCCGGGTTGCGACCAGAGCGCGCCGAGGTTCGCGTCGTGCAGCGTCCACCACGTGAGGTACGCGAGCGAGCCGAGGACGACCCAGAGTGCAAACCGCTTCACCCACTCGCGGACGAAGCCGACCGGCCCAACGAGGGCGAGGATTGTCGCCGCCGCCGCGGCCGCGAGCTTCCAGAGCCAGAGCGGCCCGTGCACGAGCGCGTGCGCGGCCGTCGCGATGACGAGGACCTCGAAGACCGTCCAGCCGAGGTTCTGGAGGATGTTGAGCCCGGTGGGGAGGTACGAGCCCACACGGCCAAGGGGCGCGCGAAGTAGCACCATCGCCGGGACACCGGCCTCGGCGCCCATCGCAGCGGCGCCGCCGAGCAGCGCGTTGCCGAAGATCCCGCCGACCAGGATCGCGAGCAGCGCCTCGGGCAGCGAGAGGGCGGGGACGAGCAACGCGCCGGCGACGAGGACGAGCAGGCTGAGGCCGAGGCTGCTCCACAGCATCCCGTTCTCGAGCCCCCCGAGCGTGCGCAGGCGCGCGGGCACGGGGGTGATGCCCCAGCTCGGTGTGCGCTCCTCCTGCTGCATTCGCCTCCCTTCGCCGGCATGACCCGGATCAGGTTCGACGGGTGTGATCTCAGCCGCGTCGCGCGCGGCACCCCGGTGCTGCGAGTGTACGGGCTCGCTACCGGAAGTTGGTCGGGTGCCAGCTCCGCTTGGCCACGACGCGGCGGATCCAGGCGGACAGGCCGGGCACCTTCGTCGGGACCTTGCCCAGCACGTCGAAGCCCTCGAACCCGTATGCGGTGGCGCCGGGCTCGGAGGTGTCGTAGTTCGTCTCGACCAGCGGGCCGCTCGTCGCCGAGAGGACGGGCAGGACCACGTTCTTGCCGGTGGCGAGATCCTTCGCGTAGAAGACGGCGTACCACGCGGGGCCGGAGTCGAGCGTCGGTGGCGAGTCCCGCACCAGTTCGGCGGCTTCCGCCAGGATCGAGTATCTGTGCTGGTCGAACTGCGCCGGCGACGCGAGCGCCTCCGCCTTCAGCAGAAGGGCTGCCGACCAGGGGTTCAGCCGCGTGTAGATCGTCTGTTTCAGCCGCGGTCGAACGTGCGCGAGGATCCACGTTCTGCCCGGGCCTGCTCCGAACTGCACGTGAGGGCCGACCACCGTCGCGCGGACGACGAACCGCTTACCCCACGCCGATTTGAACACTCCGGCGAGCCACCACGCGTTCCCTCGCCACTGCGCTGTCCAACCGCCCTCGTCGGCGAACGGCTTGGCGAGAACGGCGGCGACGTCGAGGTTCGCGTGGACAACAGCCACCGCTGCCCGCGCCGTCGCCGGGCGCGGCGTTGTTCCGCCCTGCTTCCTCGGAACTCTGAAGGGCGGGCGAGGGATGAACGGCGGGATGGACCAGAAGGTCTCGTCGCCTCCCGTCGAAGGCCAGTCCGCCGGCTGCCAGCCGCGCGCGGCAATCACACTGTCGACCCAGTCATCCAGGGCCGGGCGGGCGGGTCGGACGTCGTTCCGCACCCAAACATCCCAGAACCCGTAGACGCTGGCCCCGTTCCTCTCCGTAATCGAGCCTTCGGGGACCGGGGGGTCGTACCCGGGCCCGGTCACCGGCAGGACGACGTTCTGGCCGGTCCTGTGATCGCGCGCGTAGTAGACGAACCACCAACCCGGTCTCGACCCCAGGTAGCTCCCTTGCTCCGGCTCGTCTTGCACGAGCGTCGCCGCTCCGTCGAGGATCGTGTAGTTCCTGGGGTCGAAGTTCGGGTACGAGCCCGGATTCGGATCCGGAGGCGGCAGCGAGAGCAGCTCCGCCTTCATCGCTGCGACCGCCGACGAGGGATCGAACCGCGTATAGAGGGTCGTCACCTTGGGTTGGGCGTTGTCGAGGATCCAGGCCCTGGTCGGCCCGACCCCGAACTGCGCGTACCGGCCTTCGACTGTGGCGCGAACGACGAATCGCGTTCCCCAGTCGGACTCGTAGACGCCGACGAGCCACCACTCCTTCCCCTGCCACTGCGCCGTCCAGCCGAGCTCGGCCTTGTAGGGGCGGGCGAGGGCGCTCGGGGCGCCGTTCGCGCGGGCGAGGGCGACGGCCGCCCGCCCCGTCGCCGGGCTCGGCGTCTTTCCGGGTAGCGCCGGCAAGACGACGACCGGCGGGGAATGCGGGCGAGCCGCGGCCGAAGTCGGCGCCGAACCGGCAGCCGCAACGAGCAGCGAGATCGCAGCACCAGCCCAGAGAGCGCGCATGGCGAACGAACTCTACGGCGGCAGGCGCCACCGGCAAGGTGCCGCCGGGTGATCGGCGCCAGCCTTTCGTTCAGGCGTCCGCAGGCGCTCCAGAGCGGGAATCATCCGATCGGGATGGTGTGAGGAGGGGTCGGCCGGCCGGAAACTCCCCCGGTGCGAGGACGGTCGTTTCGGGCTGGGCTGGTGCTTGCCTTCGTGGGGGTTGCGGGCTTTGCGCTCGGCACCTACGGAGTGGCGAGTGGGGTCGCGCAGGACACGCTGTCCACGCTCACGACCACCGGGCCGCTGACGACCACGGCGACGATCACCGAGGGCACAACGACCGTCGTCACGACGACCGCGCCTGCGCCCACGACGACGAGCACCCCGGCCACCACCACGGCTCAGACGACCACTTCGGGGACCGTGCCGCTGAGCGAGACCTCCTCGAGCAGCACTCCCTGGGGCTGGATCGCCCTCGGTCTCGGTCTCGCCGCATTGCTCCTGATCGGGATCCTCCTCTGGTTACGGCACCGGGCCGGGACGGCTTCTTGGCAGGCAAAGGCCGCGGATCTCAACCGCCGCTGCCTGGTTGCGCTGGACGACGTCCTGCTCAAGGGCTCGGTCGTGACAGGGCAGATCGAGGCTCTCGCGGCCGACGCGCGCTCGCTCGCGGCGAAGGCGCCGGACGACGCCTCGAAAGCCTCGAGCGCCGAGGTGCACGCGCGGCTAGAAGAGCTTGCGCAGGCGCTCGACGCCGACCGGAGGCTCCGCCTCGGCTCGCCGCCGCCGAGCACGGAACAGCTCGCTTACTCGACGTCCCTGATCCGCCAGCAGGTCGAGCAGCTGCAGGGCTCACTGCGGCAACAAGGCGCCACGGCGGGGACTTGAGCGGCCCCTTGAAGGGCTGAATCCTCGAACCTAGAATCGAACCGCGATGACGTTTACCGATGAGAAGCGCGCCGATCGCGCCGAGGTGAAGGCGTTCCGGCCCGGCTACAACAGGAGCGCCGGCCCGAGAAACCTGCCCTCCCAGCTGTTGCTCTTGGTGGCGTTCGTCGCCACGTTCGCCGGGGGCAGTCTCGCGCTGTGGGCGGGCGAAGACGGGCAGCTTCGCTTGATCGGGCTGTGCGTGTTGGCCGTTGCCTTCCCGGCTCTCGTCATCATCGCGGTGTGGTGCTTCCGCAACTGGGACTACTAGCGGAGCGCGAACCAGACGAGGTACTGGGGGCTGAGCGGCTCGGGAAGTTAGCCTCCGCCACGTGCTGCGTGAGGTAGCCGAGTACCCGAACTCCTTCGGGCCGCTGGCGCGCGGCGACGAGCGGATCGACACCGGCCGCTACACGCTCTGCCTCGGCGCCGGGTCGACCTGGAACACGGTGCAGCGGCAGCGGTTCCCGCTCGAGCAGGTCGACGATGTGCTGGCGGAGGTTCGGGCGGAGCTGCGCGCACGAGGACGGACACGCACGCAGTGGGAGGTCGGCAGCTCGGCGCCGCCGGGCCTCGTCGAGGCGCTGCTCGAGCGTGGGCTCGTCCCCGACAGGGACCCGTACGCGGTCGCGCTCGTGCTCACTCGGGAGCCGCCCGCGATTGCGCCGATCTTCGCTGCGCGCCGGGTCGAGACGCTCGAGGAGCTCGAGGCAGCGGCCCGGGTGCAATGGGAAGCCTTCGAGGCGACGCCCGAGGAGATCGAGGAAGCTCGCCGCCTCCTGCCCGAGCGATTCCGTGACAGCCCCAACCTCAGGCACGCCGTCTGGCTGGACGGCGAGATCGTCTGCACCGGCACCGCGGCGCCGACCGAGCAGGGCCTGCTTCTGTACGGCGGCGCAACGCAGCCCGCCGCGCGGGGCCGTGGGGCCTACCGGGCGCTCATCCGCGCCCGCTGGGACGACGCCGTAGCGCTAGGGACCCCGGCGCTGATCACGCAGGGAGGCTCGATGTCGCGCCCGATCCTCGAGCGTCTCGGCTTCGACCGGGTCGGGGAGGTGCACCTGCTCCTGGACGTGCTCGCCTAGTTGGTCGAGCCGAGAGCCGCGCGAATGCTGTCGAGCGCCTGGCTCTCCTGCGACGAGACTCCCTTGGCCGCCTCCGCCACCGACTCGGCCACCTCCAGGACGAGCTGCCGGTAGGCAGGCAGATCCTCGGGCGACTTCGCCTCCAGCACCGCGACGGCCTGCTGGAGCGTCGCCACCGTCTTCTGCTCGATCTCGTCCGGCGAGTCGCTCATCCCGAACGGCCGGTCGTGCCCGGTCGCGAGGTCGCGGACGAGAACGCTGTCGCTGTGCTCGTGCGCTTCCCGGAGATGGTGGGCGAGCGCGCTTGCCTCCTTGAAGCTGTCGAAGAACCCCCGGTCGACGAGCGCGACGAACATGCCGGCGCCGGTGATCCCCTCCTGCATCGCCTTCCACTCCTCGTCGGTGAAGTCAGCTCTCGTGGCCATGGTGAGGAGTATGGCCGAAGCGCCGCAGGCGGCGGGGCTTGGGCGTTGGTCCCTCGTTGGTGTCGAGGTCTACTCTTGGCTCGTCATGATCCTCCCCAACCGCAGGGCGGCAGTTGTCGGTTCGGCGATCGCGATCGCGGTCGTGGCGGTCGGCTGTGGGATCGGCCGTGGGGCGGTGAAATCGGAGGCGAAGCGAGCGATCTCGCCGTGCGGGACAGCGACCGCTCCCACCTGGTCTCCGGATGGGACTCAAATCGCCTGGTTCGGCTACCGCTGGCCCCGGCCGCCCCATGGCCACGCTGTGGGCAGCTGGAACACCCTGCGGGCGTTCTGCACTTCGGACGCCGACGGCAAGCACCTCCACCAGGTCCCCAAGACGGTCTGTGGCGAGCACTGCTCCAACAACCTGGGCGACCCGCCGGGCCAGCTCAACTGGGTGGGGCCGAGCCTCCTCGTCTACGGCAGCGACGACGGGGTCCACACGGTCTCGGTCGGCCAGAAGCCCGAGCTCCTCGCCAGGACGGGGCCTGCCTCGTACGCCCTCGACGCGCGAGGTGACCGGGTCGCCACCAGCGACTTCGGATCAGGCTGCATAACGTGCCGCGGGCCGGTGAGGATCTTCAGCGTCCCGTCCGGCGCTGTCGTCGGCGTGGTCGGCGGCACGAAGCTCCAAAACAGCGAACCGAGCCTCTCACCCGACGGGACGCAGGTCGTCTTCACGCGCACCCCCGCCAACGACTCCGGGCGGCCCGCAATCTGGACTGCCGCGGCCGACGGTAGCCACCTGCAGCGGCTGGAGCGACGCGGCAACGAACCGCTCTGGTCGCCCGCCGGCAATCGAATCGCCTACTTCGCCCCGATCGGGCAGGCCGGGTCGGCCTTGCGGCTCGTGGCGCCGCAGGGCGGTGCGAGCACGGCGCTCCTCGGCAACAACGCCGCGGGCACCGTCTTCGGCTGGTCTCCGAACGGCCGCTGGATCGCCTTTCCGGATTCGAAGGGGAGACTCGCCGTCGTCGACGTCGCGACGAAGAAGGTGCGCAGGCTGCTGAAGCTCGACCTTCCGTATGCGCCGTCGAGTGCCGTCTGGTCGCCCGATTCCCGGCAACTGCTTGTGCTGTGGCGGCCGCCGCCCCACTCGTCCTGTCCGAGCGGCCTGTGGCGAGTGCCGATCGACGGCGGGAAGCCGCACCTCGTGCACGGCTGCTGACGCGCCGGACTAGGCGGAGCGCCGAGGCCGTTTCTTTACGACCACGTACAGGGAGGTTGCGGCGATCCCCACACGTAGAAGCCACTTCAGCTCTGCAGCCCTCATTCGTCGAAGCTAGCTCGCGCAGGCATCTCGCCGCATCCTCCCAGCAGCATGAAGAAGCGTTTCGAGAAAGTTCATCGATGACCGAGACCGTCCGGCGATACTGTGCGGATATGACGAGAGCACGGCATCTACTCGCCCTGTTGGCCGTCTTCTGCATCTCCGGCACGGGCTGAATCGTCGAGCGCGCCCCCGTGCGGAGCGCTTCGACTCCTACGCCGACTGCACAGCGGCGAGCAGGCTAGGGCCAAAGCCGCGCAGGGGCTTCACGATTTGCTTGCGGTGGAAAGATCGGTCGTGGGCTATCGCCCGAGCCGAGTGCGTCGGCGGATGCCGAGGCGCTTCTGGACGGCCCGGTCTTCCTCGCCATCCTTCTTCGCTGCCCAGATGAATGCCCCAATGACGACCGCGAGCGTGAACACGCTGACGGCTGCAATCACTATCCCGAGGAAGGTGCTCACAGGCGGAGCTTAGGTTTCACCAACGCGGCAGCCCGCTCGGTCGGGCTGGTGTTCCGGAATGACCCTGAACGCGTAACCCAAAGCCTCTTAGTGGAGCAGGGCTACCAGGGGCCGGCGTAGCCAGGGCCAGGCCCGGGCTGGTGTTCTCAGTCGGCGAGGCCAGCCCTGTAAAGGCGTTCGTCGAGTTCGTTTCGGAGCCGATTGAGCTGCGGGCCCCCGCCTTCGCTGGCGTCTTTCTTCGCGTTGAACAGCCGCACCCATAGCCCTGCAGCCCAGGCGGCGGCACGGTCTTGCCCCGACCAGTCACCGAATGCGGTCTGGTACGCGTCGATGAATTGCTTCGTTTGCGCGACTGTGGCGGCCCCACCGGGAGAGCCTTGCGCAGCCCATACCGCGGCCGCTAGCCCGACGATGGCTGCCTCCGGTTGGGCGATGACACTGTCCCAGTCGTGCACGGCAAGAGGGTCATCCCCGATCCAGCGAATGTTCTGCGACTCCCAGTCTCCGTGGCCTAGCCGCAATGGCGCCTCGTACGCGCTCAGCAGATCTCGCACACGCCGTGCGCTGTCGTCGATCCACGAGGGGCCGTCCACCAGATTCAGGTTCGTTCCGCGATCGTCGCGCTCAGGCCACGTCGTGGCGCCGGGGTGGTCCCAGGCTGTCCACGGCGGCGACGGCAGCAGCGTCGGCAAGCTGGCGACCTCGGGGGCCGCGGCGATCAACCGGCCGAGCAGGGTCGCGTACGGGCCAGCGCCGAGATCCGGGTCGCGTTGCTTCCCTCCGCCGATGAGGAATTCGGCGCTCACAGCCCACCCGTCCACTTGATCCACGTTGCCAAGCGGGGCTGGACAGGGATATCCAGCCATTGCGAGGTGCCGCTGGACTGCAACGCAGGCCCGCAAGCGGTCCTGCCAAGGCCGAATCTTGATCACGACCTCTTGCCGGTTCGCGAGTCTCACGCCTCGAACGCGAGAAAGATTCCCACGCTCGAACAACGTCGCCACGATCGGACTTCCAAGCGACGACTCGCACCACCGCCCCAAGCTCCCGTCTGATAACACCGTCCGATCATGCCGGGCCGGACGCACAGCGCTCGGCTGGGCGAGCGCGCAGCCGCTCTAATCGTCAACTAGCACGTCGTCACGCCTCGGCTCGGCGTCTCACACCGGGCGTCGAGACGCACGCCTGAGCGACCGTTCTCACGCCTGATCTCGGTCAGGCCCGGCCGTAGCGGGCCGCGCGGGCTGCGGCGGCCGGGGTTACGCCGGCGTCGACCAGCCGCTGCCGCGCCTCGCTCTCACGCAGCACCTGGAGGAGCACCCAGACGAGGGCGGGCAGCATCGTCAGCGCGCTCTCGACGAGCATCACGCCACCGCCGGCCTTCTGGTCGGCGAGATGGCTCAATCCCCACAGCGTCTGGTCGTGCGCGTACGGCGCGTAGTAGACGTGGCTCGACCAGATGAAGACCTGCGACAGGACGAGCATCACGAGCCACATCGTGAGGACGTAGGGGATCCTCCACGGCGCGGTGAACCACGCCGGCCCGGGCAGCGGCTCGAGGAGCGCCGCCCACATCAGCATCCCGAGCGCGACGAAGAGCGAGTGCTGGAGCGCGTGGATGGCGTCGTTCCGCAGCGCCGCGTCGAACAGCGCCGGCAAGTGCCAGACGACGAAGTTCACCGCCCAGAGCGGCAGCGCGACGAGCGGATTGGCGAGCACGCGCAGGCGGTGGACGAGCCGCACGCGCAGGAGCGGCCGTAGCAGCCGCCCGTCGAGCCCGAGCACGAGGAGGAGCGCGCCGACGTCGCCGAGCAGCAGGTGCTGCAGCATGTGCACCGAGAAGAGCCGCTCCTCGCCGATCGTGTCGATCGGCGAGACGAGCGCGAGGAGGATCGTGAGCAGGCCCGCGGCGAAGGCCGCGGCGCGCAGCGGCGGCACCGGCCGGCCGCGCCGGGCGAGCGTCCGCGCGCGCCGCCAGTAGAGCGCGCCGACGAGCGCCACGACGGCGATCTCGAGCGGATCGAAGTTCCAGCCGTTCATCGGGTGGCCGCGGGTTTTCGCCGCACGCGCCGGGGTACCCGTTTGCCGCCTTGATTACGTCTCGGGGGGTCAAGCCGCGCAGGGGATTCGCGGGAGCTGCGTTGGCGCTCCTCATGCTGGCGCTCGCCGGCTGCGGCGGCGAGCAGAACGCGCTCAACCCGCACAGTCACGCCAGTACCGACGTCGCGAATCTCTTCTGGGTGATGATGGCCGTCGGCTTCGGCGGCCTCGCGCTCGTCACCGGCCTGCTCCTGCTCGCCTGGTTCCGGCGCAACCGGCGCGCCGATCCGGACGACCCGCACCCGGGCGAGCGCGCCGGCTGGTGGATGGTCGTCGGGATGGGCGTCGTCTTCCCGATCGCCGTCGTCGTCGCCCTGTTCATCGTCTCCGACGGCCTGATCATCAACGTGACCGAAGCGCCGGCCGCGTCCAAGACCGCCATGACCATCGAGGCCATCGGTCACCAGTGGTACTGGGAGTTCCGGTATCCGGGGACGAAGGCGGTCACGGCCGACGAGATGCACATTCCCGTCGGCACGCGGATCAACCTCGTCGCGACGACCGTCGACGTCATCCACAGCTTCTGGGTGCCGGCGCTGAACCGGAAGATCGACACGATCCCGGGCCGGCGGAACCGCATCCTCCTCTACGCGAACCAGGCCGGGGTCTACCGCGGCCAGTGCGCGGAGTACTGCGGCCTCCAGCACGCGCACATGTCGATGCTGGTCTTCGCCCAGCCGAGGGCGCAGTTCCAGGCCTGGCTGAGGAGGCAGGCGGCGCCCGCGTCCGCCCCGGCGACCCCGCTGCAGCGACGCGGCGAGCAGGTCTTCCTCGACGGCCCGTGCTCGAGCTGCCACACCCTCCGCGGCACGGGCGCGACCGGCTACCTCGGCCCCGACCTCACGCACCTCGCGAGCCGCACGACCCTCGGCGGCCTGACGATCCCGAACCGAAGGAGCTACCTCACCCGCTGGGTCGTCGACTCCCAGCACTTCAAGCCGGGGAACAAGATGCCGGACCTCCAGCTCACCGGCGCTCGGCTCCAGGCCCTGGTCGCCTACCTGGAGAGCCTCAAGTAGTGGCGACCACGCTCCCGCCTCCGTCCGCCCCCGCCGAGGAGGTGCTCGATCGCCTCGAGCGCATGTGGCAGGCCCGCCCCGGCGTGCTCGGCTGGATCACGACGACCGACCACAAGCGGATCGGCCTTCTCTACTTCTGGACGACGCTCGTGCTCTTCGCGGCCGGCGGCGCCGAGGCGCTGACGATCCGCACCCAGCTGATCCAGCCGAACCAGCACGTCGTCGGCCCGTCCACCTTCGACGAGCTTTTCACGATGCACGGGGTGACGATGATCTTCTTCTTCATCATCCCGATGACGACGGGAGCGTTCGGGAACTACCTGCTGCCGCTGATGATCGGCGCGCGGGACATGGCCTTCCCGCGCATGAACGCGCTCAGCTACTGGGTCTTCCTCGGCTCGGGCCTCTTCATCTACACGAGCCTCTTCCTCGGGATGGCGCCGAACGCCGGCTGGTTCGACTACGTGCCGCTCGCGAACGCGCAATTCGACCCCGGCCACGCGATCGACTTCTACTGCCTCGGGATCATCTTCAACGGCATCTCGTCGAGCCTCACCGCGGCGAACTTCATCGTGACGATCCTCAAGCTGCGGGCGCCCGGGATGTCGTTCAACCGGATGCCGCTCTTCTGCTTCGCCTTCCTCGCCGCCTCGTTCGGGCTGCTGTTCGCGCTGCCGTCGCTGACGGCGGACACGATCTTCCTCTTCCTCGACCGCAACGTCGGCACCCACTTCTTCGACGTCGCGCACGGGGGCTCGGTGCTCCTCTGGCAGCACCTGTTCTGGATCTTCGGCCACCCCGAGGTCTACATCCTGATCGTCCCCGCGTTCGGGATCGCGACGGAGATCATCCCGGCCTTCACGCAACGGCGCGTCGTCGCCTTCCCGCTGGTCGCCGTCGCCGAGCTCCTCGTCGTGTTCATCGGCTTCGGCGTCTGGGCTCACCACATGTTCGCGACCGGGATGCCGACGGTCACCGTCGTCTTCTTCGCGGCGGCGACGTCGATCGTCGTCATCCCGAGCACGATCCAGGTCTTCGCCTGGTGCATGACCTTCATCACCGGCAACGCGCGCTTCAAGACGCCGCTGCTCTTCATCGCCGGCTTCATCTTCATGTTCGTCGCCGGCGGGCTGACCGGGATCATGTTCCTCGCGGTGCCGTTCGACCAGCAGGTGACGGACACCTACTTCGTCGTCGCGCACTTCCACTACATCATCTTCGGCGCGGCGGTCTTCCCGATCTTCGCCGGGATGTACTTCTGGTTCCCGAAGGTCACGGGGAAGCTCTACTTCGAGCTGCCAGGGCAGATCAGCTTCTGGATCATCTTCGTCGGGACGAACCTCCTCTTCTTCCCGATGCACATCGTCGGGCTCGAGGGCATGACCCGGCGCGTCTACACCTACCCGAGCGGGCTCGGCTGGGGGCCGAGCAACCTCGCCGAGACGATCGGCTCCTACATCACGACGGTCGGGATCGTCGTGTTGCTGGGCAACCTCGTCGTGAGCTGGTTCCGTGGCCCGCCCGCGGGGCCGGATCCCTGGCACGGGGCGACGCTCGAATGGACGATCCCGTCGCCGCCGCCGGAGTACAACTTCGCCGTCATCCCGAAGGTCTCGAGCGCGTACGCGAACTGGGACTACGCGGACCGGGTGGAGGACCGGCGCAAGCTCGCCGAGGCGGTCATGGTGCTCGAGCAGGGACACGAGCAGCCGGTCAGCTCGCCCGTCGACGGCTGGTGGACCGAGATCGTCGAGATGCCGCACGACTCGCCGTGGCCGATCCTGCTCGCCGCGGCGATGGCGCTCGTCTTCGTCCTGCTCCTACTCCATCTCTGGGTCGGCGCGCTGTTCGCGCTGTCCGGCGTCGCGCTCGCGCTGCTCGGCTGGCACGGCTCCGAGCCGCAGGAGAACGAGGCGCCGGCATGAGCGACTACGTCGCCGGCGGGGTTCCCGAGCGCGCCGTCCCGCGGGGTTCGGGCGTCGGGGTCTGGGGGATGGCGATGCTGGTCGCGAGCGAGGTCACGCTCTTCGGCACCTTCATCGGCTCGTACTACTACCTCCGCTTCTCCGCTCCGCATTGGCCGCCGCCGGGGACGCCCGAGCCGCGGGTCGTCGTGCCGCTCGTCCTCGTCGGCATCCTCGCCACGACGAGCCTGACGATGCAGCTCGCGGCGAACGCGGCGCGGCGAGGGCGGCTCTGGTCGACGCGGGCGCTGCTCGTGTGCGCGCTCGCCGTCCAGTGCGGCTACCTCGTCTACGAGGTGCACGACTACCTCCACCAGCTCCACGCCTCGACGCCCCAGGACGGCGCGTACGGCTCGATCTACTACACGCTCCTCGGCGCCGACCACGCGCACGTCGCGATCGGGATCCTGCTCGTGGTCTGGCTGCTCTGGAAGCTGCTGCGCGGCCTGACGACGTACCGCCGCAACGCCGTCCAGGCCGTCGCCCTGTACTGGCACGCCGTCAACCTCCTGACCCTGGTCGTGACCGGGTCCTGCTCAGCGCGACCCTGTGAACGAGAGCGAGACCCGCATCGGCCGCTTCACCCTCCGCCAGCTCGGCGTCGTGCAGTGGATCGGGGTCGTCGTCGCGCCGCTCGCGTGGACCGGGCAGCACGTCGTCGGCTACGGCGTCGGGCAGGCCCGCTGCGAGGTGGGGGCGACCTGGAGCATCGGCTTCGACACGTGGCAGGTCGCGCTGACCGCTTCCGCCGTGCTCCTGATCCTCGTCTCCGAGGCCGCGGCCGTGCTCGTCTTCGGAGCCACGCGCGGGACCAACTACGGCGACGGGCCTCCGGGAGAAGGACGCTGGGGCGGCCGCACGCCGTACTCGCGGCTCCACTTCTTCGCGACGACGGCGATCGTCGCGAACGTCCTCTTCCTCGCGATGGTGCTCATGGACGGCCTTCTCTCGACCTTCGTCCCGCTATGCGTGCAGTCCTGATCCTCTCCGCCGTCGCCGCGGCGTCGCTGCTCGCGGCGGGCTCGGCGGGCGCTGCGGCCGGCACGCCGAAGCAGCCGCTCGCCGCCTACGGCTACCACGTCTACGGCGAGTTCTGCCTCAGCTGTCATCGCCGGGAACGCCGCAGGCGGGCCGGACGCGCCGTCGCTGCAAGGAGTCGGCGCCCTCGCAGCGGACTTCTACCTCCGCACCGGCTACATGCCGCTGCGCAAGCTGGGCCAGCAGCCGCACCGCGAGCCGCTCATCCTCGGCGACGCCAGATCCGGGCTCTCGTCGCCTACGTCGCGAGCTTCGGCGGCCCGGCGATTCCCAGGCCGAAGCCGTGGCTCGGCGACCCCTCGAAGGGCGAGGCGCTCTTCACCGAGCACTGCGCGGGCTGCCACCAGGTCGCCGCCCAGGGCGGCTACGTCACCGGCGCGGTCCCGCCGCCCCTCGCCGAGGCGACGCCGCTGCAGGTGGCCGAGGCCGTGCGGATCGGGCCGTACGTGATGCCCGAGTTCTCGCAGCACGCGATCAGCAACCGGCAGCTCGACTCGATCGTCCGCTACGTCGAGCTCACGAAGCAGCCGGCCAGTCCCGGCGGCTGGGGGATCGGCTTCCTCGGCCCGGTGCCGGAGGGGCTCGTCACCTGGTTCCTCGCCATGCCGCTGCTGATCGGGCTCTGCCTGCTGATCGGGACGAGGTTCCGCTCGTGAGTCGCGTGCGGAACGCGATCGTGTCTGCGCTCGTCCTCCTCGTCACCAGCCGTCGGCGCCGGCCGCGGCAGGAGTCGACGCGGATCGTGCCCCAACAGCCGCGGAACCCGGGGGCGGAGCTCGGCGTCATGCTCCTGCTCGGGCTCTCGTCGCTCGGCGCGCTCGGCTTCATCCTCGTCTACGCGTTCGCCGACTCGCTGCCCGACGAGACGCAGCTGCTCGGCGCCCTGTTCGGGCTCGCGCTCCTCTTCCTCGCGGCCGCGCTCGTGGTCGTGGGCCTGAAGCTCGTGCCGACGGAGGAGATCGCGGAGGAGTACCCGCCGCACGAGCATCCGCACGACCAGCAGGTGATCGCCGAGCTGGTGGACGAGAGCGGCACGCGGTTCACGCGATCTCGCTTCTTCAAGCTCGGCCTGCTCGGCGCCGGCGGGATGCTCGGTCTCGCCGCCCTCGCGCCCGCCGTCTCGTTCGGGCCGCTCTTCCGGGTCGGCAACTTCCTGCAGACGCCGTGGCGCAAGGGCAAGCGGCTCGTCGACGAGCACGGGCGTCCGTACAAGGCGTCCGACATCGAGGAGGACGACTTCTACCTCGCGTTCCCGGAGGGAGTGACCGGCGACGGGAAGGAGCAGATGGCGGCGTCGCTCGTGCTGATCAGGCTGCCGCAGGACCAGCTTCGCCTGCCGTCGAGCCTGCGGGGCTACGACGCGCACGGGATCCTCGCCTACTCGCGGATCTGCACCCATGCGGGCTGCGCGATCACGCTCTACCGGGCGCCGCTCTTCCAGCCCGACGAGCCGCGGCCGGCGCTCGTCTGTCCCTGCCACTACTCGACGTTCGACCCGGCGACCGGCGGCACCGTCACCTTCGGGCCGGCGGGGCGGAACCTCCCGCTGCTGCCGGTCTACGAGGACTCGCGGGGCTACCTGCGCGCGAAGGGCAACTTCAACGAGCCGGTCGGCCCCTCCTGGTGGGGCGTCCGCCTCTGGAAGGCGCAGCCGTGACGGCGTCCCGCGGAGCACCGCTAACCCGCCGCAGCGTCCGCTGGCTCGACCAGCGCACCGCGAGCGCGCCGTACCTGCGCAAGGCGCTCCGCTATCTCTTCCCCGACCACTGGTCGTTCCTGCTCGGGGAAGTCGCGCTCTACGCCTTCGTCGTCCTGGTGGCGACCGGGATCTACCTCACCTTCTTCTTCGTCGACTCGACGCGGGAGGTCGTCTACCACGGTCCGTACGCGCCGCTCCACGGCCAGGAGATGAGCGAGGCGTACCGGTCGGTCGTGCACCTCTCGCTCTCGGTGCGCGCCGGCCTGCTGATCCGGCAGACGCACCACTGGGCGGCGAACGTCTTCATCGCGGCAATCGTGCTCCACCTCTTCCGTGTCTTCTTCACCGGCGCGTACCGCAAGCCGCGCGAGCTGACCTACTGGCTCGGCGTGACGATGCTCACGCTGGCGCTGTTCGAGGCGTACCTCGGCTACTCGCTCGTCGACGACCTCATGTCGGGGATGGGGCTCGTGATCGGCTACTCGGTCGGCCTTTCGATCCCGTTCGTGGGCCAGAACCTCATGAACTGGCTGTTCGGCGGGATGTTCCCGGGCGGTGAGCAGCTCTGGCCGCGCATGTACATCGCGCACGTCCTGCTGCTGCCGGTCATGATCGGGCTGCTGCTCGGCGCTCACCTGCTGCTGGTGGCGATGCGCCATCACACGCAGTTCCGGCAGCGACGGGAGACCGAGCGCACGATCGTCGGCGTGCCGGCGTGGCCGGGCCAGGCGCCGCGCTCGCTCGGGCTGCTGGTCGGCACGGCAGGGTTCCTCTTCCTGCTCGGCGGTCTCGTACAGATCAACCCGATCTGGCTGTGGGGGCCGTACCACACGTACTCGGCGACGAACGGCGCGCAGCCCGACTGGTACCTCGGCTGGCTGATCGGCGGGCTGCGGCTCGTGCCGAGCTTCGATCTCGTGATCGCGGGCTACACGCTCGTTCCGAACCCGTTCTGGGGCGGCATCGCCCTGCCGGGGCTCGTGTTCGGCTTCCTCTACTTCTGGCCGTGGCTCGAGCGGCGGTTCACCGGCGACCAGGAGTTCCACAACCTCCTCGACCGGCCGCGCGACGCCCCTGTCCGCACCGGGATCGGGATCGGGGTGATCACCTGGGTCGTGCTCATCTTCCTCGCCGGGGCCTCCGACCGCGTCGACGTCACGTTCGGTCTGGGCTACGTGCCGCAGATCTGGTTCTACCGCGTCGCGATCTGGGTGCTCCCGCTGCTGTTCGGCTTCGCCGCCTGGCGGATCTGCAAGGAGCTACAGGCCGGGGAGAAAGTCGCCGCAGAGCGTCACGAGGCGGAAGCCGAAGCCCGGCTGGCACGGAGCGCGCGATAGGGGCCGCTGCCGCTGCCCGTCCGCGATCGTCGTCTTCCCCGCCGCCGGCCGGTGACGAGGACGGGCACGTTCGTTTTGGCCACCTTGCGGTTCGCGTCACGAAGACAGACGATTCCAGGGTGGAAGCCGCCGACAAGGAGGACGCGCGCTCGATCATGCTCGCGCTCATGCGCCGGACGCGAAGCTCGACACGATCATCTACCTTCTCGCCGAGGACGATGAAGAAGAAGAAGACGAGACCAACGGCTGAGGATCGGGCGCGGTGGGCCGAAGGCGACGCCAGCTCGCCGAGCGCATCGCCGTCCTCGATCGTCAGATCGCGGCGGCGAAGAAGCGCGAACAGCCGAGCGCGGCTAGCCCTCGCTCAGCAGCCGGCGCAGGACGTACTGGAGGATGCCGCCGTGGCGGAAGTACTCCCGCTCGCGGGGCGTGTCGAGCCGGACGCGGGCGCGGAACTCGTTGTCGTCGGCCCGCACCGTCACCTCGTCGGACTCGCCGTTCTCGATCCCGTCGATCGAGAACTCCTCGCGCCCGGTCAGCCCGAGCGACTCGGCGTTCTCGCCGGGCATGAACTGGAGCGGCAGGATCCCCATCATCAGGAGGTTCGAGCGGTGGATCCGCTCGTAGGAGTCCGCGATCGCCGCGCGCACGCCGAGGAGATTCGGGCCCTTCGCCGCCCAGTCCCGTGACGACCCCGAGCCGTACTCCTTGCCGGCGATGACGATCGTCGGCACGCCGTCGGCCCGGTAGCGCTCGGCGACGTCGAAGATCGTCCCCTCCTCGCCGTCGGGCAGGTGCACCGTCCAGGTGCCCTCGCTGCCGGGCACCAGGAGGTTCTTGAGCCGGACGTTGGCGAACGTGCCGCGGATCATCACCTCGTGGTTGCCGCGGCGCGCGCCGTAGGAGTTGAACTCCCGCCGCTCGACGCCGTGGTCGATCAGGTACTGCCCGGCCGGCGAGTCGGGCCGGATCGCGCCTGCCGGCGAGATGTGGTCGGTCGTGACGGAGTCGCCGAGGAGGGCGAGGCAGCGCGCGCCCTGAACGTCGGCGACCGGCTCCGGCTCGCGCGGCATCCCGTCGAAGTACGGCGGCAGCCGCACGTAGGTCGACGCGGGATCCCACTCGTACAGCTCGCCCTCGGGCGTCTCGAGCCCCCGCCAGCGCTCGTCGCCGGTGAAGACGTCGGCGTAGGTCGAGGAGAACATCCCGCCCTGCACCGAGTCCCCGACCACGCGGTCGATCTCGTCGCGGCTCGGCCAGAGGTCGCGCAGGAACACGTCCTCGCCGTCGGATCCCTGGCCCAGCGGCTCGTTGAGGAGGTCGACGTCCATCCGGCCTGCGAGCGCGTAGGCGACGACGAGCGGCGGCGAGGCGAGGTAGTTCGCCTTCACCTCGCCGTGGATGCGCGCCTCGAAGTTGCGGTTGCCGGAGAGGACGGCGGCGACGACGAGGTCGCCTTCGGCGACGGCCGCGCTGATCGCCTCCGGCAGCGGCCCGGAGTTCCCGATGCAGGTCGTGCAGCCGTAGCCCACCGTGTTGAAGCCGAGCTGGTCGAGGTACGCGTCGAGGCCGGAGGCGCGGTAGTACTGGGTCACGACTTTCGACCCCGGGGCGAGGGAAGACTTCACCCACGGCCGCCGCTCGAGGCCGCGTTCGACGGCCTTCTTCGCGAGCAGGCCGGCGGCGATCATCACCGACGGGTTCGACGTGTTCGTGCAGGACGTGATGGCGGCGATCACGACGGAGCCGTGCTCGAGCGCGTAGTCCTCACCCTCGACGGCGATCTGCTTCTTCTCGAGGGTCGCGGTCCGCGCGGGCGCCGGCTCGTCGCCGTCGGAGACTCCGTCACCGGTCGGCGGATCGCTCGCGGGGAACGAGTCCGCGATCTCCTTGTCGTACGTCCCGTTCACGAGGTCGACGCCGAAGCTCCCGAGCGACTCGATGAACGCCTCCTTTGCGTTCGCGAGCGGGACCCGGTCCTGCGGCCGGCGAGGGCCGGCGAGCGAGGGCTCGACGTCGTCGAGGTCGAGCTCCACGACCTGCGAGTACTCCGGGTGCTCGGAGGGCTCGTGCCAGAGCAGGTTCTCCTTGCAGTAGGCCTCGACGAGCGCGATCCGCTCCTCCGGGCGCGCGGTGAGACGCAGGTAGTTGAGCGTGACGTCGTCGACCGGGAAGAAGCCGCAGGTCGCGCCGTACTCGGGGCTCATGTTCCCGAGCGTCGCGCGGTCGGCGAGGGCGAGCGAGCCGAGACCGGGGCCGAAGTACTCGACGAACTTCCCGACGACGCCGAGTCTTGCGAAGGATCTGGGTCACCGTGAGGACGAGGTCGGTCGCCGTCGCGCCCTCGCGCAGCCTGCCGGTCAGCCGGAAGCCCACGACCTGAGGCACGAGCATCGAGAGCGCCTCCCCGAGCATCGCGGCCTCGGCCTCGATCCCGCCGACTCCCCAGCCGAGCACGCCGAGGCCGTTGACCATCGTCGTGTGCGAGTCGGTGCCGACGACCGTGTCCGGGAAGGCGACGCCGTCCCGCACCTCGACGACGCGCGCGAGGTACTCGAGGTTGACCTGGTGGACGATGCCGGTGTTCGGCGGCACGACGCGCACCCGTCGAAGGCGCCCTGGCCCCAGCGGAGGAACGCATAGCGCTCGCGGTTGCGCTCGAACTCGAGCTCGACGTTCCGCCCGATCGCGAGGCGCGAGGCGAACTCGTCCACCTGGACCGAGTGGTCGATCACGAGCTCGGCCGGGATGAGCGGGTTGATCGCGCCCGGGTCGCCCCCCTGGTCGCGCATCGCGTCGCGCATCGCGGCGAGGTCGACGATGGCGGGGACGCCCGTGAAGTCCTGCAGCAGGACGCGCGCCGGGTGGAACGAGATCTCCTGCGACGGCTCGGCGTCGGCGACCCAGCCGGCCACCGCTTCGACCGCCTCCTCGCTCGCGTTGCGGAGGACGTTCTCGAGCAGTATCCGGAGCGTGTACGGGAGCCGGGCCGCGGCGGCGTCGAGCTTGTGGATCCCGTAGCTCTCGTCGCCTACCCGTAGCTGCTCCATAGCCCGATCTTAGAGGCGGCCGATCAGCTCCCGGGCCGCGAACTCGGCGAACTCCTCCTGGTTCTCGCCGATCTGGTGGATGTAGACGTGCGTGTAGCCGGCTTCCTCGAACTTCCGGATCTGCCCGAGGTACGGCGCCGGATCCGGGCCGGCGGGAACCGACTCCGCCACGTCCTGCACCGTCACGTTGCCGGCGGCCTCCTCGAAGTCGCGCGGCGCCGGCAGCTCCTGGCCGCCCGAGCCCGCAAGCGCGAGGTTCGGCCACAGCTTGTGCGCGCGCTCGTGGCCGGCCTCCTCGTCCTCGTCGTAGGCGACGTGGGTCATGCCGATCTTCGGCTTGCCGGCCCCGCCCGCGTCCTCGAAAGCGGAGACCCTGTCGGCGTCCGGCGAGGTCGAGATGAGACCGTCGCCGATGCGGCCGGCGAGCTCCGTCGCCTGCGGCTTTGCGGCGGCGACGTAGATCTCCGGCGGCTCGTCCGGCACGGTGTAGAGGCGCGCCTCTTCGACGCTGTAGTGCGGGCCCCGGTGCGTGACCTCGTGGCCGCTCCACAGCTTCCGCATCACCTCGACCGCCTCTTCGAGCATTTCGAGCCGCTCCCACGCCAGCGGCCAGCGGGCGCCGGTCACGTGCTCGTTGAGGTTCTCGCCCGTGCCGACGCCGAGGAAGAAGCGGCCCGGCATCATGCACGCGACCGTCGCCGCAGCCTGGGCGACGATCGCCGGATGGATCCGGATCAGCGGGCACGTCACGCCCGTGCCGACGCGGATCTTCTCCGTCGCCTGGGCGATCCCGCCGAGCGTCGACCAGACGAACGGGCTCTGGCCCTGCTCGCCCACCCAGGGGTGGAAATGGTCGGAGATGAGCGCGAACGTGAAGCCCGCCCGCTCGGCGATCTGCGCCTGGCGGACGAGCTCGTTCGGCGGGTGGTCCTCGGACGAGAGCGCGAAGCCGATCTCCATGCCGTCGCAAGTACCTGTTTGGCCCGCCGCAAAACGGGCTGGCCCGCGCTACGCCGCGCGTCTCGCCGCGCGCGCCAGCTCGGCGAGCTCGTCGAGCGCTTCCGTCGCCTCGGCTGCGTCGCGGTCGCGCAGCGTCGCATGCACCCCTTTGCCGGCGGTATCGACGTGGACGCTCGCCAGGTGCAGCCGCCGCTGGATCGGGCCCTCGACTCGCCGCAGGCTCTGCGCCTTCTCGAGCGGCACCCAGCAGCTGATCCGGCGCAGCCGCCCGCTCGTCGTCGCGACGCACGTGTCCGTTCGGCCCCAGGCGAGCTTGCGGTAGCGGAGCGGGCTCTTCCAGAACACGCGTCGCGGCGGCGGCGCCAGCTCGCTCGGCCGGTCGGGCACGAGCCGGTTCACGAGCTCGAGCCCGAGCTCGCGGCTCCCGACCGGCAGCAGCGTCCGCAGCTGGCCGCGCTCGGCCGCTCCCTCGCCCTTGCCGCGCTGCCGGCCCGCGAGGTCGACCTCCACGCGGCACCAGCCGACCAGCTGCCAGAGGAACGGCTCCACCATGCGCACCGCCTGGACGCGGCCGGGCCGGATCACCTCCGCGGTCAGGGCCACCAGGCCGCCGCGGAGGTGCAGGCCGTCCGGCCCCTCCAGGACTCTCTGGCCGTACAGCTGGTTGAAGCGGCGCCAGACGACCGTGAACGCGCCGAGGATCCAGACGAAGCCGCCGCTCACGATGGCGCCGGCCGTGTGCGGCGAGACCAGGGCGGCGATCACGATCCCGAGGAGGACGAGCTCGGCGAACACGCCGGCGTCGCTGATCAGGATCGAGATGACCAGCTGTCTCGTGTCGACCTGCGCCAGCAGCCTCTCCTGCGCCGGCTCCCGCGGCTCGTCCGCTGCCGACTCTGCGCCGGGCTGGTCGGAGCGGGCGCCGCGGGCCAGCGCCAGCAGCCGGTCGCGGAGCGGCTCGACCTCGTGCTCGGGCAGGTAGGCGAGCCGGGCGGTCGCGCCGCTCGCGCCGGCCATGCGCAGCCGCAGCTCCGCCACGCGGAACATCCGCGCCAGGCCCGGCCGGACGACGTCGATCGCCTGGACCTGCGACAGCGGAAAGCGGACCGATTGCCGCCGCAGCAACCCCGTCTCGAGGTGCAGGTCGTCTCCCTCGATCCGCCAGCGCGTGACGAGCCAGGAGACGAAGCCGGTGGTCACGAGCACCGCCACGACGACCGAGCTGTGGCACGGCGTTGGTGAGCTTGTCGCCCCGGGCCAGGATCGGCACCAGCAGGATCGCGATCCCGATCGTGAAGCGTCCCCCGCGCACCACCGGCGAGAGCGGATGCAGCCGCTGCCAGCCGTCGCCTGGTGTGGGGCCCGGCGTCACAGGCCCGCCGCCTGCGCCTCACCGAGCTCGGCGAGCCGGTCGCGCAGGCGGGCCGCCTCGTCGCGCTCGAGGCCGGGGATCCGCGCGTCGGTCGCCGCCGCCGCCGTGTGCAGCCGCACGCTCGCCAGCCCGAACGAGCGCTCCAGCGGGCCTGCGGTCACGTCGATGAACTGCATCCGCCCGTACGGCACCACCGACAGGCGGGCGAACAGGACGCCGCGCCGCACGAGCAGGTCGTCCTCGCGCTCGGCGTAGCCCCACGAGCGGAACCGCCGGCCCACCAACGGAAAGAGGAGCAGGCCCGCGACCGCAGCCACCGCCGCACCGCTGTACGCACCCGCCGACCCCGACACGGCGCCGACGACGACGAGGAAGATCGCGACGACAACGGCCGGCACGGCCACCTCGAGGCGCCGCAACCGCAGCAGCCGCGGCGACGGTGTCCTCCACTCGAGCTGCTCGGCCCGCTTGCACATCCAGAGCCGTCATGCCCCGAGCCTAGACGGAGGCGCTACTGGGGCTTCGTTCCCCTGTGCTCGACCCGGCGCCGTTGTGGCTCAACCACGTACTTCGGGTCGCGCGCCGACTGGACGCCCGCTTTGAAGACGGCCCAGCGGAGGCACACCTCGCCGGCGCAGACGAGAGCGCCTCCGAGCGCGGCCGCGGTCCGGCTCTTCCGTCCGCGCAGGGCGAGCAGCGCCGGCTCCGGTCGTGGCGAGCCCCTTCGCCGCCCACGAGAGCTTGCCGGCCGTTCCCTGCCGGTAGACCTCGCCGAGCTCGCCCAGCCGCAGCTCCATCAGCTGCATCAGCGCGCCCTCGGCGAGGACGCCGGCGACCGCGAGGCGACGTGCAGGGCCGGCCTCCCAGGGGTGGACGAAGATGCCCGCGGCTGCGCCGGCGCTCGCCGCGGCGCTCGCGGCGAAGATCCACGGCAGCTCCCGGCGGCCCTCGTGCCAGACCGGAACGGCGGTGTCCGCCACGAGCACGCCCGTGTAGGTGGCGAGTAGCGGCCCGGCCAGGGTCGCGATACCTTCGGCGAGGAGCTTGACGGGCTTCAGCCACCCGAGCAGCTCGAGCACGGCGGACGTGCTGGACGCCCCGCCGCTCACGAGCAGCACCCACGAGCCGACGTTCATCGGCGACGTCACCTTCACGACCCGCAGCATGTGGTGGAACCGCTCGGGCCGGCCGAGGTCGGAGATGAGCAGCGCGGGTCGTGAAGGTGACGTCGCCGATGAACGTCGGCTCGTGGGTGCTGCTCGTGAGCGGCGGGGTGTCCAGCACGTCCGCCGTGCTCGAGCTGCTCGGGTGGCTGAAGCCCGTCAAGCTCCTCGCCGAAGTTATCGCGACCCTGGCCGGGCCGCTACTCGCCACCTACACGGGCGTGCTGGTGGCGGAACACGCCCGTTCCTGTCCGGCACGAGGCTGCCGGGAGCTGCCGTGGATCTTCGCCGCGAGCGCCGCCGCGAGCGCCGGCGCAGCCGCGGGCATCTTCGTCCACCCCCGGGAGGCCGGCCCTGCCGGCGCCTCGCGGTCGCCGGCGTCCTCGCCGAGGGCGCGCTGATGCAGCTGATGGGGCTGCGGCTGGGCGAGCTCGGCGAGGTCTACCTGAGGAACGCCGGCAAGCTCTCCTGGGCGGCGAAGGGGCTCGCCACGACCGGAGCCGCGCTGCTCGCCCTGCGCGGACGAGAGAGCCGGACGGCGGCCGCGCTCGGAGGCACTCTCGTCTGCGCCGGCGAGGGTGCCTTCGCTGGGCCGTCTTCAACGGGGGCGTCCAGTCGGCGCGCGACCCGAAGTACGTGGTTGAGCCACGACGGCGCCGGGTCGAGCACAGGGGAACGAAGCCCCAGTAGCGCCTCCGGTAGGCTCGGGGCATGACGGCTCTGGATGTGAAGCAGGCCGAGCAGCTCGAGTGGAGGACACCGTCGCCGCGGCTGCTGCGGTTGCGGCGCCTCGAGGTGGCCGTGCGGCCGTTGTCGTCGCGATCTTCCTCGTCGCCGTCGGCGCACTGTCGGGGTCGGAGGTGCATACAGCGGTGCGGCGGTGGCTGCGGTCGCGGGCCTGCTCCTCTTTCTTGGTGGGCCGGCGGTTCCGCTCGTGGGGCTACGCCGAGCGCGAGGACGACTTGCTCGTGCGGCGCGGCGTCCTGTTCGCCCGCCTGTCGGTGGTCCTACGGGCGGATGCAGTTCATCGACGTGACCGCAGGCCCGCTGGAGCGCTCGTTCGGGTCGCGAGCGTGCGGCTGCACACGGCGGCGGCGGCGACCGACGCACGGATCCCCGGCCTGGAGCGGGACCGAGGCGGCCCGCCTGCGCGACCGGCTCGGGTGGCGAGGCGCAGGCGGCCGGCCTGAGACGCCGGGGCCCCCACACCAGGCGACGGCTGGCAGCGGCTGCATCCGCTCTCGCCGGTGGTGCGCGGGGGGCGCTTCACGATCGGGATCGGGATCCTGCTGGTGCCGATCCTGGCCCGGGGGGACAAGCTCACCAACGCCTACCTCAGCTCGATCGTCGTGGCGGTGCTCGTGACCACCCGCTTCGTCTCCTGGCTGGTGACGCGCTGGCGATCGAGGGAGACGGCCTGCACCTCGAGACGGGGTTGCTGCGGCGGCAATTGGTCCGCTTTCCGCTGTTGCAGGTCCAGGCGATCGACGTCGTCCGGCCGGGCCTGGCGCGGATGTTCCGCGTGGCGGAGCTGCGGCTGCGCATGGCCGGCGCGAGCGGCGCAACCGCCCGGCTCGCCTACCTGCCCGAGCGCGAGGTCGAGCCGCTCCGCGACCGGCTGCTGGCGCTGGCCCGCGGCGCCCGCCCGACCAGCCCGGCGCAGAGTCGGCAGCGGACGAGCCGCGGGAGCCGGCGCAGGAGAGGCTGCTGGCGCAGGTCGACACGAGACAGCTGGTCATCTCGATCCTGATCAGCGACGCCGGCGTGTTCGCCGAGCTCGTCCTCCTCGGGATCGTGATCGCCGCCCTGGTCTCGCCGCACACGGCCGGCGCCATCGTGAGCGGCGGCTTCGTCTGGATACTCGGCGCGTTCACGGTCGTCTGGCGCCGCTTCAACCAGCTGTACGGGCAGAGAGTCCTGGAGGGGCCCGACGGGCTGCACCTGCGCGGCGGCCTCGTGGCCCTTACCGCGGAGGTGATCCGGCCCGGGCGAGTCCAGGCGGTGCGGATGGTGGAGCCGTTCCTCTGGCAGCTGGTCGGCTGGTCCCGTCGAGGTCGACCTCGCGGGCCGGCGGCGTCGGCAAGGGCGAGGGCGCGGCACGAGCGCGGGCAGATGCGGGCGCTGCTGCCGGTCGGGAGCCGCGAACTCGGGCTCGAGCTACGTGAACCTGCTCGTCCCCGACCGGCGTGCGAGCTGTCGCCGCCGCCGCGGCGCGTCTTCTGGAAGAGCCCGCTCCGCTATCGCAGGCTCGCCTGGGGACCCACCGACACCTGTGTGCCACGACGAGCGGGCGGCTGCGCAGGATCACGCTGCTGGTGCCGCTCGAGAAGGCGCAGAGCCTGCGGCGCGTCGAGGGCCCGATCCAGCGGCGGCTGCGCCTCGCGAGCGTCCACGTCGACACCGCCGGCAAAGGGGTGCATGCGACGCTGCGCGACCGCGACGCCGCCGAGGCGTCGGGGGCGCTCGACGAGCTCGCCGAGCTGGCGCGCGCGGCGCGACGCGCCGCGTAGGGTCCGGCCCGTTTTGCCCCGCGCAAACGGTACTTCCGTCGGCATGGAGCTCGGCTTCGCCCTCTCGTCCGAGGACCACCCCCCGAACGAGCTCGTCCGCCAGGCGCGGATGGCCGAGCGGGCGGGCTTCACGTTCGCGCTGATCTCCGACCACTTCCACCCGTGGGTGAGCGAGCAGGGCCAGAGCCCGTTCGTCTGGTCGACGCTCGGCGGGATCGCCCAGGCGACGGAGAAGATCCGCGTCGGCACCGGCGTGACGTGCCCGCTGATCCGGATCCACCCGGCGATCGTCGCCCAGGCTGCGGCGACCGTCGCGGCATGATGCCGGGCCGCTTCTTCCTCGGCGTCGGCACGGGCGAGAACCTCAACGAGCACGTGACCGGCGAGCGCTGGCCGCTCGAGTGGGAGCGGCTGGAGATGCTCGAGGAGGCGGTCGACGTGATCCGCGAGCTCTGGAGCGGCGAGGAGGTCACGCACCGCGGGCGCCACTACCGGTGGAGGAGGCGCGGCTCTTCACCTTGCCCGACGAGCCGCCCGAGATCTACGTCGCGCGGCGAAGCCGCAGCGCGGCGCGAGCTCGCGGGCCGCATCGGCGACGGCCTGGTCTCGACGGCGCCGGACGCGGAGATCCTGGAGGAGTTCGAGTCCGCGGGCGGCGGCGGCAAGCCGAAGCTCGGGATGACCCACGTCGCCTGCGACGAGGAGGAAGAGGCGGGGCACGACGCGCCCACAAGTTCTGGCCGAACCTCGCGCTCGCGGGCTCGGGCGGCCGGAGCTGCCGGCCCCGCACGACTTCGAGGAGGCTGCGGCCGTCCGGTCGCAGGACGTGGCCGAGTCGACCCCGGCCGGCCCCGACCCCGAGCCGTACCTCGAGCCGATCCGCGAGTTCGAGGAGGCGGGCTTCACGCACGTCTACGTCCACCAGATCGGCGACAACCAGGAGGAGTTCGCCGAGTTCGCGGCCCGGGAGCCGTGCGGCCGCCTCTAAGATCGAGGCATGGAGCAGCTACGGGTCGGCGACGAGAGCTATGGGTTCCACAAGCTCGACGCCGCCGCCGCCCGGCTCCCGTACACGCTCCGGATCCTGCTCGAGAACGTCCTCCGCAACGGCTCCGAGGAGGAGGCCGAGGCGGTCGCCGGCTGGGTCGCCGACGCCGAGCCGTCGCAGGAGATCTCGTTCCACCCGGCGCGCGTCCTGCTGCAGGACTTCACGGGCGTCCCGTGCGTCGTCGACCTCGCGGCGATGCGCGACGCGATGCGCGACCAGGGCGGCGACCCGAAGGCGATCAACCCGCTGATCCCGGCCGAGCTCGTGATCGACCACTCGGTCCAGGTGGACGAGTTCGCCTCGCGGCTCGCGATCGAGCGCAACGTCGAGCTCGAGTTCGAGCGGAACCGCGAGCGCTATGCGTTCCTCCGCTGGGGCCAGGGCGCGTTCGACAACTTCCGCGTCGTGCCGCCGAACACCGGCATCGTCCACCAGGTCAACCTCGAGTACCTCGCGCGCGTCGTCGAGGTGCGGGACGGCGTCGCCTTCCCCGACACGCTCGTCGGCACCGACTCGCACACGACGATGGTCAACGGCCTCGGCGTGCTCGGCTGGGGCGTCGGCGGCATCGAGGCCGAGGCCGCGATGCTCGGGGAGGCGCTGTCGATGCTCGTGCCGCAGGTCGTGGGCTTCCGGCTCACCGGCGCGCTGCGCGAGGGCGCGACGGCGACCGACCTCGTGCTCACCGTGACCCAGATCCTGCGCAAGATCGGCGTCGTCGGGAAGTTCGTCGAGTACTTCGGCCCCGGCGTCGGCTCGCTCGCGCTCGCCGACCGCGCGACGCTCGGGAACATGAGCCCCGAGACCGGCGCGACGTGCGGCTTCTTCCCCGTCGACGAGGTGACGGTCGAGTACCTGCGCCTCACCGGCCGCAGCGCCGAGCGGATCGCCCTCGTCGAGGCGTATTGCAAGGAGAACCTGCTCTGGCACGAGCCCGACGAGCATCCCGAGTACTCGCAGGTCGTGGAGCTCGACCTCGACGACGTCGAGCCCTCGCTCGCCGGCCCGCGCCGGCCGCAGGACCGCGTCCCGCTCGCGAGCGCGAAGGAGGCGTTCATCGACTCGCTCGACACGTTCGGCGTCGACTACACGAACGGGACGTACGACAAGGAGATCGCCGACTCGTTCCCGGCGAGCGACCCGCCGACCGGCGACGGCGTGAGCGACGGCGACGAGCCCGCGCCGGCGCACACCGCGACGCTCGAGAAGAAGCAGGTCGCGGTCGAGGGCGAGGACTACGCGCTCGAGCACGGCTCCGTCGTGATCGCGGCGATCACGTCCTGCACGAACACGTCGAACCCGTCGGTGATGATCGCCGCCGGCCTGCTCGCGCAGAAGGCGGTCGAGCGCGGGCTCGAGCGGCGGCCGTGGGTCAAGTCCTCCCTCGCGCCGGGCTCGAAGGTCGTGACCGACTACTACCGCGCGTCGGGCCTCGACACGTACCTCGACGAGCTCGGCTTCAACACGGTCGGCTACGGCTGCACGACCTGCATCGGGAACTCCGGCCCGCTGCCCGAGCCGATCAGCGCCGCCGTCGCCGAGGGCGACCTCGTCGTCTGCGCCGTCCTCTCCGGCAACCGCAACTTCGAGGCGCGCATCCACGGCGAGGTGAAGGCGAACTACCTCGCGTCGCCGCCGCTCGTCGTCGCCTACGCGCTCGCCGGACGGATGGACGTCGACCTCGTGAACGAGCCGCTCGGCCAGGGCTCCGACGGCGAGGACGTCTTCCTGCGCGACCTCTGGCCGAGCCGGGACGAGATCGACGAGGTGATCGGCAAGTCGGTCAAGGGCGAGATGTTCTCCTCCACCTACGCCGACGTCTTCACCGGCGACGAGCGCTGGCGCGCGCTCGAGACGCCCGAGGGCGAGCTGTACGAGTGGGACGACGCGTCGACGTACGTGCGCCTGCCGCCGTACTTCGACGGGATGCCGCGCGAGCCGGAGCCGGTCGCCGACGTCGAGGGCGCGCGCTGCCTCGTCATGCTCGGCGACTCGGTCACGACCGACCACATCTCGCCGGCGGGCGCGATCCGGCCCGACTCGCCGGCGGGGCAGTACCTGATCGAGCACGGCGTCGAGCGGCGCGAGTTCAACTCCTACGGCGCGCGCCGCGGCAACCACGAGGTGATGGTGCGCGGCACGTTCGCGAACGTCCGGCTCAAGAACCTCCTCGTGCCGGGCAGCGAGGGGACGTGGACGGCCCACCTGCCCGACGGCGAGGAGGGGACGATCTACGAGGTCGCCGAGCGCTACCGCGCCGAAGGCGTGCCGACGATCGTGATCGCCGGCAAGGAGTACGGATCCGGCTCGTCACGCGACTGGGCGGCGAAGGGGCCGAACCTGCTCGGCGTGCGGGCGGCGATCGCGGACTCGTACGAGCGGATCCATCGCTCGAACCTCCTGATGATGGGAATCGCTCCCGCTGCAGTTCATGCCGGGCGAGAACGCCGAGTCGCTGGGCTGACCGGTCGCGAGGAGTTCTCGATCACCGGCCTCGAAGGCGGCGAGGCCGACGAGGTGACGGTGCGCGCCGACGA
>CAWEJU010000001.1:0-43061 GCA_963809465.1 uncultured Actinomycetes bacterium | reverse complement strand
CTGGCGGAAGTCGGCGAACCGGACACGCCGACTCCGACGAGGCGAGCGCGCCGGGCCGATCGCCCAGGCCGCGGTCGAGGAGGCTGCAGGCGAGCTCGCCGATCGCTTCGGGCGCATCGATTCCGGTCGCGAGCGACGTAGAGCGGCTGCGGATGGAGAAGTCGGCGTAGCGGCTTCGTCGTCACGGTCCGTGCCACTGGCCTCGCCGCTGCAACGCTGCGGCGACCTCCGTGGCCATCCCGCGCAGCTCGTCGTGAAGCGGTCGCGATCGGAGACGTCCGCTCGACTGTGTTCTCGACGCTGATCGAGATCCGCTCGGCACCCAGCTCCAGCTCCGCGGGTCGATGCCGTGGGCACGGTCCGCAGCATCGTGCCGACGGCGCCGGGAAGCAGGCGGCGAAGATCCTCGTCCGTGAGCGCCGCAGGTCGCCGATCGTCTCGACGCCGATACTCCGCAGCCGTTCCTCGTCCTTCGGCCCGACACCGGGCAGCTCGACGCACGGCGAGCGCAGCGAGGAAACGCGGCCTCCCGACCCGGCGGGACGACGACGAGGCCGCCAGGCCGCGAGCGTCGCTCGCGACCTTGGCGACGACCTTGCACGGCGCGACGCCGAGCGAGCACGTCAGGCTCGTCGCCGCTCGGACGGCGGTCTGCACAGCCTCCGCGACGGCCCGCGCCGCGAGGAAGCCGTCCGCGACGGCGCTCATGTCGAGATAGCCCTTGTCCATCCCTGTCTGCTCCACCGTCGGCACGATGCCGCCCACCGTCTTCCAGACGTGCTGCGAGTACTCGCGGTAGAGCGCGTGCCGCGGTCGGACGAAGACGGCCTGCGGGCAGCGGCGCAGCGCTTCGGCGGCGCTCATCGCCGAGTGGATGCCGAAGCGCCGCGCCACGTAGTCGGCGGTGGCGACGACTCCCCGTCCGCGCGGGTCACCGCCGACGACGAGCGGCTGCGTGCGGAGCTCGGGGCTCTCCAGCTCCTCGACCGCGGCGTAGAAGGCGTCGAGGTCGAGATGCGCGACGATCACCCGAACAAATGTACGGGGCGCCGGTGACGGCGCCCCGTCAGTTCAGGGCGTCGTCGGCGCCGCTGAGGGAAGCTCCGCGCCGCTTGGCTCGAGCGGGTCGTGCAGGTGCTGCTCGATTTTGCGGTCGGGCCGCGCGATCAGGAGGTAGAGCGCCCCGAGGACCGCGATCACGAAGATCACCGAGAGCGTGATCCAGTCGATGTTGAAGAAGGCCCGCGCGCTGGTGAGCCCCGACGGATAGATGACGTTGAGGAACATCGCGCCGAGATAGACCGCCGCGACGATCAAGACGGGCCAGCCCCACCTCCCCAGCCGGAAGGCTCCTTCGGGCTGCCAGCCGCGCGCCGGGCGATGATCGCTCCAATCACCGTCAGGAGGAACGACAGGTAAATGCCGCTGACGCCGAAGGACACGAGCGCGACGAGCGCATTGACATGCGCCGGATAGGTCACGAACCAGATGTGGTAGTTGCTGCCTGGGTTGATGTAGACGAGGAAGATGAAGAGCACGGTGATCACAGCTCCCATGAGGAGCGCGTTGACGGGCGTCTTGAAGCGAGCGTTCACGCGCGAGATCCAGCCCGACCCGGGCAGCGCGCCGTCGCGCGCGTAGGAAAACGCGAGCCGGCTGCCCGCACCCTGGATCGACGAACCACAGGAGAAGAACGCGAAGATGATCATGAGGAGCAGGAAATCCTGCAGCCAGCTCGGGAGCTGGGCGAGGATCGACGGAATGCCGCCGGCGACAGCGGCACCGACCGGGTCGTGCTTCGCCGTCGCGAGCAGCAGGCCGGCCGTGAGGATGAACGATGCAATCCCGCCCCAGATGAGCGCGTGGCGCATCGCCCTCGGGATCTGCCGCCCTGCGTCCTTCGTCTCCTCGGCGATGTCTCCGGCCGACTCGAAGCCGTAGAAGATGTAGACCGGCGCGAGCACGGCGACGAGCGCGGCCGCGAGCCAGCTCCCGTGGAAGTTGAAGCCGTACGCGTTGGTCGCGTGGTGCTGAGCGCCCTGGGTCGAGAAGAGGAAGCCGAGACCGTGGTGGAAGCCGTGGATCGCGAGGATGAGCGCGATCCCGAGCGTGCCGACGATCTCGACGTAGACGCCGAACTTCGCGACGTCGGCCATGATCCGCGCGCCGGTGATGTTCACCGTCGACTGGATCGCGAGCAGGATGAGGGTGATGACGAGGATCGTTCCGTGGCCCGCCGGATTGAGGTTCCAGCCGAACCAGTTGTGGGTCAGCGCGGTGACGTAGCCGACGACTCCCGTGTCGACGGCTGCGACCGTGATGAGCAGAGCGAAGCCGTAGAACCAACCCACGAACCAGCCGTAACGGGGGCCGACGGAGAACTTGCTGTATTGGAACAGCGCCCCAGCCACGGGATAGTGGCTGGCGAGCTCACCGAAGACGAGCGCGACGAACAGCATCCCGATGAGGGGGATGAAGGTCAGCCAGATGTACGCAGGCCCGGCGATACCGAGACCGAAGACAAAGAGCGAGTAGATCCCGACCATCGGCGACAGGTACGTGAACGCAACCGCGAAGTTCGAGAAGAAGCCGAGCACGCGGTTGAGCTGTGGCTTGTAGCCCAGGCTCTCGAGCCGAGCGTCCTCGCTCGTGCCGACATCCACCACACCTGTCGCGTCGCCTTGCATCGGGTCCTCCTCGTGGCATCGGTTGCGTTCGGGCGACTCTCTACGGTTCGGTACGGCGTTGTCAATGGCTGCCGACCTCGACGCTAGGCTCCGGGCGTGGCCGTCCTGACCTCGCAGCTCGACCGCGAAGCCGAGGAGTTCGCGCGCAGGCGGGAGCGGATGGAGGAGCTCGTCGGCGAGCTGCGCGAGCGGACGGCGCAGGTTGCGCGCGGAGGCGGCGAGAAGGCGACCGAACGGCACCGCTCACGCGGGAAGCTGCCGGCACGGGAGCGGGTCGACCGCCTCGTCGACCCCGGCACCGCCTTCCTCGAGCTCAACGCGCTCGCCGCCTGGGAGATGTACGACGGAGGCGCCCCCGGCGCCGGCATCGTCACGGGGATCGGGGTCGTCGAGGGCCGCGAGTGCGTGATCGTCGCGAACGACGCGAGCGTCAAGGGCGGCTCGTACTTCCCGCTCACCGTGAAGAAGCACCTGCGCGCGCAGGAGGTGGCGGAGCAGAACCGGCTGCCGTGCATCTACCTCGTCGACTCGGGCGGCGCGTTCCTGCCGCTTCAGGCCGAGGTCTTTCCCGACCGCGAGCACTTCGGGCGGATCTTCTACAACCAGGCGCAGATGTCCGCCGCGGGCGTCGCGCAGATCGCGGTCGTGATGGGCTCCTGCACCGCCGGGGGTGCTTACGTGCCGGCGATGTCGGACGAGACGGTGATCGTGCGCGGCACCGGGACGATCTTCATCGGCGGCCCGCCGCTCGTGAAGGCCGCGACCGGCCAGGACGTCACGGCCGAGGAGCTCGGCGGCGCCGACGTCCACACGCGTCGCTCCGGCGTCGCCGACCACTACGCGACCTCCGACGAGCACGCGCTCGCGATCGCGCGCGGCATCGTCCGCAACCTCGAGGGCCGAGGCGCGGAACCGACGTGGGACGTCGGCGAGCCAGAGCCGCCGGCGCTCGACCCGTCCGACCTCTACGGACTGATCCCCGAGGACTTCCGCCACCAGGTCGACCCGCGCGAGCTGATCGCGCGGATCGTCGACGGCTCACGCTTCCAGGAGTTCAAGCAGCTCTACGGGGAGACGCTCGTGACCGGCTTTGCGCGGATCGAGGGGTTCCACGTCGGGATCCTGGCGAACAACGGCGTGCTCTTCGCCGAGTCCGCACAGAAGGGCGCGCACTTCATCGAGCTGTGCTGCAAGCGGAAGATCCCGCTCGTCTTCCTCCAGAACATCACCGGCTTCATGGTCGGTGTCGAGTACGAGGCGGGCGGGATCGCCCGGGACGGCGCGAAGCTCGTGATGGCGGTGGCGAACGCGCGGGTGCCGAAGTTCACGGTCGTCACCGGCGGCTCGTTCGGCGCGGGGAACTACGCGATGTGCGGCCGCGCATACGAGCCGCGGCAGCTGTGGATGTGGCCGAACTCGCGCATCTCGGTCATGGGCGGCGAGCAGGCGGCGACGGTGCTCTCGATGGTGGGCGAGGTCGACGAGGGCGCGATCCGCGCGAAGTACGAGGCCGAGGGGAATCCCTACTACTCGACGGCGCGGCTGTGGGACGACGGGATCATCGACCCGCTCGACACGCGCCGCGTGCTCGCGCTCGGGCTCGCGGCGGCGCGGAACGCACCGATCCCGGACACGACCTTCGGCGTGTTCAGGATGTAGCGCGATGGTGAGGATCCTGATCTGGAACCTGTTCGACTCGAAGACGACGCTCGAGGAGCTGCGCGAGCACCTGCCCTCGCTCCCCGAGGGCGACGTCTGGATCGCGAACGAGGCGCAGGACCGCTTCGGCCTCATCTCCTTCGGAGAAGGGCTGCCGGATCTCGGCGACGTGCCGGCGCTGATCGGCGAGGAGCCGGCCGTCGCCGAAGAGTTCGACGTCGAGTGAGACGCGCGAGGACGAACTGGACTGCGGCTGCGGTGGCCGCCGTCCTGTTCGCGTTCTCGTTCTATGCCCTCATCACCTGGCTCGAGCGTGGCGAGCTCACCGACGTCGGGGTCTACGTGTACTACGCCGGCCTCGTCCGCGGCGGAGCGCTCCCCTACCGCGACTTCCCGTTCGAGTACCCGCCTGCCGCGCTGCCGGCCCTGCTTCTGCCCGCGTACATGACCTGGAGCTACGCAACCTCCTTCGCGGTGCTCATGGGCGTCTGCGGCGCAGGATGCATCGCTGCGGCGGCCTCCGCCTTGCGCGCCGTCGGCGCCGGCGCGGCACGCACGTGGATCGCGTTGCTCGCAATCGGGGTCTCGCCGCTCGTCCTGGGCTCGCTCTTCGACACGCGCTTCGACCTGTGGCCGACGCTGCTCGCGGTCGGTGCCATGGTGGCAATCCTCAGGGAACGGCCCGTCCTGAGCGGCACGTTGCTCGGGCTCGGCTTCGCCGCCAAGCTCTGGCCGGGCGCGCTGTTGCCGATCGCGGTCATCCATCTCTGGCGGCGGCGAGGGCGAGGCGCGGCCGCCGCCTCGGTGATCGCCTTCGTGGGCGTCGCCGCGGCGTGCTTCCTGCCCTTCGCGGTACTGGCGCCCCACGGCCTCCGTGAGAGCCTGAGCGGCCAGCTCGACCGGCCGCTTCAGATCGAGAGCCTCGGCGCCGCAGTCCTGATGGCTGCGCAGCACCTGGGCATGCGCCCGCTCGCGACCATCAACACCCACGGCGGGCAGGCGCTGAGCGGTCGCGGGGCCGGGCTCGCGGCTGATCTCTCGAGCGCGCTCGAGCTCGCTGCGGTGATCGGAATCTGGATCGTCTTCGCCCGTCGCCGAACGGTGGACGGAGAGACGACACTGGTCGCGGCCGCGGCGGTCGTCTGCGCGCTCGTCGCCTTCGACAAGGTGCTCTCGCCGCAGTACCTCATCTGGCTCGTGCCGTTCGTCCTGCTCGTCCGCGGCGGACGAAGCGTCCTCGCCGGCGGCCTGCTCTTTCTCGCGCTCGGCTTGACGCAGACATGGTTTCCCTGGCACTACTCGCCGCTGGCCTACGATCACGCCACGCCCTGGTCGTGGTACCTGCTGGCGCGCGACCTCGCGCTCGTCGCGCTGGCGGGCCTGCTGGCGTTCGAGCTCAGCCGCGGAGAAGATTTCGCAGGAAGAACAGGAGATTGGCGGGCCGCTCCGCGAGCCGCCGCATGAGGTAGCGGTACCACTCGGGCCCGTAAGGGGTCGCGACGAGGACGCCGAACCCGCGCCGGACCAGATCGAGCTGGAGCCGGGGCCGCACGCCGTAGAGCATCTGAAACTGGAACCGCTCGTTCGCGATGCCGTGCTCGCGCGCGAAGGAGATCGCGTGCTCGATGAGCGTCTCGTCGTGCGTCGCCACCGCCGTGAAGCCGTTCCCCTCGAGGGACGCCTCCATGAGGCTGACGTACGCCGCGTCGACGTCGCGCTTCTCCGGATACGCCACGTCCGCCGGCTCGAGATATGCGCCCTTGACGATCCGGAGGTTCGGAGCGAGCGGCAGAAGCGCGCCGAGGTCGTCCTCGCTGCGGAACAGGTACGACTGCAGGACGGCGCCGACGTTCTCGTGCCCGCTCTCGCGGAGGCGCTTGTAGCTGCGCAACGTCGCGTCGACGTGTCGCGACTCCTCCATGTCGATGCGGACGAAGTTGCCGACGCCCGCCGCGTGCTCGACGAGCCCGGCGACGTTGCGATAGGCGAGCTCCTCGTCGATCGAGAGCCCGAGGTGCGTGAGCTTGACCGCGACGTTCGTCCTCAGCCCCTCCGCCCGGATGCGGTCGAGCAGCTCGCGGTAGGCGCCGACCACCGAGAGCGTCTCGGCCTCGTCGCGCACCCCCTCACCGAGCAGCGTCGTGTTCGTCAGGAGCCCCTTCTCGTTCAGCCGCCGCAGGACCGGCACCGCCTCGTCGAGCGTCTCGCCGGCGACGAACCGCGCGGCGCCGAGCCGGAAGCCGTATTTCTGCACGAGACGCTGGAGCCGCGGGCTGTCCGCCGCCGCGAGAACGAGGCTGCGGAGCACGCTCACGTGGGCCAGGCGGCGACGATCCGCTCCACCTCGGCCCGCTCCGCGTCCGTCAGCCCGCGCAGCGGCGCGCGCACCTCGGGGCCGACCGGCACGCCGCGGAACCCGAGCGCCGCCTTCGACGCAGCATGGAAGGGGAAGCGCTGCAGGTCAGCCCGCAGGACCGCGGCCCTCTCACCCACTTCCTGCGTCGGCTCGCGCACGAGGGGGACCACCGCGTCGGGGAAGCTCGCGGCGAGGCCGGAGACGGCGCCGGCGGCACCGGCCGCGAGGGCGCGCTCGAGCAGCGCCTCGGCGCCGACGAAGACGTCGAGGCCGTCGACGAGGTACGGCTCGAGCCGTTCCCACGGGCTGTCCGAGACCTTCATCCCGGCGAGATTCGGAGCCCGCCTGCGCAGCCGCTCGATCACCCGGAGAGGAATCGCGTAGCCGCTCCGTGCCTCGAACTCGTAGAGATAGAAGGGCAGCGGCGCACAGGCGCGGGCGGCCGCCTCGAAATGCGCGAACAGCTCCTCCTCGTCGAGCGCGAAGTACGGCGGCGCGATCACCGCGACGGCGTCCGCCCCGCCCGCGGCGGCGTGCTCGGCGAGGAGCGCGGTCTCTGTCGTCGTCTGCGCGCCGCAGTGGACGGCGACCTGGAGCCGGCCGCCCGCAGCCTCGACGAACGCGGCGGCGATCTCCCGCCGCTCCTCCGGCGAGAAGAGCACGCCCTCGCCGGTTGTCCCGAGAACGAGCACCCCGTCGAGGCCGTGTCCGGCGAAGAAGTCGAGATACGGCGCAACGGCGGCGGCGTCGAAGGCGCCGCCCCGGAGCGGCGTCACGGCCGCCGCGAACGCCCCGCGCAACGTCACGACCGGGTCCCGCTCAGATGCGCGAACGCCCACCGCCCTACGCCGTCACCGCGCTCCACGAGCGGACGCAGCCGTGCCGTCAGCTGCTCACGTTCATCCGGCGACAATGCCTGCTCCATCGCCTCTCGCAGCGTCGGCACGTTCGGGTTCCAGGCGCCTTCGACGAAGCCTTCCCAGCTGCGGGGCGGCATCGCCTCGATCTTGGCATCGAGGGTGAGCCGGATCGGGAAGAAACCCGCCTCTTCCGCAAGCCGTAGCAGGTCGCGTTCGTCGAAGTCCAGCATCGGATCGCTGTCCGGGGGCTGGATCGCCTCGTAGATCGCCCATGTCTTCGTTGCGATCTCCTCCACCCCCTCGGCGGGATAGCCGAGGAAGCCGCTCCGGCGCCGCTCCTGCGCGCCAAAGCGGTTGATCGGCTCGCCGAGGGAGATCCGACCGCCCGGCCGGAGGACGCGCGCGAACTCGGCGAGCGCAGCCGCCTTGTCCTTCACGTAGATCAGGACCGAGCGCGTCGTGACGACGTCCACGGACTCGTCATCGATCGGACCGAGATCCTCGGCCGGCGCCTCGACGAAGCGGCAGCGGTCGAGGACTCCGAGCTCCGCTGCCGCCGCCCGGCAGAAGTCCAGGAGGTCGGTCGAGACGTCGCTCAGGATCACGGCGCCGGCGCCCCGCTCGAGCGCGCCGAACCCGATCAGGCCTTCGCCGCAGCCGATGTCGAGCAGCGTCTCGCCCTCGCGGAGCTCCGCACCATCGAGTACCTCGTCACGGATCTGCGCCAGCCGGGTGAGGATCTCCTCGCGTGCCCGCCGGTCGCCGCCGAACCTTCGCTCCGCAAGCCATTCCGCCCAACAGTCCCGAGCACCCGGATTCACCCCGCCAATCTAAGCTCTCGCCTCGTGCCCTCGAACCTGCGCACGGAGCGCGACGGCGACGTCCTCCGCATCACGCTCGCGCGCCCCGACCGGCGGAACGCCTTCGACGCGGCCCTCATCGCCGAGCTCGCGGACGCCTTCGTGGGCGTGGGCCGCGCCCGCGCCGTCGTTCTCGCAGGCGACGGGCCGAGCTTCTCGGCCGGCGCCGACGTGGACTGGATGCGCTCCTCCGTCGACCTCTCGTACGAGCAGAACGTCGCCGACGCGAACGCGCTCCGCGCGATGCTCGAGGCGATCGACGGCTGCCCCGCCCCCGTGGTCGTGCGAGTCCAAGGTCACGCGCTGGGCGGCGGAGCCGGCCTCGTCGCAGCGGCCGACATCGCGATCGCGGCTCCCGATGCGACCTTCGCCTTCTCGGAGGTGAAGCTCGGGATCATCCCCGCCGTCATCTCACCTTTCGCGCTGGCGCGGATCGGCCCCGGCGCGGCAAGGCGCTGGTTCGTGACCGGCGAGCGCTTCGACGCCGCCGTCGCCCTCCGGATCGGGCTGGTGCACGAGGTCGCGGACGACCTCGACGGGGCGGTCGAGCGAGTCGTCGGCGAGCTCCTCTCGGCCGGCCCGCAGGCGGCACGCTGGGCGAAACGCCTCGTGCGCGAGCGGCCGGACGGTCCCGAGACCGCCCGCTGGATCGCCGAGCGGCGCACGAGCGAAGAGGGACAGGAGGGCCTGCGCGCCTTCCTCGAGAAGCGCCCTCCGAGCTGGCGCTCGTAGCGCCGGTCTTCTCCTGCGCCCCGCGATCCTCTAGCCTCGGCATATGCCGATGCAGAGGAAGACGGTCACGGTCGTCTTCTGCGACGTGACCGGTTCGACCGAGCTCGGCGAGTCGACCGACCCGGAGGCCTTGCGCGGGGTGCTCGCCCGCTACTTCGAGCGGATGAAGGGAATCGTCGAGGCGCACGGCGGCTCGGTGGAGAAGTTCATCGGCGACGCCGTGATGGCGGTCTTCGGAGTTCCGGCGGCGCACGAGGACGACGCCCTCCGCGCCTGCCGCGCGGCAATCGAGATGCGCGACGCCTTGCCCGAGCTCGGCATCGCCGGCCGCATCGGCGTCAACACCGGCGAGGTCGTGACAGGCACCGAGGAGCGGCTGGCGACGGGCGACGCGGTCAACGTCGCCGCCCGGCTGGAGCAGGCGGCGCAACCGGGCGAGGTGCTCGTGGGCGAGGCGACGTTCGCGCTCGTGGGGGCGACGGTCGAGGCGGAACCGGTCGAGCCTCTCGAGGTGAAGGGCAAGTCCGACCCCGTCGCGGCGTTCCGACTCGTCACCGTGCGCGAGCGCGGCGAGCGGCGCTTCGCCACGCCGATGGTGGGGCGCGAGACCGAACTGCGCCGCCTGCGTGACGCCTTCCAGCAGGCGGGGCACGACCGCTCCTGCCAGCTGTTCACCGTGCTGGGCTCCGCCGGCGTGGGCAAGTCGCGGCTCGCGGCCGAGTTCCTCGGCGACCTCGACGGCCGGGTCGTGCGCGGCCGCTGCCTCTCGTACGGGGACGGCATCACCTACTGGCCGGTCGTCGAGATCCTCAAGCAGCTCGGCACGCTGCCCGATGGCGACGCCGCCCGGCCGCTGCGCTCCGTGCTCGGAGAGTCGGAGCTGGACGCGGCGCCCGACCAGATCGCATGGGGCTTCCGCAAGCTGCTCGAGCAGGAGGCGCAGGAGCAGCCGCTCGTCTGCCTGCTCGACGATCTGCACTGGGGCGAGGAGACGCTGCTCGACCTCGTCGAGCACGTGGCCGACCTCTCGCGCGACGCACCGCTGCTGCTCCTCTGTATGGCCCGGCCGGAGCTGCTCGAGCGGCGACCCTCGTGGGGCGGCGGCAAGTGGAACGCGACGACCGTTCTGCTCGAGCCGCTCGACGCAGCCGAGACGGAGCGGCTCATCGCGGAGCTCGGCGGCGTCGACGACGAGCTCCGGGAGCGGATCGTCCAGGTCGCCGAGGGAAATCCGCTTTTCCTCGAGGAGATGCTCGCGCTCCTCCGCGACTCCGGAGGCGCCGCGGTCGAGGTGCCGCCGACGATCCACGCGCTACTCGCGGCGCGGCTCGACCAGCTCGACCCGGCCGAGCGCTCGGTGCTCGAGCGGGGCTCCGTCGAGGGTCGCACCTTCCATCGCGGGGCGGTGGCAGCGTTATCGGACAGCGACGGCTCCATCGACCAGCGACTGGTCGCCCTTGTGCGGAAGGAACTCGTCCGCCCGGACCGCGCGCAGCTGACCGGAGACGACGCGTATCGCTTCCGGCATCTGCTGATCCGGGACGCGGCGTACGAGGCGCTCCCGAAGGCGACTCGCGCCGATCTCCACCGCCGTTTCGCCGCGTGGCTCGAGCAGCACGGTCAGGGCCTCGTCGAGCTGGAGGAGATCCTCGGCTACCACCTCGAGCAGGCGGCGCTGTACCTCGCCGAGCTCGGCCGGGACGACCACGAGCTCGCGCTGGCTGCGGGCGAGAGGCTCGGACTTGCCGGCAGGCGCGCCTACTGGCGTGGCGACCCTCGCGCCGCCATCGCGCTGCTGGAGCGGTCTCTCACGCTCACCCGGCCGCATCGCGTCGACGTCCATCTCGAGGCAGACCTTGCGGATGCAATCCGCGAGGTCGACGTCGCCCGAGGGGTCGCGGTGGCCGACGCAGCGGCAGAGCGTGCCGCCGCCGCAGGAGACGACGCCGGCGCAGCGCTCGCGCGCACGGTCGCCGCAAACCTGCGGTTCCACGCGGGCGAGTGCTCCGCGGACGAGTTGGAGCGCCTTGCTCGCGCTGCGCTGCCGCTGCTCGAGGCGCTCGGCGACGACGACGGCCTCGTCCATGTCTGGAGCGCGTTGGGATGGGTCGCCAACATGCGTTCGTGGCAGGAGGGTTGGGCTGACGGGATCGAGCACGCGCTGGTCCATGCCCGCCGCGCCGGACACCAGATCACGGGCTCATGGGCGCTCTCGGTCCCACTCACGATGGGCCCGAGACCGGCAAGCGAGGCGCTCGCGAAGCTCGATGTTTTCATCGGTGACCAGCCTCACCCAGGCGACCTCATGCTGCGCGCGGTGCTGCTCGCGATGCTCGGCCGGGTCGACGAGGCGTGGGCCGCCGCCATTCCGGCCGAGGAGCAGGCACGTGAGCTGGGCCTCCGCTCCGGAGGCATCTGGCTCGCCGAGCTCGCGCTGATCGCCGGCGACCAGCAAGCCGCCGCCGAGTATCTCCGGAGCGGCTGCGAGGACTTGGAGCGGAGAGGAGCCACGGCGCAGCTGTCCACTTACCTCGCCTTGCTCGGGCGCGCCCTCTGCGCGCTCGGCCGAACCGACGAAGCCGAGCAGCTCGCCAGGAGGGGCCGCGAGCTCGGCGATCCCGACGACGTGTGGACGCAGGCTCTCTGGCGGCTGGCGCAGTCCCTGGCCGAGTCCGCGCGGGGGCAGCACGCAGACGCAGTGCGGCTCGCCGAAGAAGCAGTCGACTGGTTTTCGCGCACCGATTCCCTCCTGCGCCAGGGCGATGCTCAGTGCGACCTCGCCCAGGTGCTCGAAGCCGCCGGCCGCCGCGACGAGGCGATCGAGGCGTGGCGAGAGGCGCTCGACCGCTACGAGCGCAAAGAGGTGCTCCCGCTCGCCGCGCGCGTCCGCGAGCGCCTCGTCGCGCTCGATCCTCTGCCGACCGAGTAAGCCACGGGTTACCGAGAACAATCTGCGGGGCACCTGCCGCCTGGGCATGAGCTGGACGACGTTTCTCGAGAGCGCTCCTCCGGCCGACCATGCGGTGCAGGTGTATCGAGAGCTGGACGAGCTCGCCCGGAGCTTCCTCGCGCGCAGGCCGTGCTCATGTGGCTCAGCAGCCACGAGCCGGCGACGGCCCAGCGCGTCCTCCACGGCGCCCGTGCCCGCTACTCGCGCGCCGCCTAGCGGCAGGCGGCGCAGAGACCGACGATCTCCACGCGATGGTCCGTGGCGACGAAGCCGTGCTGCTTCGCGGCGGCGGCGACCCAGTCGTCGAGCCCGCACTCCTGAACCTCGACCACGCGGTGGCAGCGCTCGCAGAGGAGATGGTGGTGGTGCTCGTCGCCACACAGCCGGTAGCACTGTTCGCCCCCGTGGTGTGAGAGCACGTCGACGACGCCCTTCTCGCTGAGGAGCGCGAGAGTCCGGTAGACGGTGGCGAGGCCCGCGCGGGAGTCGCGCTCGCGCAGGCGGCTCCAGAGCTGCTGCGCCGTCACGTCGTCGCGCTCGCGCTGGAGCTCCTCGAGCACCTCGAGCCGCCGCGGCGTCGCGCGGACGCCGCTCTGCTCGAGCAGCTCCGAGAGGTCTTGGCGCGTCGGCGGCACGTTCACTATGCTAGCTCGATGCGAATGAGAACTGTTCTCGTTCTCGCTGTGCTGACTCTTGCCGGTTGCGGGGGTTCGACAGTCGGGACCCGCGCGGTGGACGTCGTGGCGGCGGAAAACGTGTACGGGAACATCGCCGAGCAGATCGGCGGCCCGCACGTCTCCGTCACATCGATCCTGACGAACCCCGACGCCGACCCCCACCTCTTCGAGCCGGGCACCTCGAACGGCCTGGCGGTTGCCCGAGCGAAGGTCGTGATCCAGAACGGGGTGGGCTACGACGCCTTCATGACGAAGCTCGAGGACGCTGCTCCGAGCAAGGCCCGCCGCGTCGTGACGATGGCGAGCGTCCTCGGCGTTCACGGAAAGGATGCGAACCCGCACCTCTGGTACGACGTGCCGGAGCTCGGCCACATTGCCGGTGCGACCGCAGCCGCGCTCGAGCATGCGGATCCGGGCCACGCTTCTGCCTACCGCGCGGGCCTCTCCCGCTTCGACCGCTCACTCGGGCCGCTCCGCCGCGAAGTGGCGACGATCCGCAGCCGCTTTCACGGGGCGCCGGTGGCGTACACCGAGCCGGTACCCGGCTACCTCCTCGACGGCTGCCGGGCTGCGCAACCTCGCGCCGGAGTCTTTCACGCGGCCGATCGAGGACGGAACAGAGCCGCCTCCGTCGGCGGTCTCCTCGATGGACGCGCTCGCGGCGCACCACCGGATCCGCGTGCTCCTCTACAACAGCCAGGCCGTCTCCCCCATCACCGCACGGTTGCGGAGCGCGGCGGATGCAGCCGGCATTCCGGTCGTGCCGGTGACCGAGACCCTGCCCCCGGGCCTGACCTTCCAACAGTGGCAGCTCGGCCAGGCACGCGCGCTCGCCGCCGCGCTCGGCAAGTGAGCGTCGTCTCGGCCGAAAACCTCGCGCTCGCCTTCGGCGAGCGCACCCTGTTCGAAGGGCTCGGCTTCGAGCTCGAGCCGGGCGAGCTCCTCGCCGTGCTCGGCCCGAACGGCACCGGCAAGACGTCGCTCATCCGGATCCTGCTCGGGCTGCTCCAGCCGAGCGCGGGCAGCGTCCGTATCGACGGCTGTCCACCGCGCGAGCGCTGCCACCGGATCGGGTACGTGCCGCAGCAGCGCGTGTTCGACCGCGATCTCGTGCTGCGCGGCCGCGATCTCGTCCGGCTCGGCCTCGACGGCCACCGCTGGGGCTTCGGGCGCTTCGGGCCGGAGGATCGCTCGCGCGTCGACGCCGTGCTCGCCGAGGTCGGCGCAGCCGACTATGCCGATGCCCCGGTCGGCCGCCTCTCGGGCGGGGAGCAGCAACGGCTGCGAGTGGCGCAGGCGCTCGTCGCCGATCCGGTGCTGATCCTCGCGGACGAGCCGCTGCTCTCACTCGACCTCGCTCACCAGCGGGGCGTCGTAGACCTCCTCGATGCGCGCCGGCGCGGCGCCGGCACGCCGGTGATCTTCGTCACCCACGACGTCAACCCCGTGCTGCACAGCGTCGACCGCGTCCTCTATCTCGCGCCCGGCTCGTGGGCGATCGGGACGCCCGACGAGGTGCTGACCTCGGAGACGCTCTCGCTGCTCTACGAGACCGACGTCGACGTGCTGCGCGTGCGCGGCCGCGTCGTCGTCGTCGGGACGCCGGACGACCAGCACGTCCACCACGTCGGAGAACGAGCACTGATGTTCACCCAGCTGCTCGACCAGCACTTCGTGCACACCGCCCTCTGGGCCGGCGCCGTGGTCGCGATCGTTTCCGGCGCGATCGGCGTCTTCGTCGTCACCCGCGGGATGAGCTTCGCGGTGCACGCGATCTCGGAGCTCGGATTCACCGGCGCCGCCGGCGCGCTCGTCGCTCGGGCTCGACCCTGTGCTCGGCATGCTCGGCGGCTCGCTGCTCGTCGGGCTCGTGCTCGGGCTCCTCTCGCTGCGCGGGCGCGAGCGGGACAGCGCGATCGGCTCGGTGCTCGCCTTCGGGCTCGGCATGGGCGTCCTCTTCCTCTCGCTCTACCAGGGCTACGCGACCGAGGCGACGAACCTCCTCTTCGGCAGCATCGTCGGCGTGTCCGACGCGCAGCTTCGGAACCTCGCGATCGTCGCGCGCCATCGTGCTCGCCGGCCTCGCCGTGCTCTACCGGCCGCTGTTCTTCTCGAGCGTCGACCCGGAGATCGCGGCCGCGCGAGGCGTGCCGCTACGCGCGCTGTCGGTCGCGATCTTCCTCCTGCTCGCGCTGACGACCGCCGAGGCGATCCAGGTCGTCGGCGTCCTGCTCGTCCTCACGCTCGTGATCACGCCGGCCGCGGCAGCGCAGCGGCTGACCGCGCGGCCCGGGCTCGCGCTCCTGCTCAGCATCGCGATCGCGCTCGTCTCGACCGAGGGCGGGATCCTCCTCTCGCTCGCGAAGCCCTGGCCGACGAGCTTCTTCATCAGCGACGATCTCGTTCGCGGTCTACGTCGGCGCGCGGATCTTCGACTGGAACCGCGGCCGTCAGAGGCCCTCGAGCCCGAGCCCCTGGCGGCGTGCGGTCACGGGTGCAGGCTGAGAGCAGCCGCCGCGTCACGTGGAGTGACGTCTGCGCGGCGGCCAGCCGGCCGTCGGCGGCGACCGTGATCCTGTAGTCGACCGGGCGGAGCGGCAGCGGCGTCCTGAACTTCCCGTGCGCGTCGAGGATCGGGTGCGCGACGACGCGCCACCGGCCGCGCTCGCGGCGCCAGACCTCGACCGGCGCGTCCGGGCGCGGCAGCACCTCGCCGCCGAGCAGCCGCGGGCCGAGCGGCTGCACCTGCACACGCGGCGCCACCGCCACCGCGGCCGACGCCCCGCTCGTGCCGGGCACGACGAGGCGGAAGGCGGTGCTCGCGTGCAGCGCGAGCGAGAGTGAGTCCCTCCGCCCTGCACGTGCCGGACCGTCCGCCATGCGCCGTCGGCGGCGCGCTGCTGGAGCAGGCGCCCGACGCGTTCGCGGCGCGTGCCAGCGACGCGAACGGTGCTGCCGTACAGCACCCGGGAGCTGCTCGCCGATCAGCTCAGCTCGCCGACCGAGAACCAGTTCGAGAGGAGGTGCAGCGCCCGGGCCACCCGGGTCGCCGCTGCGGCTGGCGACCGCTGCCCGAAGCCAGCCGGAACTCCACCGACTCGGCGCGCCAGCTGTCGTCCCGCTCGACGCGCGCCGACTCGATGGCGCTCCCGAGCCCGAGCCGCGCGGCCAGCCGCGTCGCGGAGAGCTCGTACGGCCCCCAGTCGTGATGCGGCGAGTAGGTGTCGTACGGATCCGGCACCGAGCGCAGGTACGGGATCGGCGCCGAGCCCGGCCAGGCGTCCTGCACGGCCTCGGTGCGGCCGCCCGAGCTCGAGGAGTAGTACGTCCGCGCCACCTGGCCGTCCCACGTCAGCACCTGGCCGAGCGTCGCGTACACGGCGTTGTCGGAGCGCGGCCGCTCCGCCGCGACGCCGCCGTAGACCTGGTCGCTCGTCGTGGGCAGCAGGTCGTACCACGCGTCCGGCCGCAGCTCCGACGACGGCGTAGGAGCGGGCGGCGACCGCCTGCGCCTCGAGCGCTGCGAGCGGCCAGTGCGACGGCGACTCCGACGGGACGACGCCGCGTAGGTACGTGTCGAGCGAGAGGGCGTTGACGACCGAGACGTCGACCGCCGTTGCTGCGCAGGAGCAGCGTCCCGTGGTACTCGCGCCCGTCGAACGTGAGCGGCGCGCGGGCGCAGTCGAGCACCGCGATCCTGCCCGAAGGAGAAGCCGGTCCCGTGGCGCCGCACCGGGAAGGCGAGCTTCGGCCCGATGCCGTAGGTCCCCGGCGGCAGCTTCCGCGTCAGACGCCTCCCGTCGGTCACGCGCATCGGCGCCGCGCAGCCGACGGTGACGACGTTCGCTCCCTGCGTGAGCAGGACGCGCACGCGCGGCTCGCCGACGTGGCCGAACCGTCGTGCCCGGGTAGTAGTGGGAGAGGATCCGGTGGTACTTCCAGCCGTGCAGCGCGTAGCCGTACGCGCCCCACTGGCTCATGCCGACGCCGTGGCCCCAGCCGTGGCCGGTGACGATCAGCGCCGTTCCCGCGCGCGCCGTGCCGGTGATCGCGCAGGCGACCGCGGCCAACGCAGCGACAACCCCCAACCTCAGCCGCACGGAGACGTCCTTCCAACTCCCAGGTCGGTCAAACGAGGAAGAGTAGAGCCAACCGGTCGAATCGCACGGCCCGGCGAGCCGCCGTACACTCCCTCGCCATGCGCCGGCTGCTCGTCGCGAACCGCGGGGAGATCGCCCTGCGGATCTTCCGTGCCTGCCGGGCCGAGGGCGTCGAGACGGTCGCCGTCGCGGCGCCCGACGACCGCGGAGCGCTCCACGCCGAGTCCGCGGACGCGCTCGTCGAGATCTCGTCCTACCTCGACCCGGCCGAGCACGTGCGCGCGGCGCGGGAAGCGGGCGCCGACGCCGTGCATCCCGGCTACGGCTTCCTCTCCGAGAGCGCGGAGCTCGCCGAGGCCGTGCTCGGCGCCGGTCTGACCTGGGTCGGACCGCCGCCGGCGGCGCTGCGAGCAGGCGGCGACAAGCTCGCCGCGAAGGACACGGCGCGCGCGGCCGGCGTTCCCGTCCTGCCGAGCGGGACGCCGGAGGAGATCGGCTTTCCGCTGCTCGTCAAGGCCGCCGCCGGCGGCGGCGGACGCGGCATGCGCGTCGTGCGCGAGCCGGGAGAGCTCGACGAGGCGCTCGCCGCGGCGCGGCGCGAGGCGGCCGCCGCGTTCGGCGACGACTCGGTCTTCTGCGAGCGCTACCTCGAGCGGCCGCGCCACGTCGAGATCCAGCTCCTCGCGGACAGACACGGCAACGTCGTGTCGCTCGGCGAGCGGGACTGCTCGATCCAGCGCCGCCACCAGAAGGTGCTCGAGGAGTCGCCGTCGCCCGCGCTCGACCCGGAGCTGCGCGCGCGGATGAGCGACGCCGCGGTCGCGTTCGCGCGCACGATCGGCTACGAGAGCGCCGGTACCGCCGAGTTCGTGCTCGACGGCCGCGACTTCTGGTTCCTCGAGCTCAACGCGCGGATCCAGGTCGAGCATCCCGTGACCGAGCTCGTGACCGGCATCGACATCGTGCGGGAGCAGCTCCGGATCGCGTCCGGCGAGGCCCTCTCCTTCCGAGGAGCGGACCTGCGAGGCCACGCGCGTCGAGGTGCGGCTGTACGCGGAGGACCCGCGCTCGTTCCTCCCGCAGGCGGGCCGGCTCGAGCGGCTGCGCCTGCCGGACGGGATCCGCGTCGACTCGGGCGTCCGCGAGGGCGACGAGATCGGCACCGCGTACGACCCGATGATCGCGAAGCTCATCGCCGCCGGGCGACACGCGCGCCGAGGCGCTCGAACGGCTCGCGCTCGCGCTGCGCGAGACAGAGATCGGCGGCGTCACCACGAACCTCCCGTTCCTGCGCTGGCTCGTCGCGCACCCGCTCGTCCGCGCCGGTCATGTCACGACCGCATTCCTGACGGAGAACCCGCCACTCTCGGAGCCGCCGGCCGCCGCGCCGGCTGCGGCCTGGAGCGAGCCGTGGCGGCTGAACCTGCCCTCCCCCCCGCCGCGGCCCGCGCCCGACGTCGACGTCGCGGCGGGCGGCACGGCGGCGGGCGGGCGCGAGCAGTCGGAGGTCGTCGCTCCGATGCCGGGGACGGTCATCCGCGTCCTCGTCGAGCCGGGTGCCGACGGTCGCCGCGCGGCAGCCGCTCGTCGTGCTCGAGGCGATGAAGATGGAGACGCCGCTCGTGTCTCCGTACGAGGCCACGGTTCGCGCCGTCCACGTGAGCGAGGGCGACCGCGTCGCGGGCGGCGCCGTGCTCGTGGAGCTGGACGAATGACCGACGTCGTCCGTCTCGACGACGCCGCGACCTTCCTCGCGGAGGCCGGGCCGCTGCTGCTCGCCGACGAGGCGCGCCACAACCTTCTCGCTCGGCATCGCGGGGACGATCCGCGACTCGCCCGAGCTCTATCCGCTGCGGAGCTTCTGGCTCGTCCGCGAAGACGGCGAGGTCGCCGCCGCTGCGCTACGGACACCGCCGTACAACCTCATCCTCGCCCGGCCGCAGTCGCCGCCAGGCGCTCGCGGCGCTCGCCGAGGCGGTGGCCGGCGAGGAGCTGCCCGGCGCCGTCGGCAGCGGTAGCCGGAGGTGGAGGAGTTCGCCGAGCTGTGGGCGCGGCACACCGGCGCCCGGGCGCGCACGAACATGCGGCAGGGCGTCTACGCGCTCGAGCAGGTGGAGCCGCTGCCGGCCGTGCCGGGGGTCGCCTCGCGTCGCGACGGCCGACGACCGGGAGCTCGCGCTGCGCTGGTGGATCGCCTTCGGCGACGAGGTGCTGCACGAGGGCGGCCCCGGACGCGACCGCGCCGAAGCAACGCTCGACCACCGGCTCTCCTCCACCCCGGCGTCGCGGGATCCTGCTCTGGGAGGACGAGGGCGAGCCCGTCTCCCTCGCCGGCTGGGGCGGGCCGACGCCGAACGGCATCCGCGTCGGCCCGGTGTACACGCCGCCGGAGCTGCGCGGCCGCGGCTACGCCACCGCGCTCACGGCCGAGCTGTCGCAGCGGCTGCTCGACGGGCGGCTCTTCGAGGGCGGCCGCCGGTTCTGCTTCCTCTACACCGACCTCGCCAACCCGACCTCGAACGCGATCTACGAGCGGATCGGCTACCGCCGCGTCGCCGAGTCCGCGGAGATCGTCTTCGGCTACGCGACTAGAAGAGCTTCTGGAGCTTCATGCGCGGCGCCCATGTCGCCCTTGAGCTTGAGCTTCCCGGTCATGTAGGCGCTCGTCGGGTTCTGCTCGCCGGCGACGATCTTCTCGAACACCTCCTGGGAGGCGCTGATCGTGACGTCCGCGTCCTCGATGCCCTCCACGACGCTGACGCTGCCGTCCTCGACCTTCACCGTCCACTGTCCCGCACCCTCGATGTCGAACACGTACGAGTTGCTCATGCCGGCCGTCTTCGACGCGTCGGCGCGCGAGGGAAGCGTCTCGAAGAACTCCTGCACCTGCCTGGCATCTATCGCTCCTTTCGGGTTGGCGAGGCGAGTCTATGCGCCGCGGTGAGCGCGACAGCGTTACCATCGCGTCCCGATGACGAAGGTCGAGATCGCGCTGCCCGGGCAGGCGGGCGCCGACGCGCTGGCTCTCCCCGTTGCGCAGCCGCTGGGAGGCGACGGCGCGAAGATCATCGACGACAAGCTCGGCGGACGGCTCGCGCGCCTCGGCGAGACCGGCGAGCTGCGCGGCGAGCGCGGCGAGACCGTTGTCCTCTTCCTCGACGGCGAGCTCGAGGCGCCGCGGCTCGTCGCGGCGGGCGTGGGCAAGCGCGACGAGGTCGACGCCGACGCGTTGAGGACGGCGGGCGCCGCGGCGGCCCAGGCTCTCTCCCGGGTCGGCGGAACCCTCGTCTGGCTGCTCGACGAGTCGCTGCCGTGCCGCTGCCCGAGCAAGCCGCGGCGCTCGTCGAGGGCACGATCCTCGGCTCCTACTCGCCCGGCCACTGGAAGTCGAAGAACGAGACGCGGGCGCCGGAGCGGATCGTCATCGGCCACGCCGACGAGCCGGAGCTGCGCGCGGCCGTCGAGCGGGCGGCGCTCGTCGCCGAGCGGGCGAACCGCGCGCGCGACCTCTCGAACATGCCGCCGAACGAGCTCACTCCGCACACGCTGGGCGAGAAGGCGAAGGAGCTCGCAGCCGAGCACGAGCACCTGACCTGCGAAGTGCTCGCGACGCGCGAGCTCGACGATCTCGGGATGGGCGCGCTGAGCGCGGTCGGCCGCGGCAGCCGCAACGAGCCGCGCCTGATCGTCCTGCGCTACGACCCGCCCGGCGCGAGCGGCGACCTCCTGCTCGGGTCTCGTCGGCAAGTCGATCACCTTCGACGCGGGCGGCATCTCGATCAAGCCGTCCGGAGGCATGCAGGACATGAAGGGCGACATGTCCGGCGGCGCCGGCACGCTGCACGGGATCGGCGCGCTCGCCGCGCTCGGCACGCCGGTGCGGGCGATCGCCGTCCTCGCCGCAGCCGAGAACCTGCCGGGCGGCGACGCGTTCCGCCCGGGCGACATCCTCCGCGCGGCGAACGGCAAGACGATCGAGGTCATCAACACCGACGCCGAGGGTCGCCTCGTGCTCGCCGACGCACTCTGGTACGTCCGCCGCGAGGGAGCGACGCACGTGCTCGACCTCGCGACGCTCACCGGAGCGATGGAGCTCGCGCTCGGCGATCTCTACGCCGGCGCCTTCGCGAACGACGACGAGTGGAGGGACCGGATCGTCGAGGCGGGCGAGCGCAGCGGCGACCTCGTCTGGCCCTTCCCGCTCCACCCGCGCTTCCGCCGCTACATCGACTCGGCGTTCGCGGACATGAAGAACGGCTCGACGCTGCGCCAGGCCTCCCCCGCGCTCGCCGCCGAGTTCCTGCACGAGTTCGCGGGCGACGGCCCCTGGGCGCACGTCGACATGGCGGGCCCCGCCTTCCTCGAACGCAGCCGCGGCGACTACCTGCGCGTCCCCGGCGGCACCGGCTACGGGGTCCGGCTCATCGCCGAGCTCGGCCGGATGCTGAGTTGAATTTCGAGCTCAGCGACGAGCAGGAGCTGATCCGCAAGACCGTCCGCGAGTTCGCGGAGACGAAGGTCGCACCCGTCGCCGAAGCGCTCGACCGCGAGGCCCGCTTCCCGTACGAGCTCGTGGCCGAGCTCGCCGAGCTGGGCCTGATGGGCCTGCCCGATCCCGGAGGAGTACGGCGGCGCCGGCGGTGACACGGTCTCCTACGCGATCGCGATCGAGGAGCTGACGCGCATCGACTCCTCCGTGGCGATCACCGTCGCAGCCCACACGTCGCTCGGGACGATGCCGATCCTGCTCTTCGGGAACGAGGAGCAGAAGCAGGAATGGCTGCCGCGGCTCGCCTCCGGCCAGGCCCTCGCGGCGTTCGGGCTGACCGAGCCCGACGCCGGGCTCGGACGCCGGCGCGACGCGCACGAGGGCCGAGCTGCGCGACGGCGAGTGGGTCGTCGACGGCTCCAAGATCTTCATCACGAACGCGGGCACCGACATCAGCGCCTGCGTCGACGATCACGGCGCGGACGGGCGACGACGAGATCTCGAACCTCATCGTCCCGAACGGCACCGCCGGGTATGAGATCTCGGCCCCCATGCACAAGCTGGGCTGGCGCGCATCCGACACGCGCGAGCTCTCCTTCCGCTCGTGCGCGGTGCCGGAGGGAAACCTCCTCGGCGAGCGCGGCCGCGGCTTCCGCCAGTTCATGGAGATCCTCGACGGCGGCCGCATCTCGGTCGCGGCGATGGGCGTCGGGCTCGCGCAGGGCGCCTACGACCTCGCCATCGCCTACGCGAAGGAGCGGCAGCAGTTCGGGCAGCCGATCGCGCGCTTCCAGGCGATCCAGTTCCAGCTCGCCGACATGGCGACGGAGATCGAGGCGGGGCGCCAGCTCGTCCACCGAGCCGCGTGGCTCAAGGACGCGGGCCGCCCGTTCGCGCTCGCAGCCGCGCAGGCGAAGCTCTTCACCGGGCTGCTCTCGAACCGTGTCGTGAACACCGCGCTCCAGATCCACGGCGGCTACGGCTTCATGGAGGAGTTCCCGATCTCGCGGCTCTACCGCGACCAGAAGATCCTCGAGATCGGCGAGGGCACGAACGAGGTGCAGCGCATGGTGATCGCCAAGCATCTGGGCCTCTAGCGCCGACCGCGGCTCATCCGAGGCACAATCGAGGCCATGGTTCCGGTCATCGCGGCCGTCGTCGCTGCGCTTCTCTTTGGTCAGGCGGTCGTGCGCCTGCGCCGTCGCGGTCGCGCCGATCTCGCCGGCTGGGATCGCGTCGCTCTGTTCGCCGCCGGGCTCGGCGTGACCCTCTTCGCGCTCGTCGGGCCGCTCGACCGCCTCGCCGACGACAAGCTCCTCTCCGCGCACATGGCGCCAGCACGTCCTGATCGGCGACCTCGGCCCGGCGCTCATGGTCACCGCCCTGCGCGGGCCGCTGCTCGTCTTCTTCCTCCCCGCGGCGATCCTCGCGCCACTGGCTCGGAACACCCGCGTCCGCGCCGTCCTCGGCACGCTGCTCCGCCCGCGCGTCGCCTTCACGCTCTGGGCGGCGAACCTCGCGATCTGGCACGTCCCGTACCTGTACGACCTCGCGCTCGCGCACGAGAAGCTGCACGACTTCGAGCACGTCTGCTGGACGTTCTGCGGGATCCTCGTCTGGACCCTGCTCATCGATCCCGGCTCGCACCGGCGGTTGACGGTCGCAGGCCGCGTCGCGCTGGCGGCGGCGATGTTCGCGGCGGGGCAGATCCTCACCGACGTGCTCGTCTTCACGTTCACGCCGCTCTATCCGTTCTACAGCGGCGCGTACGGGATCTCGGCCCTCACCGACCAGCAGCTGTCGGGGATCGTGATGATGGTCGAGCAGCTCGCGACGCTCGGGACGTGCGTCGCGCTCCTCCTGCGACCCCGCTGGAGACGTAGTCGCGCCTCCCGCCTCGCGGCGTCCCCGACGTGAGCCCCACGGCGTTCAGCTTCGAGCCGATCTTCCTCGCGCTCGTGGTCGCGGCCGGCGCGCTCTACTGGCGCGCCGCGCGTGCCGAGCCGCCTGCGCGGTGGCGTGTGGTCGCCTTCGTGTCCGGCCTCTTCCTGATCGCCGCCTCGCTCAACTCGCCGCTCGAGACGATCGCCGACCGCTACCTCCTGCTCATCCACCTGCTGCAGAACGCCCTCATCGCGGACGTGGCCCCGCTCCTCGTCGTCCTGGGGCTGACGCCGCTGATGCGAGACGAGCTCTCGCGGCGCGGACTGGGCCGGCTCCGCGCGCGCTGGATCCTCCCGATCTGGCTCGCCGCCTGGTACTGCACGCATATCGCCGCGTTCTACAACTGGGCTCTGCAGACCGGGTGGGGCCTGAACATCGAGCACGCGATCCTGATCGCCGCCGGTCTTCTCTTCTGGTGGCCGATCGTGAGCGGCCGCCTCAGTCCGCCCGCCGGGCTCGGCTACCTGGCCGTCGCGTTCGTCGGCTCCACGTTCCTCGGGCTCGCGTACATCTTCTCGAGCAAGCCGTTCTACGCGTTCTACGAGCACGCGCCGCGGCTGTGGGGGCTGTCGGCGATCCGCGACCAGAACCTCGGCGGCATCTTCATGAACGGCGAGCAGACGCTCGTCTTCCTGCTCGCGATGGGCTGGTTCGTCGTGCGGCTGCTCGACGAGGAGCACGCGCGTGACGAGCTCCCGCCACCCAGGCCGGCGCCGCTTTCTGATCTATAGCACCGACCGGTGGTAGCGTCGCGCCGTGCTGTTCAAGCAGTTCCTGGACGACGACCTGGGTTGCGCCTCCTACCTCGTCGGGGACGAGCACGCCGGCGTTGCGGTGGTCGTCGACCCGCCGTACGCGGTCGAGCCCGTGCTGGCGGAGGCGGAACGCCGGCACGTCCGCCTGGTCGGCGTGCTCGAGACGCACACGCACGCCGATCACGTCTCGGGACACGGCCGCCTCGCGCTCGAGCACGGGGTTCCCATCCGCGTCCACTCGGCTGCGGAAGCCGTCTTCCCGCATGAGCCGCTCGAGGACGGGACAGAGATCGAGCTGGGAGAGATCGTCCTGCGCACGATCCACACGCCGGGCCACCGGCCGGAGCACTGCTGCTTCGCGGTGATCGACCGCTCGCGAAGCGACGAGCCGTGGCTCGTCCTGACCGGCGACTCGCTGTTCGTCGGCGATGCCGGCCGGCCGGATCTCGCCGTCGAGGCGCAGGAGGGAGCCGAGGGTCTATTCCACAGCCTGCGCAGGCTCGTCGAGCTCGGCGACGGCGTCGAGGTGTTCCCCGGCCACGTCGCGGGCTCGCTGTGCGGCGCGGCGATGAGCTCGAAGGCGTCGACGACGATCGGCTTCGAGCGGCGCTTCAACCCCGCGCTCCAGGGCGAGCTCGCCGACTTCATCGCCGCCGCGCTCGTGGCGCAACCGCCTCGGCCGCCGAACATGGAGCGGATCGTGGAGCTCAATCGCGGCGAGCTCGTCGGGGCGCAACCGCCGGTCGAGCAACTCGGCTCCGCACCGCGCGACGCCATCGTGCTCGACGTGCGGCAGACCGATGTCTTCTCCGCCGGCCACCATCCGGGCGCGGTCGGCATCCCGGTAGGCGGCTCGGGCTTCGCCACCAAGGCGGCTTTCGTCCTGCCGGAGCGACCGCTCGTCCTGCACGCCACGGACGAAGCGGAGGCTGCTCGGGCCGCGCGGGCGCTGCAGGCGGTCGGCGTGTTCGGGATTGCCGGCTGGCAGGAAGGTGGCGGCCACGAAAGCCTCGAGCCCGTCTCACTCGACGAGCTCGAGCGGCTGCTCGCGGACGACTCTGTCGAGCTGGTCGACGTGCGCGAGGCGGAGGAGCGGGACGAGGCGCACGTCCCAGGCTCGCTGCATCTCCCCTACCGGACGGCCCGCGCCGCCGCGGAAGCCGGGCTGCTCGACGGCCGACCCGTGGTCACCATCTGCGAGTCGGGCGCACGGGCCGCGATCGCCGCGAGCGTTCTCCAGGCCGCGGGCGTGGACGCGCGCCCGGTGCTCGACGGCGGCCTCGACGGCTGGCGCGCCCGCGGCGGAGAGACGACGAGCTTCCGCCGCTGCGGCGGCTAGGCGCCTACACCAGCAGTCGTGCGAGGGCGGTAGCGGCCGCTGCGCCGAGCACCACCACGACCATCGGCGCCCGTCTCATGAGCAGGACGGCGGCGAACGCCACTCCGACGACGCGCGCGTCGACCGTCAGGGCACGTCCCTTGCCGAACGTCTCTACGACGACCAACGCCGCGAGCAGCGCCGAGGCCAGCAACTCGACGACGCTCATCGCCGCGGGCCGCAGCGGCTGTCCGCCGAGCGCCAGCGGCCCGGCCAGCTTCAAGGCCGCCGTCGCGACGGCGAGCGCGCCGATCGTGACCCAGATCGCGGTCAAGGACGCAGCCTCGAGGCGGCGACGGCCGCTGCCGACGCGGCGAGGATCGGCAGCCCGGGCGGCACGAGGGGAGTCAGCACGAGGGCAATCGCAGCCCCACCCGCGGCGGCCGCGATCCGGCGCCGCCCGCGGATCTCCGCGAAGAGAAGAGCGAGGAAGAACGCGGGGAACAGAGCGTCGAGGCCGAGCGCCTTCGCGTCGAGCACCGGCCCGATGAACACCCCTACCACCGTGCCGAGCACCCAGCCGGCGTATTGCGGGACGCTGACGCCGACCATGTACCAGGGATCGAAGGTGCCGTCACCCCTGCTCGCCGCCGCCCAGGATGCGTCCACCGTCGTCATGGCGAACGCCGCCCTCGACAGCGCGCGGCCGCGCAGCGAGGGAGCGAGGGCAAGCCCCATCGCCAGGTAGCGCGCGTTGAGCAGGATGCCCGCCGCGATCGCCGCTCCCCCGCTTCCGCCGGCGAGCAGCACCGCCAGGGCGCCGAACTGCGCCGCTCCCGAAAAGACCACGATCGACATGACGATCGGGGCCAGTGCGCCCATCACCGGCCGCGCGAGCACCCCGAACGAGACCGCAATCGCGAACACGGCGATGCCGAACGGCAGCCCGCGCCGGATCCCTGCGCGCCGCCGCTCCCCCGGGGGGCCGAGGCGGTCGGGCTCGCTTGCGGCCCCCATGGGAGCAAGGTTATGGAGCGGCCGCCGACCTACGCGACCCAGCGGACGAGCGGGATCTCCATCTCGTTCGCCGACAGCCCGCCGTGCTGTCCGTGGAAGCGCTGCTCGAAGCGGCCCGGCTCGAGCCAGTAGGCCGCCTCGCCGAGCGCCGGCAGGACGACCAGGTTGGCGAGCCGCGACGTCAGCGCCTCGGTGACGTTCGGCCCGAACAGTCCTTCGGCAAGCAGCGCCTCGACCGTCCGGACCTCTGCGACGCCGGCGAGCAGCTCGGCGAGCCGCGTCTCGACCTCGCCCAGCCGCTCGGGCAGGACGTGCAGGAAGAGGTCCCGGCAGGACCCCGCGGGCGCGAGCGGCTTGCCGTCCGCGCCCACGGCCACGTGCTGCTCGATCTCGGGCCAGACGACGTTCACGTACGTCGTCCGCTCGGGCGAGATCCCTCCATCCCGTGGTCGGCGGTCAGCAGGACGAGCGTGCCCTCCGGCCAAGGCGCCGCCGCGATCGCCGAGAGGTGCTCCTCCATCAGCGCCGCAACCTCGGGCGCGTCCGGGCCGACCATGTGCATCAGCGCGTCGGCGTCGCCGAGGTAGATCGTCCCGTACGCCCGCTCCTCGGCTGCGAGGGCGCCGCACAGCCGGGCGAGACCTTCGTCGGTGTCGTCGAACGGATGCACGGTCGCCGGCCGGAGGAGAAGCTGACTCGTCTGCGAGCGTGCGATGCCGGCCGGCATCGCCACGTGACTCGGCACCGGCAGGAGCCGACGGTAGAGCGTCTGGTCGGGGAAGAGGTCGTGAGCGGCGAAGCCGGCGTCGGAGAGCGTCCCGGGACGTTCGTCGCCCGCAAAGCAGAACCACAGCGGGGTGACGAGCCGGTTGAGCCGGGGCTCGAGGATGTTCCACTCGTAGAGACCGTGCTCGCCGAGCGGGAGCCCGGAATGGATCGTCGTCGAATGGACGGTCGTCGTCGACGGGAAGCGCGACGACCAGCGCTCGACTTCGGCGACGGCGAAGAGCGGGTGATCCGCGTGGCGCTCGAGGAAGCGCCACCCGAACGCGTCGAAGTAGACGAGAACGACGCGCGCGTGCTCGCCGAGCTTCGCCTCGATCAGGCCGGGAAGCTCGTCGAAGCAGCGGGTCAATCGAGTCGCTCGACGGGGTAGCCCCAGTCGCGCATCTGACCGAGGAGCTGCTCGCAGTGCTCCGCGTCGCGGCTGAGAAGCGTCAACTCCACCCCTGTGTGGCCGACGGGTACGCCCGCCGCCTCGCGCTGGTGTTCGACCTCGACGACGTTCACACGCTCCCCGGCGAGCAGGTCGAGCAGCTTCGCGAGCTCGCCCGGACGGTCGAGCACCCGCGTGCGGATGACGAGGTAGCGCCCGCCGAGCGCGAGCCCGCGCCGCATCACCTGCACCATGAGCGAGGCGTCGATGTTGCCGCCCGAGAGAAGCGCGACTACCGGCCCAGTGCCGCCGGCGAGACCGCCGAGGATTGCAGCCACGCCGACTGCGCCTGCGCCTTCGACCACGAGCTTCGTTCGCTCGACGAGGAGGACGATTGCCTCCGCGATCTGCTCGTCGTCGACCGAGACGATGTCGTCGAGCGTCTCGCCGAGGATCCGCATGGTCAGCTCGCCCGGCTCCTTGACCGCGATGCCGTCGGCGATCGTGTAACCCGAACCGCCGGGCCGCGTTCCTGCAGCCTGGACGCCCACGAGCCGCAGCCCCGGACGCACCGCCCGCAGGGCGAGGGAGATCCCCGATGCGAGCCCGCCACCTCCGATCGGGATCACGACCGTCTCGAGCTCGGCCACCTGCTCCGCGAGCTCCAGCCCGATCGTTCCCTGACCCGACATCACGAGCGTGTCCTCGTAGGGATGGACGAACGTAGCGCCCGTCTCCTCGGCGTAAGCCGACGCAGCGGCGAGCGTCTCCTCGAACGCCGGCCCCGTCAGCTCGACCTGCGCTCCGTAGCTGCGGGTCGCGTCGACCTTGGCCATCGGCGAGTCCTGCGGCATGAAGATGCGCGCGGGCGCCCCGAGCTCGCGGGCCGCCCATGCCACCGCCTGGCCGTGGTTGCCGGCGCTCGCGGCGATCACTCCCGCGGCAAGCTGCTCCGGCTCGAGGCTCGAAAGCTTGACGTAGGCGCCCCGGATCTTGAACGAGCCCGTGCGCTGCAGATTCTCGGCCTTGAGGCGCACCGGACGGCCGGCGAGCCGAGACAGCGTCTCCGAAGGGAAGACCGGCGTGACGCGCGCGACTCCGTCGAGCCGCTCCCGCGCGCGCTCGATCTCAGGAAGCCCGGGTGCGGTCGCCGTCGCCATCGTGGATTCGGAACACCTTCTCGAGTATCTCGCGCACCGCGGTCAGCGGGTCGAGCTCCCGCGCCTGCACCTCCGCAAGCAGCCGCCGCAGCTCGACATCGTCGGCGACCGCCCGCTCGAGATGGCGGCTCGCCCGGCTCGCAGCGACCGCGAAGACCTCGCGCGCGAGGTTCGCCCGGCGCCGCTCCTCGAGCTGCCCGCTCTCCTCGAGAAACGCGCGGTGCTGCTCGATCTTGTCCCACAGCTCGGGCACGTGCTCTCCGCGCACCGCCTCCGTGAGGACGATCGGCGGGTTCCAGTCGCGGCTGCGGTCGAGCGCGAGGATCGAGCGCACCTCGTTCAGCATCGTCTTCGCGGCAGGGTTGTCCATCTTGTTGATCGCGATCACGTCGGGAATCTCCATGATCCCGGCCTTCAACGCCTGCACGGCGTCGCCCGAGCCGGGCATGAGAACGAGGAGGACGGTGTCGGCGATGCCGATCACCTCGACCTCGCTCTGCCCGGCGCCGACCGTCTCCAGGAAGACGACGTCCTTGCCGGCCGCGTCGAGCACCAGGAGGGCCTGCAGCGTCGCCTCGGCGAGGCCGCCGAGATGCCCGCGCGTGCCCATCGACCGGATGAAGACGTCGGGGTCGAGGAAGTGGTCGCTGAGCCGGATCCGGTCGCCGAGCAGCGCGCCCTGCGTGAACGGGCTCGAGGGATCGACCGACACGACGCCGACCGTGACCTCGCGCTCCCGGACGTGCCGGATGAGCGCCGAGACGAGGCTCGACTTCCCGACGCCGGGCGGCCCGGTGACGCCGATCGAGTACGCGGAGCCGGTCTGCGGATAGAGGTCGGCGACAACGTCGTACGCGAGCGCATCCCCGTCCTCGACGAGCGAGATCGCGCGCGCGAGCGCGCGCCGGTCTCCGCCGCGGACGCCGGCGGCGAGGTCTTCACGGCTCCAGTCGCGCCGGCCGGCCACAACCGGAATCTATTCAGTTCGCAGCGGCGACCGGCGAACGTTCCGTCTGCCCGACCTCGGCCCCGGCGGCGGTCTCGCCCCCGAGATTCCGGGCGAGCAGGGCTCCGGCGAGGGCGGCGACAAGGAGCGTTGCGCCCGACCCGGCCCAGATCCAGCGGGGGGCGTTCGGCGGCACGGGCTTGCGGAGGAACGCTCCGCCCAGCCCCAGCCCGATCCCGACGAAGAGGTACGTGATGCTCATCACAAATGTCAACGCGCGTCCCCGCATCAGGTCGAACGTGCCGCGCTGGACGAGCAGCGCGTTGCAGGCGACCGACACGCCGTTGCCGAGCCCGAGGACGACGCCGGAAGCCGTTGCGACCCAGATGTCCGGGCTCGCCGCGACGGCAAACGAGCCGGCGGCCATGAGCAGCAGGCCGCCTCCGTACACGCGGGCTACGCCGTATCGCGCAAGCAACGCCGCGCTGCTGAGGCTACCGAGCACGAGGCCCGCGCCCGTCGCGCTGAAAAGGAGCCCGTAACCGACGTTCCCGCCCGACAGGGTGTCCTTCGCGATGAAGATCGTCGCGACGTTGCTGGCCCCTAGGGCGAACGACGCAATCCCCCAGGCAACCAGCACGGCCCGCATCGACGGCGAGCCGAGAGCCGCGCCGAAGCCGTCGCGGAGGTCGCGCCAGTGACCGCGTGACAGCGCTCGCTCGCTCTGCAGCAGGCGCGGCGGGATGTGCGCCAAGAGCGCGATCGAGACGACGAAGGACACGGCGTTGATCGCATACGCGGCCGAAGGCCCGGCGGCGGCCGTCAGGACTCCGCCGATGAGCGGCCCTACCGCCCAGCTCATGTTCTCGACCGTCTGGAGCAGAGCGTTCGCATTCGGCAGCTCCGCGTCCGGCACGAGATTCGGGACGCCCGCGTAGACGGCCGGGCGGAAGAAGCCGGTGGCGAGCCCTGCCACGAGCGCGAGGCCCACGACCGTCGCGGCATTCGGCGCGAAGGGCAGCGCCGCGAAGACCCCCACCCGGACGGCGTCGGCGGCGATCATCAGCGACCTTCGCTCGAGCCGGTCGAGCAGCGGCCCGAGCAGGAGCCCGACGACGATGGTCGGCAGGAACTCGACGACGAGCACGGCGCCGACCCAGAGCCCGGAGTCGGTCCGGTCCTGGACGTCGATCGCGAGCGCGACAGCCGCGAGCAGCGTCCCGACGCTGGAACCAAGCGTCGCGAAGAAGAGGTTCCGGAACGCCGGCAGCCTGAGCGGCGCGAGCTGGGCGGAGGAAACGCTCACGAGCTTGCGCCCGAAAGTACCACCTCGGACTACCGGTTACGAGACGCCCGAAAGGACGTGTCCCAAAGCGACGGCGAAGACCTCGTTCTCCTCCGGTGTGCCCACCGTGACGCGGATCGCCTCCGGCGCGCCGAAACCATCGAGCGGGCGCACGATGACACCCTCCCGCAGCAGCCGCTCGAACAGCTCGCGACCGCCGCCGACGTCCGCGAAGAGGAAGTTGCCGCGAGCCGGCCCGGCCGGCTCCAGCCCATGGCCCCGCAGGATCTCGACCAGGCGGCCGCGGCCTGTGGCGTTCAGCTCCCGCCGCCGCGTGATCTCCTGCGGGTCGTCGAGGCTCGCGAGCGCCGCTGCCTGCGCGGTCGCCGCGACGTCGAACGCCCGCCGCACCTTGCTCGTCGCCGTGACGACGTCCGCCGGCGCGACAGCCCAGCCGACGCGCAGGCCGGCCAACCCGTAGATCTTGGAGAACGTCCGCAGCACCGCGACTCGCCATCCGTCGCGAACGAGCTCGACGCCGTCCACGTAGTCCGGGTCGTCGATGTACTCGAAATACGCCTGGTCGAGAACGCATAGAACGTGCTCCGGAAGCCGGTCGAGGAAGGCGAGCAGCTCTTCCCGCCCGTTCGCCGTTCCGGTCGGGTTGTTCGGATGGCAGACGTAGACGAGCTTGGTGCGCGGCCCGATCGCCGCGAGCAGCCCGGCGAGGTCGTAGGTGTGATCGCGGAGCGGGACGCGCCGAGCCTCGGCGCCGAGCTTCGCCGCCGTGAGGACGTAGCTCGGGAAGGACGGCCAGCCGCAGACGACCTCGTCGCCCGGGTCGAGCGTGGCCTGGGCGAGCAGGTCGATGATCCCATCGGCCCCGGCGCCGACCACCAGCTCCTCGAAGGCGACGCCGCTCCGCTCCGCAAGCTCCGTGCGGAGCGCCCATGCGCCGCCGTCGGGATAGCGGTTGAGCTCGGGCGCGGCGCGCTCCATCGCCTCGAGTGCCGCCGGGAACGGTGGAAAGGGCCCCTCGTTCGACGCCAGCTTGACGACGTGCTCCAGCCCGAGCTCCCGCTGCACGGCTTCGACCGGCCTCCCCGGCTCGTACGGAACCAGGCCGGCGATCGAGTCGCGGAAGAGGCTCGTCAACCGCCGGACTTCCGGCGCCGGGACCCGAGCCGGCCGAGCGCCTGCTTCGCCTCGCGGCGCGCGACGCCCTTCCATACCTTCAGCGCGAGCCAGCCGACGACGGCGTTGCGCCTGTTCACGATTGTCATTCGCTCCTCCTGTCCGACTCCGGCCAGCTTTACGCAGGTGCGGCCGCGCGCGGCTTCCGGTTCGGGATGTGGATGGCACGGCCGAGCGCCACGAGCCCCGCCTCCTTGATCGCCTCCGAGAGCGTCGGGTGCGGCGCGATGCCGTCCGCGACGGTCTCGACCGTCGACTCGGCGTCGATCGCGACCACGCCGGCCTCGACCATGTCGGTCACGTGCGGGCCGACCATCACGAGGCCGAGCAGCTCGCCGTAGCGCGTCTCGTGGATCGACTTCACCCAGCCGACCGTCTCGTCCTGCATGACGGCGCGCGCGTTCCCAACCCACGGGAACCGGCCGACGGCGACGTCGTCGCCGTACTCCTCACGGGCCTGAGCCTCGGTCAGCCCGACGGCCGCGATCTCGGGATCGGTGTAGATCGGACGAGGCACGGCGCGATTGTCAAAGACCGCCTCGTGGCCCGTCGCGTTCTCGGCCGCGATCTCGCCCTCCCGGAAGGCCGTGTGGGCGAGCTGCCAGTAGCCGGCGCAGTCGCCGACCGCGTAGATGTGCGGGACGCTCGTACGCCGGTGCTCGTCGGCGGCGATGCCGCTGCGCCGGTCGAATTGGATGCCCGCCTCCTCGAGGCCGATCCCCTCGACGAGCGGCCCACGGCCGACGGAGACGAGCATCAGGTCCGCCTGCACGGTCTCCCCCTCCCCGAAATGGACGGTGAGCTGGGAGCCGTCGTCCTCCACCCGAGTGCACTGCTTGCCGAGATGGAGCGCGATCCCACGCTTGCCGAACTGCTTCGCGAGCTCCTCGCCGGCCTCCTCGTCCTCCTGCGGGATGAGGGTGAGCATCTCGATGATCGTCACCTCGGAGCCGAACCGGTTGAAGATCGAGGCGAACTCGCAGCCGATGATGCCGCCGCCGAGGACGACGAGCCGACCCGGCACCTCCTCCTGCGCGAGCAGCCCGGTGGAGTCGACGCAGCGGCGCCCCTCGATCCCCTCGATCGGCGGCCGGAGCGGATACGAGCCGGTGGCGACGACCGCCGACCTGAACGAGACGTCCTCGCCTCCCTCGACCGCGATGGTGCTCGCGTCGGTGAAGCGGCCGGTTCCCTTCACCCACTCGACGCCGTTCGCCTTGAAGAGGCTCGCCACCCCGGACGTCATCTGCTTCACGACGCCGGCCTTCCACACGTTCGCGGCCGGGAAGTCGAGCTTGGCCTCCCCCACCTCGACGCCGAACTTTGCGAAGTGCTCCTCCGCCTCCTTGAGCGCGAACGCGGTCTGCACCCATGCCTTCGTCGGAATGCACCCGACGCGCAGGCAGGTGCCGCCCAGCTCGGGCTCTCGCTCGATGCAGGCGACCTTCGCGCCGAGTTGCGCAGCGCGGATGGCAGCCGTATATCCGCCCGGGCCACCCCCGAGGACGGCGACGTCAACGTCCATGCTCATCTCCCTCTCCCATTCGGGCGGACGATAGTCAGAGGTCGGCGACCATGGTCACGGTTCCGTCCTCGCGCTGGAGCTCACGGAAGCCATGCTTCTCGTAGAAGCTCGTCTGACCCGGCTCGGCGCTGAGGCTCACGCGTGAGAAGCCCTCGCTGCGCGCTTGGGCCAGCAGCGCCTCGAGCAGCTCGCCGCCGGTGCCGTGGCCGCGATGGCTCGGGACGACGGCGATGGTCAGCTCGGGCGTCTCCTCGTCGACGAAGCCGAAGCCTGGCGCCGACTCGGGGAAGAGCCGGTACCACGCGGCCCCGTACTCGTTGGGCCCGTCGAAGGCGACCACGCCGGCGTCGCCGCGACGACCCCAGTTCTGGACGTAGCGGAAGACCGGCAGGTCGGGATCCTGCGCCATGCGCCAGTGGTAGGCGTGGCGCAGCATGTCGCGGAGGAAGCGGGAGTCCTGACGGTCGACCGCTCGCAGCATCTCGTCTCCTAGAGCTCCTGGGCGAGCTGGATCCGGTTGCCATCGGGGTCGTAGACGTCGAGGAGGCGTATCTCTCCGGTCAACTCGAGGACGATGCCGACCTCGACGCCCGCCTCGCGCAGCCGGTCCGCCTCCTCCTTGAGGTTTGCGACGTCGACGTAGGCCACGCCGTCCTCGCTCGGCTCGCCCTCCGCGAGCCCGATCTCCATCTCGCCGCGCCGCAGCGCCGACCAGCGCGCCTCGAAGTCGACCGCGAGCTCCTCGAAGCCGAGCAGCTCCCGGTAGAAGCGGCGCCCGTCGTCGAGGTCGCGGACGTGGTACCAGACCGTGGGCGCCATCGCTACAAGGCGAGCCCCGGGTCTTCGAGGCTCTCCTTCAGCGTCTGCAGGAAGGCAGCCGCGGGCGCGCCGTCGACGGCGCGGTGGTCGAACGTGCCGGTGAAGGTGACCATCGGCCGGACGGTCGTCTCGCCGCCGAACGGCACGACACGCTCCTCGGTCGCGCCGACGGCGACGATCGCCGCCTGCGGCGGGTTCAGCACGGCGGTGAAGCTCTCCACCGAGTACATGCCGAGATTCGAGATCGTGAACGTGCCGCCCTCGATGTCCTCCGAGCGCAACTTCGCATCACGCGCGCGGCCGACGAGGTCGGAGCGCACGCCGGCGATCTCCGTCAACGAGAGACGCTCCGCGCTCCGGACCACGGGCACGACGAGCCCGTGCGGCGCGGCGACGGCGAGCCCGACGTTGGCGGTCGGATGGAGGAGGATCGCGTCCTCCGTGAACTCCGCGTTCACCTCGCGATGGCGCATGAGCGCCTGCGCGCAGACCTTCGTGAGGACGTCGGTGACCGTGACGCGGACGTCCGGGTCGCGCTCGCGAAGCCGGGCGACGAGTGCGTTCACGCGGGTCATGTCGGCCGAGGCCTGAAGCTGGAAGACGGGAATCTGCCAGGCCTCGGTCAGCCTGCGCGCGATCGTCTTGCGGATGCTCGTGAGCGGCACGCGCTCGACCTCGCCGGTCGGGAGCGGCGCTGCTGCGGCAGGCGCCGGAGGCGCGCCCGCCTCGGCGCGCTCGACATCCTCGGCGACGATGCGTCCCTCCGGTCCGGTGCCGCGGACCGAGCGGAGGTCGATGCCGCGCTCCCGCGCCAGCCGTCGTGCGAGCGGCGAGGCCTTGAGCCTCCCGCCACTCCCGTTGCCGGATGCGGCCGCTTCCCGTTGCGGCGCCTCCTGGACGGGCTCGGGCTCGCTCGGCTTCTCCTCCTCGCGCGGCGGCGCAGCGGCCGCGACCTCGGGCACGTCCTCGCCCTCGCTGCCGATGAAAGCGACGGTCTGCCCGACGGGCACTTCTCCCTCGGCGACCGCGATCTTGAGCAGGACGCCGGCCGCCTCGGCTTCCACCTCCTGCGTCACCTTGTCGGTGTCGAGCTCGAAAAGGGGCTCGCCCTTCTCCACCGGCTCGCCCTCCGACTTGAGCCAGCGGACGATCGTGCCGGACTCCATCCCCTGGCCGAGTCGCGGCAGGATGACCTCGGTCGCCACTACGCCTTCCCCACGGTTCGCTTGATCGCGGCGAGCACGTCCTCGGCGTGCGGGACGACGAACGCCTCCATCACGGGCGCGAACGGCAGGGGCGAGAACTTCGCGCCGACGCGCTCGATCGGCGCGTCGAGCCAGTCGAACGCCTGGTACTGCAGGACGGCCGCGACCTCGGCGCCGAAGCCCATGCGCGTGACCGCCTCGTGCGCAACGACAGCCCGGTTCGTCTTCTTCACCGACGAGACGAGCGTCTCCTCGTCGAGCGGCTGGAGGGTGCGCGGGTCGACGACCTCGACCGAGATTCCGTCCTTCTCCGCAGCCTCCGCCGCCTCGAGGCTCTCGTGCACGAGCCGCCCGGTCGCGATGACCGTCACGTCCGCGCCCTCGCGGTGGATGCGGGCGCGCCCGAGCGGGATCGGCTCGATCTCCTGCGGCACGTCGCCCTTGATCGGATACAGCGTGCGGTGCTCGAAGAAGACCACGGGGTTGTCGTCGTAGATCGCCGACCAGAGAAGCCCGCGCACGTCTTCCGGCGTCGAGGCGAAGACGACCTTCAGCCCCGGTATGTGGACGAACCACGCCTCGAGCTGCTGCGCGTGCTGCGCGCCGGGCGACCAGCCGGCTCCACCCTGGGTGCGGAACACGACCGGCACGGTGAGCTGGCCGCCGGACATGTAGCGGTGCTTCGCCGCCTGGTTGACGATCTGCTCCGTCGCGAGCGTGAGGAAGTCCTCGTACATGATCTCGGCGACCGGGCGCATCCCCTGCAGCGCGGCGCCGATCGCCGCGCCGGCGATCGCCATCTCCGAGATCGGGGAGTTGCGCACGCGCTCCGGCCCGAACTCGTCGAGCATCCCCGCCGTGACGCCCATCGAGCCGCCCATCTCGGCGATGTCCTCGCCCATGATGAAGACGTCGTCGTCCTGGCGCATCGCCTGCGAGAGCGCGTCGCGCACAGCCTCCCGGTAGGTCAGCTCAGGCATCCTGAGCCTCCTGACCGCGTGCCGCTCCCGGCCGGCGGAGCCGGCCTCCGCGGCTCGCTCTCGCCGCTGGCGGCGCGATCCTGCGCTCGCTCGCCGCGTCCGTGCCCAACGCACTGTCCACGGCTCGCTCGCTTGCCTCGCTTGCCAGCGCCGAGTCAGGAGTCTCAGGCATAGACGTTCTTGAGGGCGTCTTCGGGCGCCGGATCCGTGCCGTTCTTGGCGAACTCGACCGAGGCTTCGACGATCTCCGTCACCTCGGCGTCGAGGCCGGCGAAGTCCTCGTCCGACACCTCGAGCTTCGCGCGCAGGGACTCGATCGGGTCGCGCGTCTCGCGCAGCTTCCGCGCCTCGTCCCGGTCGCGGTAGACCTGCGGGTCGCCGATGTAGTGGCCCGAGAAGCGGATGGTCTCGAGGTGGACGAAGACCGGTCCCTCGCCGCTGCGTGCGTGGTCGAGAGCCTTGCGGGCCGTCCGGTAGACGACTTCGACGTCCTGCCCATCCGCCTTCAGCGCCTTCATCCCGAACGCCTTGGCGCGCTCGGAGAGGTCGCGAATCGGGGAATGCTGCGACTCGGGCGTCGACTCGGCCCACTTGTTGTCCTCGAGCACGAACACGGCCGGCACGTGCCAGAGCTGCGCGAGGTTGAGCGCCTCGTGGAAGGTGCCGATGTTCGTCGCGCCGTCGCCGAAGAAGGAGACCGCGACGCGCGGCTCGCCGCGCAGCTTGAAGGCGAGGGCGGCTCCGGTGATCTGCGGCAGACCGCCGCCCACCACGGCGTTCGCGCCGAGGTTGCCGCGCTCGACGTCGTAGAGGTGCATCGAGCCGCCGTAGCCGTGCGAGCAGCCCTCCTGCTTGCCGTACAGCTCGGCCATCAGCTCGTTCGGGTGCGTCCCCTTCGCGAGCGTGTGGCCGTGCGCGCGGTGCGTCGAGGCGATGACGTCGCCGTCCTCGAGCGCGCGGCAGACGCCGACGGCGCAAGCCTCCTGGCCGATTGCGACGTGGAGGAAGCCCGGCAGCTCTCCGACGCGGAAGCGTTCCTCGACCTTCTCCTCGAAGCGGCGGATGAGGAGCATCTCCCGCAGCACGTCCCCGAGCTCGTTTTTGGCAAGGCTCGCCTTGTGCTCTGCCGTCGCCACGGCCGGAGTGTACGGTTCGCGCCGTGCGGCTGGTCGAGCAGTGGAAGGGCATCGAGAGCGGCTTGGATCCGAGGTGGAGCGACGTCCGCCTGAGCCTCCGAATCGGCGCCCAGGAGGCGCGCGAGCGCGCCGCTGCGCTGCTCGGGCCGGCCGGTCCGGGCTTCTCCGGCAGCGCGATCCGCTTCTACGTCACCCGCAGCGGGCACGGGATCGGACCCGAGGCTGCGCGGCGGCTGCTCGGCCGCATCGACGCCGAGCGGATCTCCGGCGCGCTGACGCTCGTCGGGTCGAGCGAGGCCGAGGCGGCGCCGCAGCTGGCGCGGGCGACGCTCGCGGCCGAGTGGCAGGCGGCGCTCGAGGTGCTGCCGTCCGACTGGAGCGACCTCATCGCGGAGCTCGAGCTCGACTCGAGCGCGGACGTCGACCGCGCCGCCGTCCTCTGCGCCCCGCTCAACCCAATCCAGTCGACCGGGAGGCCGGGCTTCCGGTTCCGCTGTGCGAGCCAGCACGGCTACGGAGCCTCCGCCGGCATGGTCGGCCGCTGCCTCGCGCGGCTCGACGAGGCCGGCATCACCGGTCACGTCCGGATCACGCGCGTCCTCAGCGACGTGAATCCGGTCGCAACGCAGGGCGCGACCTTCGTCGTCGGCCGCCGCCCGGCCTGATGGCAGATCCCGTCGCCTGGAAGGTCGTCGAGAAGGGCTGGGCCGTCGTGGCGAGCGACGGGACCGAGGTCGGCAAGGTCGACCAGGTGCTGGGCGACCCGGAGGCCGACATCTTCGACGGGCTCGCCGCCGGCGCCGGCACCATCCTCGACCGCCCGGTCTACGTGCCGTCGGAGCAGGTCGGGGCCATCGAGGAGGGAACCGTCCACCTCACGATCGACGCCGACGCGTACGGGCGCCTGTCGCCCTACGAGGAGCCTCCGAAGGGCGGACGGTTCCTCGCGCAGTAGCGCGGGTTCGGTTACGGTCCTGGCGTCGTGGTAAGAACGAGCCTATGACCGGTCTGGGACTGTCCGACGCAACTCGGCGCGTAGCGGAGCACGCGCGCTCCTTCGTCCGGCTCGAGCTGCAGCTCGCTGCGGCCGAGCTGAAGGCCAAGCTCGCCGCGTTCGGCGTCGGCATCGGGCTCGCCATGACCGCGGCCCTGTTCGCATTCTTCGCCCTTGCCTTCGGCCTCGCCGCGGCGGCGGCCGGGATCGCGCTGGAGCTGCCGGTCTGGGCGTCGCTGCTGATCGTGTGCGGCGCCACGCTGCTGCTTGCCGCGATCCTCGGGGGAGTCGGCTACCTGTTCCTGCGCAAAGGCGCGAAGCCGGTTCCCGAGCAGGCGATCGAGGAGGCCCAGGTGACGACGGAGGCGCTGCGCAATGGCGACGGAGTCTGAGCTCCGGCAGGAGATCGCCGAGGAGCGGCGCGAGCTGACCAACGCCGTCGCCTCGCTGCGCGAGGAGCTCGGCCACACGGCGGAGCGAGGAAAGAAGATCGGCGTCACCGCGGGCGCTGTCGCCGGGGCCGTGCTGGCCGCGCGGACGGTGTTCCGCCTCGCGCGCCGCGGCAAGAGCAAGGACTAAGAGCTCCTAGCCGCGCAGGACGGCGCCGAAGCGGGCAGCGAGCGCATCGACGATCGAGGCGCGCAGGGGCGCGACGTCCTCATCCGTCAGCGTCCGCTCGGGTGAGCCGAAGGCGAGCCTGAAGGCGAGCGAGCGCTTCCCTTCGCCGATCTGCTCGCCGCGGTACTCGTCGAAGACCTCGAGCTCGCGCAGCATCTCCCCCGCCGCCTCGCGAATCGCCGCGAGAACCTCGGCGGCCGGCACGTCCTCGTCGACGACGAAGGCCAGGTCCTGGCGCACCTCCGGGTACGGGCTGACCGGGTCGAAGGCCACGACCTGAGGCGCCGCCTCCGCGAGCGCGTCGAGATCGAGCTCGAATGCGCTCCAGAGACCGTCGATCAGCGCCGGATGGAGCTCTCCGAGCCAGCCCTCAGTGGTTCTTGCCGCCTTCCCTGGGTGAAGGAACGGCTCACTCGTCCGCTCGTAGCTCGGCTCGACGCCGAGCGCTGAATAGACCTGCTCGACCGCCCATTTCGCCTCGGCGAAACCGCCGTCCGCGATGCCCGCAACGTGCCAGTGCTCCTCCGGCAGCTCCTCGCCGACGTCCCGGTAGACGCGTGCGACCTCGAACAGTGCGACGCTCTCGGCGCCAGCGTCCGCATTCCGGCGGGCCGGCTCGAGCAGCGAGGAATAGAGGACGGTGCGGAGCGCGGCCGCCTCGGCGGAGAGCGGCTCGGGGAGCCGCAGGTCGCCGTCGGCGACGAAGCTCGGCGTGTAGGCCTCGTGGTAGCCGGCGCCGACGAGCGCATCCTCGACGAGCCGGCGCAGCCGCTGCGGACGTGTCAGCCGCCCGAACATCGCGTCGCGGCGCGGCAGCGTGAACGGGATCTCCGGCAGCTTGAAGCGCGCGACCTCCTCGATCAGGTCGACCTCGCGCGTGACGTCGCGGGCGCGCCAGGTCGGCACCTGGAATCCGCCGCGCTTCTTCGCGAAGCCGAGCCGCCCGAGGATCTCGGCCTGCTCCTCCGCCGGCACCTCGAGCCCGATCAACGCGCTCGCGCGCTCGGGCCGGAGCCGGATCGTCGCCGGCTCGGGCATCCCCGCCTGCACGTCCTCGGCCCCGGTCCAGCGGGCGCCGGCCAGCTCGACGATGAGCTGCGTCGCATACGTCGCAGCTTGGCCGGCGAGGAACGGGTCGACGCCCTTCTCCCAGCGGTTCGAGGCCTCGGTGCGGAGCGCGTGGTGCTCGGAGCTGCGGAGGATCCCGGTCGGCTCGAAGTTCGCCGCCTCGAGCAGGACGTTCTTCGTCGTCGCGGAGACCTCCGTCTCCTCTCCGCCCATGATCCCCGCGAGCCCGACGATCCGCTCGTCGTCCGCGATGACGAGGTCCTCGGTCGTCAGCTTCCGTTCCTCGCCGTCGAGCGTCCGCACCTTCTCGCCCTCGCGCGCCCGCCGCGCGACGAGCCCGCCGTGCAGCCGGTCGAGGTCGTAGGCGTGGAGCGGGCTGCCGAGAGCGAGCATGACGTAGTTCGTGACGTCGACGACGTTCGAGATCGAACGAACACCGGCGTGGCGGAGCCGGCCCTTCAGCCAGAGCGGCGCGTCGCGGATCTCGACGTCGCGGAGCGTCCGCCCGATGAAGCGGTGACAGCGCTCCGGGTCGTCGATCGCGATGCCGACCGGCTCGTCGCCGTCGCGCTGCGGCTCCTCGCCCGGCGGCGGCAGCAGCTCGCCACCGAGGACGGCGGCCACCTCTCGCGCGACCCCGTAGATCGCCAGCAGGTCGGACCGGTTCCCGGTCGGATCGACGTCGAGCACCTCGTCGACGAGCGGCAGGACGTCGGCGAGCGGCGTCCCCGCCTCGAGCCCGTCGTCGAGGACGATGATCCCGGTGTGATCGGTACCGAGGTCGAGCTCGTCCTCGGCGAGGATCATCCCCTCCGAGACCTGCCCGCGCAGCTTGCGCCGCTCGAGCGTGAGCCCGTTCGGAAGCGTCGCCCCCGGCAGCGCGACCGCCACCTTTGCGCCGGCGCCGAAGTTCCAGGCGCCGCAGACGATCGAGTACGGCCGGTCCTCCCCCACGTCGACGGACGTGACCTGCAGCCGGTCGGCATCGGGATGCTTCTCGGCCTCGAGGACGTGCGCGACGCGGAAGAGCTCGAGCTCTCCGGAGACGCCCACGCGGTGAACGCCGTGCACCTCCGCGGTCGAGATCGAGAGCGCGTCCGCGATCTCCTGTGCGGCCGCCTCGACGCGCACGTAGTCCCGCAGCCAGCTGAGCGGGATCCTCATCGGAACTGGCGCAGGAAGCGCAGGTCGTTCTCCCAGAACGGACGTAGGCCCGAGATCCCGTAGCGGAGCTGGGCCGTCCGCTCGATGCCCATCCCGAAGGCGAAGCCCGTGTACTCCTCCGGCCCCCAGCCGACGAACTCGTAGAGGTAGGGGTCGACCATCCCCGAGCCGCCCATCTCGATCCAGCCGGAGTGCTTGCAGACCGGGCAGCCGGCGCCGCCGCAGTTGAAGCACGAGACGTCCGGCTCCATCGAGGGCTCGGTGAACGGGAAGTAGTGGGTGCGGAAGCGCACCTCCCGCTCCGGGCCGTAGAGCTGGCGCATGACGTAGAGGAGCGTCCCCTTGAGGTCCGCCATCGTGATGCTCTCGTCTATGGCGAGCCCCTCGAACTGGTGGAAGATCGGGAAGTGCGTCGCGTCGATCGTGTCCCGCCGGTAGACGCGGCCGATCGAGACCAGGTAGATCGGCGGCCGCTGCTCCTCCATCTTGTGGATCTGCGCCGGTGACGTCTCCGTGCGCAGGACGGTCTGTTCGTCGAGGAAGAGCGAGGCGCGCGGCGAGCGCGCGGGATGCCATTCCGGGAAACCGAGGGCGTCGAAGTTGTACCGGGTCGTCTCGACCTCGCGGCCGTCGACGATCTCGTAGCCGAGGCCGAGGAAGATGTCCTCGACGTCGCGGCGCACGAGCGTCGACGGATGGAGCGTGCCGCGCGGCCGCAGCTTGGGCGGGCCGAGCAGCTCGGCGGGCAGCGTCACGTCGACCCGCTCGGTCGCGAGCCGCTCCTCGAGCTCGGCGCGCGCGAGCTCCTCCTCGCGGGCCGAGAGCGCCGACTCGACCGTCTCGCGCACCGCGTTGAGCGTCATTCCGGTCTCGCGGTCGCGCACCTCGCGCAGCGCGAGCTTCAGCGCGTGCTGCGGCCGAGATAGCGGACACGCACCTCCTAGAGCGCGGCCAGCGACCTCGCCTCCGCTGCGGCGGCGAGCGCCTCCTTCTCGAGGTCGTCCGGATCCACGCGGGCGACTGTATCCAAAGGTGTTCTCCTCCTTACTCGGGCACGGGAACGGAAACGATCACGCCCCGGCGCGAGCTGAGGAGGCGACGCCCTGCTAGCGCGCCGACGCCCCGGCTGCGGGCCGGGGCGGCATAAAGGCGAAGGTGCGCACGCCAAGCATCTGTGCGGATACTACCCCGATGAGCGAATACGACTCCTTCGCGCCCGACTACGACATCTGGGCTGCCGACATGACCGAGGATGTCGCTTGGTACGTCTCCCTCGCACGGCGTGCTGGCGAGCCGATCGTCGAGCTCGGAGTCGGCACCGGTCGAATAGCGATCCCGATCGCTCAGGAGACGGGCAAGCGCGTGATCGGCATCGACCGCTCGGGGGCGATGCTCGCCGTCGGCCGC